>NZ_JBIWFI010000002.1:0-683542 GCF_044762985.1 Streptomyces sp. NPDC096339 | reverse complement strand
TTGATTTTTGGCACGCTGTTGAGTTCTCAAGGAACGGACGCTTCCTTTGTACTCACCCTCTCGGGCTTTCCTCCGGGCTTTCGTTCTGCTGTCTTGCGTTTCCGACTCTATCAGACTCTTTCGGGCCTGACTCCCAGTCAGCGGGTTTTGCCTTCCGGGCTGTTGGGCCCTTCCGACTCCCAGAACTCTAGTGGATTTCCCAGGCGATTCATAATCGGCCTTCGGAAATTCATTCGGGCATGCCGAATACGTTCCCGGTGGGAGATCGTGCAGAGTTGGGTGCCGCAACGAGGCGGCGGGATTCGTTGACACCAAAACCTTCCGGCTCTGGGGCAACTCGAAGAACCTTACGGACCCGCAGGGGCCGTGTCAACCCCGGCTCAGCTGGGCGACTGGAGGTCCTCCACACGGTCCAGCAGCCGGGTGAGCATGTCGCCCAGGACCCCGCGTTCCGCCGTGGAGAGGTCCTGGAGGAGGTCCTCCTCGAACACCGTGGCCGCGCGCATCGCGTCGAGCCACTTGCTGCGGCCTTCGTCCGTGAGTTCCACGATCACGCGGACGCGGTTGGACTCGTCCCGCTCGCGGGTGACCAGACCCTCCGCCGTCATGCGGTCGATCCGATGGGTCATCGCCGCCGGCGTGAGACCCAGCTGCTTGGCCAGCTCGCTCGGGCCCATGCGGTAGGGCGCGCCGGAGAGGACGAGGGCCTTGAGGACCTCCCACTCCGCGTTGCTGATGCCCAGGGCCGCCGTCTGGCGTCCGTACGCGACGTTCATGCGGCGGTTCAGGCGGCTGAGCGCCGATACGACCTTCTCGACCTGGGGGTCGAGGTCCTGGAACTCGCGCTGGTAGACGGCGATCTGCTCGTCGAGGCTCGGCTCGTGGACGGGCGTGGTGCCGTCGGGGGTGTCACCCATGCGTCGAAGTATCGCACGAGCTCGTTGGCGTCTAACTCCTTCGATGTGTAGAGTTAAGGATTGAAGTTTAGGTATGAAGTCTTTCGGTCTTCAGTTACAAGGCAGGTGAGAAGTGACCAAGGTGATGGGCGCTGCGATGCGGCGGATCCAGGCCGGGAACGCGTTGACCGCGTTCGGCATCGGCTTCACGGTTCCGTACCTCTACATCTATGTGGCGCAGGTGCGAGGTCTGGGTTCCATGGCCGCCACGAGTGCGTTCGTGGCGTTCGCCTTGGGAGCTCTGCTCGCGCTGCCCTTCACCGGCCGGGCAATCGACCGACGTGGTCCCGTCCCCGTGGTCATGGCCGCCGCCGCGGCCGCCTCGGTGGGTGCGATCTCGCTCGGGCTGTCCACTGGCATCGTGCCCATCCTGCTGTCGGCCCTGGCGCTCGGTGCCGGGCAGGCCGTGATGCAGCCGGCGCTGGCCACCATGATCGTGTGGTGCTCGACGCCGGCCACCCGGACGCGGTCCTTCGCGCTGCAGTTCTTCATGCAGAACCTGGGGCTCGGGATCGGCGGTCTCATCGGCGGTCTCATCGTCGACAAGGACCGGCCCGGCAGCTTCATCCTGCTGTTCGGCATCGAGGCCGTGATGTTCCTGGTGCTGGCCGGGGTCATCGCCACCGTGCGGATGCCTCAGGCGCCGGGCTTCAAGGACGCCCGGCCGAAGGCCCCGGCGCAGGGTGGCGGCGGCTGGAAGCGGATGCTCCGGCACAAGGCCATGATGCAGCTGTGCCTGCTGGGCTTCGTCCTCTTCTTCGCCTGCTACGGACAGTTCGAGTCGGGTCTGGCCGCCTTCGGTACCGAGGCCGCCGGCATCTCCCCGTCGACGCTCGGGTTCGCGCTGGCGGCCAACACCGGTGCGATCGTGCTCGCGCAGTTCGTGGTGCTCCGGCTGGTCGAGAAGCGGCGGCGGTCCCGGGTGATCGCGCTGGTGGGGCTGATCTGGACCGTCGCGTGGGTCATCGCCGGGTTCTCGGGGCTGGGGCACGGCAGCGCGGTGATGGCCGCGGGCGCTTTCGTCACCACGTACGCGCTCTTCGGCATCGGCGAGGCCATGCTGTCGCCGACCGTCGCGCCGCTGGTGGCCGATCTGGCGCCGGAGGGGTCGGTCGGGCAGTACAACTCGGCCTTCGCGCTGGTCAAGCAGATGGCGCTGGCGCTCGGGCCGCTCGGGGTGCCGCTCGGTGCGGGTGTGCCGATGCTCTACATCGGGATCTTCGTGCTGGTCTCGCTCGGGATCGCCGGGCTGGCGTTGCGGCTCGGCAGGCAGCTGAGCCCGGAGCAGGACAACCCGTCGCTGGTGAGCAAGGTCGTGGCGCAGGGCGGGCCCGCGATCGGCGCCACTGCTGCCGGTGCCGGTGCCGGTGCCGACAAGGTCGCCGGTTCGGAGGTAGCGCGCGTGTAGGCGTGCCTGTGGATGTGTGAAGGCCCCGGTCCTCGTGGACCGGGGCCTTTCGCCTGTCCGGCTACTTGTCCGGCAGGGCGAACTCGCACCAGACGGCCTTGCCGCCGCCCGGAGTGCGGCGGGAGCCCCAGGCGGAGGCGATGGTGGCGACGATGGAGATGCCCCGGCCCGTCTCGTCGGCCGGTTCGGCGCGGCGGCGGCGCGGGAGGTGGTCGTCCCCGTCGGTGACCTCGATGATCAGGCGGCGGTCGGTACGGCGCAGGCGCAGGCGCATGGGCGGGGTGCCGTGCTGGAGGGAGTTCGCGACGAGTTCGCTGGCCGCGAGGACACCGAGGTCGCACAGCTCCACCGGGAAGCGCCAGGAGGCGAGGACCCCCTGGGCGAAGGCGCGGGCGCGCGGGGCCGCCTCGACGCCGCCGAGGAGTTCCAGGACGGCGTTGTGGAAGAGCTCGGCGTCGGGGCCGGTGCGGGCGGGTTGCTGGAGGACCATCACGGCGACGTCGTCGTCGTGGTCCGCGTCCACGCCGAGGGCGCGCATCAGGCGGTCGCAGATGACGGCGGGGGTGCCCTGGGCGCCGGAGAGGGCCCGTTCCAGGGCGGCGACGCCCTCGTCGATGTCCTCGCCTCGGCGTTCGACCAGGCCGTCGGTGTAGAGGACGGCGGTGGAACCCGGGCCGAGCGGGATGGTGCCCGAGCTGTGCAGCCAGCCGCCGGTGCCGAGCGGCGGGCCGGTGGGGTCGGCGGCTCTGCGTACGGTGCCGTCCTCGTCCCGGACCAGGATCGGGAGGTGGCCGGCCGAGGCGTACGCGAGCAGGCCCTCGTTGGGGTCGTGGACGGCGTAGACGCAGGTGGCGATCTGGCTGGCGTCGATCTCGGCGGCGAGGCCGTCGAGCAGCTGGAGGACCTCGTGGGGCGGGAGGTCGAGGCGGGCGTACGCGCGGACGGCCGTGCGGAGCTGGCCCATGACGGCGGCGGCCCGGACGCCCCGGCCCATCACGTCGCCGATGACGAGGGCGGTGCGGCCGGCGCCCAGGGTGATGACGTCGTACCAGTCGCCGCCGACGGCCGCCTCCGTGCCGCCGGGCTGGTAGGTGGCGGCGACGCGCAGGTCGTCGGGCTGCTCCAGCTCCTGCGGGAGGAGGGAGCGCTGGAGGGTGACGGCGGCCTCGCGCTGGCGCCGCTCGCTGGCGCGCAGCCGCTCGACGGCTTCGGCGTGGTCGGTGACGTCGGCGAGGTGGATCAGGACGCCTGTGTGGGCCTCCGCCTCGCCGCCGCTCTCGGCCTTGGGGAAGTCGACCGGGGTGCAGGTGACGGTGTACGTGCTGGTGCCGCCGGGCGCCGTGCGGTTCTTGGCGGTACGGGGCTTGCCGCTGCGCTGGACCTGGTCGAGGAGCGGGAGGAGGCCGAGCTCGCCCAGCTCGGGGAGGGCCTCGTGGGCGGGGGCTCCCGGGATGCGGGTGCCGAAACCGGCGGTGTAGGCGTCGTTGACGTACGCGACGTGGTGCTCGGGGCCGTGGACGAGGGCGACGAGGGCCGGGAGCCGGCCGATGACCTCGCGCACGGACAGCTCGTCGAGCGAGGGCACCACGGCGGGGACGCCCGTACGCCGGCCCGGGGTGGTGCCGCTGCCGGTGCCGGAGACCGTGGGGTCGGCGGGGCCGCCGTCCGCCGCGGTGGGCGCGGATCGGTCGGTTCCGGGGTCGGCTCGGCCGCCGCGGGCGGCCGGGACCGAACCTTCACCCCTCTTGGCCTGGGCGGCGGCCTGAGCGGCGGCGTGTTCGGTCCGCGCGGCGGCGCGGCGCTGCGTTCCGGGAAACCGGGCGCTCCAGCGCGTGAAGTTCACTGCGTTCAAGCCTCGTGGTGTCGCAAGTGGTCGCTGTGTCGCTCGTCGGGTGGTCGGTCGCTGGCTGGACGTTGTCACTCTGTGCAGGTGTGAGCCCACCTATGGTCACACGTCCAGTGTGGCCGACCGCACTGACAACGTCAGCTCTGGCTGTCCTTCGGGGGGTTGGGAGCGGACTTCGGGGGTGGCTCCTTGGGACCACCGCCCGCGGCCAGTTCGAATTCTGCCCTGGGGTGTTCTAGCGAACCCAGGGAGACGATCTCGCGCTTGAAGAGGCCGGAGAGGGTCCATTCGGCGAGGACGCGCATTTTCCGGTTGAAGGTGGGGACGCGGCTGAGGTGGTACGTGCGGTGCATGAGCCAGGCCGGGTAGCCCTTGAGCTTGCGGCCGTAGACGTGGGCGACGCCCTTGTGGAGGCCCAGGGAGGCGACGGAGCCGACGTACTTGTGGGCGTACTCGGTGAGGACCTCGTCGCGGAGGGCGGCGATCAGGTTGTCGGCGAGGACCTTGGCCTGGCGGACCGCGTGCTGGGCGTTGGGGGCGCATTCGCGGCCGGGTTCGGGCGCGGTGATGTCGGGGACGGCGGCGGCGTCGCCGGCCGCCCAGGCGTGCTCGACCCCCTCGACGGTGAGGAAGGAGGTGCAGGCCAGCCGGCCGCGTTCGTTCTTGGGCAGGTCGGTGGCGGCGAGGATCGGGTGCGGTTTGACGCCCGCAGTCCATACGACGGTGCGGGTGGGGAAGCGGGCGCCGTCGCTGAGGACGGCTACGCGGTTCTCGCAGGATTCGAGCCTGGTCTCCAGGCGCAGGTCGATGTTGCGGCGGCGCAGTTCGCGGATGGTGTAGACGCCCATGTCGGGACCGACCTCGGGCAGGATGCGGTCGCTGGCCTCGACCAGCACCCACTTCATGTCCTCGGGCTTGATGTTGTGGTAGTACCGCGCCGCGTAGCGGGCCATGTCCTCCAGTTCCGCGAGGGCTTCGACGCCCGCGTAGCCGCCGCCGACGAACACGAAGGTGAGGGCGGCGTCGCGGAGGGCGGGGTCGCGGGTGGAGGAGGCGATGTCCATCTGTTCGATGACGTGGTTGCGCAGGCCGATGGCTTCTTCGACGGTCTTGAAGCCGATGGCGTAGTCGGCGAGTCCCGGGATGGGCAGGGTGCGGGAGATCGAGCCGGGTGCGAGGACGAGTTCGTCGTACTCCATCTCGATCGGGCCGGTCCCCTCGTCCTCGGTGGCGAGGGTGGCGACGGTCGCCGTGCGCTTGGCGTGGTCGATGTGGCGGGCCTCGCCGATGACGATGCGGCATTGCGTGAGGACGCGGCGCAGCGGGACGACGACGTGGCGCGGGGAGATCGAGCCGGCGGCCGCCTCGGGGAGGAAGGGCTGGTACGTCATGTAGGGCTCGGGGGTGACCACCGTGACCTCGGCTTCGCCGGATCTCAGCTTTCTCTGGAGCCGGAGCGCCGTGTACATGCCTACGTAGCCGCCGCCGACGATCAGGATGCGCGTGCGGGGCGGGGTACCGGGGGCCGTGCCCCGCGAGTTAGCAGCCTTCACCATCCCATGACGCAACGTGGCCGGGAGTTTGTCCACAGCCCCGACAAATTGTGTGACCGGTGGCGGCATCGGGTTGGGGCCGAACCGGACCTTGGGCGGGGGTGGAACTCCGCAGGTCAGGTGGTGCGGAATGGCAGATTCCGGGAGTGTGCGGGGAAAAAGTGAGGGTGAATGCTCCGATCGGGCGGTGCTCCGTCCGGGGCTGCCTCTTCTGAATTGACTCTGGCTCAACTATGTTCGTATCTCGTCGAGTGAGTAGGACCGGGCCCGAGACCGTGGCCCACCTCGACGCGAAGGCGGGGAGTGTCTCCGGGGGGAGACAAATGATTACCGGGGGATACATATGAACATTTCCGATTTCCATGGTTCTGCGACCGCGCTTTCGGTCGAGAACAGCAACGGCCGCGCGCTCGCGAATGGGGCCACCACGCACGGGGTGGGCCGTTCCACTCCGCTGCGCGTCGACGCCCAGCGGAACCTGGAGCACGTGCTGCGGGCGGCCCGTGAGGTCTTCGGCGAGCTGGGGTACGGGGCTCCGATGGAGGACGTGGCGCGGCGTGCGCGCGTGGGTGTCGGCACCGTGTACCGGCGCTTCCCGAGCAAGGACGTGCTGGTCCGGCGGATAGCCGAGGAGGAGACCGCCCGGCTTACGGAGCAGGCTCGGACGGCGCTGGGTCAGGAGGAGGAGCCGTGGCAGGCGCTCTCCCGCTTCCTGCGCACCTCCGTGGCCTCGGGCGCCGGGCGGCTGCTGCCGCCGCAGGTGCTGCGGGTCGGCTCGGCGAGCGAGGACGGGGCCGAGGAGGCCGAGGCGGCGCGGGTTCCGCACCAGCGGCAGGCGGCCGAGACGGCCGGGGCCGCCGGTGCGGCTCCGGAGGCTCGGATCGTGGCCGCACGCATCGCGGCCGAGGACGAGCCCTCGGACGACGCGGGCGCGGGTGCACTGCTGGAGGTCGTCGGACAGCTCGTGGAGCGTGCCCGGGAGGCCGGTGAGCTGCGCGGTGACGTCACCGTGGCCGATGTGCTGCTGGTGATAGCGACGGCGGCGCCCGCGCTGCCCGACCCGGCGCAGCAGGCGGCGGCCTCGACCCGGCTCCTCGACATCCTGCTCGAAGGGCTGCGCTCCCGGACCGCCTGAGGGCCTGAGTCACTGCTTCACCGACCGCCGCGGCGGGACTTCCGGGCCGGCGTCCGCGGGGTTTCGTCACCGGGCAGCTGAAATGTGCCCGGATGGGTGGATGGTGTGCAGACGGGTCCGGCGCGCGCCCCCCGTGTGACACGCTTTATCGGTGTACCGGTTGAGTGTGTCGTTCGGGGGCGTCCGAAATGAGCGTTGACGGGCGGGAAGAGTCGCTCGGCGCCGGAGGCGACGTCGCGGCGGGCGGTCTGGCGGCAGGCGGTCTGCCCGCGCGACAGGTACCGGCCCAGCGCGAACCCCTCGGGTCCGGGGCCGAACTCCCGCCGTCCGACGGTGACTTGATCGCCCGGATGCGAGGCGGTGACGACGGTGCCTACGAGGAACTGTTCCGTCGTCACGCCGATGCCGTACGACGCTACGCACGGACCTGCTGCCGGGACGGGCACACGGCCGACGACCTCACCGCCGAGGTGTTCGCTCGGACGCTGCAAGCGGTGCGGGGCGGGGCGGGGCCGGACCAGTCGGTGCGGGCCTATCTGCTGACCACCGTGCGCAGGGTGGCTGCCGCCTGGGCGAAGACCGCCAAGCGGGAACAACTCGTCGAGGACTTCGCCGTCTTCGCCGAGCAGGCCGCGACCGGTACAGGTACCGAGGGTGGCGCCGGGTTGTCGGGGCTGTCCGGTGACGACACGCTCGAACTGGGCGCGGACGTACGGGCGATGCACGAAGCCGAGCAGTCCTTGGCCATGCAGGCTTTCCGGAGCCTGCCGGAGCGGTGGCAGGCCGTGCTGTGGCACACCACCGTCGAGGAGGCTTCGCCGAGCGCGATCGCGCCGCTGTTCGGGCTGAGCGCGAACGCGACCGCGGTGCTGGCCAGTCGGGCGCGGGAGGGGCTCAAGCAGGCGTACCTGCAGGCCCATGTGAGTTCGGCGCTGAGCGAGGGCGGCGACTGCGCACGGTACGCGGACCGGCTGGGCGCCTATGCGCGCGGCGGGTTGCGGATGCGGGCGGAGCGGGGGCTGCGCAAGCACCTGGAGGAGTGCGCGAAGTGCCGGCTGGCGGCCGGTGAGCTCAAGGACGTCAACGCGGGCATTCCCGCGCTGCTTCCGGTGGCGGTCATCGGGTGGTTCGCCGCCGGGTACGCCGCCAAGGCCGCCGGGGTGGTGGCCGGCGGGGCCGTCGCCGCGGGCGGGGCCGGGGCCGCGGCGGCCGCCGTCAGCGGGTCGACCGCCGGGGCCGGGGCTGCCGCCGGGACCGGGGCTGGGGCTGGGGCTGCGGGTGTCGCCGGGGCGGGTGGTGCCGGGGCCGGGGCTGCCGGTGGTGGCGGGTCGGGGGCCGGTGGGGCTCTGGCGTCCGAGGGGCTCGGGCTGCCCGCCAAGGCCGCCATCGCCGCCGGGATAGCGGTGGCCGCGGCCGCCGGGGTGGTGTTCGCGCTGACCGGGGACGATGCCGAGCCCCAGGCCCAGGCGAAGCCTGCGCCGAGCGTCGCGGCTCCGGCCGTACCGGACTCGCCCGCGCCGCCGTCGCCTTCGGCGGAGCCGAGCCCGCCCGTGGACGAGCCGCCCGCGCGTGGGCCCGTACCGCCGCAGCCGGGTCCGAAGCCGACGCCGACGGCTCCGGATGCCGTCGTTCCGGCGCCGAGCCCTGCCGCGCCCGCGTCCCCCTCGCCTTCGCCGAGCCGGGAGCGGCCTTCGCCGACGCCGCCTCCGAGCAAGCCCCCGGCTCCGCCGAAGCCTGGGGGATTCGCGTTGGCGCGGCTCGACTACGCCGTTTACGGGGACCACACGGGCCCGGAGTTGCAGCTCCGGCACAGCAGCTGGGTGTGGCAGCGCTCGGGGCTGTCCGTGGGCGGCCGGCGGTTCGAGCACGGGATCACCGTGAACTCCCACTCCTCGGTGCAGATCACGCTGAACCGTCAGTGCACGACCTTCTCGGCCCAGGTCGGGGTGGACGACTTGTCGGTGCCGACCAACGGCGAGGTGCGGTTCTCCGTGTACGGCGACGGGCAACGGCTGTGGCAGTCCCGCGCCCTCGGGCACGAGGACCCGCCCGCCTCCGTGAACGTCTCGCTGGCGGGCCGCTCCTCGCTGCGGCTGGTGGTGGAGCGGGCCGGTCCGGGCCGGCTGCCGACGCTCGCCGGCTGGGCCGACGCCGTGATCAGCTGCCGGTGAGCGTCGTGACGAGGGCGCCCGGGGAAAGGGCCGCGCCGGCGGCCTCCTCCCGCGCGTAGCGGTCCGCGCCGAGCACGGCGAGGACGCGGGCCGGGAGCCCTGCCACGGCGGCCTCCTCGGGAACCGAGCGCGGATGGCCCGCACGCCAAGCGGTGGCCGCGGCGAAGGCGTGGACGGCCTCGGCCGGCCGGCCGGCGTCGGCGAGCATCACGGCCGCGGCTTCCGCCATCCCGGCCACGAACCGCTCGGCGCAGTAGGCGTCGACCGCTGCGGCGAAAGCGGGGCCGATCACCGTCAGGCCCGCCTCTGGGCCGTGGTCGTGGGCGGTGAGAACGGCCTCGACGGTGTCCAGCCCGGCGGTGAACTGTGCGGGCACCTGGATCCGCGCGGCCTCGGACCGGGCCCGCTCGCACTCGGTCCACGCGCGGGCGGTGTCGCCGCGCTGGATGGCGAGCAGGGCCGAGAGGAGCCGGGCGAAGCTGCTGACGTCGTACACCCCGCCGTGCCGGTCGGCCTCGGCGTCGGCCTCCGCCAGGAGTCTCGTCGCGTCGTCGAAGTCCCCGACGCAGTAGGCGGTCTCCGCGATTCGGGCGATGGCGAAGGGTGCCTCGACGTGGGCACCGACCTCGCGGGCGAGGCGCAGGCACTCCTCGTACTCGGCGCGCGCGGTGTCGTACCGGCCTCGCGAGATGGCGGCCTCGCCGGCGGCGCTGGCCACCTGGGCCCGGATCCAGCGGTCGCCGACGCGGCCGGCTATCTCGTGCAGTTCCGCGAGGTCGGCGTCGACGCCGGGCAGGCCGCCGGTGACGTCGATGGACACGTGGGTGCGGAGCATGAGGGTGATGCCGAGTTCCCAGTCACCGCCGTGACGGCGGCAGTTGGCGACGGACTCGTCGAGGATCGAGTGGAACTCCAGGGCGTCCCCGGTGAGGAAGACGGTCGCCGGCCAGAGCATTCCGGGGAAGGTGGTGGCCTCGGGTGAATCGCCGCTCCGGAAGGCCTCCCTGATGCGCTCGGCGAGGGCCCGGTACTCGGGGGTGCGGAACCTCTCGCCGCCGCTGCTCTCGGCGACCAGGAACATGCCGAGGACCTGCAGGCGCATGAAGGACCAGTACGCGGGCGAGCCCTCGGGCGGGTCCGCGGGGGTGATGGCGAGCGCCAGCGCCGTCCACTCGGAGCCTTCCGTGCGGTAGTTGCGCAGCCACCAGAACCAGCCGAGGGCCAGGACGAGTCGCTGCGCCGCGTAGGGGTCGGGGTCCTCGACGGCCGTGGTGTGGAGGGCGGCGCGGAGGTTGTCGAGCTCGGTCTCGGTGCGCCGGATCCAGGGGAGCTGGGCGCCGGAGCGGATCAGGGGTTCGGCTTCCTCGGCGAAGGCGAGGAAGTGGGCGGCGTGCCGGCGGGCGGCGGCGCGGGTGTCGTCGGGGTGGGCGGCGGCGCGCTCGGTGGCGTACTCGTGGATGGTTTCGAGCATGCGGTAGCGCATCCCGGGGCCGGCGGCATCCGGTTCCGCCAGGACGAGGGACTTGTCGACGAGGGAGCCGAGCACGTCCGCGGCCTCGAACGGGAGGTCCGCGCAGACGGCTTCCGCCGCGGCGAGGTCCCAGCCGCCGGCGAAGACGGAGAGCCTTCGCAGCACCGCGCGCTCGGGCTCGTCCAGCAGCTCCCAGGACCAGTCGACTACGGCCAGCAGCGTCTGCTGGCGGGGCAGGACCGTGCGGGCTCCGCTGGTCAGGAGGCGGAACCGGTCGTCGAGGCGGTCGGCGATCTGGCGTGGGGTGAGCAGCCGCAGGCGGGCGGCCGCGAGTTCGATGGCGAGCGGAAGGCCGTCGAGGCGGGTGCAGATCTCGGCGACGGCGGCCGGGTCCTCGTCGGCGCGGAACCCGGGGCGGGACGATGCGCCGCGCTCCGCGAAGAGGCGGTGGGCGTGGTCGGGCGGCAGGGGCTCGACGGGCCGGAGGGTCTCGCCGGGTACGCCGAGGGGTTCGCGGCTGGTGGCGAGGATCCGTACGCCGGGGCAGTGGGTGAGGAGGAGTTCGGCGAGTTCGGCGGCGGCGCCGATGACGTGCTCGCAGTTGTCGAGGACGAGGAGGAGGCTGCGGTGCGCGCAGTGCTCGACGAGCTGGGTGGACGGGTCCGCGGCGGCGGCCGTGCTGTCCCGGGCGACCAGGGAGTTCTCGCGCAGGCCTAGGGCGCTGAGCACGGCGCCGGGGACGGCGGCGGGATGGTCGAGCCGGGCGAGTTCGACGATCCAGCCGGCCTCGGGGTGGGCTGCGGCCGCGTGCTCGGCGAGGCGGGTCTTCCCGGAACCGCCGGGGCCGGTGAGGGTGACGAGCCGGAGGTGGGCCAGGTCCTGGCGCAGGGCGGCCAGTTCGGGTTCGCGGCCGACGAAGGAGGTGAGGCGGGGCCGCAGATTGCCGCGGGGCCGCGGCCGCACGGGCTCGGGCACGGGCTCGGGCTCGGGGCGGTGCGGCCGGAGGAGTTCCGCGTGCAGGGCCGTGAGTTCGGGGCCCGGGTCGGCGCCGAGCGCGTCGGCCAGGGTGCGGCGGGTGTCCTCGTACACCGCGAGGGCGTCGGCGGGACGTCCAGCGGCGCGGAGCGCGCGCAGGTGCTGCCCGCGGAGCGTTTCGTCGTACGGGTGCTCCTCGATCAGCGCCTCGATGTCCGGCAGGAGCCCGGCGGGGGCGGTGCCCCCGCTGCGCAGGTCGGCCTCGATGCGCGAGCGCAGTACGCCGACCCGGCGGGCCTCGGCCGCGGTTGCATGGGCGGTGCGGGCGGGCTCGGGGAGGTCTGCGAGGGCCGATCCGCGCCAGAGTCCGAGGGCGGTGCGCAGGGTGCGGGCGGCGGCGGCCGGGTCGTCGGCCAGCTCTTGGCCGCCCTGGGCTGCCAGTCGCGTGAAGCGGTGCAGGTCGACGTCGTCGCGGGAGACCGCCAGCCGGTAGCCGCCGGCGGGGTCGTAGGTGATGGTGTCCCGGCCGCCGAGGGCGCGGCGGAGCCGGGCGACGAGGGCCTGGAGGGCGGCGGGTGCGTCCTCGGGCGGGGCGTCGCCCCAGACGTCGTCGACGAGGTCGGCGACGGAGGCGTGGCGGCCGGCGCGCAGGGCGAGGGCGGCGAGGAGTGCGCGCAGGCGGGCGCCGCCGATGGGGAGGGGGGCGCCGGTCTCGTCACGCGCCTCGGTGACGCCAAGGATTCGATACCGCACCCGCCAATTCTGCCGTCCCCCGCGGGGGACGGCATCGGCTTTCGGGGCCGGAGCCGGGACCGGGACCCGGCCCGGGTCCCGGTCCCGGTCCCGGGCCGGCCCCGGCGGCCTGCCGGGCGGGCGGGGCGGGCGGGGCGGGCGGGGCGGGTGGTGGCGCGCCGGGGCCTCCGCGCGGACCGTACCCGCCGCGCCGCCGGGGTCGGGCGCGCGGTGTGGCGCCCGCGAGCGGCTCAGGTGATGGACGTGTCGCCGTTGGCTTCGAGGAGGGTGCGCAGGGCGCCCGCGACCGCGGTGCAGGTGGCCGGGTCCAGTGGGGCGAGGAGTTCGGCGTAATGGCGCAGGTGGTCGGCCATCAGCGCCTCGGTGATCTTCAGGCTGTGCTCCGTCAGCCGGATCCGGACCGAGCGGCGGTCCTGGCCGTCGCGGACCCGCTCGACCAGGCCCTTGGCCTCCATGCGGTCGATGCGGTTGGTGATCGCGCCCGAGGTCACCATGGCGGCGGGGATGAGGGCGCCGGCGGTCAGCGCGTACGGGGGGCCCGAGCGGCGGAGGGTGAAGAGGATGTCGACCTCGCCCACCTCCAGGTCGCGTTCGGCGGCGAAGGCCTTGAGCTGCTTGTCGATGATCCGGTTCATGCGCTGGATGCGGGCCAGGACCTCGACGGCCCACAGGCCCTCCGTGAGGTCGGGGCGCTCCGTCACCCACTGACCGACGATCGCGTCCACTGCGTCGCTCATCTCGCGTCCTCGTTTCGGTTCTGCACTCGCCGCGCCGCCACCCAGAATATCTCAACGTTGAGACACTTGACGTTGAGAGGAGTGGGGTGATTTTATCTCAACGTTGAGATTCTGAACCTTGAGATGGATCGGAGCGGGCCACCAATGAGCACGACCGCGACCACGAACACGACCACCGCGGCAGAGACCACCGCCGCAGCCCCCGCCGCGGCAGCGACCACCGCGGCAGCGACCACCGCGGCGGCAACCACCACGGGCAGGACCGGCGGCACCGTCCCGGTGTTCTGGCTGGCCCTCCTCGCCACCCCGGTGGCCGCCGGCGCCAACGCACCCGTCCTGATCCTTCCCGACATGGCCCGCTCCCTCGGGGTGGCCACCTCCACCGCAGCCTGGCTCGTCACCTCCTTCGCCTGGGCCATGGCCGTCGGCACCCCCCTGCTGGCCGGGCTGCTCCGCCGCCGCGGCCTGCGCCCGGCCCTCCGGCTGAGCGGCGCCCTCCTGCTCCTCGGCACCCTCCTCGTCGCCGCCTCCCCCTGGCTGCCCCTGGCCCTTCCGGGGCGGGCGGCGCAGGCGGCGGGCGGGGCTGGCCTCGTCGCGGTCGCGATGAGCCTGGCGGGTTCGGCCCGCCGCATGGGCGTCATCAGCGCGGGGTTCGGGATGCTCGGGGCGGCCGGTCCGCTCCTCGGCGCCCAGCTCGCGCAGGCGGTCTCGTGGCGGCTCTCGCTCTCGATATCGGTCGTCGCGATCCTCGCGGTCCCGGTGGTGAGCCGTTACGCGACGGGGCCGGCACCCGCCCAGGGCCGCTTCGACGGCCGCGGGGCCGCGCTCCTGACCGCGCTGGCCACGGCCCTGGTCCTGCTGCCGCGCTTCCCCGTCGCCGCCCTGGGCTCCGCGGCCGCGGCCGCGCTCGTCCTCGCCCTGCACGTGCGGCGCCGCCCCGACGGCTTCGTGCCGCTCACCCTGCTGCGGAGGCCGGTCTTCCTCGGCTCGGCGCTGCTGGCCCTGGTCCTGTCGAGCTCGTACTTCACCCTCCTGTTCGCGGTACCGCGGCTGCTCTCCGACCGGGCCGGCTGGGACCGCGGCGCGGCCGGGGCCGGGCAGCTCGTGGCCCTGCTGACCGGGTCGGCGCTGTCGTGGCTGCTGGCCGCCGCCTCGGTGCGCATGAGCCGGACGGCCGTACGCACGACGCTGGCCGGCATCGGCACGCTGGCCGTGGTGACCGCGGTGTGCGCCGACCGGGGGCCGCTGCTGCTGACCGCCACCCTGTGCGCCGTGTTCGCCGCCACCGGGGCCAACGCCGTCCTGTCGATGCACGCCGCCTCGGCCGCCCCCGAGAGCCGGCGCCCCACGGCCATCGGCCTGTTCGCCCTCTGCTACCAGCTCGGCGGCGCCTTCGGGCCGGCTGTCGCGACCGCCCTGGTGCTCGGGGCCTGACCCCCGAAGCCGGTCAGGACAGCGCCGGCCGGTGCACCGCCCGCACCGGTACCCCCTCGGGCACCGCACGCCGGCGGGCCGTCGAGGTTCCCGTCCAGCACGTGCCCCGCCGGGCGAGCAGCCTGCGCAGCCACAGCTCCATCGAGACGAGTTCCGCGAGCCCGTCCAGCGGTACGGGCCGCCCCTCCGCCGCGTCGAGCAGGGCCTGCCGTACGACGCGGGCCTCGATCAGCCCGGCGTCCGCGAGCAGCGGGGAGGCGAACAGCTCCATGAGGGAGGCGAGGGCCGCCCGCAGGCCGAGCCGGATCGCCGTCTCGTTCGGGGTGTGGGCGGTCGCGCCCCAGCCCGGGGGGAGTTCGCGCACGCCCGCCGAGGACAGCACGCTACGCAGGATCGCCGCCCTGGCCCCGGGCTGTACGCGCAGGGATTCGGGCAGGGCGCGGGCGGCCCGGACGACCTGGTTGTCGAGGAACGGGGCGTGCAGGCGCTGGCTGCGGACCTCCACGGCCTGCTCGAACACCCGGTGGTCGGCGGCGTGCCGGGCCAGCACGGAACGGGCCCGGGCCTCCCCGGGCCGCAGCGAGAGCGGCGGCCGGCCCGCGGCGGCGGCCAGCCGGATCGATACTTCCGCCAGCGCCTCCCCGGTGAGCCAGCCCGCCGCGGGTCCCGGGCGGGACCAGGTCAGGGCGGCGAGGGAAGCGTCCACCGGACCGGAGGACCTCTCGGTGACCCCGCCCTCGCGGAGCCTGGCCGCGGCGGCTTCCATGCCCGCGCGGTACGTCGTACGGGAAAGTCTGCGCGCCGCCGAGTACACGGTCAGCGGCACCAGCAGGGACTCCCCCGAGGCCGAGGCCGAACGGGCCAGGGCCGCGACCGGGCGCAGCAGGTGGCGGCGCCGGCGGTCCATCAGGAGGTCGGCCATGCGCGCCGGGTGGGCGTCGAGGACCTGGCGGGCCCCGTGGCCCGTGAAGTGGTCGGCGCTGCCGGCGGCCAGCCGTCGCCGCTCGCGGGCGGCGAAGACCAGCGAGGGCCCCGGTTCGTCGGTCAGCGGGCCGTCGAGTTCGGCGTACGGGAGGGCCTCTTCGGCGGCGGCCACCACGACGTGGTGCAGGCGCGGGTCGGCGGCGATCGTGCGGGCCCGTTCCAGTTCGGCCTCGCGGCCCTGCGGGGTGGCCAGGTCGTTGAAGGTGACCGCGAGCAGCCGCGCCCCGGCGGGGCTGGCCAGGCTGCCCGGGGCGCCCGGCAGTCCGGCGGCCAGCAGGGCGAGGGTCGCGGAGGCGCTGCCGCCGGAGAGGTCGGCGCCCACCCCCGGGGCGGGGGCGCCGCGTGCGGCGCGCCGGTCGGCGGGGCCCATGCCGGGCACGGGGCCGGGATCGTACGGTGGAACCGTGTCGGGAGCATGCCTGGGCGCCGTGAGCCGGGCGCGCACCGCGGCTGTCAACGCTTCCCGTACGCCCTCCACCGCGCGCTCGGCGTCTGCCTCGGGCGCGGCCACCGCGAGGGAGGCGACGGCTTCGTAGCCGGTGATCTCCCGAGAGCCCTCGCGCAGGATGAGCGCGTGTCCGGGCGGGATGCGGCGGACCCCGGCGTACGGCGTGCCGTCGCCCAGCGCCTCGGGGCTGTCGGGGCAGGCCAGCAGGGCGGCGAGGTGGCCGATGTCGAGCTGCGCCTCGATGAGGTCGGCGAGCGGGAGCGCGGCGGTGGCGTACGCGGTGCCGCCGGCCCAGGGGGTGTAGAAGACGGGCCGCGCGCCCGCGAGGTCGCCGACGACGGTGATCCGGCGGCCGGCCTGTACGACGGCGGTGTAGCTGCCGGACCACTGGGTGAGGTGGCGCAGCGCCCCGCCGCGGGCGGCGTAGAGGGCGCGCTTCAGCTCGGCGTCGGTGGCGCCGCAGCAGCCGAGGACGGCGAGCCGGGTGAAGGGGTCGGCCGGGTCGGCGGTGAGGGTGCGGATCTCGTCGGGGCGCCAGTCGCCGACGGCCCAGAGGGGGTCGGGGTCGCCCCACAGCAACTGGGCGCCGACGGGCTGGACAGTGCGGTCGGCGTCCGCGCTGGGGTCGCCCGGGTGGGCGGAGTCGGCGATGCCGCCGTGCAGGGGGGCGCCGACCTGGTCGCGGCCGCTCTGACCGTAACCGGCTTGGCCATGGCCGGCCTGGCCGTAGTCGGCTTGGCCGTAACCGCCTCGGCCGTAGCCTCCCTGGTCACCGGGGCCGTCGAAGCCTCCGGGTCCGCCGAAGCCTCCGGATCCGCCGCGGCCGCCATGGCCGTTCGCGCCCGAGACCCGTCCGGCCGTGCCGAAGCTCGCGGCGATACTGCTCCAACCCACCAACCAGCGCACCGCCGCCTCCCCAGCCTGTGGGCACATGACCGGGGCACGGGCAGCACGGTCGGCGCGGAGGGCGCGGCCGCGGGACCCCGGGTGGCTCGGGGTCCATGCTGCCACGGGACAGGCGTGCGAGAGTGGTTAAGGGGGGCGCACATGCAAACGAACACGCCCCGGCAACGCGGTATTTGACGTTCCGTTCCCACCGTCCCATAGGTCGGTTTCAGCCATTCTTCAGCGGTACGGAGTACCGCCCCGTACCGCCGGCGCCCGCCCGCGGCGGAGCACGTGCGCGGTCGCGGGAGGCGGAATCCACCCCCCGGACCGGACCGCCGCCCGCGGGGATTGAGGCAGCGGCACCCCCGGACCCGCCCGGTTCGCGCAGCGGGCCGACCCACGCACCGCACATCGAATCGCCGGGCCCGCGGACCGGCCAGAGCGCACGGGCGGGCGCACGGCCACACGGGCGGAGCACACCGGGACGAGTGCGCCCCGGGCACGGGCCACGTCCGGACTGTGCAAACGGACAACAATCCCGCCATACGGAAGTAGAGGCCTTAACGCTTGGGAGGCGGGGAACTACGCTGGGTTTACGAAATGCCGGGCGCCTATGCCCCGGCGGCGTAAGCGTTGTGTGCGTTCCGCGTGTGACGAGGGGTGGCGCATGTCCAGGGAGCTCCGCGAGCCCAATGAGAAGCTCGGCGCCGTCCTCGCCCTCGCGGGCATCAGCAACGCCGGGCTGGCCCGGCGGGTCAACGACCTCGGCGCGCAGCGCGGCCTGACCCTCCGGTACGACAAGACGTCGGTCGCGCGGTGGGTGTCGAAGGGGATGGTTCCGCAGGGCGCCGCCCCGCACCTGATCGCGGCCGCCATCGGCGCGAAGCTGGGTCGGCCGGTGCCGCTGCACGAGATCGGCCTGGCGGACGCGGACCCCGCGCCCGAGGTGGGCCTGGCCTTCCCGCGCGACGTGGGGGCGGCGGTCCGCTCGGCCACGGACCTCTACCGGCTCGACCTCGCCGGCCGGAGGGGCGGCGGCGGGATCTGGCAGTCGCTCGCCGGTTCCTTCTCCGTGGCGGCGTACGCGACGCCCGCCTCGCGCTGGCTGATATCTCCGGCGGACGGCTCGGTGGCACGGGAGCCGGGCCCGACGGCACCGGACGCGCTGACCGGGACCGGAATCGGGACCGGGACCGGGATCACGGCGACCGCGCCCTCGGCGGCTGCGACCGCGATGACCACACCTGTGACAGCTGTGACCGCTGTGACCGCTCCGACCTCTTCGGCCGCTCCGACGCCCACGACCGCCGGCAGGCCGACGACACCGGAACCGCCGTCCACCGTTGTGCCCGCCCAGCCGGGGCCCGAAACTCAGCGCGACCACGCCCAGCGCGTGGGGCACAGCGATGTGAGCAAGCTGCGCGAGGCGGCCGAGGACGCGCGCCGCTGGGACTCCAAGTACGGCGGCGGGGACTGGCGTTCGTCGATGGTCCCCGAGTGCCTGCGGGTGGACGCGGCGCCGCTGCTGCTCGGCTCGTACAGCGACGAGGTGGGCCGCGCGCTGTTCGGCGCCACCGCCGAACTGACCAGACTGGCCGGGTGGATGGCCTTCGACACCGGTCAGCAGGAGGCCGCCCAGCGCTACTACATCCAGGCGCTGCGCCTGGCCCGCGCGGCCGCCGACGTCCCGCTCGGCGGCTACGTCCTGGCCTCGATGTCCCTCCAGGCGACCTATCGGGACTTCCCGGAGGAGGGCGTGGACCTCGCCCAGGCCGCCGTCGAACGCAACCGGGGCCTGGCCACCGCCCGCACCATGAGCTTCTTCCGGCTCGTGGAGGCGCGCGCGCACGCGAAGGCGGGCGATTCATCGGCTGCCGGGGCCGCGCTGCGGGCTTCGGAGGGCTGGCTGGAGCGGTCGCGGGACGGCGATCCCGATCCGACCTGGCTCGGCTTCTACTCGTACGACCGCTTCGCGGCGGACGCTGCGGAGTGCTACCGGGACCTGAGGCTCCCCCGCCAGGTGCGGCGCTTCACCGAGCAGGCCCTGTCCCGGCCCACCGAGGAGTTCGTGCGCTCGCACGGGCTGCGGCTGGTGGTGAGCGCGGTCGCCGAGCTGGAGTCCGGCAACCTCGACGCGGCGTGCGCGGCGGGCACCCGGGCGGTGGAGGTGGCGGGCCGGATCTCCTCGGCACGAACGACCGAATACGTACGTGACCTGCTGCACCGCCTGGAACCGTACGGGGACGAGCCGCGCGTCGCGGAGCTGCGCGAGCGGGCCCGGCCGCTGCTGGTGGCGCCGGCGTAGGGGTGGGCGCGGGCCCTCGTGGCCGCGTTGTCGGTGGCGGGGTGCAGTATGCAGGGGTGGGAGGTGTCGGCGTGGGCGGTGGCGTGGACTGCGATGTGCTGGTGATCGGTGGCGGGATCGTCGGCCTGTCGACGGCGTATGCCGTGTCGCGGCTGGCTCCGGGGACCCGGGTGGTCGTCCTGGAGAAGGAGGACGGCCCGGCACGGCACCAGACGGGCCGCAACAGCGGGGTGATCCACAGCGGGATCTACTACCGGCCGGGGTCGTTGAAGGCGCGCTTCGCGGTGAGCGGTGCGGCCGAGATGGTCAAGTTCTGCGCGGAGCACGGGATCGCGCACGAGGTGACGGGCAAACTGATCGTCGCCACCGAGCGGGACGAGCTGCCGCGGCTGCACGCGCTGGTGCAGCGCGGCCGGGAGAACGGCATTCCGGTGCGCGAGCTCGGCCCCGCGCAGATCTCGGAGTACGAGCCCGAGGTGCACGGCCTGGCCGCGATCCATGTGGGCAGCACCGGGATCGTGGACTACGGCCGGGTGAGCGGACAACTGGCCGAGTCCTCCGGTGCGGAGATCGTCTACGGCGGCGCGGTGGACCTGATCTCGCGCAGACCCTCCGGCGTGGCCGTCCGCACCACGTCCGGGCTCGTCGTGCGCGCACGGGTCCTGGTGAACTGCGCGGGCCTGCAGTGCGACCGGATCGCGCGGCTGGCCGGGGACGACCCCGGGATGCGGATCGTGCCGTTCCGGGGCGAGTACTACGACCTGGACCGCCCGGAGCTGGTCCGCGGGCTGGTCTACCCGGTGCCCGATCCGGCGTTCCCCTTCCTCGGGGTGCACCTGACGCGGGGCATCGGCGGTGGCGTCCACGTCGGCCCGAACGCGGTGCCGGCGCTGGCCCGGGAGGGGTACGGCTGGTCCGTGGTCCGGCCGCGGGACGTGGCCACCGAGCTGGCGTGGCCGGGCTCCTGGCGGATGGCCGCGCGGCACTGGCGGTACGGGGCGGGCGAGATACACCGCTCGCTGTCGAAGCAGGCCTTCACGCGGGCGGTGCGCAGGCTGCTGCCGGCCGTCTCCGCGGAGGACCTGCGGCCGGCTTCGGCCGGGGTGCGGGCGCAGGCCGTCCTGCGGGACGGGACGCTGGTGGACGACTTCCTGATCCGGGAGGCGCCGCGGACGGTGCACGTGCTGAACGCGCCTTCGCCGGCGGCGACCGCGTCGCTCCCGATCGGGCGCGAGATCGCCGCGCGGGCCCTCCGACTCCTCCGCGCGGCCTGACCGCTGCGCGGACGCTCGGGCTCCCCCACCACCGCCCGGCCCCGGGGCTGCGGCTGCCACTGCGGGGGCCGGTTCGGCTGCTCCGCGCGACCTGACCCCCACGGGGTACGGCTCCCGCTGCGCGGACGCTCCGGCTCCCCCACCACCGCCCGACCCCCGGGGGCGCGGGTGCCGCTGCGCGGAGCCGCTCCCCGCCCCGCCCTTCCACCGTTCCCCGGGCTCTGCCCGGACCTGGTCCTCAAACGCCGGACGGGCCGGATTCGGCTGCTGCCGACCGTCAGGCGCAACCAAATCCAGCCCCGCCGGCGTTTGAGGCGCCGCTGCCGGCGGACCCTCGGTGCACGGGGTCGGGGGCGGAGCCCCGGACGGCGGTGCCGCGCCCGGGGCGGCAGGGGTGGCAGGGGCCGACCCGGTGTGACCCGGGCGGGAGCGGCCCCCGGCGTAGAATCAGCGCATTGTGTCTGAGTCCCTGAACCCCACGCCGCCCAGCCTCCCGGACGACACCGCGCCGGAGGCGTCCTCGTACGTGCCCCCCAAGTGGCGGACCGAGCCCCGGTTCCCCGACGGGCCCTCCCCGGACCCGGCCGGCTCGCACCACGAGCGGCGGATCCGGAGCTTCCAGCCCCGGCGCAGCCGGGTCACCACCGGCCAGGGCGAAGCCCTGAAGCGGCTGTGGGGCACCTGGGGACTGGACATCGACGGCCACTCGGTCATCGACCTCGACAAGCTCTTCGACGGCCTGCCCGTGGTCCTGGAGATCGGCTTCGGCATGGGCGAGGCCACCGCCCAGATGGCCGCCGCCGACCCCGGCACCGGCATCCTCGCCGCCGACGTGCACACCCCGGGGCAGGGCAACCTCCTCGCCCTCGCCGAGCGGGGCGGGATGACCAACGTCCGCGTGGCCAACGGCGACGCGATCATCCTGCTGCGCGAAATGCTGCCGCCGGACTCGCTGGCCGGGATGCGCGTCTACTTCCCGGACCCGTGGCCCAAGGCCCGCCACCACAAGCGCCGGCTGATCCAGCCCGAATTCCTGACGCTGGCCGCCACCCGCCTGGCCCCCGGGGCGGTGCTGCACTGCGCGACCGACTGGGAGCCGTACGCCGAGCAGATGCTCGAAGTGCTCACCGCGCACCCGGACTTCGAGAACACGCAAGGCGACGGCGGCTACGCGCCGCGCCCCGACTTCCGGCCGCTCACCCGGTTCGAGGGACAGGGTCTCGACAAGGGCCATGTCGTGCACGACTTGCTCTTCCGTCGCGCAGAGAACGTCAAGAACGCCAAGAACTGACAACGTCACTCCCCGTGTCAGACCCGCTCTGTAGGGTCATCATGTGTTCCGAGCGCTCTCCGCTGTGCTCGCACGCCCGTCGGGCACGGTCCGCACGTGCGTGCTCGTCGTTCTGCTCGCCACCACGGGTGTCGCGATCCTCGAACTCGTACGTGAGCAGACCGGCACACCCGGCTTCTTCGTAGGCCTCGGTCTGGCCCTGCTGCCCGTCGCGCCGCTCATGGCGGCCTTCCGGTGGCTCGGCCGGGCCGCGCCCGCGCCTTGGCCGCAGTTGCTGTTCTGCTTCGGGTGGGGGGCCTGTACCGCGGCGTTGATCGCGATACTGGCCAACAGTTTCGCCACCGAGTGGATAGCCGGGGCCACGGCCGACCCGGCCCGCGCCGACACCCTCGGCTCGGTGGCGATCGCCCCGGTCGTGGAGGAGAGCGCCAAAGCGGCCGCCCTGCTCCTCGTCTTCGCGTTCCGAAGACGGCAGTTCACCGGCCCGGCGGACGGTTTCGTCGTCGCCGGTTTCACCGCCACCGGCTTCGCCTTCACCGAGAACATCCTCTATCTCGGCAACGCCTTCGGCGAGGACCTGGCCGACCGCACCGGCGTCCTGGACTCGGTGACCGCGGCCACCTTCTTCGTACGGATCGTGCTGTCGCCGTTCGCGCATCCGCTGTTCACGGTCCTCACCGGGCTCGGTTTCGGCGCGGCCGCGCTCAGTGCCCGCCGGTCCCGCCGGTACGCGCTGCCCTTGCTCGGGCTCGCCGCCGCCATGTGCGCGCACGCGCTGTGGAACAGTTCCTCGCGGTTCGGTGAGTACGGGTTCTACGTGGTCTACGGCTGCGTGATGGTCCCGGTGTTCGCGCTGCTGCTGTGGCTGGCGGTGTGGATAAGGCGGCGCCGGCTGCGCGCCGTCGCCCGCGAGCTCGCGGAGTACGCGGCGGCGGGCTGGCTCACGCCGGCCGAGGTCCCGGCGCTGGCCTCGATGCCGGCGCGGTCGCTGGCCCGCACCCTGGCCCGGCGCAACGGGGGCCGGGCGGCCGGCCGTGCGGTCGCCCGGTACGAGGAGGACGCGACGGCGCTGGCCCTGCTGCGGAACCGGGCGCGCCGCGGCGGCCCCCCGGTGGAGCCGGACTTCGCGGGACGGGAGCGGGAGTTGCTGGAGCTGCTGTGGCTGCGCCGGACGATCGCGGCGCCCGCGCTGGCCCGCGCGGCGGTCCTGGAGGAGCTGCTTCCGCCGTGGTCGGGTCCGCGGCAGGCGCCCCGAACGACCACCGCACCGGTCGGCGCCTCGGAACCGGCCGCCACTGCGGCCCCGGCCGACTCGACGACCCCGGCCGACTCGGCGGCTCCGGCTGCCGGTGTACCCGCCCCCCGACGGGCAGCCCCGACCCCGGACGCCGCTCCGGACCTCAGACGTTCAGGCCCTTGGAGGTCAGCCACGCCAGCGGGTCCACCGTCGAACCGCCCTTGCGTACTTCCAGGTGCAGATGGGGCCCGGTGACGTTGCCGGTGGCGCCGACGCGGCCGATGGTGTCCCCGGCTCCGACCGAGCCGGAGGTCACCGACATCGACGAGAGGTGGCAGTACCAGACCTCGGTGCCGTCCTCCAGCTCCAGCACGATCCGGTAGCCGTACGCCCCGGACCAGCCGGCCGAGGTGATCTTCCCGGCCGCCACGGCCTTGACCGGGGTCCCCGTGGGGGCGGCGAAGTCGAGGCCGGTGTGATAGCCGGAGGACCACATGGAGCCGGCCACCCCGTAGTGCGAGGTGAGGGTGTAGGCGGAAGTGGGGAGCGAGTAGCTGCCGGCCAGTTCGGCGAGGCGGGCCTGCTCGGCCTTGGCGGCGGCGGCCTCCTCGGCGGCCTTGGCCTCGGCCGCCGCCTTCGCCTCGGCGGCCGCCTTCGCGTCGTCGGCGGCCTTCTGCGCGGCGTCCAGCTTGGCCTTGGCCTCCTGCGCGGCGGCGTTCTGCGCGGCCTGCTCGGCCTCCGCGAGCGCCTTGGCCCCGGCGGCGTCCTGCTGGGACTCGGCCTGCTGGAGGATGCGGTTGCGCAGCACCTCGCCGGCGTCCGCGCCCTGGCCCGCCTGCTGCGGGATGATCCCGGTCTTCCCGGCCTGCGCGCCCGCGTGCCGGGCGTCGGCCGCCGAGCCGTGGTCTCCGGAGAAGTCGCCGTCCAGCACCTGGGTCACGGTGGGCAGATCCGGCAGATCCGGCATCGACGGCATGGATATGGCGACCTGGGGCCTGTCCTGCGCGGTGGCTATGCCGCCCGCACCGACGGCCGCGATGACGCCGACGCCCAGCACGGTGGAGCTGCGCGCGAGTCCCCCGCGCTGCCGGGCGACCCGGTGCTTGCCCCGTACCGGACGGACCGAGTCCTCGGTGGGGTTCCACTCGCCCCAGGCGCCCGCCGTCGGCGGTTCCTGGATCTCGGTGCCTTCAGGGGCAGGCAAGTTGGAGGCCACCGGGGCACACTCCTCATTGACGCGCACGCGCACGGCGCCGTCTCTTGCGACGGCTGGGACGACCGCGCTGCGTTATCGAACGGTAATAGACGCAGGGGAGTGATTCCAAGCTGTTGCGATTGATCGTTCCCACCAATCAGCCACTCAACGACCGTCTCTGGCCAAGGCTTTTCCGTCCACACAGGGATCAACCCGGGCAATATCCAGCCCCATCCCGCACCTCTTCCGCCACATCCGAAAAATGACCACCCGTCAATTCCCTCGCTGAGAGCGCCACTCCGTCTACGCAGCGTCACGGAACCGCGCTCACGGCCGCACCACCCGGACGGTCCTGCGCCGCTTCGGCTGCCCCTGCCCCGGCCGGCCCACCGCGAGCAGCGCCATGTCGTCCATCGCCCCGCCGCCCGTGTGCCGGCGCACATCGCTGCTGAGCGCGCGCAGGAGTTCGGCCGGCCCCTGGAACACCCGCCCGCGCAGCCGGGCCGCCGGATCGTAGAAGTCGCCCGTGATGTTGCGCGCCTCGGTCAGCCCGTCCGTGTACAGCAGCAGGGTGGTCCCCGCCGGGAAGGCCCACTCCTGGGCGGTGTCCGGCCGGCAGCCCAGCTCGCCCATGCCGAGCGGCAGGGCCGGTTCCGCCGGGGCGAGCACCACCAGTTCGCCGTTCGCGTGCAGCAGCAACGGCTCGGGGTGCCCCCGGTTGAGCAGCCGCAGCCGCCCCGCGCCCGGCGGGATCTCGCCGAGCACGCAGGTGGTGAAACCCTCCACCGCGTCCAGGCTGTCGCGCCGGGTGCCTTCCCGGGCCAGGGCCCGCTCCAGCCGCTGGGCCACCGCCTCCAGCGTCGGCTCGGTCTCCGCCGCCTCCCGGAACGCGCCGAGCACCACGGCGACGGCCTCCACCGCGCCCAGCCCCTTGCCCCGTACGTCGCCCACCGCGAGGCGCACTCCGTACGGGGTGTCCTGGACGGCGTACAGGTCCCCGCCGATGAAGGCGTCGGCCTGCGCCGCCTCGTAGCGCGCGGAGACGTAGAGCCCGGCCACGCGCTCGGCCGGCGTGGGCAGCACCGCCCGCTGCGCGGCCTCGGCGATCTCGCGCGCGGAGGCGAGCCGTTCACCGCTGCGCCGCACCACCCGGTTGATCAGGACCGCCAGCGCGGACACGGTGACGACGGTGGCCAGCTCGGTGAGCGCCCCCACTTTCCAGGAGGTGCCGTGGTGGATGTGCAGCAGGAACACCGTGAGCGAGGCCAGCAGCCCGGTCAGGATCGTGCCCAGGAGGCTGAGGAGGGGAGCGGCGACCAGCGGGGCCGCCGAGAAGAACGGGGATCCGGTGAAACTGGGCGGGGTCGTGAGGTCGAAGGTGAGGCCGAGGACGATCAGCACGAGCGGCAGGGCCCGCAGGAGCCGCGCCACCGTCCCGCTCCCGGCTCCGCCCGCGCGGTCACCGTCGTCGCCCTGCCGGCCCAGCCCCACCACGCTGTTCTCCTGCCGCCGGGTCCCTCGCCCCTCAAGGCTGGCGTCACGGGCGGTGGTGCGGCGACCCGACGGCGGCCGTACGGGTGAAGCGGCATACGACGAAGGCCCGGTTCCCATCAGGGAACCGGGCCTTCGTGCTGAGTAGCGGGGACAGGATTTGAACCTGCGACCTCTGGGTTATGAGCCCAGCGAGCTACCGAGCTGCTCCACCCCGCGTCGGTGAACACAACTCTACGCCATCCGGGGAGCTCCCTGCGCCAATTAATCGCCCCACCGCCCCACAGCGGTGCCGAATGACCGATATGCCGGGTTCTGAGGCCGTTCTCGTGCAAGGTGGTCACAGCCGCCGGGAGCGAGGAGTTCCAACGTGCCTGTACCGAAAGCCTGGGCGCACCGGTTCCGGCTGCCCGGCTGGATGCGCAAGCACACCCCGCTCCTGTACCGGATCATCGAGCAGCTCGCCGACGTGAAGGTGCTGGACTGCGCGACCCGGCTGGCCGCCCAGGCCTTCCTCGGCGCCATCCCCGCGCTCTTCGTCGTCGGCACCCTCGCACCCGACTGGCTCCAGCAGCAGCTGATCTCGTCCATCCGCACGACCCTGGGCCTCCAGAACGCCGCGCTGGACCAGGTACGGGCCCTGTACTCCGACGGCGACGTCGCGACCGCGGCGAGCACCGGCGTGGTCGGGGTCTTCGTGGCCGTGCTGTCGGCGACCGCGTGCAGCCGCGCCATGCAGCGGACCTGCGAGCGCTGCTGGCACCTCCCGAAGGCCAAGGCCACGCTCGCCGCCTGGCGGTGGGTGGCCTGGGTCAGCGTCTGGCTGGTCGCGCTGCTCTTCCAGGGGCCGATCCAGGACGCCTTCGGCACCGGCCCGCTCGGCGGCTTCTTCCTGGCGCTGGCGACCAGCATCCTGCTGTGGTGGTGGACGCAGCACCTGCTGCTCGCCGCCCGCGTCCCGTGGCTGCCGCTGCTGCCCGGCGCGGTACTGGCCGGGGTGGGGCAGCAGTTGATGAACGTGGTCTCGAAGATCTACATGCCGCACGCCGTGGCGCACAGCATGAAGCAGTTCGGCAGTCTCGGCTCGGTGTTCGTCCTGCTGTCCTGGCTGATCATGCTGTTCGTCGTCATGACGGTGGCGATCGCCGTGGGGTACGTGGTCGCGCACGAGCCCTTCTTCGCCCGCCGGCTCCACACACCCCTCCCACCGCCACCGCCACCGCAGCAGCAGTCACGGTGAACCGCTACTGCCCCTCCGGGCCCTCGGCCCGGGCATCGCCCCGGCCGCCGGCCGCCAACAGCGCCAGTACGGCCAGCAGGACGAGCAGGATGAGCACCAGCAGCAGGACCGTGAGCACCGTCGGGTGGTTCCACAGCGCGAACACGAGCGCGAGCACCACCAGTACGCCCACGGTGAGCGCGCGCCGATTGCCCTCCACCCACCGGCCGACGCTGCCCGTGTGCACCCCGTGGGAGGCGCCCCAGCCGGCGGCGGAGTCGGCGACGTGTTCCGCCCTGCCCCGCACGCCGCGCGGCAGCCGGCCCGCACCGGACAGGTAGGCGCCGAGGGCCACCACGACCCCCAGGACCATCGCGGTGCGCAGGCTCACCCGCAGGAACCGCACCAGGGTGTCGAAGACGGACGCGGCCGCGGCCGGGGACTGGACCTCGGCCGGCAGGTGGTCGAGGTAGTAGCGGCGGGCGATGACCAGGGCGATCGCGACGATGAGGCAGGCGGCGGCCGCGCACAGGGTGGTGGTCACCAGCGCCCGGCGGCGGCGCCGGGCGAGCAGTACGCCGGCCGCCCCGAGGATCACCGTGATGATGGGCAGCCAGTTGCCGAGGACGTCGAGGAGGTGGACCGCGTTCCGGATCTTCGCCAGCTTGTCCGACTGGAACAGCACCAGTTGCTTGTTGACCTCGGGGATCTTGTCGGCCGGTTTGATGCCGGCCTTCACGAGTTCCTCCTTGACCTTGTCCACGGCCTCGCCGACGTTGAGCGTGACGGTGCCGCCCTCGACCTCGACCGCGCCCCGGCCCTGGCCGGTGAGCGCGTGCACGACCGCGTTGTGCGCGGCCCGGTTGGCGGTCGTCCAGATGTTCTCGAACCGGTCGCTCTCGACGAAGCGGGTCGCGATCTTGTTGACGGCCGAGTCGGCGGCCGAGTCCAGCTGCGGGCCGAGCGCCTTGACCGCGTTGCCGACGCGCGGCGGCAGCCCCTGGGACTCCAGCCACTTCGCCAGGTCCTCCGTGACCTGCGAGCCGTCGATCCGTACGTCGGCCGCCTCGGTGATGCGGTGTGCGGCGGCCTGCTCGATCGCCGGGTCAGAGGCGAGCGGGGCGACCGTGGACACGTACCGGTCGGTGTCCAGCACGATGTCGTGCACCCAGACCGTCAGGAGGGACACCGGCACGAGGATGCAGGTGAGCGTGATCAGGACGGCCGAGGCGACGCTCGCGGCGATCCGCTTGCCACGCGACGTGCTCGGCGGCTGGGACGGCTGATTCATGGCGCTCCCGGGGACGACTGAGGCGAACAACCACCTCCGCCCATTGGACGGGTGCCATGGCCGGATGCGCACCTCCAGCGGGGCGAAAGGGATGACGCACCGTCGGCTCGTACACGGGGGGAGGGCACGGCCCGGGAACGACGGAGCGCCCCTCCCGGCCGAAACCGGAAAGGGCGCTCAGCACCAGGTCGGAGGCATGGCCCCGGCCCGGGAGCGGTAGGCCATGTCGGACTCGAACCGACAACCAACGGATTAAAAGTCCGCTGCTCTGCCAATTGAGCTAATGGCCCTCCACGTGCTCACCCCAGAGCATAGCCGCAGAGCGCCCGTCAGCCGATCGGGTATCCGATGACCGGCCTGTCGGCATACGACAGGGCCCCCACGACCGGAGTCGTGGGGGCCCTGTCGGACGGTCAGATCAGGACCGTTCGTCAGCCGTTGCGCTTCCAGCGCGGCTTGTCGTCACGACGGCCGCCGAAGGAACCGGTGGAGCCGGACGGACGGTGGTCGTCGCGGCGGCCGTACGGGCGGTCGCCGGCGCCGCCGGAGCGGAAGCCACCGGACGGACGGTCGTCACGACGGTCGCGGTTGAAGGGACGGTCGCCGCCACCGGAGCGGAAGCCGCCCGAGGACTGGCGGTCGTCACGGTTGAAGCCACCGGAGGAGGGGCGGTCGTCGCGGCGGAAGCCGCCACGGTCGCCACCGCGGTCGTCACGGTTGAAGCCACCCGACGGGCGGTCGTCGCGACGGAAGCCACCGGAGGACGGACGGTCGTCACGGCGGAAACCACCGGAGGACGGACGGTCGTCGCGACGGAAGCCACCGGAGGAGGGGCGGTCGTCACGGCGGAAGCCGCCACGGTCGCCACCGCGGTCGTCACGGTTGAAGCCACCCGACGGGCGGTCGTCACGGCGGAAGCCACCGGAGGACGGACGGTCGTCGCGACGGAAGCCGCCACGGTCGCCGCGGTCGCCGCGGTCGTCACGGCGGAAGCCGCCACGGTCACCGCCGCGGTCGCCGCGGTCGCCGCGGTCGTCGCGGCGGAAACCGCCACGGTCGCCACCGCGGTTGTCACGGCGCTCGAAGTTGCCGCGGTCGTCGCGCTGGGCGCGGTTCTCCTCGCGGCGCTCCTGCGCGGCCAGTTCGGCGGCAGCGGCAGCGGCGGCGGCCGCGACCTCGGCCTCGGCGGCCTCGGCCACCTCGGCGACGGCGGCCTCCGGGTCCTCGCCGCGCTCACGGGCGGAGCGGGCGACGAGGCGGTCGGCCTCCTCGCGCAGCTCCACGGCACGGCGCGACAGGCGCTCCAGCTGCTTGGTGAGCTCGGCGACCTCGCGCTCGGCCTGCTTGGCGGCGTTGTTCGCGGAGTCGGCCTGGACCTCGGTCAGCGAACGGGCACCGGTGATCTCGGCGACCTCCGGCTCGAACGCGCCGGCGCCCTGGACGATGTGGCGCGAGGCGTCGACGCCCGCGTCCTCCATCAGGCGGAAGATCTGGCGGCGCTGGTGCGGCAGGGCCAGGGAGACCACGACACCCGACTTGCCGGCGCGGGCGGTACGGCCCGAGCGGTGCAGGTAGTCCTTGTGGTCGCCGGCCGGGTCCACGTTCAGGACCAGGTCGATGCCGTCGACGTGGATGCCGCGGGCGGCGACGTCGGTGGCGACGAGCGCGTTGACGTAGCCGTCCTTGAAGTCGGCGAGGACGCGGGTACGGGCGCCCTGCGTCATGCCGCCGTGCAGCGCGTCGGCCTTCACGCCGGCCTCGACGAGCTGCTCGGCGATGCGGTCGGCGCCCAGCTGGGTGCGGACGAAGATGATGGTGCGGCCCTTGCGGGCGGCGATGGCGGCCGTGACCGGCGCCTTGTCCTTCGGCTTCACGACGAGGACGTGGTGCGTCATGGTCGTGACGTTGCCCTGCGCGCTGTCGACCTCGTGCGTGACGGGGTTGGACAGGTAGCGCTTGACCAGGGTGCCGATCTCGTTCTCCATGGTGGCGGAGAAGAGCATGCGCTGGCCGCCCTCGGGGATCTGGTCGAGCAGCTCGGTGACCTCGGGCAGGAAGCCCAGGTCGGCCATCTGGTCGGCCTCGTCGAGGACCGCGACCGAGACGTTCTCCAGGGAGCAGGCGCCGCGGTTGATGATGTCGCGCAGACGGCCCGGGGTGGCGACGAGGATGTCGACGCCGCGCTCCAGGGCGTAGATCTGGTTGCTCATCGAGGTGCCGCCGCAGACGACCTTCATCTTCAGGCCGAGCACGTCGCCGTAGGGCTGGAGGGCGTCCGCGACCTGCATCGCGAGCTCACGCGTCGGCGTCAGGATGATCGCGCGGGGCTTCTTCTTGTCGGTGAAGCCGCCGGCCAGCTGGGCCAGGGTCGGCAGACCGAAGGAGAGGGTCTTGCCGGAGCCGGTGCGGCCGCGGCCGAGGATGTCCTTGCCGGCCAGGGCGTCCGGGATGGTCGCGGCCTGGATCGGGAAGGGGGTGGTGACACCGTTCTGCGCGAGCTTGCGCACGACGCCCTCCGGCAGACCGAGGTCGGCGAAGGTGATCGTGGGCTCGGCGTCGGCGTCGTCGGCCTCGTCGTCGATGGAGTCGACGGGGTCGATGGACTGGTCGGTCGTCACGTCGGCCTCGAGCGCCTCGATGATCTCGTCGGTGACGATCTCGTTCGACTCGTTCTCGGGCATGACGGCGCGGTCAGAACTGGAAATGGACATGCGAAATGCGAAACCTTCCGGAGTCTCGGCACGCGCCCAAACTCCGTGAATCGCAAATCGACCGCCTCAATGCGGTCAGCCACGGCTAGGGAGAGTACGCGCCACACGGCGCTCTTCGGATTCGGCGCCGGGCAATGGGATCAAACGATCTATAACCATACGCACCCTCCCCGGGGTCTGGCAAGTCACTCCGGGAGAAACCCACCTGACCTGCACCGATGTCATGGATCGGGCGGAGGGGGCGGTAGCGGCGCCCCCGGCCCTAGGCCTGGGGGCCCGGGCCCGGCTGGCTGCTGGGCTCCGGCTGCGGGGTCGGCGGATTCGGAGTGGGGTCCGTCACAGGCGGAGTGGTGGCCGGCGGCGGGGTCGGGCCGGCCGACTGCTGCCCGCCGCCCGGACCGCCCGAGCCCCCGGCCCCGCCGGAACCTCCCGACCCGCCCGACCCGCCCGACCCGCCCGATCCACCGGAACCGCCGGATCCGCCCGTCGGCGGCTGCTGGGCGCCCTGGCCGCCCGCCCCGCCGCCCGGCCCGGCCGACGGCGCCGGCGCCCCCGGCTGCCCGCTCGGCGCGCCCGGGCTGGGCGATGCCCCGGTCGCACCCGACGCCTTGCCGTCGCCTTCGGCCCTGCCGCCCTGGCTCCCCGTACCGTCCTTCGCGCCGCGACCGCCGCCGTGCACCCCGGCACCCTTCCCGGAAGCGGAACCTCCGCCCACCACGGCACCGCCCCGGCGGTCCGAAGAGGAGGAGGGCCCGGGCTTCGCCTCGTCCTGGCCGACGCTCATGCAGCCCGCCGCGGCCGCGACCGCGAGCGCGGTGACGGCCAGACGGAGGGGAGCGGACAACTGGCGCACAGGGCACCTCCGGAGCCTGGGGGTGGGTCGGCTAGCGGCGTCCACTAGCGGGTCGATGTGCCCAACTCCCTTTGCCCCGCAAGGGACACGCCCTCAGGCGAACAGCTGCCGGGCCAACTCCGCCCCCAGGTGTACGGCGCCCAGCGCGACCAGCACCGACGCCAGCACGTTCGCGGCGGCCAGGAACGTCCAGCCGCGTTCGACGAGCCGCAGGGTCTCGTACGAGAACGTCGAGTACGTGCTCAGCGCCCCGCACAGCCCGGGTCCCACCAGCAGCACCAGCCACGAGGAGGCCGCCCCGACCGACGCCGCCCCGGTCAGCACCCCCAGCACCAGGCACGCCGCCGCGTTCACCACGAAGGTCCCCCACGGGAACACCGAGTCGTGGCGGGCCTGCACCGCCCGGTCCGTCAGATAGCGCAGCGGTGCGCCGACGACGGCCCCCGCCACCACGAGCAGCCAGTTCACCGAGCCGCCGCCCGACCCGCCCGCCACCGGACCGCCAGCCGTGTCACCGAGGCCGCCGCCCACACCGCGCCCAGCGCGGCCACCACCGTGAGCCCGGCGTACCCCAGGGCGCGGTCGGCCTCGCCCTCGTCCAAGAGCCGCGAGAAGTCCACGGCGTAGGTGGAGAAGGTGGTGAATCCGCCGAGCACGCCGACCCCGGCGAAGGGGCGCACCAGCGGATGCGCCGACCGCCCGCCCTCGCTGATCAGCACCATCAGCACACCGATCAGCGCGCACCCGACCGCGTTGACCCACAGGGTCGCCCACGGGAAGTCCCCGCCCGAGGCCGGCCACGCCAGGGAGACCGCGTACCGCGCCGAAGCCCCCACGGCCCCGCCCGCCGCCACCGCCGCGAGCACCCGGCCCTGCGGTTCGGCGCGCTGCGCCGGCACATGGAGGTCGACGTCCGGATCGATCGCCTCGGCTTCGGGGACCGGCCCGGTCACCCGTATCCCAGAGCGTGCAGCCGGTCGTCGTCGATGCCGAAGTGATGGGCGATCTCGTGGACCACGGTGACCTCCGTCTCCGCGACCACGCTCTCCCGGTCCTCGCACATGCGCAACGTGGGGTTCCGGTAGATCGTGATCCGGTCCGGCAGCACCCCGGCGTACCACTCGCCGCGGTCCGTCAGCGGAGTTCCCTCGTACAGCCCGAGCAGCTCGGGGTCGTGGGCGGGCGGCTCGTCCTCGACGAACACCGCCACGTTGTCCATCAGCCGCGTCAGCTCCGGCGGAATCCGGTCCAGCGCCTCTGCGACGAGCTCTTCGAACTCCTCGCGCGTCATCTCCAGCACCGGGCCATTGTCCCCCCGGGGGAAACCGTTTTGGCGATAGCTCCCCGGATCCCATATGCTTCTCACGTCCCCGACGCGCTGGAAAGTGCCCGGTGGGTCTTTAGCCCTCATCGTCTAGTGGCCCAGGACGCCGCCCTTTCAAGGCGGTAGCACGGGTTCGAATCCCGTTGGGGGTACGCATTACCGTGTGCGAGACTTGTCTCGCACATTGCAAGGTCCTGTGGAGCAGTTGGTTAGCTCGCCACCCTGTCAAGGTGGAGGTCGCGGGTTCAAGTCCCGTCAGGATCGCCGAGACCGGAAACGGTCTCTTGGTCGGGTAGCTCAGTTGGTACGAGCGATCGCCTGAAAAGCGATAGGTCGCCGGTTCGACCCCGGCCCCGACCACGTGTAGAAGCCCCGTCTCCGGACGGGGCTTCTTGCGTTACTCCCCGGCCCCCGCGCGCCTGCGCCGCACCAGCGGGAAGACCGCCGCCCCGGCCACGACCAGCCCGAGCACCGCCCAGTCCGGGACCGCGTCCGCCACCGACCGCACCCACTCCTCCACGGCGTACGAGTCGTCCACGTCCAGCAGCCCCGGCAGCGCGCTCGCCCCGTCGTAGACGAGGAACAGCCCGCCCAGGGTGATGAAGAACAGCCCGGACAGCAGCGACGTGGTGTGCAGCTCGAAGCGGCCCACCGCGAAGGCCCGACCGCGCAGCCATCGCCGCCGGCCCAGGTCGAACCGCTCCCAGAGCACCGCGAGCACGAACAGCGGTACGGCCATCCCCAGCGCGTACACGGCCAGCAGCAGTCCGCCGTAGACGGGGCTGCCGCTGACCGCCGCCACCGTCAGGACACTGCCGAGGATCGGGCCCGCGCAGAACCCGGCCAGCCCGTACACCGCCCCCAGCGCGTACACCGACAGGGCGGTGGTCGGCCGGATCCGCCCGGACAGCTCCGAGATCCGCCTCGGGGCGAAGCCGAGGCCCAGGATCTGCGCGGCCCCGAGCGCGATGATCAGCCAGCCGCCGCCGAGGACGAGGGCCTCGCGATTGCCGTGGAAGAACCGCCCGGCGTACGAACCGGCCGCGCCCAGCGGTACGAGGGTGGACGCGAGGCCCGCGTAGAAGATCCCGGTCCGGGCCAGCAGCCGCGAGGTCGAATCGATCGAGTACGCGAAGAAAGCGGGCAGCAGCAGTGCGCTGCACGGGCTGAGCAGGGCGAGGAGGCCGCCGAGCAGGGCGGCCAGATATCCGACGCCGGTCACCGCTTCGCCTCGGCGATGGCGGCCTCGAACACCCTGAGCGGCTGGGCCCCGGCGATCGGCTTGCCGCCCACCAGGAAGGACGGGGTGGAGCTGACGCCTATCCGGTAGCCCTCCTCCTGGTCCTTCTTCAGCGCCGCCGCGGCCTCGTCGCCGGCCCTGTCCGCCGTGAAGCGCTCCAGGTCGGGGACCCCGGCCTCGCGGGCCAGCTCCAGCAGCCGGTCCTCACCGAAGCCCTTCTCCTTCGAGCCCTCGGCGTACGCGGCGGCGTGGAACTGCTGGAACCGGCCCTGCCGGCCCGCCGCCCAGGCGGCCTTGGCGGCGGCCTCGGATTCGGCGCCGAAGATCGGGAAATTGCGCCACTCGATGCGGAGGGTGCCGTCCGCCACGTACTTCTTCACCAGTTCGGGCTCGGTGTCACGGGCGAACTTCGCGCAGTAGCCGCACTTGAAGTCGGAGTACTCGATGAGCACGACGGGCGCGTCGGCGCGGCCCACGGCGAGCGCGTCGCCGTCCTCGCGCCGGGCGAGCGCCTTCAGCTGCGCGGCGGCCGGGTCCTCGCGGGGCGGGGCGGCGACCGCCGCGGAGCCGCCGGATCCCTTCTCCTCCGGGGCGGTGGCCTGCCAGGACACGATCCCGAGGGTGACTGCGGCGAGGGCGACCCCGGCGGAGATCAGGAAGGGCCGGGGGGACTTGCGGGAAGACATACGGGTGCGTGCTCCAGAACTACGGATCGGATGTGTGATGGGACGCCCTCGCCCCGGCGGGGCCGGGCGTGTGCCCCGCGCCGCCGGGGTCGGGTGTGCGGTGGCCTACCCCGCGCCGGCGGGGTCGGGTGCGCGGCGGGGCGCCCCCGCAGGGCGTCGAACGCAACCACGTCGCGCGTGTCCGCTGCCTCTGCACGTTCGACGCCCGAGGAGGTGCCCCGCCGCGCACCCGACCCCGACGGCCCGTAGGCACGGCCCCGGGGGTGGGGTGCCGCTGCGCGGAGCCGGTCCCCTAGCCGCCCTTCCACCGTTCCCCGGAGCTCCGCCCCGGACCCCGCGCCTCAAACGCCGGCGAGGCTGGATGTGCCCGGGGCTCGAACGCCGGCGAGGCTGGATGCGCCAGGGGCTCGAACGCCGGCGAGGCTGGAGGGGGACCCGGGCCTCGGACGCCCGACGGGCTGGAGGGTGCCGCCGGCGGTTGGGGCGCGGGCGCGGAGCGCCGTCGGGGTGACGGGCAGCGCTCGGCCGGTAGGGGCGCGGCCCCGGACCCCCGCGGCTCAAGCGGTCCGCGCCGGAGGCGTCGGGCATGCGTGGGGCCTCTCACTGACGGCGGCGGGGGGACTCGTCCCGAAATGGTACGGGTGCGCCCGACAAATGCGTTCGCCACCCGGAGGGGCCAGGTGAGATCCTCGATCAGGTATGTCTACTTCCTTCGCCGCCCTGCAGACGCTTCTCGGTGAGATCTCCCTCCGCGACGCGCACCGCCTCGGCCGCCGCCTTGAAGGCGCCCGCCGTATCCGCAAGCCCGAGGCCAAGCAGGCCGTGCTCGACGAGATCGCCGCGGAGGCCGCGAAGGCCGCCGAGCGACTGGCCGGCCGTGCCTCGCGCATGCCCGAGGTCACGTATCCCGAGAACCTGCCCGTCAGCCAGAAGAAGGACGAGATCGCCGAGGCGATACGCGACCACCAGGTCGTGATCGTCGCGGGCGAGACCGGCTCCGGCAAGACCACGCAGATCCCCAAGATCTGCATGGAGCTGGGCCGCGGCGTCCGGGGCATGATCGGGCACACCCAGCCCCGCCGGATCGCCGCCCGCACGGTCGCGGAGCGCATCGCGGAGGAGCTGAGGTCCGAGATCGGCCAGACGGTCGGTTGGAAGGTCCGGTTCACCGACCAGGTGGACCAGGACGCGACCTTCGTGAAGCTGATGACCGACGGCATCCTGCTCGCCGAGATCCAGACGGACCGCGAGCTGCGCGCGTACGACACGATCATCATCGACGAGGCTCACGAGCGGTCGCTGAACATCGACTTCCTGCTCGGCTACCTGGCGACGCTGCTGCCCAAGCGGCCCGACCTGAAGGTCGTCATCACCTCGGCGACGATCGACCCGGAGCGCTTCTCCCGGCACTTCGGGGAGGCCCCGATCGTCGAGGTCAGCGGCCGGACGTATCCGGTCGAGGTCCGCTACCGGCCGCTGCTGGAAGAGGACAGCGAGGAGAGCGACCGGGACCAGATCACCGCCATCTGCGACGCGGTCGACGAGCTCCAGGCCGAGGGCTCCGGCGACATCCTGGTCTTCCTCTCCGGAGAGCGCGAGATCCGCGACACCGCGGACGCGCTGATCAAGAAGAAACTCCGCTTCACCGAGGTGCTCCCGCTCTACGCCCGGCTCTCGCACGCCGAGCAGCACCGGGTCTTCCAGCCCCACACCGGCCGCCGGATCGTCCTCGCCACCAACGTCGCCGAGACCTCCCTCACCGTCCCGGGCATCAAGTACGTGATCGACCCGGGCAACGCCCGGATCTCCCGCTACAGCCATCGCACCAAGGTGCAGCGGCTGCCCATCGAGCGGATCTCCCAGGCCAGCGCCAACCAGCGCAAGGGCCGCTGCGGCCGTACCAGCGACGGCATCTGCATCCGGCTGTACTCGGAGGACGACTTCAACGGCCGTCCGGAGTTCACGGACGCGGAGATCCTGCGCACGAACCTGGCCTCCGTCATCCTCCAGATGACCGCGGCCGGTCTCGGCGAGATCGAGAAGTTCCCCTTCATCGATCCGCCGGACCACCGCAACATCCGCGACGGCGTGCAGCTCCTCCAGGAGCTCGGGGCCCTGGACCCGGCCGAGAAGGATCCGAAGAAGCGGCTGACGCAGATGGGCCGCAAGCTGTCGCAGCTGCCCGTCGACCCCCGCCTGGCCCGCATGGTCGTCGAGGCCGACAAGAACAACTGCGTTCGCGAGGTCATGGTCATCGCGGCGGCCCTGTCCATCCAGGACCCGCGCGAACGGCCCTCGGACAAGCAGACCCAGGCCGACCAGAACCACGCCCGGTTCAAGGACGAGACCTCCGACTTCCTGGCCTTCCTCAACCTGTGGCGGTACGTCCGCGAGCAGCAGAAGGAGCGCGGCTCGTCCTCGTTCCGCCGGATGTGCAAGCAGGAGTACCTGAACTTCCTGCGGATCCGCGAGTGGCAGGACATCTACTCGCAGCTGCGCACGGTCGCCAAGACCATGGGCATCCACGTCAACGAGGCCGACGCCCCCGAGACGAGCGTCCACATCTCGCTGCTCGCCGGTCTGCTCTCGCACATCGGGCTCAAGGACACCGACAAGAACGAGTACCTGGGGGCCCGGTCCGCGAAGTTCGCGGTCTTCCCCGGGTCGGCGCTCTTCAAGAAGCAGCCGAAGTTCCTGATGTCGGCGGAGCTGGTGGAGACCTCGCGGCTGTGGGCGCGGGTCAACGCCAAGGTGGAGCCCGAGTGGGTGGAGCCCCTCGCCCAGCACCTGATCAAGCGCACGTACAGCGAGCCGCACTGGGAGAAGGACCAGGCGGCGGTGATGGCGTACGAGAAGGTGACCCTGTACGGGGTCCCGATCGTGGCCCAGCGCAAGATCAACTACGGCCGGATCGACCCCGAGGTCTCGCGCGAGCTGTTCATCCGCAACGCGCTGGTCGAGGGCGACTGGCGCACGCACCACAAGTTCTACGCCGACAACCGCAAGCTCCTCACCGAGGTCGAGGAGCTGGAGAACCGGGCCCGGCGCCGCGACATCGTGGTGGACGACGAGACGCTCTTCGACTTCTACGAGCAGCGGATCCCCGAGCACGTGGTGTCGGGGGCGCACTTCGACTCCTGGTGGAAGCACAAGAAGCGCGAGGAGCCCGAACTCCTCGACTTCGAGCGCGAGATGCTGCTGACGGAGAAGGCGGCCGGGGTCACCAAGGCCGACTACCCGGACAGCTGGATGCAGGGGCGCCTGAAGTTCCGGGTGACCTACCAGTTCGAGCCGGGCGCGGACGCGGACGGCGTCACCGTCCACATCCCGCTCCAGGTGCTGAACCAGGTGACCGACCAGGGCTTCGACTGGCAGATCCCGGGTCTGAGGGAAGAGGTGGTCACGGAGCTGATCCGGTCGCTGCCCAAGCCGATCCGCCGGCACTACGTGCCCGCGCCGAACTACGCGGGCCGTTTCCTGGACACGGCCGTGCCCCTTCAGGAGCCGCTGCCGGTGACCCTGGCGCGCGAGCTCCAGCGGATGGTCGGGGTGCCGGTCTCGGCCGAGGACTTCGACCTGACCCGGATCCCGGACCACCTGAAGATCACCTTCCGGATCGTCGACGAGCGCCGCAAGAAGCTCGCCGAGGACAAGGACCTGGAGACCCTGAGGCTTGCTCTGAAGCCGAAGGCCCGCCAGGCCCTGTCCAAGGCCGCCGCGGCCACCGCCGAGCGGGCGGGCGGGGAGTCGGTGGAGCGGACCGGGCTGACCGACTGGACGATCGGCACGCTGGACAAGGTCTTCGAGACTCGGCGGGCGGGACAGCCGGTGAAGGCGTATCCGGCGCTCGTGGACGAGGGCGGGGCCGTTTCCGTACGGCTCTTCGACACGGAGGCCGAGCAGCAGCAGGCGATGTGGCTGGGCACCCGGCGGCTCATCCTGCTGAACATCCCGGTCAATCCGGCGAAGTTCGCTTCGGACCACCTGACGAACCAGCAGAAGCTGGCCCTGTCCAGGAATCCGCACGGCTCCATCCAGGCGCTGTTCGACGACTGCGCCACCGCCGCGACCGACAAGCTGATCGCCGACCACGGCGGCCCCGCGTGGGACGAGGCGGGCTTCCGGAAGCTCTACGAGGCGGTCCGCGCCGACCTGGTGGACACCACCGTGCGGACGGTGGGCCAGGTCCAGCAGGTGTTGGCCGCCTGGCAGGCCTGCGAGCGGCGGCTGAAGTCGACGAGCAGCCTGGCCCTCGTCGCCAACATCCAGGACGTGAAGACGCAGCTGGCAGCGCTCATGCCGGCCGGGTTCGTGACCCTCACCGGGCTGCGCAGGCTGCCGGACCTGATGCGCTACCTGGTGGCGGCGGACCGGCGGCTCCAGCAGATGCCCACGGGCGTCCAGCGCGACACCACGCGCATGGAGAAGGTGCACGAGATGCAGGACGAGTACGCCTGGCTGCTGGAGCAGTTGCCGAAGGGCCGGCCCGTGCCGTCGACCGTCACGGACATCCGCTGGATGATCGAGGAGCTGCGGGTGAGCTACTTCGCGCACGCCCTCGGCACGGCGTATCCGATCTCCGACAAGCGCATCGTGAAGGCGGTGGACGCGGCGGCCCCGCCGTCGGCCCGATGACCCGTTCCATGATCCGGTTCGACTGCACCCCCTGAGCTGCGGTACAGTCTGATTCGCAGCCGCCGAGCGGCCGCAAATCGAGGACCTGTGGAGCAGTTGGTTAGCTCGCCACCCTGTCAAGGTGGAGGTCGCGGGTTCAAGTCCCGTCAGGTTCGCAGAAACATCAGGGCCCGTATCCCCCAGGGGATGCGGGCCCTGATGCGTTGACAGGCACGGTCGCGAGGGGTGGCCTTGGAGCCGCCCTGGAGGCGCCGCCCCGACCCGCCCGGCTCCCGGTGGTCACGGAGACCCCCGGAGGGCCTCAGAAGCCCGCATAGGCCCTCACCGGGACGCATAGATCCTCATCGACAGGTCCGGTTACCGACCGGTCGGCCCGTGAGCCCCTTTCCGGCCCCGCCCGCGACCCCGGGCCGGCCCCACCGGCGCGAGAATCCCCCGTTCGCATGATGCGCTCCGCCGCGCACGTCCCCTTACGGGGTGCAATGCCGGAAATACAAGAGTGATCATCTGTGACGGGAGTCACCGCATGAGTTTTTGAGACTCGCACGTTTATCGCGCCCCTACGCACCCTCGATTTAATATGTGCAATGGCACCCCCTCGTCGGCGCTGCCCCCGCCACCCCCGCACCGCCCTGACCAGCGCATAAAAAAGATCGCGCTGGACCCGGCGGAGTCCAGCGCGATCGGACGACAGGAACCTGTTGGGGCAGGTCCCGTCGCATGAAGCTGTGTGGGTTTCCTCGGATTGGGGGACCCGATTCAGACCCTCCCCCGGCCTCAGCCGGGAGATGTCCCCTAAAAGGGGTGCTGCGAACCTCAGGCCTCGCTGCGCTGCTGCGGAATTCCCGCAAGCAGTGCGCGGACCTCGGCCTCGCGGTAACGGCGGTGTCCACCCAGGGTGCGGATGGACGTGAGCTTGCCGGCCTTGGCCCAGCGGGTAACCGTCTTCGGGTCCACGCGGAACATGGTGGCAACCTCAGCCGGGGTCAGCAGCGGCTCGGCATCAGGGGTGCGAGCGGTCATGAGCGGCCTCCTCGGGAGAACCGAACCATCTCGGTTCTTTCCTCTAAATTCTGCACCTTGGCCCGCGTTGCCCGAAATGGACATACGCGGGCCGAGTCGGTTATAGGACGAACGGCTTGTCCTCGGCACTACAACTACACCATCCGTCCAGCCCCAAGGGCCAAACCGACGGAATTGCCCTCCGAGGTGTTCATCAGCGGCGGAAGCCCGATGGACCGCCCCATAACGGACAGTCACCCCACTGTGACGATCAGTCACAGAACAATCAGGAGTCGTCAGACCCCCCGTAGAGCGCAATGCCGAGCATTCCGCCCTTAGTTGGGCGGAAGGAACCCTCCCCGGACTCCTTGTCCTATTTTGGCACGAGGGTAGGGGAAGGGCGCAAGGGTGTAGTTAGTGCGGTCCGTCACGCTTGGGCCAATGGCCCGTATCGGGACGTAGGTCCTGGCACTACGTCCCGAATGCCATGATCGGGCCCCTGATCAGCGAGTTGTGACCGATCGGCCGATACGCACCGGTACGGAATGGTGTCCGCCGGCCGTCCGAGGACCCCGCCGAGCCGGGGTAATCCCACAGCACTAATTCGCGAACAGTCTCTCCCGGACCGCCCTCCACCGGTCCGACAGCTCCCCGTACGCCTCGGCGGCCCCTCTCGTGTCACCGGCCCGCAGCGCCGCGACCCCCGCCGCCAGCACCCCCGCGGACCGGTCGGCCGCCAGCCGGTCGGCGGGCAGCGCGTGCAGCAGTCCGCCGTAGTCCAGCTCGACCATCGACTTCGGGTGGAACTCCTCCAGCCAGCTCCCGACCTCCACCAGCCCCTCGGCGAGCGGCTCGTAGCCCTCGCCCTCCGCGTCCCGCAACGTCCGCAGCGCCCGCGCGAGCCGGCGGCGCGCCTGCACCATGGGCGTCCGGTAGCGCAGCCGCTCGCCGGGGAGGTACTCCCGCTCCTCGTCGGCCACCAGCACGAACCAGCGCAGCGGGACCTGCCACACCCCCGTACGGATCCACGGCCGTGCGTCCGGGTTCCGCTCGCGCCAGCGCTCGTACTCCTCGGACGCCCTCCTGCGGGCCGCCGGCGGGAGCGCCGCGTCGAGCACCGGGAGCGGGAACCACTCGACCAGCTCCTGGAGCGCCAGCCAGCCGCGCAGCCTGGTCCGCCACGGGCAGACCAGCAGCACCCCGTCCACCTCCGCCGTGAAGGCGTCCGCGCTCTCGTGGGCCGGCACCCCCACCACCGGGACCCGCACCAAGTCGGTGAGGGACCGCAGCAATTCGTCCTGGGCGGTCGGGGCCGTCCCGCGCCGGGCGTAATCGGCCCAGTGCGCGCGCTCCGGCTCGGGGAAGGCCGCGAGGGGCTCGTAGACGCGCAGGTAGGAGGCGTACGGAACGGTCGGCGCCGGGCGCACGGCGGGCCGCGGGACATCGGGGGTTTCGCTCACGTTGTCGTACTCCCCCCGGCGGCGCCGCGGTACTCCGGGCACCCCCTCGTACTCCGGGAGAGTTCCGATCTTTGGACAGGTCACCGCAGCGCGCCCGGGAGGTCTTACTCTGCTCCCAGCGCGCTCGCCCCCACCCGCAGGGCGGGCGTGGAATCCGCCGCATCTCTTCCATGGGAGTCACCACCGTGACCGAAATGACCGACGGCGTCCTGCACACCCTGTTCCGCACGGAGCAGGGCGGACACGAGCAAGTCGTGCTGTGCCAGGACCGCGCCACCGGCCTCAAGGCCGTCATCGCCATCCACTCCACCGCCCTGGGCCCGGCCCTCGGCGGCACGCGTTTCCACGCGTACGCCTCCGACGAGGAGGCCGTCCGGGACGCGCTCAACCTCTCGCGCGGCATGTCGTACAAGAACGCCCTCGCAGGTCTCGACCTCGGCGGCGGCAAGGCCGTGATCATCGGCGACCCCGACGTCCTGAAGTCCGAGGAACTGCTCCTGGCCTACGGCCGGTTCGTGGAGTCCCTCGGCGGCCGCTACGTGACCGCCTGCGACGTCGGCACCTTCGTGGCGGACATGGACGTCGTGGCCCGCGCGACCCGCTGGGCGACCGGCCGCTCCCCCGAGAACGGCGGCGCGGGCGACTCCTCGGTGCTCACCGCCTTCGGCGTCTTCCAGGGCATGCGCGCCAGCGCCCAGCACGTGTGGGGCGACCCGACGCTGCGCGGCCGCAAGGTCGGCGTCGCCGGCGTCGGCAAGGTCGGCCACTACCTGGTCGAGCACCTCCTGGAGGACGGCGCCGAGGTCGTGATCACGGACGTGCGCGAGGAATCCGTCCAGCGGATCCTCGACAAGCACCCGGGCAAGGTCACCGCGGTCGCCGACACCGACGCGCTGATCCGCGTCGAGGGCCTCGACATCTACGCCCCCTGCGCGCTGGGCGGCGCCCTGAACGACGAGACCGTGCCGGCCCTCACCGCCCGCATCGTCTGCGGTGCGGCCAACAACCAGCTCGCCCACGCCGGCATCGAGAAGGACCTCGAAGACCGCGGGATCCTCTACGCCCCGGACTACGTGGTCAACGCCGGCGGCGTGATCCAGGTCGCCGACGAGCTGGTCGGTTTCGACTTCGACCGCTGCAAGGCCAAGGCCACGAAGATCTTCGACACCACCCTGGAGATCTTTGCTCGCGCGAAGTCGGACGGCATCCCGCCGGCCGCCGCGGCCGACCGGATCGCCGAGCAGCGGATGGCCGACGCCCGCGCCGCCCGCGCGGTCTGACCCTTCCGGGGACACTTCGGTGCGCCCGCCGGGGTGCGGGGAGACAGAACTCACTGCACTTCGGCGGGTCGCGGGCCAGGAAAGCGTTAAAATCGCGGTTGACCAGCGAGGACGGGGCGCCTTGTTGGTTCTGCACCGGGGCGCGTCATGCGGGCGGCGTACCGTATGGCCGCGGAAGCAGGTACCGTTAAACCCCTACGGACGGTCTCTCCACGGAGAGCCCGCTCCGAACCATGAACGCGTGTCAGACTCTGGGGCCGTCGAGCCCCGTCACCGAGGGGGTCGAGCCATGGGGCGCGGCCGGGCCAAGGCCAAGCAGACAAAGGTCGCCCGCCAGCTGAAGTACAACAGCGGCGGGACTGACCTCTCGCGTCTGGCCAATGAGCTGGGCGCATCGCCGACAGAGCCGCTGCCTATCAGCGAGCCGGTCGAAGTCGATGACGATCTGGACGACGACGACCCGTACGCCAAGTACGCGGATCTGTACAACAGCGATGACGACGAGGACGAGGACGAAGAGTCCGGTCCGTCGGCACAGCGTCGCGGCGCTTGACGCTCCAGGGCGTCTGCACCAAGAGCAAAGACCGAAACCCGGTCCCGGGCATTGCCCAGGGCCGGGTTTCGGTGCTGCTCAGCTCGCGTAGGAACCGGTGAGGGTCGCACCCTCGGTACGGTCGCCGCGGCCCTGGATCTCGCCCGCGACCCAGGCGTCGACGCCCCGGTCGGCCAGCGCGGTCAGCGCCACCTCCACCGACTCCTGCGGAACGACGCCCATCATGCCGACGCCCATGTTCAGGGTCTTCTCCAGTTCCAGCTGCTCCACCTGACCGGCCTTGCCGACCAGGTCGAAGATCGCGCCGGGGGCCCAGGTCGTCCGGTCGACCGTGGCGTGCAGGTGGTCCGGGATCACCCGGGCCAGGTTCGCCGCGAGGCCACCGCCGGTGATGTGCGAGAAGGCGTGGACCTCGGCCGTACGGGTGAGGGCCAGGCAGTCCAGCGAGTAGATCTTGGTCGGCTCCAGGAGTTCCTCGCCGAGGGTGCGCCCGAGCTCCGCGATCTCCTGCTCCAGGGACATCCCGGCCCGGTCGAAGAGCACGTGCCGGACCAGCGAGTACCCGTTCGAGTGAAGGCCGGACGATGCCATCGCGATGACGGCGTCCCCCGTACGGATGCGATCCGCGCCCAGCAGCCGGTCGTACTCGACGACACCGGTGCCCGCGCCCGCCACGTCGAAGTCGTCCGGGCCCAGCAGGCCCGGGTGCTCGGCGGTCTCGCCGCCGACCAGGGCGGTTCCGGCGAGGACGCAGCCCTCGGCGATGCCCTTGACGATGGCCGCGACACGCTCGGGGTGGACCTTGCCGACGCAGATGTAGTCGGTCATGAACAGCGGCTCGGCGCCGCAGACCACGATGTCGTCCATGACCATCGCGACCAGGTCGTGGCCGATCGTGTCGTAGACGCCCATCTGGCGGGCGATGTCGACCTTCGTGCCGACCCCGTCGGTGGCGGAGGCGAGCAGCGGGCGCTCGTAGCGCTTGAGGGCGGAGGCGTCGAAGAGGCCGGCGAAGCCGCCGAGGCCGCCGAGGACCTCGGGGCGCTGCGTCTTCTTCACCCACTCCTTCATCAGCTCGACGGCGCGGTCTCCCGCTTCGATGTCCACGCCTGCGGACGCGTAGCTGGCACCGGTGGTCTTCTCTGTCATGACAGGAGAGAGCTTTCGTGTCGTTTGCTGCATGTGGTGCCGGGCCCTGGGAGAAGCTTCAAAAGGCAGGGCCCGGCGCAGGTTGAGCAGGGGGAGGCCGCGGACTACGGGCGGCGGAGCGCGTCGGCGGCGTCCGTGCCGCCGGCCAGCTCGTTCTCCAGCAGCTGCTTGCCGAGGAGCTGCGGATCGGGCAACTCCATCGGGTACTCGCCGTCGAAGCAGGCACGGCAGAGGTTGGGCTTCTGGATGGTCGTCGCCTCGATCATCGCGTCGAGCGAGATGTAGGAGAGCGAGTCCGCGCCGAGCGACGTGGCGATCTCGTCGACCGTCATGCCGTTGGCGATCAGCTCGGCCCGGGTGGCGAAGTCGATGCCGAAGAAGCACGGCCACTTCACCGGCGGCGAGGAGATCCGGATGTGGACCTCGGCCGCACCGGCCTCGCGGAGCATCTTCACGAGGGCGCGCTGGGTGTTGCCGCGGACGATCGAGTCGTCGACGACCACCAGGCGCTTGCCCCGGATGACTTCCTTGAGGGGGTTGAGCTTGAGGCGGATGCCGAGCTGGCGGATCGTCTGCGAGGGCTGGATGAAGGTCCGGCCCACGTAAGCGTTCTTGACCAGGCCGGAGCCGTACGGGATCCCGCTGGCCTCGGCGTATCCGACGGCGGCGGGCGTACCCGACTCGGGCGTCGCTATCACCAGGTCGGCTTCGACCGGGGCTTCCTTGGCCAGACGGCGGCCCATCTCGACACGCGAGAGGTAGACGTTCCGGCCGGCGATGTCGGTGTCCGGGCGCGCCAGGTAGACGTACTCGAACACACAGCCCTTGGGCTTCGCTTCCGCGAATCGGGAGGTGCGCAGACCGTTCTCGTCGATCGCGATGAGCTCGCCCGGCTCGACCTCGCGGACGAAGCTGGCGCCGCAGATGTCGAGCGCGGCGGTCTCACTCGCGACCACCCAGCCGCGCTCGAGGCGGCCGAGGACCAGCGGGCGGATGCCCTGCGGGTCACGGGCGGTGTAGAGGGTCCCCTCGTCCATGAAGACGAGCGAGAAGGCGCCCTTGACCTGAGGCAGGACCTTGGCGGCCGACTCCTCGATGGTCAGGGGCTTGCCGTCCTCGTCGGTCTGGCCGGCGAGGAGGGCGGTCACGAGGTCGGTGTCATTGGTGGCGGCCACCTGGGTGGCACGGCCGTCCTGACGCGGGAGGTCGGCGACCATCTCGGCGAGCTCGGCGGTGTTCACCAAGTTGCCGTTGTGACCCAGGGCAATGGAGCCGTGGGCGGTCGCCCGGAAAGTGGGCTGAGCGTTCTCCCAGACGGAGGCTCCGGTGGTCGAGTAGCGGGCGTGACCGACCGCGATATGACCTTGGAGGGAACCGAGGGAGGTTTCGTCGAAGACCTGGGAAACGAGTCCCATGTCCTTGAAGACGAGGATCTGGGAACCGTTGCTCACAGCGATTCCCGCGGACTCTTGTCCGCGGTGCTGCAATGCATACAGTCCGAAGTAGGTGAGCTTGGCGACCTCTTCACCCGGAGCCCAGACACCGAAGACGCCGCAAGCGTCCTGGGGGCCCTTTTCGCCGGGGAGCAGGTCGTGGTTGAGTCGTCCATCACCACGAGGCACGCCTCCGAGTGTAGGCGAGATCGACCACTGGTCCGAATTCGCGAAGGCCGGGAAATGTCACAGCACAGAGGGTGACGGATCACCCCCGTCTCGGTATTCGGATGCCCTTGTTGACATCTACAAGGCCATTCGGACAGGCTCTCGAACCATGCAGCCTCTCGGTGACCGTTCCGTCACCCTCGTCGAGCGCCGCCACGTAGACCTGGTCCGTGTCGCGAGCGCCATGTGTCGCCCGTAGCCATACGGCGCGGCGCAGTGACCCCTGGCTGAGCATTTCCCCCTTCTGACCCGTCCGGGTCCAGGCAGGCCTTGGCCGTTCGGCCGCTCCGCGCCCTTTTCCGCTGCCTTCCCCCTCCGCCCTCCCGGCTTGTTTTCGCCGTACGCCCGCGTCCGCCGTCGATACCGCGCGCCGTCCCGCGCCGCTGTCGGCCGGCTGCGCCGCCATGCCTTGGAGCACCTGTGTCTTCGTATGAGTCCAACCTGTCCCGCCGTGCCTTCGGCGGCGCCGTCGGAGTGACCGCGGCCACCGCCGCGGTGGGGCTGGGGGCGGCTCCGGCCGCCGCCGCGGCCCAGGACGCCGACCCCCGGGAACAGGAGTTCCGGGCCGCCCGGGGGCGACAGTCGCGGCGCCCGAACATCCTGTTCATCCTCGGGGACGACCTCGGCTGGGCCGACCTGTCCTCGTACGGGTCACCGCACATCAAGACCCCGAACCTGGACCGCCTCGCCCGCCAGGGCGTCCGCTTCACCGATGCCTACTCCGGCTCCGCGACCTGCTCCCCGACCCGGTTCAGCCTGTACACGGGCCGCTACCCGGGGCGCGCCAAGGGCGGGCTGGCCGAGCCGATCGCCGACAAGTCGGTGGGCCTGGAGCCGACGCACCCGACGCTGGCCTCGCTGCTGAAGGAGTCCGGCTACGCCACCGCGCTGATCGGCAAGTGGCACGCGGGCTACCTGCCCGACTACAGCCCGACCAAGTCCGGCTGGGACGAGTTCTTCGGCAACTTCGGCGGGGCGCTGGAGTACTACTCCAAGCTGGGCCTGGGCGGCGAGTACGACCTCTACGAGGGCGACGCCGAGTACAAGGACCTGCGCTACTACACGCGGATCATCACAGAGCGGGCGAGCGAGTACGTCTCCCGCGACCACGGCGGCAAGCCGTGGCTGCTGAACCTCAACTTCACCACCCCGCACTGGCCCTGGATCGCCGACGGGGACACCGAGCAGAGCGCCGAGATCGTCCGGCGGATCAAGGCGGGCGACGGGCGCGCGCTGTGGCACCAGGACGGCGGCTCGGTCGAGAAGTACAAGGAGATGGTCGAGGACCTGGACCGGTCCATCGGCGAGGTGCTGCGCGCCCTCGACCGCTCCGGGCAGGCCCGCGACACCATCGTGGTCTTCTCCAGCGACAACGGCGGCGAGCGCTTCTCCTACAACTGGCCGCTCTCCGGCAACAAGGCCTCGCTGCAGGAGGGCGGGATCCGGGTGCCGAACATCGTGCGCTGGCCCGCGCGCCTGGACGGCGGCCAGGTCAGCCACGTCCCGGTCTTCAGCCCGGACTGGACGGCGACCCTGCTGGAGCTGGCCGGGACCCGGCCGAACCGGGCGTACCCGCTGGACGGGGTGAGCCTGGCCGGATACCTGCTGCGCGGCGAGAAGGTCGCCGAGCGGAACCTGTTCTGGCGGGTGCGCGGGGAGCGGGCGCTGCGCCGCGGCGACTGGAAGTACTACCGCGGCAAGTCCGGCCGCGACCAGCTCTTCAACCTCGCCGGGGACGTCCGGGAGCAGGCCGACAAGGCGGCCGTGGAGCCCGCCCGGCTCGCGGAGCTGAAGGCCGCCTGGGAGAAGACGGACGCGGGCCTGCTGCCCTACCCGAGCTGATACGGCGCTGTCATGATCATCGCATGACCGAACCCAGTGATTACGTAAGGCGGTTGCCGATCGGCGAGCGGATACCCTTCGCCGCCGACGGCATCCCCATGTGGGACACCTTCCCCTTCGAGGGGGACCTGCGGGTCATCCCGCTGCAGGAGCCCGTCCTGCCCGAGCCGCCCCGCAACGGGGAGGCCGGGCCGGAGGGGTGCGAGGGCTGCGTGCCCGCGGATTCCGACTTCCTGTGGACGGACGAGAACTGGCGGCTGATGGGCCTCCACGGTTCCCTCCCGGCCATCGTCATGCTGATGCCGCGCGGCCACCACGACCTGCTGGACCTGCCGGCCGAGCGGGCGGCCGAGCTGGGCGGGATGGCTCAGCGCATCGAGCGGGCGATCCGCACGCTCGGCGGGATCGGCCGCGTCCACGTCAGCAAGATCGGCGACGGGGGCGCCCATCTGCACCTGTTCCTGATGGCCCGCCCGGAGGGGATGCTGCAGCTGCGCGGCTCCTGCCTGCCGCTGTGGGACGACGTGCTGCCGAAGCTGCCCGACGAGGTGTGGGCCGAGTCCGCGCACCGGATCGCCGCGGCCATGGCGAAGGACGGCGGCACGGCCCACGTCTGATCCGCTCACTCGGCGGCGGAGGCCGCCTGCGCGGTGAGGCCGTTGCCGTCGGCGGCGACGAGGGTGAGCGTGTTCTCCTGGATCTTCCAGGAGAGCGGGCCGCTGCCGAACAGGTCGGTCAGCGCCCGCTCCACCGCTCCCACCTGGCCCTCGCAGGCCATCCGGGTGGAGGTCAGCGGCCCGAACGTGAGGGTGGATCCCTCGATGGTGGCCTTGGCGCTGAAGCGGTTGCAGCCGAGGCTGCCGGCCGCGGTGCCGTCGTTGATCGTGAAGCGGGCCTTGCCCGCCGCCTCCAAGGGCAGGGAGGCCACCGTGTCGCCGTTGACCGTGGCGTCGACGGTCCACTGGGTGGCCGTGAGCGGGGCGTCCACCGCCGGGGGCTTCGGGGTCATGGCGATGGTGCTCCCGTCCGCGGTCTTCAGGGTGAGCCGGTCGGGGCCGCGGTCGATGGTCAGGCGGCCCTTGAAGAGCTTGGCGAACTCCGTCTCGAAGTCCAGGTCCTTGCAGCCCATGAGGGACGAGACGCCGGGGGTGACGGTGATGGCGGAGGTTCCGTCGAACACGACCCCCGCGCTGAAGCCGTTGCAGCCGTAGACCCCCGACGCCTTGTCGTGCCCGATCTCCACCCGGGCGGATTCGGGTCCGTGCATGGTCCGGCCCTTGGTGGTCAGTGACTCGACCTGCCAGGACCCTTCGATGTCGGGGAGCCGGACGGAGGCACCCTCCTCCGTCCGGCCACAGCCGGTGAGGGCGAGTGCGAGGGCCGCGAGGGCCGCGGAGGCGTGGACGTACCGGTATCTACGCATGCCCCTGGGACGGTGCGGGCTACGGAGCGGTTCCGTCCGCACGGCGGCTCCTCGGCTCGTCGGTGGCATCAGCTCATCAGCTCATCAGCGGCAGCAGCGCCGACAGGTCGGCCCGCTCGCCGCTCGCGCGGACCCGCGCCGCGTCCAGGGCCTCGGCCCATCCCGTACGCCCCGTCGCGAGCCGGAGCCAGGTCAGCGGGTCGGTCTCGACCACGTTCGGCGGGGTGCCGCGGGTGTGGCGGGGCCCCTCGATGCACTGGACCACCGCGAACGGCGGCACCCGTACCTCGACCGAGCCGCCCGGCGCCTTGAGCGCGAGGGCGTCGGCGAGCAGCCGGGTGCAGGCGGCGAGGGCCTGCCGGTCGATCGGGACGTCCAGCCCGGTGGCCCGGTTCAGGTCGTCGGTGTGGACCACCAGCTCGACGGTCCGGGTGACCAGGAAGTCGGCGAGGGTCATGTTCCCGATCCACAGCGTCAGCACGCGGCTGCCGGTGGGGTGGTCGGCGAGCGCCCCGGCCATCCGTGCGGCGGCGGCCTCGTACAGCTCGGGGAGCGGGGCACCGGCGAGGGTCTCCCGGGCCGCCTCCGAGATCTTCCCGGCGAGGGAGGCCGTCACCGAGGGCCACTCGACGGCCGACAGTTCGGCGACGCCGCCGGGCGGCCGGGCGAGGCCGCCGGCCAGCGAGTCGGCGATCCAGGCGATGTGCGCGGCGAGGTCGGCGACCGTCCACTCCCCGACACCGCTGGGCCGGTCCAGCTGTTCGGGACCCAACTCCCCCACCGCCCGCGCGATGTTGGCGAACTGCGCGGTGACGGCCGCGCGGATCTTCTGGGGGTCGTAGGTGCGCTGTTTCTTCCTGGCGGGCGGCATGCCCCGACCCTACTCGGGCCCGGGCAGGACGAGCCCGGTGCAGCCGCGCCGCGTCGCCGCCTCGGTGGCGTAGGCCTTGAAGACCTCGTCGAGGCGGGGGCCGAGCACCTCGTCGTACCGGTAGGCCGTGGTCATGCCGAGGACCGCGGGGCGGCCCTGGCAGGTGGCCGAGGCGTACAGGACGAGGTAGTCCCGCCCCGCCTGGCCGGCGGCGATGGACGTGGGCTTCTTCGTGAACGGCTCCACCATGGTTCCGGCCGCCTCGTCACCGAAGTAGGAGAAGGTCCGCAGCCACCAGGGGTTGGTCCAGCGGTCGCTGGGACCCCCGGCGTTCACGCCCTCCGCGAGGAGCCGGGCTTGGATGCCGTGGCGGGTGTCCGTGTCCAGTGCCAGCACGCAGGTCTCGCTCCCGGCCTGCTCCGACACCGGCGTGCCGAGCGCCTTGTCGGGCAGCCGCTCCCGGTCCTGCCGGCCGCGCAGGAAGGCCGCGTACCAGGAGCAGCTGCCGGTGGCCTGCTCGGCGGGGCCCAGGGCGCGTCCCTGGGCGGGCAGCTCGGTGGGCAGTTCGGGCGGGTCGACGGCGCAGCCGCCGCGCTCGGCGGCCTTGACCGCCGCTGTCCGCGCGATCGAGGCCAGCGCCTTGCGTTCCTTGTCGGTCGGGTCGCCGTACCGGGCGGTCGCCGAGGCCCGGAAGGAGGTCACGCCTGCCACGGGCCGGGTGCAGACGGCCGTGATCGAGACGGTGCGGGCGGAGTAGGTCCCGGCGATGCCGTCGCCGAGGGGGGTGGGCAGCGGGTCGCTCACCCGGTCGGTGACGTCCTCGCCGGCGCGCGGGTGGATCCCCGCGTCGAAGGGCTTGTCGTCGGGGTCGATCACGTGGAGGCCCTGCTGCGGGAGCGCGTGCACCTTCAGGCCGAAGTGCACCAGGCGCACGGTCTTGCCGTTCTGCTCCCGCGCGGCCACCAGTACGCACTCGTCCGGCAGTTGGCGGAAGTCCAGATGCTTCCTGGACTTCACCTCGCTCGGCCCCACCTGGTCACGGCCTCCGTCCAGCCGCATCACCGCGTCGGCGTCGACCAGGTCCGCACAGGCCTCCCGGATCGCGGTACGGCTCTCCCCGCGGTGCTGCCACGACTGGTAGGACCCGTACAGGGCCCAGCCGCCGAAGACGACACCGCCCACACCGGCAATGCACAGCAGCAAATTGACCGCATTGCGCCATCGGCCCCGATCCGGCAGTGGCCCGCCAGTGGAAGGCGCCATCGGCTCGAACATCCCCACCCCAGTCCTGTCACTGACTTGCAATCGCGATGACCGGGGTGACGCTACCAACGTGGCCCGCCGCGGCGGAACAACCGAGCCCCCGCCCGGAGGGAATCCGGACGGGGGCTCGTACGCGTGACGCGGGGTCGATCAGGCCAGCAGGGCCGGGATCGTCGCCTCGTGTGCCTCGCGGAGCTCGGCCAGCGGGAGGGTGAACTCGCCCTGGACCTCGATCTCCTCGCCGTCCACCACGCCGATGCGGGCGGCCGGCAGGCCCCGGGCACCGCACATGTCGGTGAAGCGGAGCTCCTCGCTGCGCGGGACCGACACGATGGCGCGGCCCGCGGACTCGGAGAACAGGAAGGTGAAGGCGTCCAGGCCCTCGGGGACCACCACGCGCGCACCGTTGCCGCCCTTGAGGCAGGACTCGGTGAGCGCCTGGATCACGCCGCCGTCCGACAGGTCGTGCGCGGCGTCGATCATTCCGTCGCGCGAGGCGGAGATCAGGATCTCGCCGAGCAGCTTCTCGCGGCCCAGGTCCACCTTCGGCGGCATGCCGCCCAGGTGGTCGTGGACGACCTGGGACCAGGCCGAGCCGCCGAACTCCTCGGCCGTGTCGCCCAGCAGGTACAGCAGCTGGCCGGCCTCCGAGAACGCCATCGGCGTGCGGCGGTTGACGTCGTCGATCACGCCGAGGACCGCCACGACCGGGGTCGGGTGGATGGCGACGTCGCCGGTCTGGTTGTAGAGCGAGACGTTGCCGCCGGTCACCGGGGTGCCCAGCTCCAGGCAGCCGTCCGCGAGACCGCGGCAGGCCTCCGCGAACTGCCACATGACGTCCGGGTCCTCGGGGGAGCCGAAGTTCAGGCAGTCGGAGATCGCCAGGGGCTTGGCGCCGGTCGCGGCCACGTTGCGGTACGACTCGGCGAGCGCCAGCTGGGCGCCCGTGTACGGGTCGAGCTTGGCGTAGCGGCCGTTGCCGTCGGTGGCCATGGCTACGCCGAGGTTGGACTCCTCGTCGATGCGGACCATGCCCGCGTCCTCGGGCTGCGAGAGCACCGTGTTGCCCTGGACGAAGCGGTCGTACTGGTCGGTGACCCACGACTTCGAGGCCTGGTTCGGGGAGGAGACCAGGGCCAGGACCTGCGCGCGCAGCTCCTCGGAGGTCTGCGGCCGCGGCAGCTTGCCCGCGTCGTCCGCCTGGAGCGCGTCCTGCCAGGAGGGGCGCGCGTAGGGGCGGTTGTAGACCGGTCCCTCGTGGGCGACGGTGCCCGGGGGCACGTCCACGATCTGCTCGCCGTGCCAGAAGATCTCCAGGCGCTCGCCGTCGGTCACCTCACCGATGACGGTGGCGATGACGTCCCACTTCTCGCAGATCTCCATGAAGCGGTCGACGTGCTGCGGCTCGACGATCGCGCACATGCGCTCCTGCGACTCGCTCATGAGGATTTCCTCGGGCGAGAGCGTCGCGTCGCGCAGCGGGACGGTGTCCAGCTCGACCCGCATGCCGCCGGAGCCGGCGGAGGCCAGCTCGGAGGTGGCGCAGGAGAGCCCGGCGCCGCCGAGGTCCTGGATGCCCGCGACCAGCTTCTCCTTGAAGATCTCCAGGGTGCACTCGATGAGGAGCTTCTCCTGGAAGGGGTCGCCGACCTGGACGGCGGGGCGCTTGGTGGGCTTGGTGTCGTCGAAGGTCTCGGACGCGAGGACCGAGACGCCGCCGATGCCGTCGCCGCCGGTGCGGGCGCCGTAGAGGATGACCTTGTTGCCCGGGCCGGAGGCCTTGGCGAGGTGGATGTCCTCGTGCTTCATCACGCCGATACAGCCGGCGTTGACCAGCGGGTTGCCCTGGTAGCACTCGTCGAAGACGACCTCGCCGCCGATGTTGGGCAGGCCCAGGCAGTTGCCGTAGCCGCCGATGCCCGCGACCACGCCCGGCAGGACGCGCTTGGTGTCGGGGTGGTCGGCGGCGCCGAAGCGCAGCGGGTCCACGACGGCGACCGGGCGGGCGCCCATCGCGAGGATGTCGCGGACGATGCCGCCGATGCCTGTGGCCGCGCCCTGGTAGGGCTCGATGTACGAGGGGTGGTTGTGCGACTCGACCTTGAAGGTGACCGCGTACCCCTGGCCGACGTCGACGACGCCGGCGTTCTCGCCGATGCCGACGAGCATGGCGTCGTTCTTGGGGGCCTTCTTGCCGAACTGGGCGAGGTGGACCTTGCTGCTCTTGTACGAGCAGTGCTCGGACCACATGACCGAGTACATGGCGAGCTCGGCGCCGGTGGGACGGCGGCCGAGGATCTCGCGGATCCGGGCGTACTCGTCCTCCTTGAGGCCGAGTTCCTTCCAGGGCTGGGAGGCGTCCGGGGTCTCGGTGGCGTTCTTGACGGTGTCGAGGCTCATGCGCTGACCAGCTTCTTCAGGACCGAGGTGAAGAACGGGAGGCCGTCGGTGCGGCCCGTCCCGATCAGCGGCTCGACCGCGTGCTCGGGGTGGGGCATGAGGCCGACGACGTTGCCCGCGGCGTTGGTGATGCCGGCGATGTCGCGCAGCGAGCCGTTGGGGTTCACGTCGAGGTACCGGAAGGCCACTCGGCCTTCGGCCTCCAGTTCGTCGAGCACGCGCTCGTCGGCGACGTACCGGCCGTCCATGTTCTTGAGCGGTACGGAGATCTCCTGGCCGGCGGTGTAGTCGCCGGTCCACGCGGTCTCCGCGTTCTCCACCCGCAGTTTCTGGTCGCGGCAGATGAAGTGCAGGTGGTTGTTGCGGAGCATCGCCCCCGGCAGCAGGTGGGCCTCGGTGAGGACCTGGAAGCCGTTGCAGATGCCGAGGACGGGCATGCCGCCCTTGGCCTGCTCGATGATGGTCTCCATCACCGGCGAGAAGCGGGAGATGGCCCCGGCGCGCAGGTAGTCCCCGTAGGAGAAGCCGCCCGCGAGGACGACCGCGTCGACCTGGTGGAGGTCTTTGTCGCGGTGCCAGAGCGAGACCGGCTCGGCCCCCGCGAGGCGGACGGCGCGCAGCGAGTCACGGTCGTCGAGCGTTCCGGGGAACGTGACGACACCGATGCGAGTGGTCACCGTCAGGCCTCGACCTTCACGGTGAAGTCTTCGATGACGGTGTTGGCGAGGAACGTTTCGGCCATCTTGTGGATGCGGTCGAGGGCGGCCTGGTCGACCGGTCCCTCCACCTCCAGTTCGAAACGCTTCCCCTGGCGGACGTCGGCGATCCCCGCGAAGCCCAGGCGCGGCAGTGCACGCTGCACCGCCTGGCCCTGGGGGTCGAGGATCTCCGGCTTGAGCATGACGTCGACTACGACGCGTGCCACTGGCACTCCCGATGAGGTGGTTGGTGCAAGGCGGTTCCCTCAGCGTACCCGGCCAAAATTTCTACGCGGGTAGATATCCGTAGAGCATGATCACCGACCCGTTTCGGCTTCACCAACGCTTCGCAAAATCCCCAGGAAAAACACGCGCCCGGCATTGCGGCGGGACACGCGGAGAGAATTAACTGGGCTTCGCAATGCAATGGGAATCGCGGTACAAAGGAATCACCCGGGATTCCCGCTCAAAGATGCATTGCCCCGAAACATCCACACAGGCGACATCGCCGCACGTCAGCGGGCGGCGCGTCGCACCGAAGGGACCGATATCCGTGGCGCAGCGCGTAGTGGTCACGCTCTCCGACGACATCGATGGCGGAGAAGCGGCGGAGACGGTCGTGTTCGCTCTGGACGGAAAGTCCTACGAGATCGACCTCAATGTGGCGAACGCAAAGAAACTGCGGAAGAGCCTGGCCCCCTTCGTGGCCGCCGGCCGCCGCCAGTCCCGCTCGGGGAAGGTGTTCAAGCACACGTCCATCGCCCCCGACCCGGCGGTCGTCCGGGCCTGGGCCCGCGCCAACCAGTTCGAGGTCCCGCCGCGCGGCCGCATCCCGAAGAAGATCTACGAGGCCTACAACGCCGCTCACTGAGGGCCGATTTGCCATCCACCCCCATGGATCGGCTAGAGTCTGGATCACGCCGAGGGGCCAGGCCGAAAGGCAAGACCCCGAAGGTCGTGCGGGTGTAGTTCAGTAGCAGAACATCCCTCTTCCAGAGGGAAGGCGCAGTGTGCGATCCCTGTCACCCGCTCTGTATCGCTTTCCGACCACCTCGGTGGATCGGGTAGAGTGATGCAAGTACTGCCCCGGCAGTGCACTGCATGCGGACGTAGCTCAGTTGGTAGAGCACCACCTTGCCAAGGTGGATGTCGCGCGTTCGAGTCGCGTCGTCCGCTCTGTATGAAGAAGGCCTCGATCATTGCGATCGGGGCCTTCTTCGTTATTCCGCTCATTGCGGCAGCGGCCGCCCTGACAAATGTCATCCCGGGCCGTGACAACGCGCACTGCCGACCCCGTGCGGGCGCCGCGAGGCTTGAGCCATGACCACCGACACAGTGATCCAGGCAGAGGGCCTGCGCCGCGGCTACGCCGGGGGCTTCGAGGCCGTACGGGGCGTCTCCTTCTCCGTGGCCCGGGGCGAGGTCTTCGCCCTCCTCGGCACCAACGGCGCCGGCAAGACCTCCACCGTCGAACTGCTGGAGGGACTGGCCGCGCCGAGCGGCGGACGGGTCCGCGTCTTCGGGCTCGACCCGTACGCGCGGCGGGCCGAGGTCCGCCCGCGCACCGGGGTCATGCTCCAGGAGGGTGGTTTCCCCTCCGACCTCTCGGTCGCCGAGACCCTGAGGGCCTGGGGCGGGGTCACCACGGGCGCCCGCCCGGCCGCGGAGGTCCTGGAGCTGGTCGGGCTGGCCGCGCGGTCCTCCGTACGGGTCAAGCAGCTGTCCGGGGGCGAGCGGCGGCGGCTCGACCTGGCGACGGCCCTGCTGGGGCGGCCCGAGGTGCTGTTCCTGGACGAGCCGACCACCGGCATGGACCCCGAAGGGCGCCGGGACACCTGGGCGTTGGTCCGGGAGCTACGGGCGCGGGGCACCACGGTGGTGCTGACCACGCACTACCTGGAGGAGGCCGAGGAGCTCGCGGACCGGCTGGCGATCCTGCACGAGGGGGAGATCGTCCTGTCGGGCCGCCCGGCCGAGGTGACCGCGACCCGGCCGTCCCGGATCCGCTTCACGCTGCCGGACGGGGTGCCGGCGGCCCGGCTGCCCCTCGCGCTGCGCGCGGCGGCCGACGGACCGCGCGTGGAGATCCGTACCGACCGGCTCCAGGAGGACCTCGCCGAACTGCTGGGCTGGGCCCGGGAATCCGGCGTGGAACTGGCCGGGCTCGACGCCCGGTCCGCCTCCCTGGAGGAGGCCTTCCTGGAGATCGCGCAGAACCGACGTGAGAAGGCGGGAGCCCGATGAACACCATGACCCTGAACCCCGGACGGCTCGCCGCGCTGGGCCGCGCCGAGCTGACCCTGCTGGTGCGCAACCGGGCCGCGCTGAGCGTGGCGTTGGCGATGCCGCTGCTGATGGTGTTCCTCCTGCGGTCCTCGCTGGGCGACCTCGGCCGGTCGGCGTCCGTCGGCGAAGCCACCCTGACCGGCGGGATCGGCATGGTGCTGGTCCTCGTCGTGTACCTGAACCTGGTCTCCGCCTACGTGGCCCGGCGCGAGGAGCTCGTCCTCAAGCGGCTGCGGACCGGCGAGGCGAACGACCTGGAGATCCTCACCGGGACCGCGCTGCCGGCCGCCGTGCTGGCTCTCGGGCAGAGTGCCCTCCTCGCGGTGGCGGGGGCGGCCGCCCTCGGCGTACGGATGCCGCGCAACCCGCTGCTGCTCATCGCGGCCGTCCTCGCGGGGATCGTGGTGCTGGCCGGGATGGCCGCGCTGACCAGCGCCTTCACCCGCACCGTGGAGACCGCGGGGCTCACCGCGATCCCGCTGTTCGTGGTGACCGCGGCCGGCTCGGGGCTGTTCGTGCCGGTGGACACGCTGCCGGACGTACTGGCCTCCGCATGCGAACTCCTGCCGCTGAGCGGGGTCATGACCCTCGTCCGGGCCGGGTGGAGCGGCGGCGCGGAGGGGACGGACCTGCTGACGGCCGGCCTGGGGGCGCTGGCCTGGACCGTGATCACCGTGTTTGCTGTCCAGCGGTGGTTCCGGTGGGAGCCGCGGCGCTGAGGCTGATCGGGGGACGGGCACGTGTCGAAGCTGACCGGGTGGTGGAAGAAGCGCAGCAGCGCGGGGAAGGTCGAGCTGTACACGCGCTGGTCCTTCCACTTCTTCGTGCTCCTGGAGATCGTGTCCTTCGGACTGGTCGCCTTCGCCGGTCCTGACAACCACACACCCCGGCCACAGGCGCTCGCGGCCTTCCTGGTGGTCTGCGCGCACTCCGTCATCGTCGGCTTCCTCTCCTCCAGGGCCCTGGACTTCGTCTCCGGCCGTCGCGAGAGGCCGGTCGGGCTCGCGGCGCTGGTGACGGCCCTCACCGCCGCAGCCGTCCTGCTCTTCCTCTTCCTGCGCCGCTTCGGCGCGCTCGACGAGTCCGCCGCGCCGGGACTGGTGGTGGGGGTGAGCTGCTTCGGCTGCGGATCCCTCGTACTCAGCATGGAGAAGGTCCGACACATGAAGTACGTCCCCCCGGTCGCGGCCGCCGGGACCACGGTGGTCGTCGCCGCGTTGGGCCTCGATCTGAACGAGGTCATCGGGTACTTCGTCGCGGTCCTGGTGTCCTGCACCTTCCTCTCCTTCACCTGCGGGTTCTCCGGATGGCTGCTGCGCACCGTCTACGAACTCGACCACGCCCGGGAAGTCCAGGCCCGGCTCGCGGTGGCCGAGGAGCGGCTGCGCTTCGGACGGGACCTGCACGACGTGATGGGCCGCAACCTCGCGGTGATCGCGCTCAAGAGCGAGCTGGCGGTGCAGCTGGCCCGGCGCGAACGGCCCGAGGCCGTGGACCAGATGATCGAGGTCCAGCGGATCGCCCGGGAATCGCAGCGCGAGGTCCGGGACGTCGTACGCGGCTACCGGGAGGCGGATCTCGCGGTGGAGCTGGAGGGCGCCCGCGGGGTGCTGACCGCCGCCGGCATGGACTGCCGGGTCGACTTCGAGGCCGGGCGCCCGCTGCCCGCCGAGGTGCAGTCCGCGCTCGGCTGGGTCGTGCGGGAGGCCACGACGAACGTACTGCGGCACGGGGACGCGCAGAGCTGCGTCATCCGGCTCACTGCGCCCGAGGAGGGTCCCGTGACGCTGGTGGTGGAGAACGACGGGGCCCCCGAGGCCCCCGCGGGGCCGCCCGGATCGGGGCTGGCCGGGCTGCGCGAGCGGCTCGCCGTCCTGGACGGGACCCTGCGCGCGGGGCCCGTGGACGGCGGCCGGTTCCGGCTGCGCGCCGAGATACCCGGACCCCGGACCGAACGACTGGAGGCGTGGGCATGAGTCCCGTACGCGTACTGCTCGCCGACGACGAGCACCTGATCCGGGGCGCCCTGGCGGCGCTGCTCTCGCTGGAGGACGACCTGCTGGTCGTCGCCGAGGCGGCCTCCGGGCCCGAGGCGCTCGCCATGGCACGGGCGCACCGGCCCGACGTGGCGGTGCTCGACCTGCAGATGCCGGGCGCGGACGGTGTGAGCGTCGCCACAACCCTGCGGGCCGAACTGCCCGACTGCAAGGTCATGATCGTGACCAGTCACGGCCGTCCGGGGCACCTGAAGCGGGCCCTCGCGGCGGGGGTGCGGGCCTTCACCCCGAAGACGGTTTCGGCGCAGCGGCTGGCGGAGCTGATCCGTACCGTGCACACCGGAGGACGTTACGTGGATCCGGAGTTGGCGGCCGACGCGATCAGCGCGGGGGACTCCCCGCTGACCGCCCGGGAGGCCGAGGTGCTGGAGCTGGCGGCGGACGGAGCGCCGATCGCGGAGATCGCGGAGCGGGCCTCGCTGTCCCAGGGGACGGTACGGAACTACCTGTCCTCGGCGGCGACGAAACTGGGCGCGGAGAACCGGCATACCGCAGTGCGTCTCGCACGGCGCCGAGGTTGGGTATAGTTGCTCTCGCGCTACGGCGCAGTGCGGACATAGCTCAGTTGGTAGAGCACCACCTTGCCAAGGTGGATGTCGCGCGTTCGAGTCGCGTTGTCCGCTCAGAACGAAGAAGGCCCCGATCATCGATCGGGGCCTTCTTCGTCGTCAGGACCAGGTCTGGCCGGTCAGGCGCTCGTACGCCTCGATGTACTTGGCGCGGGTCTGCGCGACGACCTGCGTCGGCAGGGCCGGCGGCGGCAGTTCGCCCTTCGGGTCCCAGCCGGAGGCCGGGGAGGCCAGCCAGTCGCGGACGTACTGCTTGTCGAACGAGGGCTGCGAGCGGCCCGGCTCCCACTGGTCGGCCGGCCAGAAGCGGGAGGAGTCCGGCGTCAGCACCTCGTCGGCGGCGACGAGGGTGCCGTCCGCGGGGTCGAAGCCGAACTCGAACTTGGTGTCGGCCAGGATGATCCCGCGCTCGCGGGCGATGTCGCGGGCGCGGCCGTATACGGCCAGGGTGGTCTGGCGCAGCAGCGCGGCCGTCTCGGCGCCGGTGGTGCGCGCGACCTCCTCGTACGAGACGTTCTCGTCGTGCTCGCCGACCTCGGCCTTGGCGGCCGGGGTGAAGATGGGGCCGGGCAGCTCGGAGCCGTCCACGAGGCCCTCGGGGAGGCCGAGCCCGCAGACCGTGCGGGTCTGCACGTACTCGGCGAGGCCGGAGCCGGTGAGGTAGCCGCGGGCCACGCACTCGACCGGGACCATGTCGAGGTTCTTGCAGATCAGGGTGCGGCCGGCCCAGTCGGCGGGGGCGCCGTCGGGCAGGTCCGTGGAGATGACGTGGTTCGGGACGAGGTCCGCGAGCTGGTCGAACCACCACAGGGACAGCTGGGTGAGCACGCGCCCCTTGTCCGGGATCTCGGTCGGCAGGACCCAGTCGAAGGCGGACATGCGGTCACTGGCGACCATGACGAGACGGCCGTCCTCGTCGCGGTAGAGGTCTCGCACCTTCCCGGTGTGGAGGTGGACGAGGCCGGGCACCTGCGCCGGCTCAGGTTTTTCGACGAATCCGGACACGGGGTCTCCCTGTGGTTCTGTACGAGCGCGGATCCATTCTGGCGTACCGGGACCCGCGCGCCGGCCAGGGGGTGTGCGACCCCGCCCCTCAGTCCCTCTTGCAGATGCGGTCGAGGAGGTTGGCGGTGGCCCGCTGCACCCGCTCGTCGACGTGCCCGGGGCGGTCCAGGGCGGGGGACCAGGCGAAGGTGCCGGAGGCGAAGACCAGTGCGCCGCTGGGGGCCCGGTACAGGGAGGTCTCCTGGTGGCGGCGGTGGCCCTCGGTGTCGAGGTACGGGGAGTGCGCGAGCAGGATCCGGTCCTGGTGCTCGGGGAGCTGGGTGCGCGGGAAGTAGCGGTCGGCCTCGCCCGCGACCAGGCCGGGCAGCTCGTCGTTCTCCCCGGCTCCGGTGGAGTCCCAGAGCCAGTGCGAGGCGTTGCGCACGATCAGGGGTGCGGGCTCGGGGACCCGGCCGGCGTACTGGATGCCGAGCAACTGCTGCTCCGGGCGGTCCACTTCGCGCCAGAGGCTGGGGCGGCCGGGGCCGCGGCGTTTTCGGCAGGTGAGGAGCCGGTCGTCGACCCCGGAGGGGGAGGGGGCCAGTTCGACCTGCCAGTACATGGTGTTGGCGGAGAGGAAGACGAGCGAGGTGCCGTTGTCGCGGGCGCGCTCGACGGTGCGGCGCATGGGGCCCGACCAGTACTCGTCGTGGCCGGGGAAGACCAGACCGCGGTAGCGGCTGGGGTCGACGCGACCGGCGTGCAGGTCGCGGGTGTCGGCGTAGGCGAGGTCGTAGCCGTAACGCTCGGCCCAGCGGATGAAGTCGTAGGCGTGGCCGACGTGGAGGGGCAGGCCCGCGCCCGCGTAGGGGCGGTCGAAGGACACGGTGATGGCCGCGTCCTGCTCGCCGAGGAGGCGGCCCTCGTCGTCCCACGCGTGGTAGAGGCTGGCGCCGGTGCGGCCGTCCTCCGGGTAGAGGTTGTAGGCCTGCCAGGTGATGTCGGGGAGCAGCAGGAGCAGGTCCGCGGGGTGGTCGTCGCGGACGGTGAAGGGGATGTGGGAGCGGTAGCCGTCGACGGTGGTGAGGACGGCCACGTAGGCGCCGACGCTCCAGTAGGAGGGCACCTGGAGGCGCCAGGAGAGCCACCAGTGGTGGCAGGAGACGGTCCGGTCGGCGGTCAGCGGGGCCGGCTGGACGATGCCGGAGAGCCGGGGGCTGGTGGTGATCTTCGAAGCGCCGTCGCCGCCGTAGTGGCCGATCCGGTAGACGTCGACGGAGAACTGCTGGGGCGGGTCGACCGTGATGTGGAAGTCGATGGCCTCGCCGGGGGCGACGGCTCCGGTGGAGGCGAAGCCCTTGATCTGGCGGTGTACGTCGTCGGCGGTGAGGGGGCCGCCGGTGCCGCGGGCTCGGGGGATCCGGCCCGTGCCGGTGCCGGTGCCGGTGGCCGCACCCACCGCCGCTGCGACCGGGTCGACGTACCAGGGGACGACCTGGCCGGTGTCGTCGAAGTAGAGCTCGCTCCCCCGGAACCAGGGCAGCGGGCCCTGTCCGAAGGGGTCGGTCACCGCGTGCGCGAGCGCACCTGACTCCCAGCGCCGGATCTGGTCCGCACCCATGTACCCGCTCCCCTCCCTCGCTCCCCCGGACGTGCGTGCATCAAGCCGGTCCCAGCACATCACATAACGCACTCAGTCCGTCACCGTTCGTCGCGAATTGACGTGACCGGAACATTGGGATCCGCTTGTGCGTGCGACCCGTAGCCCGCTGGGGGAAGTTCCTCAGACGAGCCGGACGGGCTTCTCGGGACGTACGCCGAACTCCGCGAGCCAGCCCCTCAGGGGCTCCGGGTCCCCGTCCTCGACCAGGCACAGGACGAGCGGCGCCAGGTCGGAGCAGCGGGCGCCGCCGACGAGCAGCACCGGACCGTCCAGCCAGTCGAGGCCGGGAGCGGCCCCCGCCGAGTCCACGGCGGCGCAGCACACCATCGCCGTGACGTGGTCGGCCAGCAGGTCCCGCCCGGTGCGCGGCGGCTGGAGCGGGAAGAGCGGTACGCAGTCCCCGCCGTGCTCCTTCGCGGTCCGGGGACGCGCGGCCCCGGCGGCCCGCTCCTCGCGGGCCAGGTCCCCGCTGAGCCGCCCGGCCAGCGCCTCGCCGGCCGCACCGCTGCCCGAGGGGTCGGTGAGATGGCCGAGCACGCGCTCCAGGGTGGGGCCGGCGAAGCCGTCCTCCGCGGGTGCCGGGGAGGCATGGGCGCCGACGGCGGCCGTACCCGGGCACGTGGGGACGGACAGGGCGTCCAGCGCGGCGTGCAGGCGGGCGGCCTCGGTACGCCACTTGCGGTCCACGACCTCCTCCGGATACGCCGCCCAGTCCACCGGGGACCAGTCCGGACCGGCCTCGGCCGGGCCGCCGTGGAAGAGCCGGGCGGCGAGCAGCGAGGCCGCCTCGTCGACGACTCCGGGGCGCTCCAGCAGATCGCAGGCGGGGCGCTCGCCGAGCCGCGAGGTGAACCCGTCGGCCAGCCGGTCCCGCCGGGACAGCTCCGTCAGCGCGGAGACCACCCCGGCGTCGAGGTGCGCGGGCCAACGGCCCATCCGCCAGGCGGGCAGCGCGACCCGGGTCAGCAGCCGGTCCCAGCCCGCGTAGGCGAGGCCGACCTGCTCCTGGGCGACGATGCGCAGCCCGTAGTCCACACCCTGTGCACGGTCCGAGGCGGCCGCGGCCACCCCGCGCTCCATCTCGGCGGCGTCCACCCGGCACAGCCGCAGCAGCAGCCGGGCCGCGGCGGCGATCCAGCCGAGGCCGCGCCGGTTGCCCACGTCCACGGCGGCGTCCAACCCGCGCACGAAGCCACGGGCGTCGGCTATGTCGGGGTGCGCGGAAGGTCCCGTACCGGCGACGACCGGCGCGAGGACGGCCCGCAGCTCGGCGACCCGCATCCACCACAGGAACGGCGAGCCGATCACCAGCACGGGGGCGGCGCCAGGCTCCGTCTCCGGGCCCGTGGTTCCGGCCATGCCGACGGCGCCCTGACGGTGGGCCGGGTGGGAGCGGTCCTCCAGCCAGCTGTCGCAGTCCGGGGTCAGGGCTATCGCGGAGGGCGCCGGGACGTCCATCCGGTCGGCCAGGTCCCGCACGAGCCGGTAGAGATCGGGCGCGGACCCTTCCGGGAGCGGCACGGTGGGCGTCACGGCGGGGCTCGCCCTCAGCACCACCGCGGCGAAGATCCCGCCGACGAGCAGCACCAGGGCGGCGACCACGCAGACGACGAGGGTCACCACGGGCCAGGGGTCACCGGCCAGCCGGCCCGTCATCCGGGCGCTGACCAGCACCACCGCGAGGGCGGCGGGCAGCAGCCCGAGGGCCAGGGCCGTACTGCGCACGCGCAGCACGGCCAGGGCTCGGGAACGCGCGGAGGGCGCGCTCACTTCCACGATCGAACCGGTTCCGGACACGGCCGGACCTCACCCCCTCTGCCCTGCGGCGACGTTGCTCACTCCCCCACTGTGACACCCGCCACTGACATCGCAATGCCGGTGGGCCAAGTGCCGGAATGCTTGGCATCGCACCCTAGTTGGGGCTCGTCCGGGCGTCAGGCAGACCGGGTGAGATCACCCGATGGAATGGCTTTGGGTAAAGCTGGGTGCGTTCGAACGCGGCCGGATGCACTCGCACGCGAACACGCCCGCGGGCCCGGGCGCGGGGTGTGCGCTCCGGGCCCGCGGGTCTGCGTAGCCACTGGTCAGCGGGGGCTCAGCCGGTCTGGGCCGCCTTGGCGGCGATGTCCGTACGGTGCTGCGACCCGTCCAGTCGGATCCGCGCGACGGCCTTATACGCCTTCTCGCGGGCCTGCGCCAGATCGGAACCGGTCGCCGTCACCGACAGGACGCGGCCGCCCGCGCTGACGACGGCGTCGCCCTCGCGACGGGTGCCGGCGTGCAGCACGTACGCGTCGGGGCCGTCCTCGGCGGCCACCTCGGCGAGGCCCTCGATCGGGTCCCCGGTGCGGGGGGTGTCCGGGTAGTTGTGGGAGGCGATGACCACCGTGACGGCGGCGTCCTCGCTCCAGCGGAGCTCGGCCTGGGTGTCCAGGGTGCCGTTGGCCGCGTTCAGCAGCACGCCGGCGAGCGGGGTGCGCAGCCGGGCCAGGACCACCTGGGTCTCGGGGTCCCCGAAGCGGGCGTTGAACTCGATGACCCGTACGCCGCGGCCCGTGAGCGCGAGACCCGCGTACAGCAGGCCGGAGAACGGGGTGCCGCGGCGGCGGAGCTCGTCGACGGTCGGCTGGAGCACGCTCGCCATGACCTCGTCGACCAGCTTCGGGTCGGCCCAGGGCAGCGGGGAGTACGCGCCCATGCCGCCGGTGTTGGGGCCCTCGTCGCCGTCGAGCGCGCGCTTGAAGTCCTGCGCGGGCTGGAGCGGGAGCACGGTGACGCCGTCGGTGATGGCGAAGAGGGAGACCTCGGGGCCGTCGAGGTACTCCTCGATGACGACGCGGTCGCAGGCCAGCGCGTGGTCGCGGGCGGCGGCGAGGTCCTCGGTGACCACGACGCCCTTGCCGGCCGCGAGGCCGTCGTCCTTGACGACGTACGGGGCGCCGAAGGCGTCGAGGGCCGCGTCCACCTCTTCCGGGGTGGTGCACAGGTAGCTGCGCGCGGTCGGGACGCCGGCCGCGGCCATCACGTCCTTCGCGAAGGCCTTGGAGCCTTCGAGCTGCGCGGCTTCGCCGGACGGGCCGAAGACGGGGATGCCGGCCGCGCGGACGGCGTCGCCGACTCCGGCGACCAGCGGTGCCTCCGGGCCGACGACGACCAGGGCGGCGTCGAGCTCGGTGGCGAGGCGCGCCACGGCGTCGCCGTCGAGGGGGTCGACGTCCCGCAGCTCGGCCACATCCGCGATCCCCGCGTTACCGGGGGCGCAGTACAGCGCGGAGACGTCGGGGTCGAGGGACAGAGAGCGGCACAGGGCATGTTCGCGGGCGCCGCCGCCGATGACGAGGACCTTCACGCCATGAAGCGTAGCCCGCGCTCCGGATTCGCTTTCGTGCGGCCACCCAATGAGATACCCCTACTCGTTCGTGTATTCCTCCACAACGGTGGCTCCGAGCTCGCGCACGATGAGGTCGTGTCCGGTCAGCGCGCTCTCGACGAGGTCCGGGTCGTCGTCCTCCGCGAAGTCGTCCTCGGGGGCGACCGGCGGGGGCGCCTGCTGCGCCGGCGGCTGCGGGGCGGGGGCGGACGGCTGGGCGGACTGCTGGGGCGGCTGGTACTGCGGCTGCTGCGGGGCGGGGGCCTGTGCGGGGGCCTGTGCCTGCGCCGCCTGGTACGGGGCCTGCGCCTGCGGAGCGGCGGGTGGCGGGCTGTAGGCGGGCGCGGACGGAGCCGAGTACCCGCTCTGGGGGGCGGGCTGGCCACCGCCGCCGCCCACCACGGCGTCGATCTTCCAGTGGACCTGGAACTGCTCGGCCAGGACCGACTTGAGCACGTCCTCGCTGCCGCTGCTCGCGAAGTTGTCGCGGGCTCCGGGATTGGGGAAGCCGAGCTGGAGGGTGGTTCCGTCGAAGCCGGTGACCTGGGCGTTCTGGCTGAGCAGGATCCAGGTGAAGCGGCGGCGGTTCTTGACGGCCTCCAGGATGCCCGGCCACATCGCCTGCACCTGTCCGGCGCCGGCGGCCATCCCGGGGGACGGCGGGGCGGCGGTGACGGGGGCCGCGGGCGCGGCGGGGGCAGCGGCCGTGGCCTGGGCCGCCGCCGGGATCCCCTGGCCGGGCGCGGCCGCACTCGGCCAGGCCCCTGCGGCGGGGGCACCCTGTCCGGCGCCGGGCCAGGCGCCGGGAGCCGGAGCCGCGGCCGGGGGCTGCGCCGCCGCGGGGATGCCCTGCCCGGGCGCGGCCGCGGTCGGCCAGGCCCCTGCGGCGGGTGCGGCGGCGGGCGGCGCCGCCGGCTCGGGCGCTCGTACCGGCTCGGGAGCCGCGACGGGGGGAGCGACGGGGGGAGCGACAGGAGGGGCGGCCGGAGCCTGCGGCGCCTGGGCCTGTACGGCGGCACGCGCGGCGGCGACGCCCCCGCCCGGCCCGACGGGCGCCATGCCGTGCGCCTCGGGCGCGGGTACGTAGCCCATGGCAGGCGGCATGCCGGGCGGCGGCCCCGCCGCGAAGGCGGCGGCCCCGTTGCGCTCCAGGCGGTCGAGCCGCGCCTGGAAGGACCGCTCGTCACCGAAGGCGGCCGGCAGCAGCACGCGGGCGCAGATCAGCTCCAGCTGCAGCCGGGGCGAGGTCGTTCCGCGCATCTCGGTCAGGCCGGCGTTGACCAGATCGGCGGCGCGCGACAGCTCGGCGGCCCCGAAGACGGACGCCTGGGCCTGCATCCGCTCCACGACATCGGCGGGGGCGTCGATCAGCCCCTTCTCCCCGGCGTCGGGCACGGCGGCCAGGATCACCAGGTCGCGCAGCCGTTCCAGCAGGTCGGAGACGAAGCGCCGGGGGTCGTTCCCGCCCTCCACCACCCGGTCGACGACCTCGAAGGCGGCGGCGCCGTCCCCCGAGGCGAACGCGTCGATCACGGAGTCGAGCAGCGCGCCCTCCGTGTAGCCGAGCAGGGAGGTGGCCATGGCATACGTCACACCCTCCTCGCCCGCACCGGCCAGCAGCTGGTCCATGACGGACATCGAGTCACGCACGGATCCGGCGCCGGCGCGCACGACGAGCGGCAGCACGCCGTCCTCGACCTGGGCGCCCTCGCGCCCGCAGACCTCACCGAGGTAGTCGCGCAGCGTCCCGGGCGGCACGAGCCGGAAGGGGTAGTGGTGCGTCCTGGACCGGATGGTCCCGATGACCTTCTCGGGCTCGGTGGTGGCGAAGATGAACTTGAGGTGCTCCGGCGGCTCCTCGACCACCTTCAGCAGGGCGTTGAAGCCCGCCGAGGTGACCATGTGGGCCTCGTCGATGATGTAGATCTTGTACCGGCTGGACGCGGGCCCGAAGAAGGCCTTTTCCCGCAGGTCACGGGCATCGTCCACACCACCGTGGGAGGCGGCGTCGATCTCGATGACGTCGATGGACCCCGGCCCGTTCCTGGCGAGGTCGCGGCAGGACTGGCACTCCCCGCACGGGTCCGGAGTGGGACCCTGCTCACAGTTCAGGCACCTGGCGAGGATGCGCGCGCTGGTCGTCTTTCCACACCCGCGCGGCCCGCTGAACAGGTACGCGTGATTGACCCGGTTGTTCCGCAGGGCCTGCATCAGCGGGGCAGTGACATGCTCCTGCCCGATGACCTCGGAGAACGACTCGGGGCGATAGCGGCGGTACAGCGCAAGGGACGACACGTCTACGAGGTTATCCGGGCCCACCGACAAGAGCGGCCCTCCGGCGCCCCCGGACCCGCCCCGGAACCCGCCCCGGAACCCGCCCCGGAACGCAAAGCGCCCCCCACGCACCCGCCAGAGCCCACTTACCCTTGCTGCCTTCCGGCCCTGGGGGAGTTGGGTGAGATAGCGCCACGTGAGGGGCTGCGCCCACCCTAGCGGATGGAGGCCCCCGGAATCGAGCCGGACCCCGACCGGACCCCGACCCGACCCCGGCCGACTCCCCCGCCCGACGATCACGTTCGCGAGCACCCCTCAACGTCTTGTATTGTTTGCGGCGGAGGATTCGCCTAGTGGCCTAGGGCGCACGCTTGGAAAGCGTGTTGGGGGCAACCCCTCACGAGTTCGAATCTCGTATCCTCCGCACCCGCCCGCAAGGGCAAACGAAGGACCCGACCGCCCAGCGGCCGGGTCCTTCGTCGTTCCGTGATCCTTTCCGTCCCGACGGCGCCACTACGATCGCCCGTCATGGACTGGCTGGAGCGGACCGCGACGTTGAGGCAGTGGACCAAGGCCGGGGCACGCGCTCCGCACAAGCCGCTGTTGTTCCTCTACGCCCTCAGCCGGTTCCAGCAGGATGCCGACGGCGAGCTGGTCTACAGCGCGGTGGAGGAAGACCTGAAGCGGCTGCTGACCGAGTACGGGCCGCCCAACAGGACAACGCCCGCCTACCCGTTCCACCACCTGGTCAGCGACGGGGTGTGGGAGGTGCGCACCGACCGGGGGCCCGGGAGTCCCGGAAGCGGAGTGCGGGAGCTGCGGGCGGCCGGGGCTTCGGGGCGTCTGGCGCCCGAGCTGCGGGCAGCTCTGCGGCGGGAGCCGTCATTGCTCGGCCGGATGGCGCGCGTACTGCTCGATCTGCACTTCCCGCCCTCCCTCCACGGCGAACTGTGCGAATCGATCAGCCTGGAGCTGGAGCCGGAGGAGACCGGGCGGCTCTCGACCGTACGGAGGCAGCGGGATCGCCGGATGCGGGAGCTCGTGCTCACCGCTTACGAGTACCAGTGCGCCTTCTGCGGTTACGACGGGCAGATCGGGTCGGTGCCCGTCGCGCTGGAGGCCGCCCACGTGCACTGGTGGGCATTCGGCGGCCCCGACGAGGTCGACAACGGTCTGTGCCTGTGCTCGCTGCACCACAAGCTGTTCGACAAAGGTGTCCTCGGCGTCGGCGACGGCCACCGCATCCTGGTCTCGCAGCGCTTCGTCGGCCGCAGCCCCGCAGCCCGCAACCACGTCATAGCCCTCGCGGGCTGCCCGCTCATCGGCCCCCAGCCGGGCACCCGCCCCATCGCGGCGGCCCACCGCTCCTGGCACACCGGCCAGGTGTTCCACGGCACCCCGCGTCCTGCCGCCCCGTCCGGGCCAGGGTGATCATCGGTGAACCGGCTGGTGCTCGACTTCCTCGCCAAGGAGCCGGTGCCCGCCATCGCCGCCGTCCGGCGGGCACCGGCCGTCTGACGCGCCCTTCGCCCGGCCTCAGAAGAGGTCGGCGAAGAACCGGTATCCGGTGGGGTCGCCGGGCATCTGCCAGTGGAAGCCCTGTAGGAAGAAGCAGGCCAGCAGGTTGCTCGCGGCGAAGAAGAAGAGGACGCCGAGGGTGATGCCCGCCGCCCGGCGCAGGGCGGGCGAGGTCCGGGCGGCGTCGAGGGGCCGGGCCGAGTGGATCAGGACCAGGTTCACGGCGCCGGCCAGCACGGCGAGGCCGAAGGTGATCGCGGCCCAGGTGTAGAGGTGCAGGCCGAACAGGGCGCCGGCGTAGCCGGGGTCCGGGGGCACGATGTGCATCAGGACCTGCGCACCGGAGACGGTGCCGCCGATCAGCGCCGAGACGATGGCGACGCCCCACCCGGAGGCGAACTCGGCGGTGGTCACTGGGCCCTTGCGCGAGCGGGCCACGATCATGGCGGGGCCGAGGGCGCTGAGCAGCATGAACATGCGCTGGAGCAGGCACATCGGGCAGGGGTACTCCCACAGCCCGAACTGGAAGACGTACGCGCCGCCGATGGTGGCGCACATCCCCAGGACGTACGCGTGGGCGAACCAGAGGCCCAGGCGGTTGGAGAGCCGGGCCGCCGCGGGGGCGACGGTGGGTGCGGGTGCGGGTGCGGGCGCGGTGGTGCTGGTCATCGTCGGCTCCTCCTCAGAAGCTCAGGCCGAAGGCGCGGTCGAGGTGGGGGAGGAACGCGAGCGTGGTGAGCGCCAGGGTCCCCGCCCACAGCAACAGCCGTGACCCGCTTGGGCGGTCGCGCACGACCGCCCAAGCGCATGCGGTGATCAAGAGGAAGAGGATGGTGTACATGGCGTCCCTGCTTCATCGGGGGGATTGCCGTTCCACCTTCGGACGGGGGCCCGGGCGCCGGTAGGGACATTCGGCCGATACGGCCATAAAGCCGCCCTATGGCCTCGGCCTTGGCGGCGTCCCCGGCCGCAGCCCGTCCGGCCGCCCGCCCCCGCGACGCGTCAGCGGCGCCGGAGCGCTTCCTGCGAGGCGACGTACTTGAGCATGAGGCGGGCCAGGTCGAGGCGGTCCCGCTCCGACCAGTCCGCGGTGATGTAGTCGTAGGCCGCGCGCTGGTGGCGGCGGAAACGGGCCATCAGTTCCTCGCCCTCGGGGCTGAGGTGGAGCACCGTGCGGCGGCCGTCCCGCTGGGAGGCGGCACGGATCAGGTAGCCGGCGGAGATGCAGTCGGAGACCATCCGGCTGGCCACGGAGGGGTCGGCGCCCAGGTGCTGGGCCACGCCTCCGACGGTGACCTCGCCTGCGTCGTCACCGTCGCCGCCCCCGCCGCCCCCGGCCTCCAGGACCACGTTGAGGACCAGGGTGCGACTGAGGTCCTTCTGGGAGATCGGGTTCTCGACCTCCAGGAGCGAGGAGCGCCGCAGCTTCCCGAAGGCCGGGCCGACGGCGTTCAGCAGCTCCTCCGCCGTTTCCGGCTCGTGCTTCGTCATGGCCTCAGCCTACCTACATGACCTCACGAAGACATGTGTTGACATGAAAACGTGTGCATGTGAGCATGCATATGTACGCAGACAAGAAAACGTTCGAAGATTTCGGAGATTCCCGTGACCGTCCTCATCACCGGCGCCCGAGGCAAGGTCGGCCAGGCCGTCATCGCCCGCCTCCACTCCGCCCACCTCCACTCCGCCGGCCTCGCCGTCCGCGCCGCCAGCGCCGATCCCGCCCGGCTGACCGCCCCCGACGGCGTCGAGGCCGTCGAACTCGTCCTCGACCGCCCGGAGACGTTCGAAGCCGCGCTCCGCGGCGTCCGCCAGGTCTTCCTCTACCCGCAGCCCGACGGCATCCACGAGCTGGTCAAGGCCGCCGAGGCCGCAGGCGTCGAGCACGTCGTCCTGCTCTCCTCGTCCTCCGTGGCCGGTCCCGACGCCGAGAACGACCCGCTCGCGAGCCACAGCCTCAAGGTCGAGCGCGCCCTCGCCGGCTCCGACCTGGCCTTCACCTTCCTGCGCCCGGACGCGTTCGCCACCAACTCCCTCGGCTGGGCATGGTCCATCGGCCGGGACGAGCCGGTCCGGCTCGCCTACCCCGACGCCCACATCGCGCCCATCCACCCCGAGGACATCGCCGACATCGCCGTCGAGGCTCTGACCGGCGACTCCCTCACCGGCCGCACGCTCACCCTCACCGGACCCACGTCGCTCACCTTCCGCGAGCAGCTCGCCGTCCTCGCCGAGGCCATCGGCCGTCCGATCCCCGTCGAACACATCACCCGCGCCGAGGCCGAGCGGCAGATGGGCGCCCACATGCCCGCCCACATGGTCGGCTCGCTCCTCGACCTGTGGGAGGCCGCCTGCCACGGCCCCGCCGTCATCGCCGACACCACCGCCACCCTCCTCGGCCGCCCCGCGCGCACCTTCCGCCAGTGGGCCCAGGAGAACTCCGCAGCCTTCGCCGGGCACTGACCTCCAAGGGATCCCATGTCCAGGGCCTCAGCCCCTGCCACCCCTCGCACCGGAACCACGAACAGCACGACCACCGACCGCCGCCGCTGGGCCGTCCTGGCCGTGGTCCTCTTCGCCGCGGTCCTCGACCTCCTCGACTCGACGATCACCAACATCGCCGCCCCGGCCATCGCCGCCGACCTGAAGGGCGGGGAGGCCCTCGTCCAGTGGCTCGGTGCCGCCTACGCCCTGGCCATGGGCGTCCTGCTGGTGGTCGGCGGCCGACTCGGCGACAAGTACGGACGCCGTCGGCTCTTCCTGACCGGCCTGACCGGCTTCACCCTCGCCTCCGTCGCCTGCGGCCTGGCCCCCGGCCCCGCCTCCCTCATCTGCTTCCGTCTCCTCCAGGGAGCCTTCGGCGCACTGGTCATCCCGCAGGGCTTCGGCATCCTCGGCTCCGTCTTCCCACGCGAGGAGATCGGCAAGGCCTTCGGGGTCTTCGCCCCCTGCCTCGGCCTGTCCGCCGTCAGCGGCCCCGTCCTCGCCGGAGTCCTGGTCGACCACTTCGGCTGGCGCTCCATGTTCCTGATCAACATCGCGCTCGGCGGCCTCGCGATCGTCCTCGCCCTGCGCCTGCTGCCCCGGGACCCGGGCAACCGCTCGGTCACCGTCGACGGCCCCGGCTCCGCGCTGCTCGCCGCCACGATGCTCGGCCTGATCTACGGGCTGATCGACGGCTCCGCCCACGGCTGGAGCGCGCTCCCCCTGTTCTGCCTCGCCGCCGGAGCCGCGTTCTTCGCCTTGTTCTGCCTGCGCCAGCGCATCGCCGTCGCCCCGCTCGTCGAGCCGTCGCTGCTGCGCAGCCGCGCCTTCACCTCCGGCCTGCTCCTCGGCCTCGTCTTCTACGCGGCCGTCGCCGGACTCCTCTTCGTCCTGTCGCTCTTCCTCCAACACGGCCTGCACCTCACCCCGACGGGGGCCTCCCTCGGCCTCGCCCCGATCGCCGCCGGCATCATCGTCGCCTCGGTCGCCGCCCACCGCCTCAAGGAACGCCTCGGCCGCGCCCTCGTCCTCGCAGGCCTGCTGCTCACCCTGACCGGCACCCTCGCGCTGATCGCGCTGATCGCGGCCGGCACCCCGACCGCGTGGACACTCGCCCTCCCGGTCTTCGTCACCGGCCTCGGCCTCGGAACGTGTTTCGGCACCGTCTACGAGGTCACGCTCGGCGGCATCGACCCGAAGGAGTCCGGCAGCGCGAGCGGTTCACTGTCCGCCGTCTCCCAGCTCGCCAACAGCATCGGCGCCGCCGCCATCACCACGGTGTACTTCCACACCTCCGGCGGCAGCGGTTCCGGCGCCGTCCACAGCCTCGGCGTGGTGGCCGCCGCCACCGTCGCGTGCTGCGCCCTCGTCCGTCTGCTCCCCGCCACCATCCAGAACAGGAACGCGACATGAAGCCCATCGGCTACTGGCTGAACCGCACCGACCGGGCCATCACCGGCCGCATGGACGCGACCCTGGCCGGCTTCGGCCTGACCCGGCTCGCCTGGCAGGTCCTGAACGTCGTCGCGGACGACCCGGAGGCCACCGACGCCTCCGTACTCGACTTCCTCGCCGCCAACGCCGCCTCCGACGCGCTGACCGACGCCGTCGGAACGGTCGTCCGCGACGGCTGGGCGGTCCGCCCCGGGCCGGGCCGCCTCGCCCTCACCGAGGAGGGCCGCAACCGCCTGGCGCAGGTCGCCGAGCACATCGACGCCTTCCGCGCCCTGTCGACGCACGGCATCTCCGACGAGGAGTACCGCACCGCGGTCAGCGTGCTGGAGCGCATGACACGCAACCTGGAGGCACCCGCCGCCGCCCAGGGCTGACCGTACGGCCGCTCCCGGCGTGCCGTCCCACCCCACCCCGCCTAGCGTTTTGCCGAGCGGCGACGGGAGGCGGCAGGAGGCGGGCGGCAGATGGAGTGGCTCAGGGACAACGTCTTCCGTCCCTATCCCGAGCTGCTGGTCTTCCTGACGATCGCCGTCGGATTCCTGCTCGGCCGGCTGCGCTACCGCACCTTCACCCTCGGCGCCGTCACCGGCTGCCTCGTCGCGGGGCTCGCGATCGGCTCCCAGGTCAAGGTGGAGATCGACGGCCCGATCAAGGCCGTCTTCTTCCTGATGTTCCTCTTCGCCCTCGGCTACGACGTGGGCCCGCAGTTCTTCCGCGCCCTGCGCAAGGACGGCCTCCCCCAGGTCGTCCTCGCCCTGATCGTCTGCGTCACCGGACTCGCCACCGCGTGGGCCTTCGCCTCCCTCGCCGGTTACGGCCCCGGCCTCTCCGCCGGCCTGCTCGGCGGCGGGCTCACCCAGTCGGCGGTGATCGGCGTCGCCTCCGACGCCATCTCGCAACTGCCCGGCCTCACCCCGGAACAGGCCCGCGACGAATCCCACCTGGTGGCCGTCGCCTACGCCGTCACCTACCCCCTCGGTACGGTCCTGCCCGCGATCCTCCTCGCGACCCTGCTGCCCCGCTTGGTCCGCCGGGACCTCGCCGCCGACAGCGCGGTGCTCGCCGCCGATCTGGAAGCGGCCGATGACGACCCCGACGCCGGGGAGGGCTACTACCAGCACGTGCTGCGCGCCTACGACGTGGACGTGGAGCGCTTCGCGGGCCGCACGATCGGCGAGTTCGAGGCCGAGCAGAAGGCCGCCGGGCGCCGCCTCTACATCACCCGGCTGCGCCGCGGCGGCCGGATCCTGGAGCACGACCCCGACACCCGGATCGAGCTCGGCGACACCCTGGCCGTCAGCGCGATCCGCGGGGACCTCGTCGCGTACGACGCCCGCAGCCACATCGGCATGGAGAACGACGACGTCGAACTGCTCGGCTACCGCACGGAGACCCTCCACGTGGTCGTCACGGGACGCCGGCAGGGGGAGCCCCGCACCATCCGCACCCTGCGCCACGAGGAGTTCATGCCGGGCGTGTTCATCGAGGGCCACTGGCGGGCCGGCGCCGACCTGCGGGTCCGCCTCGACAGCACCGTGGAGCGCGGCGACACCCTGGTCCTGACCGGACCCCGCCACCGGGTCGAGGCGGCTGCGGAGGAGCTGGGCAAACCGGTGCCGACCAGCTTCGCCACCGACATGGCGTGGATCGCCTTCGGCCTCTTCCTCGGCGGCTGCCTGGGGATCCCCGCCCTGCACGCGGCCGGCGCCCCGCTGTCCCTGTCGACCTCCACCGGAGCCCTGCTCATGGGCCTGGTCTTCGGCTGGATCCGCAGCAAGTACCCCACGTACGGGAACCTGCCCTCCGCCGCGCAGTGGCTCATGGGCACGCTCGGCCTGTGCGTGTTCGTCGCCATCGTGGGCCTGAACGCCGGTCCCAGCTTCGTCCCCGGCCTGCGCGAGGCCGGCTGGCCGCTGCTGCTCTGGGGCGCCCTGGTCACCACGATCCCGCTGCTGGCCGGCTTCGTGTACGGACACTTCGTCCAGCGGCTGCCCCTGCCGATCCTGCTCGGCGCACTCGCCGGCGCCCAGACCACCACGGCCGCGCTCGGCGCCCTCGCGGAGCGCGCCCGCAGCCAGATCCCCGCCCTGGGCACGACGGTCCCGTACGCCCTCGGCAACGTCCTGCTGACGATGTGGGGCTCCGTGATCGTCCTCCTGCGGAGGTAGCGAGCCCGGGCGGCCGGGGCCACTCGTCCGGGTGATCAGCTTCTGCGGGCCTCGATCCCGGCTGGGACATCTCGCTATAAAAGGGCCGTCATGTTGATCAACTGATGGGCTCTCACCATGCTGAAGGCCGCTCTGCGGGTCCTCGCCGCCGCCTCGCTCGCCTCCGCCGCCGCCATCGCGCCCGCCGCCGCCGCCGCCATCGCGCCCACCTCCGCCGCCGCCGTCGCGCCCTCACGCCCGGCGCCCGCCCCCGACACCGGCCCCTGCGGCCCCGTCGCCGAGTTCGACGCCTGGGACTGGTTCGACACGACCACCAACCCGTTCATCGCCCGCGCGGTCGAGGCCGCGGCGAAGTCCGAGAGCTGGCACTGGCGCGTCGACGACAACACCCTGTGGCGGGGCGACACCCGGGAGAACGTGGAGGAGCTCTTCCGGACCGGATTCACCCCGCGCGGCGACCAGTTGACCCCGCTCGCCGAGTACATCGTCAAGGGCGGCGGCCAGACCAGCGCCCACCTGAGCACCAGCTGCGAGAAGTGGGTGGCCGAGAAGTTCGCCACCTACGGCAGCGCCAAGACGGGCTGGGTGTACGAGATCGAGGCGCCCGGCGGCATCGACGTGAACTCCACCGCCTGGGCCAACCACTACGACTCCCCGTACCTGTGGAACAAGGAGATCGACTTCCCCGGCGGGGTCGAGGGCCGGTTCATCAAGCAGGCCTGCAAGATCCACCTGACCGGCACCGACCCGGTGACCAAGGTCAACACGTACGAAAACCTCGGCTGCAAGAGCAACCGAGGTTTCGCACCCTTCCGTAGCCAGGACCAGCCGGCGGCGTTCAGCCGCTGAAGCCGAGCGTCAGGGCCACCACCGCGGGGGCCGCGTACATGACGGGGAAGACGGCGTGCGCGTACGCCTTCGCCCGGAACGTCGTGATCACGGCCCCCGCGAAGTACAACGCGATCCCCACCGCCGCCGCGACGCCGATCAGCGGAACGAAGATCCCCACCACCAGGCCCACCGCACCCGCCGCCTTCGCCACACCCAGGAACGTCCAGATCGACTCCGGAACCCCGTACTCGGCCAACGGCCCGACCACGAACTCGGCCCTCGCGAACACCGAGTAGGCCGAGAAACCGACCATCAGCGCACCGACCAGAGCGAAAACGATTGCGGTGGTGGACATCCGAGCTCCCCTCGGGCGGGCCCCGGAGCGATACCCGCCCGGTCGTGTTTCCCGCCTGCTTCACTCCACTGACCCGCCACGGGAGAGGGATGTGACAGCCCCGCCGAAAACAATTTCCGCCGGCGGGCCGTCGGCGGGCCGCCGGCAGCCGCGATCAGCCGGCGCGCAGTGCCGCGTACAGGTCCAGTTTGTGGTCCAGCCGGGACAGGTCACGGCCCGTCAGGGACTCCACCCGCTCGATCCGGTAGTGCACGGTGTTCACGTGCAGGTGCATCGCCTCCGCCGTGCGCGCCCACGAGCAGTTGTTCGCCAGGAAGACCTCCAGGGTCTCCCGCAGCATCCCGTCGCCCAGCTCCCCCAGCGTCCGGTTCGCGAACACCCTCCGCACCTCCGGCGGTACCCCGGCGAGGAGTTCCGTGAGGGTTTCCAACTGCTCCGTCCCGCGCACCGGAACCGCTTCGTTCGCAGCCGTCAGGGCGAAGCGGGCCTGGGTCAGCGACGCGCGTAGCGCTTCCGCGCCGGGGGCCACCGCCCCCACGCCGAGCCGCAGTTCGGCCTCCGGATGTGCGCAGGCCTGGAGCAGCGGCCACACCGCGCGCAGCCGGACCGCCAGGTCCGCCCCCGCGTCGGGGTCCTCGTACACCACGGCCACGGAACGGCCCACGGCGTACCGGATCCCGCCCAGGTGCTCCAGCGCCTCGGCCAGGGCGTCACCGGAGGTCGTCACCAGCACCCGGTACGGGCCGCCGAGCGGGAGCCCGGCCGCGGCGAGGGCCTCGTCCATCGCGACCGGGTCGGCGGCCGGTTCGGCGGACAGCAGCCAGGCCAGCTCCTCGCCCGTCGCCCGTCGCGCCTCGTCCCGGCGGCGCCGGCCGTCGCGGTGGCGGGCCAGCACCTCGGCGATCTCGTGCAGCACGCGCGGCGGGGCCGCGTCCGGGTCGGGGACGTGCAGCTGCCAGGCGTCGTACGGGCTGCTCTCGGCCTCGACTCGCAGCCAGAGTCCCGCCCGCGCGCCCGAGGCCAGCGCCCGCTGCGCGGGGATCGCGGGCGCGGACGGCGTACGGGCCACCGTGCGCCCGCTCGCGGTGAGCAGGTAGCCGCTCACCCGGCCCAGGTACCCGCAGGCCCGCTCGAGGAGCTCCGCCGGGCCGGCTCCGCTCTCGACGAGCCGGCTCAGGTCGCCGCGCACGTTCTCGGGCAGCGCGAAGACCGGGTTGCGGGTCGGGCGGCGGCTGAGGTCGCCCCACTGGCGCAGGTACACCGCCTCGGTCACCGCCCGGAAGCTGGTCTGCGCGGGGACGGCCACGATGGGCACCCTGCGGGCCCGGCAGGCGGCGACGACCTCGTCGGGGACCCGCCCGTGCGTCTCCTCGCCGGCCAGCAGGGCGCTGGCGCCCGCGTCCGCGAGGGCCGCGACGAAACGATCCGCCTTCGCCGGTTCGCCGTCCGCCCACCACACCAGCCCACTGAGGACGAGGTCCCCGGGACCCAGGAAGCGGCCCGGGTCCTCGAGGTCGGTGGAGGTGACCCCGCTGACCTCGTGGCCGAGAAGGGTCTCCTCGCCCCAGAGCAGGGTGAGGCCGAGATCGTCGGACTGGAGCAGGTCGAGGACGTGCATGACAGGGACTCCTTGCGGTGGATGATGATCCACATTCGCCAGGCGAATACGAGAAATCCCATGGTAAATGCAAGGAGAACCGGCCAATAAAGCTCTTGGATGATTATCCAAGGCAAACCCTCTCGGGCCCCTTCGATTCCGTGCCCGGGACCAGTCGTCTTGCCCCCGGATGCGTTGCTTCACTGGCGAATGACGCCCGAATCAGGAAAGGCTGGTGGCGCGAAATGGATCTCAACACGGTGCTCGACGTACGTGACGCGCGCCGCCGCGAACCTTGGCGGCCCGGCGACGCCTGGCTCGGCGGCGGCACGTACCTCTTCTCCGAGCCGCAGCCGCACATCCGCCGGCTCATCGACCTCTCCCGGATGGGCTGGGAGCCCCTGTCCCGGCAGCCCGACGGCTCCCTCGACATCGCCGCGACCTGCACCATCACCGAGCTGTCGCGCTTCGGCCGCACCCTGTCCACGACCGCCGCCCCGCTGATCGAGCAGTGCTGCCGGGCCTTCCTGGCCAGCTTCAAGATCTGGAACATGGCCACGGTCGGCGGGAACCTCTGCAACGGCCTCCCGGCCGGCCCGATGGTCTCCCTGACCGCCGCCCTCGACGGCACCGTCCTCCTCCAGGGCCAGGACGGCGCCACCCGCCGACTGCCCGTCACCGAGTTCATCCGCGGCGCCGGCGTCAAGGACCTGAACGAGGGCGAGCTGATGCGCTCCGTACGCATCCCCGCCCGCGCGTTGGAAACCCGTACGGCCTTCCGCCAGGCCTCCCTCTACGGACTGGGGCGCTCCGGGGCCCTGATCATCGGCACGGCCGACCCCCAGGACGGCTCGTTCGCACTGACCGTCTCGGCCGCCACCACGCGCCCGTTCCGCTTCTGGTTCGCCCTGTGGCCGTCCGCCGCCGAACTGCGAGCCGCGATCGACAACACCATCCGCCCCGACGAGTGGTACGACGACATTCACGGGCTGCCGGCGTGGCGCCGTCACATGGCCCTGCGCCTGGCGGAGGAGATCCGCGTCGAACTCACGGTGGGGAAGGCTTCCCGATGAGCTACGAAGTCGAGATCAACAAGCAGCGCTTCACCGCCGAGCCCCGCCCCGGCCAGTGCCTGCGCACCTACGTGCGCGAACGCGGCTGGTTCGGCACGAAGAAGGGCTGCGACCAGGGCGACTGCGGCGCCTGCACGCTCCACGTCGACGGCCGGCCCGTGCACTCCTGCCTCTACCCGGCCGTCCGCGCCGAGGGCCGCTCGGTCACCACCCTGGAGGGCCTGGCCCACCCCGACGGCGAGCTCCACCCGGTGCAGCGCAGGTTCCTGGAGGCCCAGGGCTTCCAGTGCGGCTTCTGCACCAACGGGTTCATCATGACCACCGCCGCCCTGGAGGCCGAGAAGGGCACCCCCCACTGCGACGGCAAGCTCGACGACCTGGGGCGCGCCTTCAAGGGCAACATCTGCCGCTGCACCGGCTACCGCGCCATCGAGGACGCCGTCCGCGGCGTGAAGCACATCGAGGAACCCGAGGCCGGCCAGGCCGTCGGCCGCAACCTCGCCGCGCCCGCCGCCCCCCAGGTGGTCACCGGCACCGCCCGCTACACCTTCGACATCGACGTGCCGGGGCTGCTGCACATGAAGCTGCTGCGCTCCCCCCACCCGCACGCCCGGATCCTCGCGATCGACACCTCCGAGGCGCTGGCCGTGCCCGGGGTGCACGCGGTGTTCACCCACGAGAACGTCCCGGACACCCTCTACTCCAGCGCCCGCCACGAGCACCCCCACGAGGACCCCGACGACACCCGCCTGCTGGACGACGTCGTCCGGTTCGTCGGGCAGCGGGTCGCCGCCGTCGTCGCCGACAGCGAGGGCGCCGCGGAGGAGGGCTGCCGCCGCATCCAGGTCACGTACGAGGAACTCCCGTACGTGATCGACCCGGAGAAGGCCATGGCCCCCGGCGCGCCGGTCATCCACGCGGGCAAGGGTGCGAACGAACGCATCGCGCGCGTCGAGAACAACCTGGCCGGCGAGGTGCACGGCGAGATCGGCTCGGTGGAGCAGGGCTTCGCCGAGGCCGCGGTGATCTACGAGGAGACCTTCCAGACCCAGCGCGTCCAGCACGCCAGCCTGGAGACCCACGGCTGCGTCGGGTACATGGAGCCGAAGGAGGACGGCACGGGCGAGCGGCTCTCCATCCGCTCCTCCTCCCAGACCCCGTTCCTGACCCGGCGGGCACTGTGCGCGCTGTACGGGCTCGGCGAGGACGACGTCCGGGTGTTCACGGGCCGCGTCGGCGGCGGGTTCGGCGGCAAGCAGGAGATGTTCGCCGAGGACATCGTGGCCCTGGCCGTGCTGCAGCTGCGCCGCCCGGTGAAGCTGGAGTTCACCCGCGCCGAACAGTTCTACGGCGCCAGCACCCGGCACCCGTTCACCGTCCGGATCAAGCTCGGCGCCCGCGCCGACGGCAAGCTCACCGCCATCGACATGCGGATCGTGTCCAACACCGGCGCGTACGGCAACCACGGCCCCGGCGTGATGTACCACAGCGCCGGCGAGTCCTTCGTCATCTACAACGCCCCGAACAAGAAGGTCGAGGCGTACTCCGTCTACACCAACGTCGTCCCGTCGGGCGCCTTCCGCGGCTACGGGCTGGGCCAGACCACCTTCGCCCTGGAGTCGGCGATGGACGAGGTGGCACGGCGCCTGGGCATGGACCCCCTGGAGTTCCGCGAGAAGAACATCATCGGTCCGCTCGACCACATGCACACCCCGATCGGCCACGACGACGACCTCTTCATGGCCAGTTACGGGCTGGCCGAGTGCCTCGCCGTGGTGCGCAGGGCGATCGCCGAGGACACCAGCCACGAGAAGGTGCCGCCGGGCTGGGTCACCGGCCAGGGCGCCGCCGTGTCGATGATCGCCACGAGCCCGCCGCGCGGACACTACGCCGACGCCACCCTCACCCTGCTCCAGGACGGCACGTACGACATCGCGGTCGGCACCTCGGAGTTCGGCAACGGCACCACCACCGTCCACAAGCAGCTCGCGGGGTACGCGCTGAACACCACCGCGGACCGGCTGACCGTCCGCCAGTCCGACACCGACGTGGTCCGGCACGACACCGGCGCCTTCGGTTCGGCCGGCACCGTGGTGGCGGGCAAGGCGGTGCTGCTCGCCGCGACCTCGCTCGCCGAGCGCATGAAGACCTTCGCCTCCGAGCACACGGGCGTCGCCCGGCACCTGTGCCTGCTCGGCCCCGAGTCCTTCGACTGCGCGGGCCGGACGGTCACCCTCAAGGAGCTGTACGAGGCGGCCCATGCCAAGGGCAAGGCGAGCGAGATCAGCAGCGAGGGCCACTTCGGCGGCACCCCGCGCTCGGTGGCGTTCAACGCCCAGTGGTTCCGGCTCGCCGTGGACCCGGACACCGGCGAGATGAAGATCCTGCGCAGCGTGCACTCGGCGGACGCGGGCAAGGTGATGAACCCGATGCAGTGCCTCGGCCAGGTGGAGGGCGGTGTGGCGCAGGCCCTGGGCGCCACCCTCTTCGAGACCGTACGGATCGACGAGCGCGGCGAGGTCACCACGGCCGCCTTCCGCCGCTACCGGCTCCCGCAGTACGCGGACGTCCCGCGCACGGAGGTCCACTTCACGGAGACCTCGGACTCGATCGGGCCGTTGGGCGCGAAGTCCATGAGCGAGAGCCCCTTCAACCCGGTGGGCCCGGCGTTCGCCAACGCCCTGCGGGACGCCACCGGCGTCCGTTTCACGGAACTCCCGGTACTGCGCGACGTCGTGTGGCAGAAGATGCAAGGTGTGAATGAACAATAAGCCATGATCTGCGACCCGGATCAAGCCACAAACCTTGCATCTGAGGTTCCGCAAGCGGTCGTTCCGGGCATGACACACCCATGGCCAAACTGATCCTGCACGGAGACCTCGACCATCCCGCCACCCTGAGCGTCGCCGACCTGCGCGAATGGCGTCAGCACCGTGCGGCGGTCACGTTCGACTGCGCGACGAACGGGCCTCAGCACCACGTGTTCGAGGGCGCGTTGCTGCACGACGTGATCCTCGACGCGGGCCCGGCCTTCGACGCGCGGCGGCGCAAGGACCGCAGCCGCTTCATGCTCGCGATCAGCGGCGGGGACGGCCACCACAGCGTGCTGTCCTGGGCCGAGCTGGACGCCGACTTCGCCGACGGTCCGGTCCTGCTGGCCACCCGGCTCGACGGGGAGGACCTCGACGAGCCGGGCTGCCAGCTGGTGGTTCCGACGGACCGGTGCGGGGCGCGCTACGTCAGCGCGGTCACCCACGTGTGGTTCGGCGCGCTCGCCCCGCCGAACCTGGGCCTGTAGGCCCTCACCGCCTCAGGCGGTGGCGAGCGAGATCTCGGTCGACTTGATCAGAACGGTGACGGCGGACCCTGCGGCCAGCCCGAGCGCCTCGACGGCGTCGGCGGTGATGGCGGCGGTCAGGGAGCCACCGTTCACGTCGACCTTGACGGAGGCCATCGCGGGCCCGGCGGACACGTCGGCGACGGTGCCGGCGATCTGGTTGCGAATGGAGATCCCGTCCACCGGCCCGGTGGCGAGCGCGACCTCGGTGGCCTTGACGAGCGCCTTGACCGCGTCCCCCTGGGAAAGGCCGAGGTCCTTGACGGCGTCGACGGTGATGGCAGCGGTGATGTCCTGACCGCCGTCCAGCCGGACCTTGACCGTCGCCATGGCCTCACCTGCGGTGACGGCGGTGACGGTGCCGGCGATCTGGTTGCGGATGCTCAGGCTCATGAGTGCTTCGACCTCTTACGTAGCGTACGTGGCGACTTCGTGCGGGACCGATGAGAACCGCACGGGATCGACCGTATGCCCCTTTGCTCCGGCGCGCGTTCACCCCATCTCATCCACCAACCGGAACCACCCGGTCGGCTGGTAGGTGCCGTTGTCCGCACTCAGGGGCACCGCCACAAACCACTGCGGGCGACCTCACCGGTCAGTGGAACTGGCCCGGCTGGTATTCGCCGGCCGGCATCTGGAGCATGACGTTCAGCCGGTTGTAGGTGTTCATCATGGCGATCAGGATCATCAGAGCGGCCAGCTGGTCCTCGTCGTAGTGCTTGGCCGCGTTCTCCCACACCTCGTCCGGGACGCCTCCGGCGCCGTCCGCGATGCGGGTGCCCTGCTCGGTCAGCTCCAGCGCGGCCCGCTCGGCCTCGGTGAAGACGGTCGCCTCCCGCCAGGCCGCGACGAGGTGGAGCCGTACCGCGGTCTCGCCGGCGGCGGTCGCGTCCTTGGTGTGCATGTCGATACAGAAACCGCACCCGTTGATCTGGCTCGCGCGCAGCGCGACCAGCTCCTGCGTGGCGGCAGGCAGGGTGGAGCCCTTGATCGCCGCGCCCGCCGCCATGAAGTGCTTCATGACCTTGCCCGCGGTCGCGTTGCCGAAGATGTTCAGTCGGGGACCCATGGTCTTCTCCTCTGCCGTTCTCGGTGGCTACGACCCTTAAGACACCGCCGTTCGGCGGGCTGTGACAGGTCGGGAATGTGACCTGGGTCTCAGGGGCGGGGGAGCGGGCCCATCGGATCGCGGGCCGACGCGATGCGGGGATCCACGATTTTTCTTTTGCTTCGCAATAACGAGAGAAAGAACCCCGCCAGACCCCTCCAGCCTCCCGGAATCGGCCTCTCACTCACACGGGTGAATTGGCCCAACTGGGCTGGATTCGGGGCCGGTTGCCTGGCATATGCTCTGCCCGACACGCACCAGACATGAGACGGCCCCCGCCGGGACGGCAATCCCGAACGAGGGCCTGACCAACGAGGAAGTAACAGGCTTCCCATGGCTTCTGAGCACTTTAACGCGCGCCCGGTCTTCCCGTCCGGCGTACGCCACGCCCACGTCAAGCACACTTCGCACTTCACCGTGATCGGCAACCACCTCGCCCAGCACCGGGAGTTGTCGCTCACCGCGATCGGACTGGCCGTCTACATCCAGTCGGTGCCCGGCGGGACCCGGATCGGCATCAAGGAGCTGGACGCGCGGTTCCCCGAGGGTGAGATCCGGATCGCCTCCGCCCTGCGGGAGTTGGAGCACCACGGCTACCTCAGCCGAACGACGGAACATCTGCCCGGTGGGCGACTCATCACCCGTACGGTGTCCTACAACCGCCCGGGAGCTGTCCCCGAGCAGGAGCAGCCCCGGCCCACGCCGCCGCCCACACCCACGCCGCCCCTGCCGCCCCTGCCGACCCCGCCGCGCCCCCGCCGTCGCCGTACGGAGCCCGCGGCCGTGGCGCCCGCACCGGAACCCGAGGCCGAGGTCCGCCCCGAGCCGGAACCCGAGCCGGAGCCCCCGGCCGAAGCCGCGCCTGCGGCCCCGGCCCCCGCACCGGCCCCGGTCCCCGCGCCCAGTGACGTGTCCCCCGCCCGCCGCCGCGCCGCGACCGAGCTGCTCGCGCGACTGCGGCGGGTCGACCACCGGCTGCTGCTCGGCGAGCGGGACATCCACCGGCTGGCGCCCGGCGTCGAGAGTTGGCTGGAGCGCGGGGCGTCCGCGGACGCGGTGGTCTGCGCGCTGACGGCCAACCTCCCCGCCCAGCCCCGCAATCCGGCCGGACTGATCGCGCACCGCCTCTCGGCCCAACTGCCGCCGCTACTCGGGCCGGTGCACCGTGCGCACGACTACGTACCACCGGATCCGTTCCAGACCTGCCCCGCCTGCGACCGCGCCTTCCGCAGCCCGGCTCCCGGCACGTGTGGGGATTGCGCGGAGATCGGGATCACCCACGCCGCCTGACCGGCCTCCGCGGATAGCCTTCCCGACATGATCGACTCAGACGCGAAGCTCGACGACACCGCAGTCGCGACAGCCGCGGCGCGGGCCGGTGCGGACGTGGTGCGGGAGATGTACGGCCGGCGGCTCGAACGCATCGACAAGGGCGCCGGGGACTTCGCCACCGCCGCCGACGTCGAGGCCGAGAAGGCGATCCTCGGTGTCATCCGGGCCGCGCGTCCGCACGACGCGGTGCTCGGCGAGGAGGGCGGGCAGCAGGGGGCCGACGGGGCCGCGCGGCAGTGGCTGGTGGATCCCCTGTGCGGAACGCTGAACTACGCCGTCGGCAACATGCTGGTGGCCGTCAACGTGGCGCTGCGCGACGGTGCGGCGGCCGTGGCCGACCCGTTCGGCGGCGAGGTGTTCGCGACCGACGGCCGGGCCGCCTGGGCGCTTCACCGGGACGGGACCGAGACACCGCTGGAGCCCTCCTCCGCCACCCGGCTGGTGGACGTCAACCTCGACCCGCCGTTCCCCGGCGCCCCCGGCTTCCGGGCCGTGGAGCTGCTGGCCCACCCCGCGTTCGTCGAGCGCTTCCGGCCGCGCGTGGTGTCCACGACGCTGGCGCTGGCGTGGGTCGCCGCCGGCAAGCGCGCCGCGTACGTCACCGATGGCGGGGACCTCTCCGGGAGCGTCCACTTCGCCGCGGGCATCGCCCTGTGCCGGGCCGCGGGCTGCGTGGTCACCGGGATCGACGGCGCTCCCGTGGGGGAGGCGGGCAGCCGTGGGCTCGTCGTGGCCGCCGACGCCGAAACCCATGAACTGCTGATGTCGCTGATCCGCCGCCGAGGGTGATCGGTGGAGGTTCGTTTCTGCGGTGAAACGGCTCCGGCATACGGGTGAAGGCGGGCTCAGAAACCTGTTCGGCGGCGCCCCCCGGCCGATATTCCTCCACCCGTGATCAAGAACATCGCCGCCGCCGCGGCACTCGCCTTCACCAGCGCCCTCATCACCTGCTCCCCCGCCCAGGCCGCCGCCCCGCAGAGCGGCAGCGCGTACCCGTGGCCCCCGTACGACTACGTGCTCCTCGCGTCCGCCCCGCTCTGGCCCGCCCCGGTGCTGGTCCGGCCCACGGACCAGGCGTGGTTCGCCTACGCCCCCCTCACCGGGGACGTCCGCCGCTGACGGACGCGCACCGCCCCCACACCCCCGTGCCCCTGGCGTGTATCCCCGGCAGGGGCACGGGCATGCGTACGGGAGCCGGAAGGGGTCACTCGAACTTCGGCATCTCACCGACCGTCGTCGCCGTGTCGATCACCGCGAAGGCCGCTCCCTGCGGGTCCGTCACCGCCGCGAACCGGCCGAACGGGCTGTCCATCGGGCCGAAGTGCAGCTTTCCGCCGAGGGCCTGGGTCTTCGCGACCGCTTCGTCGCAGTTCGGGACGGCGAAGTAGACCTGGATGTAGGACGGGATCTCGGGCGGGAACTCGTCGCCCATGGGCATCCGGCCCATGACCGGGTTCTCGGGGCCGCCGACGCTGAAGATCTTGTAGTCCATGCCGGAGTCGCCCGGGTCCATCTGCTGGACGCCGTACGGGAAGACCTTCGGCAGGAACGCGTCCGGCTTCGCCGCGTCCCGCGTGAAGACCTCGGCCCAGGCGAACGACCCGTTCTCGCCCATCTTCTCGAAGCCCTTGTGGTCGCCCGGCTGCCAGACGCCGAAGACCGCCCCGCTCGGCTCCTTCGCGATCAGCATCGTGCCGAACGTGCCGACCTGCATCGGACCCATCAGCACCTCGCCGCCGGCCGACGTGACCTTCGCGGCGGTGGCCGCCGCATCGGGCGAGGCGAAGTACAGACACCACTGCGAGGGCGCTTCCACCCCCGGCATCGGCGGGACGACGGCGGCCACGGCCTTTCCGTCGGAGTACGCCTGCGTGTAATTCCCGTACTCGCTGCTGGCATCCCCGAAGGTCCAGCCCAGTACATCGCCGTAGAAGGACTTGGCGCCCTCCACATCGGCGAACATCGCGTCCACCCAGCACGGCGCGCCTTCGGTGAACTCAACCATGATCGATCGACTCCTCGGCTTGCTCTTCGACTGTTTCGACTGCTCGACTGCACGAACCACGCTAGGGGCGGGCTCTGACAATCGCGCGGGAAGCGCGTCCGCGGGGGACCCTGGAGCCATGGACAACGACATCACCATCCGGCTCGCCCAGCAGCCGGAGGCCGACGCGCTGCTCTCCCGGAGCCCGCTCGCCGCGCTGGTCGGAATGCTGCTGGACCAGCAGGTGCCGATGGAGTGGGCGTTCTCGGGGCCGTGGACGATCGCCCAGCGGCTGGGCGCCGACGATCTGGACGCGCACGAGATCGCCGCCTACGACCCCGAGGCCTTCGCCGCCCTGCTCTCGGAGAAGCCGGCCGTGCACCGCTATCCGGGGTCGATGGCGAAGCGGATCCAGCAACTGTGCGCGTACCTCGTCGAGCACTACGAAGGGGACGCGGCGGCCGTCTGGGCCGACGCGGGGACGGGCGCGGAGCTGCTGAAGCGGCTGAAGGCGCTGCCGGGCTTCGGGGAGCAGAAGGCGCAGATCTTCCTGGCGCTGCTGGGCAAGCGGCTGGGGGTGCGGCCGAAGGGCTGGCGGGAGGCGGCGGGCGGCTACGGGCAGGCGAACGTCTACCGTTCGGCGGCGGACATCACGGGGCCGGAGTCGCTGGCCAAAGTACGGGCGCACAAGCAGGAGATGAAGGCCGCGGCGAAGGCCTCGCGGGGCGGCGCGTGAACCAGGCGTGTCGGCGCGGCACTCCGGGCGCCGCCCGGCCTCCCGTGGCTCCGGCCCGGACCCCGCGCCTCAAACGCCGGCGGGGCCGGATGTCGCCGTGCCGCCGGCAGGGCTGGGTGGGGCCGGTGCTGCCGGCGCGGCTGGATCAGCGGAATTGACCGGTCTGACGGGCTCCTGATTGACCCCTGTGGCCGGTCTATCCGGACCGTAGATTGGGGGACATGACAGAGATCGCGACCCGCGCCGCCACCGCCGAAGCCATCCACGACGCCCCCGGCAGCCTCATCACGCTGCTCACGGACACCGCCGAACTCACCTGCAACACCGCCACCTTCGACGAGGGCGCCGCCGGGGCCCCGGTGCACTTCCACACCAAGGCCACCGAGTTCTTCCACGTCACCGCGGGCCGGCTCGACGTCCTCGTCGGCGACGAGATCCAGACCCTCGGAGCCGGCGACTTCATCGCGATCCCGCCGGGCGTGAAGCACGCATTCGCCCCGGCCGCCGGCCACACCGCGAGCGTCTTCGTGGGCTTCACCCCCGGCATGGGCCGCTTCGACTACTACCGGCTCCTCGGCCGGGTCAACGCGGGCGAGGCCACCGTGCAGGACATCAAGGACAGCTCGGCGACCTACGACAACCACTACGCGGAGAGCGCCGCCTGGAGCGGCCGCCGCCGCAGCGCGGAGCCGTAGACCACGTCGGCGTCGAGACGGCGCAGTTCCTCCGAGATCAGTTCGGCGTTGCTGCGGATCTTCAGCGCCACCTTGCGGTCGACGCTCCCCGGCAGCACCAGCGTGGCCAGCGCGCCCGCGGGGCGGTCCACCCGGATCTCGCCGCCCGTGGTGCGCAGGGTCACCCGGGTGATCACGGGGCCGGGGCTCTCCGCCCGCTCCACCGGCACCCCGAGCCGGTCCTCCAGCCAGCGGGCCAGCAGCTCGGCGCTCACGTTGTCGGCCTCGCTCTCGACCGTCGCGCCGGTCACCGGCAGCGGCTTCTGGTCGAGCGCGGCGGCCAGCAGCGCCCGCCACTGGGTCAGCCTCGTCCAGGCCAGGTCGGTGTCGCCGGGGTGGTAGCCGGCGGCCCGCTCGTCGAGCACGGCCACCGGGTCCGCGGCGGCGGCCGCGTCGGTGATCCGGCGCTGCGCGAGCGCGCCCAGCGGGTCCCCCGCCAGGTCTGCGGGGGCGTCGGCCGGCCACCACGCCACCACGGGCGCGTCCGGCACGAGCAGCGGCAGCACGACCGAGGCGGTGTGCTCGGTCAGCGCCCCGTGCAGGCGCAGCATCACGATCTCCCCGGTGCCGGCATCGGTGCCGACCCGCAGCTCGGCGTCCATCCGGGTCGCCCGGAGCGTGAGCGGGCCGCGCGAGACCCGCTTGATCACCGCGATGATGCGGCACGGGTGCTCCCGCGAGGCCTCCGAGGCCGCGCGCACGGCGTCGTAGGCGTTCTCCTCGTCGGTGACGACCACGAGGGTCAGCACCAGCCCCATCGTGGGGCTGCCTATGGCCCGGCGGGCTTCGAGCAGGGCCCGGTTGACCTTGCTGGAGGTGGTGTCGGTGAGTTCGGTCCGCATACGACGAGTCTGTCAGCGAGTGCCCGCGTAGCGGCAACCGGTTCGCTCGACTCCGCCTCGAACCGCGGCCCGTACGCCCATGCTCACCGCCGCCGCCGGGCCGTACCGAAGATCGAGCGGGAGATCTCCCGGCCGAGCTGGGTCCCGACCGAGCGGGCCAGCGAGCGGAACAGCCCGCTCCCCACCACCTGTTCGGCCAGTGACGGCTCCGGCCTGGGGGCGCTCCGCGCGGCCCGCGCCGCCTCCTTCTCGACCTCCTTCGCCTCCTTCTCGGCGTCCGCGGCCGCGGCTGCCGCCTCCGCCTCGGCCTCGGCGGCGGCCTGTTCGGCGCTGATCTTCTCGTACGCGGACTCGCGGTCGACCGGCTCCGCGTAACGCGACCACAGCGGCGAGGACTTCACGGCCTGCTCCAGAGCACCCGCCTCGATCGGCCCCATGAGCGACTGCGGGGCGCGCAGTCTGGTCGCGGCCACCGGGGTGGGGGCGCCCTTCTCGCTGAGCACGGTGACGACGGCCTCGCCGGTGCCCAGCGTGGTGAGCAGCTCCTCAAGGTCGTAAGGGGAGTTGGGGAAGGTCTTCACCGTCGCCTTCAGCGCCTTGGCGTCGTCGGGGGTGAAGGCGCGCAGGGCGTGCTGCACGCGGTTGCCGAGCTGGGCGAGCACGTCGGCCGGTACGTCCTTGGGGGTCTGGGTCACGAAGAACACGCCGACGCCCTTGGAGCGGATGAGGCGGACGGTCTGGGTGATGGATTCCAGGAAGGCCTTCGAGGCGCCGTTGAAGAGCAGGTGGGCCTCGTCGAAGAAGAAGACGAGCTTGGGCTTCTCCAGGTCGCCGACCTCCGGCAGGTCCGTGTAGAGGTCGGCGAGCAGCCACATCAGGAAAGTGGAGAAGAGCTGCGGCTTGTCCTGGACCGCGGGGAGCTCCAGCAGGGAGACCGTCCCGCGGCCGTCGGCGGCGGTGCGCAGGAACTCGCCGCTGTCGAACTCGGGCTCGCCGAAGAACTCCGAGGCGCCCTGCTGCTCGAAGGCGGTCAGCGCCCGCAGGATCACCCCGGCGGTCACGGTGGACAGTCCGCCGATCCCCTTGAGCTCGGGTTTTCCCTTGTCGGAGACGAGGAAGGCGACGACCGCTCGCAGGTCCTTGAGGTCGATCAGCTCCAGGCCCTTGGAGTCGGCGTAGTGGAAGATCAGGCCGAGTGACTGCTCCTGCGTCCGGTTGAGCTGGAGCACCTTCGACAGCAGGACCGGGCCGAAGCCGGTGACGGTGGAGCGGACCGGGATCCCGGGGCCGATGCCGCCGAGCGAGTAGAACTCGACGGGGTATCCGGTGGGCTCCCACCTCTGGCCCACCTCCCGGGCCCGTTCGGCGACCTTCTCGCCCGCCGCACCCGGCGCGGAGATCCCCGAGACGTCTCCCTTGATGTCGGCGAGGAAGACGGGTACGCCTTGGGCGGACAACTGCTCGGCGATCAGCTGGAGCGTCTTGGTCTTGCCGGTGCCGGTGGCGCCCGCGACCAGACCGTGCCGGCTCAGCATCGACAGCGGGATGCGGATCTGTCGTTCCGGCAGGCAGGACCCTTCCCAGAGCAGGGCTCCCAGGTCGAGCGCCGGGCCCGTGAAGGCGTATCCGGCGGCGATCTCCGCAGCCGGTCCGGCCGCCTCGGCATGGTCCGTCGAGACGGCGGCGTCGGTGCTCTCGCTCATGCATCACTCCCGAAATAGCCCTGTTTGACACTTTTGCACCAACGTCGCGAGGCTGCGCCCGCAGGCACGGGCCCGGTAGGCTTTCCGTGTGATCTTCAAGCGCATCGGAAGCGGACGGCCGTACCCCGACCACGGCAGGGAAACCACCCGGCAGTGGGCGGACGTCGCGCCGCGCCCGGTCCGGCTCGACCAGCTGGTGACGACCAAGGGGCAGCTGGACCTGGAAACCCTGCTCGCCGAGGACTCCACCTTCTACGGCGACCTGTTCGCCCACGTCGTCAAGTGGCGGGGCGACCTCTACCTGGAGGACGGGCTGCACCGCGCCGTGCGCGCCGCCCTCCAGCAGCGCCAGGTGCTGCACGCGCGCGTCCTCGAAATGGACTGACCGCTTCGCGGCGGATTGCGCCTTTCGGGTCTCGATTGACCTATCAGCAGATCATTGAGTGGGCATCGCCCCCGGGCGGCACTACGCTGCGCCCATGAGCATGCTCACTCCCCCCGGCATGGGCGGAAAGTACCGCGTCACGGGAGCCGCCTACCCTCGCATGAGCCGTAAGCGGAGCCGTCGTCGGATCGTCCTCGCCGTGCTCGGCTCGGTCCTCGCGCTCGCCCTGCTCGGCTATGGAGCCCTGCAGCTCATCGACGTGTTCCAGGGCGACACCGCCAAACGGAACGCGGCTGCGGCCAAGAAGGACTGCGAGAAGAAGGCGGCCGCCGCCGCCAAGGGCGCCCCCGCGGTCGCCTCCCCGAAACCGGCGGTCGCCCTCCCGCAGCCCGGCGAGATCACCGTCAACGTCTACAACGCGACCCCGCGGGCCGGCCTCGCCAAGGCCGTCGGCGACGAACTGCAAAAACGCGGCTTCGTCATCGGCAAGGTCGGCAACGCCCCCGCCGACTTCGACAAGAAGGTCCCCGGCGCCGGGATACTGCTGGGTTCCCCCACGACCGACAAGGCCGCCTACTCGGTACTCGGCGCGCAGCTCGCCGGCGCCACCCAGCAGACCGACGCCCGCGAAGGCACGGACATCGACCTGATCCTGGGCGACGCCTTCAAGGACCTGACCACGAAGGAGGACGCGGACAAGGCGCTGGCCCTGCTGGCCAACCCCGCACCCGCGCCCGTCAAGTGCTGAACCGCTGCCCGGCCCTGCCGGCCGGGCAGTCGGCTCCCCGCGGCCCCGGGCCCGGGCCGCTCGAAGCCCCCTGGGACTGAGACGCGCTGCGGGCCCCGCGCCGCCGGAGGCTACTCCGCCGAGCCGTACATGCGGTCGCCCGCGTCGCCCAGCCCCGGCACGATGTAGCCGTGCTCGTTGAGCCGCTCGTCCACCGCGGCCGTCACCACCGTCACCGGCGTGCCCGCCAGTTCGCGCTCCATGATCTCCACGCCCTCCGGCGCGGCCAGCAGCACCACGGCCGTCACGTCGTCGGCGCCGCGCTTGATCAGCTCCTGGATCGCCGCGACCAGCGTGCCGCCGGTGGCGAGCATCGGGTCGACGACGTAGACCTGGCGGCCCGAGAGGTCCTCGGGCATGCGCGTCGCGTACGTGGAGGCCTCCAGGGTCTCCTCGTTGCGGACCATGCCCAGGAAGCCCACCTCGGCCGTCGGCAGCAGCCGCACCATGCCGTCGAGCATGCCGAGGCCGGCGCGCAGGATCGGCACCACCAGCGGACGCGGGTACGAGAGCTTCACGCCGGTCGTGGGGCCCACCGGGGTCTCGATGTCGGCCTGTTCGGTCCGCACGTCGCGCGTGGCCTCGTACGCGAGCAGGGTCACGAGCTCGTCGGCGAGCCGGCGGAACGTGGGCGAGTCGGTGCGCTTGTCGCGCAGGGTCGTGAGCTTGTGCGCCACCAAGGGGTGATCGACTACCTGCAAACGCACAACATCCTCCAAAATTCGGCCTGCGACCTGCAAAAACGGCCGCGAGACGCGACCCACACCCAAAAGGCTACGCGCTGACGCGGCTCCTCCGCGCCCTCGCGCGCCGCCCCCGCACGGGATGCGGATCACCCGTACGCCCCGCACGCTGGACTGATGACCCACTCACCGGTGATCGCGGCCGTCGACGGATCCGAACACAGCCTGAAGGCCCTGGAGTGGGCGCGGGACGCGGCCGTCCGGCACGGGACGGAGCTGCTGATCGCCCATGTCCTGCCCGACGAGGCCCAGTTGTATGCGGGCCGCCGTTCCTCACTTCGCGACGCCTCGGAGCCGGAGGAGTACGCCGACCCGGTGAACGAGCGGATACGGGCCCTGCTGGGCGGCAGCGGCGACGAACTGCCCGTGGGGGTCCGGTACGAGTCGCTGGAGGGCTCCGTCCCCGAGGCCCTGCGCGTGATCGGCGCGGAGGCCAGGATGCTGGTCATGGGCTCCCGGGGGCGCGGGGGCTTCGCCAGTCTGCTGCTGGGCTCCAACAGCCGCGCCGTGGCGTCCACGGCGCCCTGCCCGGTCGTGGTGGTCCCGCACGCGGAGCGGGCGGCGGAGGCCGGCACGGAGGAGTCCACGGGGAAGGTGGTCCTCGGCCTGCACGCCTCCGAGACCCCCGACGACGTACTGGTCTTCGCCTTCACGGAGGCCGCCGCGCGGGGGACCGCCGTACAGGTGGTCTCCGCGTACGTCATCCCGCCGGTGCCGACCATGGTGGTGGACGCCCCCTTCGTGGTGATCCCGCCCGAGGGGCTGCCGGAGGAGGGGGACGACGCGGTACCGGCCGAGCTGGAGATGCTGCGCTCCCAGACGGAGCGGCTGGCGCCCTTCCGGGCCCGGTACCCGGACGTCCCGGTCGAGCAGGCCGCCGTCCCCGGCGACCCGGCCGGCCGGCTCGTCACGGCCTCCCGGTCGGCGGCCCTGGTCGTGGTCGGCCGCCACCACCCGAGGCGCACCGCCCTGTCGTTCCAGATCGGCTCGGTGGCGCACGCGGTGCTCCACCACGCCCACGGCCCGGTGGCGGTCGTACCGACCCTGGAGGACGACGCCTGACCGCTCTCCGACCCCGCTGACCTGCTTGACCTGCACTTGGGTGGCATCAAACGGGCTGTTCGGGGGAAGGTGGGTGCGAGGGGGACGACCGACCAGCACGGGGTGGTGGCCGATGCCCGACACGCAGCCGAGCGACGACATGGCGGAACCGCCGGAGACCGCCGCACAGCGCCGAGCGCGCCGAGCGCAGTTCCTGCGCGACCTGATGGAGGCCCGCGCACTGCGCGACCGGGTCCAGCCCCGCCGCGCCCGCGCGGCCCGCATGCGCCAGCAGATGCGCATGCGCACCTTCCGCTGGTGACACGAGATCCGGCCGCTGGTGACACGAGATCCGGCCCCGCCCCCCGTCCGGCCCGTCCAGCCCCGCCGGCCCCATCCAGCCCCGCCGGCGTTTGAGGCGCGGGGCCCGGGGCAGAGCCCCGGCAACGGCGCCGCACACGGACGACACGCCCCGGCGCGGACCCGCCCGCAACCCCAGCCGGGAGGCGCCACGGCACGACGCAAGCGCGGAAGACCTCTCGCAAAGCCGCCGTTTCTGCCACGATGCCGATTGGGCGGGGCACGGACGGCAACGCAGCACCGCACGACGCACCACAGCCGTTCCGCCCCAACCTCCGGCCGGGGGGACCTCCAACCGGCACGCCTAAGACCAGTGGGAGAGTCACGGTGTACTTCGCCGCACTGCTCGCGCGCACCGAAGACGGGTGGGAAGCGAGCGACATGGAACTCGACGACGTCGAGTCCCTCAGTGATCTGATCGATCTCGCCCGTTCCGCCGCTGTCGACGACGACACGGTGGTCGCCCTCATCGAGCAGGAGGACGCCTGGTTCGGCGTCGTCCGCGTGGACGGCGAGGAGGACCCGCGGTACTTCGTATCGAACGCCGCCGCGGCCGCCCGCAGCTCCTACGGCTCGATGCTGACCAAAGAGCTGCTGGGCAACGACGAGGAGGACGACGAACTCGACGAGCTCGACCTGGACGGCACCGAGGACGGTGAGGAGGACTCCGTGTCCGCCTACGCGGACGAGGACGCCGACGAGGACGAGACGGGCGGGAGCGGCGCGGAGCCGGTTCCGGCCGGTCCGCTCGGTGACCCCAGGCTGCTGGACGACCTCGGGGTGACCAACAAGCAGCTGATGACCCTCGACGGGGACGCTCTCTCGGAGATCGCCGAGTCCCTCGGCGCCACCGAGGTCCTGGAGGCCGTCCGCTAGTGATCCACATGCAGGACGCGCACACTCCGGATCCCGTACGGGATCCCTGGCGGGACTCCATGCGCCTCGCGCTCCAGGAGGCCGCCCTGGCGGTGCCGGCCGGCGACGTGCCGGTCGGCGCCGTCGTGCTCGGCCCGGCGGGGGAGCTCCTCGCCACGGGCCACAACGAGCGCGAGGCGACCGGCGACCCGACCGCGCACGCCGAGGTGGTCGCGCTGCGGCGGGCGGCGGCAGCGCTCGGGGAATGGCGCCTTCCGGGGTGCACCCTCGTGGTGACCCTGGAACCGTGCGTGATGTGCGCGGGCGCGCTCGTGCAGTCGCGCGTCGCCCGGGTCGTCTACGGCGCGGACGACGACAAGGCGGGCGCCGCGGGCTCGCTGTGGGACCTCGTACGGGACCGCAGGCTCAACCACCGGCCGGAGGTGGTCCGGGGCGTCCTCGCGGAGGAGTGCGCCCGGCAGCTGACGGAGTTCTTCCGCACCCTCTGATGCGGTTTTCACCCGGTTTGGCACGCTCGCCGGACGCCGATTTCAGAGGATGCCGCTCCGTAGGCTAGGATCCATCTCGGTAGTGTGTCCGAGTGGCCGAAGGAGCTCGCCTCGAAAGCGAGTATGGGGCAACCCATCGGGGGTTCAAATCCCTCCACTACCGCTCCGATCGAGAGCCCCGCCCCGCAAGGGACGGGGCTCTCGGCGTACCGGAACCCGAATCCGCCCCCCGAATCCAGCCCCACCGGCGCCTGAGGCGCGGGGATCCGGAGGCAGCGCCCCGAATCCAGCCCTGCCGGCGTTTGCGCGGGGATCCGGGGGCAGCGCCCCAAATCCAGCCCTGCCGGCGTTTGCGCGGGGATCCGGGGGCAGCGCCCCAAATCCAGCCCCACCGGCGTTTGCGCGGGGATCCGGGGGCAGCGCCCCAAATCCAGCCCCGCCGGCGTTTGAGGCGCGGGGTCCGGGGCAGAGCCCCGGCAACGGCGCCGCACCCGCCCGCGGCCCGCGCCCCCGGGGGAACCGCCCGCCTGTCCGGAGGACAACGGCGTGACCGCCCGCCCCCTCGGCCGTTGTCACGGCATGACCAAGACCCAGCGCATGCTCGCCGCCATCGCCCTCGCGGGGGCCGCCGCGGGCCTCGCCGCTCCCGCCGCCTCCGCCGCAGACGCCCCGATCTCGCCCCTCTCGCTCCCCGACCTGCCGACGTCCGCCCCCGGCATGCCGGCCGGCGCGCAGCCCGCCTCCGTCCAGGAGATCGGCGCGAAGCTCAGCGAGGGCGCGAACCAGCTCAACCAGCTGATGGAGCTGCCGAACCAGCTGGCACCCGTCATCGCGCCCGTACAGCCCATCGCGGACCTGGCCGGCGGCATCGAATAGGACGTACGGAACGGCGGGTCGACGACAGGCGCACACGAAGAAGGCCCCGACCGCGGGGGCCGGGACCTTCGACGTATGGGACGGGGGAAGTGGCATCGGGGGGACAAGCCACTTCCCCCGTTGAGGACGGAACCTGCCGACCCGGGCCGCAGTCAGGGGGAAGCTTGCGGCTCGGACCCCGCAGTGAGGCCCTGTCCCTCACCCACCGGTTTCCTGCCAGAACCGGTGGGCTCACAACAAGCATGCGCCCCGCACGGAGGCCGCCCCAGCGGCAAAGGGCCCGTCCCACCGGGTCATTGGTCCTTAAAGGACAGGTGAGTGCCCAATCCTGACCGGTTAGACTCACCCGACTCACAAAGGACCGGTTGGGGAGGCCGTGCGCCCGTGGACACCAAGAAGCTCATCACGAGCGCCCTGACCGTCTTCGTCCTCTTCGTCATCATCACCCAGCCGAAGAGGGCCGCCGAGATCGTGGAAATCGGCTTCCAGGGGATATCGGACGCAGCCTCCGGCATCGGCGAGTTCATGACCGAACTGGTGCGCTGACCCGTACGCTGAGGCCGTTCCCGGACTTCCGGCCCCCACTCCGACGGGTGGGGGTTTTTTGCGTACCCGCAGCCGGATGGAATGCCACGATATGCCCAACTTGCCCTCAACACGGCGATATACGGTGCTTGCACACAGTGCACATCTCTTGTGATGCTATGACCGCTTTTGACGGATGCGTTGACTGAAGTTGACTGAAGGGGTGGCGTGACCGTGCCGGCCAGTACAGCGCCTCAGGTGCCACCCCAGCAGGACCCCCAGCAAGAGGCCCACCAGGCCCACCACCCGGTCCAGCAGGCCCACCCGGACCCCCAGGTCCCGCCGCAGCAGGACGAGCCCCCCGCGACGCCCCCGGCGACCACCCCGGCGACGGCCGCGCCCACCCCCGGCGCCCAGCGGACCCAGAGCCGGGGCGCGGACACCCGGGCCCTCACCCAGGTCCTCTTCGGGCAGCTGAAGGCCCTGGAACCGGGCACCAGCGAGCACAACCGGGTGCGCGGGGCCCTCATCGAGGCCAACCTCCCCCTCGTGCGCTACGCGGCCGCCCGCTTCCGCAGCCGCAACGAGCCGATGGAGGACGTGGTCCAGGTCGGCACCATCGGCCTGATCAACGCCATCGACCGCTTCGACCCGGACCGGGGCGTGCAGTTCCCGACCTTCGCGATGCCGACCGTCGTGGGCGAGATCAAGCGGTACTTCCGCGACAACGTACGGACCGTGCACGTCCCGCGCCGCCTCCACGAGCTGTGGGTGCAGGTCAACGCCGCCACCGAGGACCTCACGACCCTCCACGGCCGCACCCCGACCACCCCCGAGATCGCCGAACGGCTGCGCATCACCGAGGACGAGGTGCTGTCCTGCATCGAGGCCGGGCGGAGTTACCACGCGACCTCGCTGGAGGCCGCCCAGGAGGGCGACGGGATGCCCGGGCTGCTCGACCGCCTCGGGTACGAGGACCCCGAGCTGGCCGGGGTCGAACACCGTGACCTCGTACGCCATCTCCTCGTACAACTGCCCGAGCGCGAACAGCGGATCCTGCTCCTGCGGTACTACAACAATCTGACGCAGTCCCAGATCAGCGCCGAGCTGGGCGTTTCCCAGATGCACGTCTCCCGGCTGCTCGCCCGCAGCTTCGCCCGACTGCGATCCGCAAACAGGATCGAGGCGTAACCGGAACGGGTGGAGATCATCCGCCCGTTTTCCCGACAGAACGGGCTGATCCCCCTCTGACCTGTTCTGTCGCTGGAGACATATGTCGATATGGCGCTACAGCGCGTTGCCGACATGTGACATTCTGCTGGAACCGCGTTTGCCGCAGCCCCGCCTCCGGTATTCAGGTGGAGGCTGCGTTCCTCCGACGGGCGCGCAGTACGCGACCGTCCGCGACCTCAAGGGGGTGGCATGTCCGTAGACCAGGGCAGCTCCAAGGTGCTCACGCTCGTCAAGAGCACGGCGCCGCCGGCAGTGTCCAACCGCTCGGAAGCCATCGACACCCGCACTCTCTCCCGCTCCCTCTTCCAGCGACTTGCCACCCTGGACCTGGACAGCCCCGAACGGGCGTACGTACGCGACACCCTGATCGAGCTGAACCTGCCGCTCGTGCGGTACGCGGCGGCCCGCTTCCGCAGCCGCAACGAGCCGATGGAGGACATCGTCCAGGTCGGCACCATCGGCCTGATCAAGGCGATCGACCGCTTCGACTGCGAACGCGGCGTGGAGTTCCCGACGTTCGCGATGCCGACCGTCGTGGGCGAGATCAAACGATTCTTTCGGGACACCTCCTGGTCCGTCCGCGTCCCGCGCCGGCTCCAGGAGCTGCGCCTCGCGCTGACCAAGGCCAGCGACGAGCTCGCGCAGAAGCTGGACCGGTCGCCGACCGTGCCGGAGCTCGCCGCCGTGCTCGGGGTCTCGGAGGAGGACGTCGTCGACGGCCTCGCCGTCGGCAACGCGTACACCGCCTCCTCGCTCGACTCGCCCTCCCCGGAGGACGAGGGCGGCGAGGGCTCGCTCGCGGACCGTCTCGGCTACGAGGACACCGCGCTCGAAGGCGTCGAGTACCGCGAGTCCCTCAAGCCGCTGCTCGCCAAACTCCCGCCCCGGGAACGGCAGATCATCATGCTGCGGTTCTTCGCGAACATGACCCAGTCGCAGATCGGCGAGGAGGTCGGCATCTCCCAGATGCACGTCTCCCGGCTGCTGACGCGCACGCTGGCGCAGCTGCGGGCGGGCCTCATCGGGGAGTGACGCGGGGCGGGTCCGGGTCGGATCGAGCCGCGCGGGTTCCCAATTGACGGAGCGTCAGTAAAACTGGCGCGATGCGAACGGGATCCCGTACGGCCGCCCCGGCCGCCCTCCTCGCCCTGTGCTGCACGGCCGTCGCCGCCCTCACCGGCTGCGGGGGCCCGGCGCGGGACGGATACATCGCCGTGGGCGCCGCCGCCCCTGGGCCCGAACGGGGGGCCGGCGACAACGTGGCGCCGCAGGGCGCCGTGGAGTTCCAGCAGCTCGGCGGCCCGTCGGCGGCCGGCAGCTCCTCCGCTTCCGCCAGTACGTCGGCCGGTACGTCGACCGGCCCGGCGGGGTCCGAGTCCCCCGGCGGCTCCGCCCCGGGCGGAGCGGCACCCGCCGCCCCCGGAGGCTCCGCGAACGCCCCCGGCACCGCCCCCGGCCAGGGTTCGGCCACCACCGCCCCCGGCACCCCGTCCGGGCCGGGCGGCACACCGGGCTCGGGCGGCGGCACGGGCTCGGGCGGCGGCACGGGCTCGGGCGGCGGCACGCCGACGAAGCCCGGCACGACACCTCCGGCGCCGCCCACGACCCCCGCGAAGCTGACGCTGTCCACGCCGACCCGGTCGGCCGCCGGCGACCGCTGGTGCGAGCGGGTCACCGTGACCTTCACCAACACCGGTACCACGGAGGCACGTTCGGGCACGGTCAGCTTCGCGACCCACATCATCGGCGCCCTCGGCGTCGACTGGGCCACGATCACCACGACCCAGGCCCTGCCCGCGCCCATCGCGGGCGGCAGCTCGAAGACGCAGGTCTACACGGTGTGCGTGGAGGCCTGGCGGGTGCCGCTGGGCATGCACGTGGAGACCCGGAAGGTCACCGCCACCTGGAACTGAGGCCTCGGGGCCGTCAGTGCAGGACGACCCAGGCCGCCGCGCCGATCATGACGACGAGCGCGATCACCAGCGCGATCTTCGCGACCGGGGTCCCGGACCGCTCCTGCGCCTGCGCCTCGCGGCGCTGCCGACGGGAGCCGGCCCCCGTCTGCGAGACCGGGGCGGCCTCCTCCACGAAGGCCCGGAACATCTGAGTGCTGCCCGCGGGGTCGTAGTCGCCCTCGGGGCCCTGTGAGGTGTGGTTCGCAGCCATGGGTCAGGACCCTAGCGGGTTTTCCGATTCCTTTACCGCCCCACCCCAAGGATTCATTTGCCTGTAGCAACCATCTGCTTCTATGGTTGCTTGAAGCAACAAGATGGGGAGGGCGTGCGGTGACCACCACCACTCGGTACGAGGAGCTGGCCCGCCGGCTCACCGGGATCGGCGCGGTCAAGCGCGACCTCGCCCGTGTCCTGCCCCCCGACTGCCCACCGGGCGCGGCCGCCGTCCTCACCGTCCTCGACCGGCACGGCGAGATGCGGCTGAGCCGGCTGACCGAGCTCATGGCCGTCGACATCTCCGTGACCAGCCGGCACGTCACGCACGTCGCCGAACGCGGCTGGATCGCGCGGGAGGCCGACCCGGGGGACGGGCGCTGCCGGATCCTGCGGCTCACCCCGTCCGGGCACGCGCTCCTCGCCGAGCTCGGAGCCCGCTACACGGCCGCGCTGGAGAAGGCACTGGCCGACTGGTCCGCCGAGGACATCGACGTACTCAACACCCTGCTGGCCCGACTCCGATCGAGCTTCTAGACCAAAGGAAACACATGGCCACGACGGAGAAGCCGACAGGCGGCACGTCCACCACCGCCTCCGGCACCACCCCCGACACCCCGTCCATGACCCACCCGCAGATCATGAAGGCGCTGTCCGGGCTGATGCTCGGCATGTTCGTGGCGATCCTGTCCTCGACGATCGTCTCCAACGCCCTGCCCCAGATCATCAGCGACCTCGGCGGCACCCAGTCCTCGTACACCTGGGTCGTCACCGCCGCCCTGCTGTCGATGACGGCCGCGACCCCGCTGTGGGGCAAGCTGTCCGACCTCTTCAGCAAGAAGCTGCTGGTCCAGATATCCCTGGTGATCTACGTACTCGGCTCCGTGGTCGCCGGCCTGTCGCAGAACACCGGCACGCTCATCGCCTGCCGCGTGGTCCAGGGCATCGGCGTCGGCGGCCTGTCCGCGCTCGCCCAGATCGTCATGGCCGCGATGATCTCGCCGCGCGAGCGCGGCCGGTACAGCGGCTACCTCGGCGCGGTCTTCGCCGTCGCCACCGTCGGCGGCCCGCTGCTCGGCGGCGTCATCACCGACACCGACTGGCTGGGCTGGCGCTGGTGCTTCTACGTCGGCGTGCCCTTCGCGGTGATCGCGCTGATCGTGCTCCAGCGGACGCTGCACCTGCCCGTCGTCCGGCGTGACGTGAAGGTCGACTGGCTCGGCGCCTTCCTGATCAGCGGCGCCGTCTCGCTGCTGCTGATCTGGGTCACGCAGGCCGGCGACTCCTACGAGTGGATCTCCTGGCAGACCTGGACGATGACCGGCGGCGCGGTGCTGCTCGGCCTGCTCTTCGTCCTCGTCGAGTCCCGCGCGAGCGACCCGATCATCCCGCTGCGGCTGTTCCGCAACAAGACCATCAGCCTCGCCTCGGCGGCCTCCCTCTTCGTGGGCATCGCGATGTTCTCGGGGACCGTGTTTTTCAGCCAGTTCTTCCAGTTGGCCCGCGGCGAGTCCCCCACGATGTCCGGAATCCTCACCATTCCGATGATCGGCGGGCTCTTCGTCTCCTCCACGGTTTCCGGTCAGGTGATCACCAAGACCGGTAAGTGGAAGGCCTGGCTGGTCTCCGGCGGCGTCCTGTTGACGGCCGGACTGGGGCTGCTCGGCACGCTGCGGTACGACACCCCGTACTGGCACATCGCGATCTACATGGCGCTGACGGGCCTCGGTCTCGGCATGATGATGCAGAACCTGGTCCTCGCCACCCAGAACCAGGTGGCCCCCGAGGACCTGGGCGCGGCCAGCTCGGTCGTGACGTTCTTCCGCTCGCTCGGCGGTGCGATGGGCGTCTCGGCGCTGGGTGCGGTGATGGCCAACCGGGTCACGCACTACGTCCAGGACGGGATCGCCGCGCTCGGCCCGAAGGCCGCGGCGGCCATGGGTCACGGCGGCACCGCCGGTGGCGGGATCCCCGACCTCGACAAGCTGCCCGCGCCGATCCGCACGGTCGTCGAGTCCTCGTACGGGCACGGCGTCGGCGACGTCTTCCTGTACGCCGCCCCGTTCGCGCTGCTCTCCCTCGTGCTGGTGCTGTTCATCAAGGAGGTCGCGCTGAAGTCGAAGCCGGCGGCCCACGCCCCGACGGCGGCTTCCGCGGAGCCGGCCTCCGAGGCGGCCTCCCTGCGGGCCTAGGGTCTGTCGGGATCCGGAAGAGGCGCCTGACCGGCGGCCTTCGCCTCGATGCCCGCGATCAGGACGTCGAGCGCGAGGCAGAAGTCGCCCTCGGGCGGCCGCCGGACCGTGCCCCCGCAGCCGTGCAGGAACTGCGAGACGGCCAGGTGGGCGCCGGTCCGGGCGGTGTCCGTCAGGCCGGTCGCGTCCAGCAGCCGCTGGAGGTCGGCGTCGAAGGCCCGGGCGTGCGGGCCGATGTTCGGGTAGGCGGCGGTGAGCGGAGCCACCCAGGGGTGGTCCGCCAGGACCCTCCGGTACCCGCGGGCCAGCGCCCGCAGCCGCCCGGACCAGCCGTCGGACCCCTCGGACCCGGTCGGGGGCGCGAGTTCGCCCAGGGCGCTGTCCAGGGCGAGTTCGAGCAGATCGTGCTTGGTGTCCACGTACCAGTACAGGGACATCGCGGTGACCCCGAGCCCGGCGGCGAGCCGCCGCATCGAGAACCGGGCCAGCCCCTCGGTGTCGAGCAGCCGCACGGTGGCCGCGGTGATCCGTTCCCGGTCCAGCCCGGAGGGTGCCTCGCTGCGGCGTCTCGCGGGGGCGGCGGACCTGTCGGCCAGCCACACACTGGCCCGGATCTCACCGGAATCGGCCGCGGTCATCATGGAGGCACCCTCCTCATGACAGGTGGATCAGCCCGGAATGCCCGGTCCGCCCTCTCGATGCTAGGGGGTGTCGGGTCGGTCGGGCCGGACCGGAGCTCCTCGGCCCGGACACACCAGGTCCCCCCGGGCGGAGCCCGGAGGGACCGGCGGACGTGCACGAGCCGCAGGGGTGGCGCCTGATCAGGAGGTCGCGGACACCGGGGCCGTCAGGTCGTAGAAGGTGGCGCCGCCGACCGTGGTGGCCTTGAACGTGGCCTTGACCCAGCTGTCGATGGCCGTGCTGGTGCCGCCACCCGGACCGCCGCCGGCGAAGCGCGCGCCGCCCTCGGTGGCTCCTGTCGTGCCGCCCTGCGCGATGAAGTAGTGGATCTTCCCTTCCTCCACGTACTTCTTGAACTGGTCCAGCGTCGGCGAGGGATCGCTGCCGTTGAAGCCGCCGAGCGCCATGACGGGCTTGCCCGAGGCCAGCTGGTAGCTCGCCGCGTTCTGCGAACCGACCGCGGCCGCCGCCCAGGTGTACTTGCCTGCGTCGGCCCGCAGGGCCGCCTTCGCCTCGGCTCCGACCTGGGCGCCGTTCAGCAGGCCGCCGGGACCGCCCTGACCACCCTGACCACCGCCGAAGCGCTCGAAGGCCCGCCCGTCCGTGCCACCCGTGGCCTGGCCCTGGCCCTGACTCTGCCCCTGGCCCTGGCCCTGGCCCTGGCCCTGGCCCTGCGGCATGCCGCCCTGGGGCATGCCTCCCTGACCACCGGGACCGCCCTGAGCCATTCCGCCGGGCGGCATCCCGCCCGCCATGGCGCCCGGGCCGCCTCCGGGGCCTCCCGCGGCCAGTTCGCCGACCGGGCCGAACCGCATCCCGCCCGGTCCGCCGCGGCCGCCCGCCACCGCCGGCCCGGCGGTCACGATCGACCCGGTGTGCCCGGTGCTCACGGTCGTCATGCAGTACGCGAACGGCCCCGCCAGCGCCGCGCCCAGGCCGACCGCCGCCACAGCCTGCACGCCCCGGCGCCCCAGCACCCCGGCGAACGGCAGCGCCGCCGCCACCAGCAGGCCCGCCACCAGCACCGTCCAGCGCAGCCACGGCAGGTATCCGGTGGCCCGGCCCAGCAGCACCCACGACCAGACCGCCGTCAGCGCCAGCACCCCGGACAGGGTGAACACGGCGGCCTTGTTGCCCCGTTCCTCCCACAGCACGGCCACGCCCATGCCGACCAGCGCTGCCACGAACGGCGCCAGTGCCACCGTGTAGTACTCGTGGAAGATGCCCTGCATGAAGCTGAACACCACCGCGGTGATCAGCAGCGCACCGCCCCAGGCCAGGAACGCCGCCCGGGCCATGCCCTCCAGCGAATCGGCGGCCCGGCGGGCCCGCCAGGTGACCACGAGTCCGACGACCAGCAGCACCAGGGCCGCAGGCAGCAGCCAGGAGATCTGACCGCCGATGTTCCCGGAGAAGAGCCGGTCGATGCCGGTCTCTCCCCAGCCGCCACCTCCGGCCCCCATGCCCGGCCCGCCCTCGGGCAGCCCGTAGGCGGCGCCGCCGGCCCCGCCCGTCCGCATGCCGCCGCCGACGCTGCCGGTCTCGTTGCCGTTGATCCGGCCCAGGCCGTTGTAGCCGAGGGTCAGTTCGAGGAAGGAGTTGTTCTGCGAACCGCCGATGTACGGGCGGGAGGACGCGGGCCACAGCTCCACGATGGCCACCCACCAGCCGCCAGCCGCCACCATCGCGAGCCCGGAGAGCAGCAGCTGGCCCAGCCGCCTGCGCAGCCGGGTCGGCGCGCAGACCGCGTACACCACGGCGAGCGGCGGCAGGATGACGAAGGCCTGCAGGGTCTTCGTCAGGAAGGCGAAGCCGACGGCGACACCCGCCCAGACCAGCCACTTCGTACGGGCCCCGTCGAGGGCGCGCAGTACGCAGTACACGGTGACGGTCAGCAGCAGGGTCAGCAGCGCGTCGGGGTTGTTGAAGCGGAACATCAGGGCGGCGACCGGCGTGAGCGCGAAGGCCGCGCCGCTGAGCAGCGCCGCACCGGGACCGAACTGGCGGCGCACCGCGGCGTACAGCACGGCCGTCGTACCGACGCCCATCAGGGCCTGTGGAACGAGGATCTGCCAGGAACCGAGCCCGAACAGCCGGACCGACAGCATCATCGGCCACAGCGCGGCCGGCGGCTTGTCGACGGTGATCGAGTTGCCCGCGTCCGAGGACCCGAAGAAGAACGCCTTCCAGCTCTCGCTGCCCGCCTGCACGGCCGCGGAGTAGAAGGAGTTGGCGTAGCCGGAGGAGCCCAGGTCCCACAGCAGCAGTACGGCGGTGGCGATCAGCAGCCCGGCGAAGGCGGGCCGCTCCCAGCCGGGCCTGTCGACGGCGTGCCGGCCGGTGTGCGGCCGGGCCTCGGGGACGGGGTGGAGCGGAGGTGCGGCCGTGGTCATCGAATGTCGTCCTTCACGGGGGTGTCGCGGCGCTCGGGGAAGACCCAGGCGCGGAAGAGCAGGAAACGCAGCACGGTGGCGGCGAGGTTCGCGGTGATCAGCACGGCCAGCTCGGTGCCGTGCGCGGGATCGGCGGTGGCCGCGCCGAGGGCGGCGAGGGAGCCGCTGGTCAGCGCGAGTCCGATGGCGAACACCACCAGGCCCTGGGCCTGGTGGCGCACGGCCCGGTCCCGGCCGCGCACACCGAAGGTGAGCCGCCGGTTCGCGGCGGTGTTCGCGACGGCGGAGAGCAGCAGGGCCGCGCCGTTGGCGAGCTGCGGGCCGGTCCCGGCCCGGAACGCGGAGTACAGGAGCAGGTAGAGCAGGGTGGACAGGACCCCGACGGCGCAGAAACCGAGCAGCTGGCGGGCCAGCCCGCCGTCCACCCCGGGCAGGGCCGCGCGGTCGCGCGGATCGTCGCCGAAGGGGCGGGCGAGCCGGTCCAGCGGGAGCGCGCCGACGGCCAGCGCCCTGCCGACCCTCCAGACGCCCTTGAGGTCCTCGGTGGCGGTCCGGACGATGTGGACGGTGGAGTCGGGGTCGTCGACCCAGTCCACGGGTACCTCGTGGATCCGCAGCCCGGCCCGCTCGGCGAGCACGAGCATCTCGGTGTCGAAGAACCAGCCGGAGTCCTCCACCAGCGGCAGCAGCCGCTCGGCGACCTCCCGCCGGATGGCCTTGAACCCGCACTGGGCATCGCTGAAGCGGGCGGCGAGGGAGGAGCGCAGGAGGAGGTTGTAGGCGCGGGAGACGAACTCCCTCTTCGCTCCCCGCACCACCCGCGAGGAGCGGGCGAGGCGGGTGCCGATGGCGAGGTCGGAGTGACCGGAGATCAGCGGGGCGACCAGCGGCAGCAGCGCGTTGAGGTCGGTGGAGAGGTCCACGTCCATGTACGCGAGAACGGGGGCGTCGGAGGCCGACCATACGGTGCGCAGGGCCCTGCCCCGGCCCTTCTCCTCCAGCCGGGCGCTCCGTACGCCGTCCAGGCTTCCCGCCAGCGCCGCCGCGACCTCGGGGGTGCGGTCGGTGCTCGCGTTGTCGGCGACGGTGATCCGGAAGGGGTAGGGGAAGGTGCGGGTGAGGTGCTCGTGCAGCCTGCGCACGCAGGGGCCGAGGTCCTTCTCCTCGTTGAACACCGGGATCACCACGTCGAGGACGGGCCGGCCGGGCACGGGCGCGAGGGGCGCCCGCGCCGGCAGGGCCCCGGGAGAGGTGTCGGTTGGCATGATCCGACACTCGCCGGGCGCCCTGTCACCGATGTGTGCTGAGCCTGTGTCCGGGCTGTGAGTCCGTGACCGCCCCCTCGGGGGCTTGCGGCAGCAGGACTTCGAAGCGGGTCCGCCCGGGTTCGCTCGCCACGTCGACCTGCCCTCCGTGGGCGGTGACGACGGCCTGGACGATGGCGAGACCGAGCCCGGTGGAGCCGGCCGCGCGAGAACGTGAGGCGTCGCCGCGGGCGAACCGCTCGAAGACGTGGGGCAGCAGGGCGGGCGGGATCCCGGGCCCGTCGTCCTCGATCCGCAGCTGGAGCGCGCCTTGGGATGTTTCACGTGAAACACGGGCGGTCACGGTGGTACCGGGCGGGGTGTGCGTACGGGCGTTGGCGAGCAGGTTGACCAGCACCTGCTGGATCCGTGCCGGGTCACCCCGTACGGGCGCGGGCTCCTCCGGCAGGTCCAGCCGCCAATGGTGCTCGGGCCCGGCCGCACGGGCGTCGCTGACGGCGTCGACCACGAGCGGCGCCAAGTCGACGACGGTGTCCCCGGCGTCGAGCGGGCGGCCGGCGTCGAGCCGCGCCAGCAGCAGCAGATCCTCGACCAGGCCGGTCATCCGGGTGGCCTCCGACTCGATCCGGCCCAGGGCGTGCCGGGTGTCGGGGCCCGGCTCCTCCCGACCGCGGCGGGTCAGTTCGGCATAGCCCCGGATGGAGGCGAGGGGGGTGCGCAGCTCATGGCTGGCGTCGGCGACGAACTGCCTCACCCGCGTCTCGCTCTGCTGGCGTGCCGTGAGGGCGGAGGAGACGTGCCCCAGCATCCGGTTGAGGGCCGCGCCGACCTGGCCCACCTCGGTGCGGGGGTCGGCGTCGGGGACCCGCTCGTGCAGGACGGGTTCGCCGCTGTGCAGCGGGAGTTCGGAGACCCGGGTGGCCGTCGCGGCGACCCTGCGCAGCGGGCGCAGTGCGACGCCGACCAGGACCTGCCCCGCGAGGGACGCGGCGATCAGCCCGGCCAGCGTGACGCAGACCTCCACCACGACCAGGGTGCGCACGGTGGAGTCGACCTCGGCGAGCGGGAAGCCGAGGACGGCGCTCCCGTCGGGCGCGGCCAGCACCCGGTACGCCCCGATCCCCGGCACGTCCAGGTCCACCGGTTCGGCGCGGCCCTGGTCCGCCGTGCGGACGGCCTTGCGGAGGACGGCGATCTGGGCTTCGCTCAGGGGCTGGTGGTTCTCCGGTTCGAGGTCCGCGCGGCGCACGATCCGGTCGGCCTCGAACACCTTGCCGTCGGAATCGACGCGGAACCCGACACTGCCCAGCGGGGTACCGGGGCCGCCGACGACGGACCTCACGTAACCGATCGTCTTGCCCGGCACGGGGCGCGTGGCCATGTCGACGGAGATCCGCAGCTGCTCGTTGACCTTGCCGACCAGGTACGAACGCAGCGCGAGGGTGGTGACCGTCCCGATGGCCGCGCCCACCACGGCGATCAGCGCCACCGCGGAGACGACCAGCCGGGTCCGCAACGACCAGGGACGGCGGCGCCGCGGACGCGGCCGCGGACGAGGCCGGGGCCGGGGCCGGGGCCGCTTGGGGCGGACGGCCACTACTCGGCCGGCTTGATCAGGTAACCGGCGCCGCGCCGGGTGTGGATCATCGGCGCGAGGCCGGGGCCGCTCTCCAGCTTCCGGCGCAGGTAGGAGATGTACAGCTCGACCACGTTGGCCTGGCCGCCGAAGTCGTAGGACCACACGCGGTCCAGGATCTGCGCCTTGCTGAGCACGCGGCGCGGGTTGCGCATCAGGTAGCGCAGCAGCTCGAACTCGGTGGCGGTCAGGTGGATCTCCCGCCCGTCCCGCACCACCTCGTGGCTGTCCTCGTCGAGCCGCAGATCGCCGACGGCGAGTACCGAACCGCCGCGGGCGGCCTGCGCCGCGCCCGAGCGCCGGACCAGCCCGCGCAGCCGGGCCACGACCTCCTCCAGGCTGAAGGGCTTGGTGACGTAGTCGTCGCCCCCCGCGGTGAGACCGGCGATGCGGTCCTCGACGGAGTCCTTGGCGGTCAGGAACAGTACGGGGACCTGGGGGATCTCCCGGCGCAGCCGTCCGAGGACGGCGAGTCCGTCCATGTCGGGGAGCATGATGTCGAGGACCACCACGTCCGGCCGGAACTCCTTCGCCGCCCGCACCGCACCCGCCCCGTCGCCCGCGCTGCGGACCTCGCAGCCCTCGTAGCGCAGGGCCATGGACAGCAGCTCGGAGAGCGAGGCCTCGTCGTCGACGACGAGCACCCGGCAGGGCCCTCCGTCGGGCCGCACCAGGGTCGTGGGGCTGCTGGTGGACGTGGACGCGTGGAAGCTGGTCGTCGCAGTCATACCCCTACGCTGTCCCGGGCCTCTGAGAGCCTTCTTGCCCCTTCCTGTGAATTCCCTGAGAAACGGATCAGGGGTCGAGCCCGAACAGCCGGGCGGCATTGTCGTGGCAGACGGCCCTCAGCCAGTCGTCGCCCAGGCCGAGCCGTTCGAGGGCGAGGAGCTGGTGCTCGTACGGGTGCGGGATGTTCGGGAAGTCGGTGCCGAACAGGATCCGGTCACCGAGGTCCGCGAGCCGCCCGAGCTCACTGGCCGGGAAACCGCTGAACTGCTCCGCGAAGTCGGTGAAGGCCATCGTGGTGTCCAGGCGGACCTCGGCGTACCGGTCGGCGAGGTCGAGGAAGTCGGCGTACTCGGGCATGCCCATGTGGGCGATGACCAGCGGCAGCCGCGGGTGGCGGGCCAGCAGCCGGGCGATCGGCTCGGGCCCGGTGTACTTGCCCGGGACGGGCCCGGAGCCGCAGTGGATCACCGTGGGGATCCCGGCCTCGGCCAGCAGCCCCCACACCGGCTCCAGCCGGTCGTCGTTCGGGTCGTACGCGCCGACCTGGATGTGCGCCTTGAAGATCCGCGCCCCCGCTTCGACGGCCTGCCGGACGTACGGGCCCGCGCCGTCTTCCGGGAAGAACGTCGCGGTGTGCAGGCAGTCGGGGGTACGGGCGGCGAAGTCGGCGGACCAGGAGTTGAGCCAGGCGGCCATGGCCGGCTTGTGCGGGTACAGCATGGCGGTGAAGGCCCGGACTCCGAACTCCCGCAGCAGCGCGACCCGCTGCTCCTCCTCGTGCCGGTAGACGATGGGCCACTCGACACCGGTCAGCGGGCCCACCGCGTCGAAGTAGTCCCACACCTTGTCCAGGACCCGCTCGGGCATGAAGTGCGTGTGGACGTCGACCAGTCCGGGCAGCCCGAGCCGTTCCCGGAAGGCCCGGACCGCCTCAGGCGTTGCGGTCAAAGCCGTGGCTCCGCTCGACGGTCGCGACGTGCAGGGTGTAGCTCTCGTACCAATCGGCGCGGCCCTGCTTCATGGCCGCCTGGTGTTCCAGGTCCTGGCGCCAGGCCGCCAGGGCCTCGTGGTCGCGGAAGTACGCGACGGTGATCCCGAGCCCGCCCGGGGTACGCGCGGACTCGTAGCCGAGGAAGCCGGGATTGGCGCGGACGATCTCGTTCATCCGGGTGAGGGTCTCGGGGTACCCGCTGGCGTCGTCGGTGCGGACGTTGCTGAAAACGGCCATGACATAGGGCGGTTCAAAGGCCTGTACCGGCTGAATGCTCATGCCCACCACCCTCGGCGGACCTCCCCCGGCATGTCCACCGCAAAAGTCCCCGCGACCCCAAAGGGATCCAAGTTTTGACCAACCCCGCGTCCCTCAGAACAGCCCGTCCTGCCCTGCCGCCGGGTCGGGGGGAGCCGCGATCTCCGCCACCGGCACCACGGCCCGCACACCCGCTCCGGCCTCCGGAGCCACGAGTTCCCAGCCGGCCAGCAGGCGGGTGTCCACCACGAGCCCGTCCGCGAGGTGCAGATCGGGCCCGGCCGCGCCCACGAGCGTGCCCGCGACGGCCCCGCCGGGCACCATCTCCGTGACCACCCGGGCCGGTACGGGCAATCCGGCCCACCCGTCCAGCCCGAACACCCCGGCATGGTCGACGACTTCGCACGCGAGCCGCTCCAACGAGTCCGGCCAGCCCGCCGGCTCCGCCGCCCGCGCATGCAACTCGGCTACCTCCAGGGCCCGCTCGGAAGCCGGCGGCAGGTGCGCCCGCACCCCGCGCTTGCGCGCGTACGCGATCCGGTCCGGCACCCCGAGCGCCACCCTCAGCAACTCCTCGGTTCGCCGGGCGGCCATCAGCGGCCCCCGCCCCAGCCACGCCCAGGTCACCGCCCCCTGCTCCAGCAACCGGACGGATCCCCGCTCCTCGGCGGTGATGCCGACCTTCACCAGGCCGGGCCCGAACCAGGCCAGGTAGACCCGATAGGTGCGCGGATCGGCCGCATTGGTGTCGGCCGCCACCGAGAACGACCGGTCGAGCCGGGCGCACTCGGGGCACTGCGCGTTCCCCGCCCGCCCCGGCACGGTGGCGGCGGTGGGGCACTCCGTCCGCTTCCCGGCCCGCCGCACACCGAGGCAGTGCCGTTCCCCGCGTGCGACGAAGGCCAGTCGCTGCCCGTGGACGAGCCCGCTCACCCGCTCCCCGCGCCCCTCGCCGTACCACCCGATGGCCGGCCGGCCCCCGCTCCACCGGATCCCGGTACACCACCAGGTCACAGGGGGAGCGGCCGCTCGAAGAAGGTCTCCAGGACGACGGTGGCGTGCGTTCCGCTGACCCCTTCGATGCCGTAGAGCCGCCGCAGGACGTCCTGCAGCCCCTCCGTCGAGGCAGTTCGCACCTTGACCATCACCGAAGCGCTGCCCGCGATGATGTGCGCCTCTTGGATCTCGGGGATCGCCGCGAAGTCCGGGGCGGACTCGCCCATCCACGCGTTGGAGTCGACCATCACATAGGCCAGGACCCCACTGCCGACCGCGGCCGGGTCGACGTCGATGGTGGTCCGCCGGATCACCCCGCGCTCGCGCAGCTTGCGGACCCGCTCGTGGGTCGCCCCCGCCGAGAGCCCGACCGCCGTACCAAGAGCGGCATACGACTGCCCCGCGTCCTGCTGCAGGCGCAGGACGAGCGCCCGGTCGATGTCGTCCACGCGAAGTTCCTCTCATGGGCACGTCGGCCCTTGCGAAGACGGTACCGGATCCTGCAATCTCAACATCACGCCGAACAGAATTCGGCAATCTGCTCTCAGGGGGAATGATGTCTGCCATAGCCGACCTCACCTTGTACGAGATCCTGGACGACCGATTCCAGACCGGGCGCTGCGCCAACGGCGACATCCGACTGGAACGGCTCTACGACGACTGCCGCTGGGCCGAAGGCCCGCTCTACCTGCCGGCCTGGCGACAGCTGGTGTGGAGCGACATCCCGAACGACCGGATGCTGCGCTGGGACGAGGCCACCGGTGCGGTCTCCGTCTTCCGCTCCCCGGCCGGCCACTCCAACGGCAACACCATCGACCGCGAAGGCCGCCTGATCACCTGTGAACAGGGCAACCGCCGCGTCACCCGCACCGAACCGGACGGCCGCCTCACCGTCATCGCCGACCGCTACGACGGCAGGCGACTCAACAGCCCCAACGACGCGGTCGTCCGCTCGGACGGCTCCATCTGGTTCTCCGACCCGGACTTCGGCATCACCAGCGACTACGAGGGCCACCGGGCACCGAGCGAGATCGGCGCCTGCAACCTCTACCGCGCCGACCCCGAGACCGGCTCCGTCCGCATGGTGGCCGACGGCTTCCTCGGCCCCAACGGCCTCGTCTTCTCCCCGGACGAGAGCGAGCTGTACGCCGCCGACACCCGCGCCGGCCACATCCGCGCCTTCAAGGTCACGGACGACGGCAGCCTCACCGGCGACCGGGTCTTCGCCGTCTGCCCGCGGGTCGACAACATTCGCTTCGACGACGAGGGCCGGCTCTGGGCGGCAGCGATGGAAGACGGCATCCACTGCTACGCCGCCGACGGCACCCTGATCGGGCGCGTCCGCGTCCCAGAGCCGGTCTCGAACCTCACCTTCGGAGGTCCCAAGAACAACCGCGTCTTCATCACGGCCACCACCTCGCTGTACTCGATGGTGATGTCCGTGACGGGTCTACCGCGGGTCCTGTAAGGACTACCGGGCGACGAACTGCGTCAGGATCGCCTGCACCTCGTAGATGTCGACGCCCTTGGTGAACGTCTTCTCGACCGGCGTCGGGCTACCGGATATCCAGATCTTCAGCTCGGCGTCCAGATCGAAGGTCCCGGCCGTCTCCACCGCGAAGTGCGTGATGCTCCGGTAGGGGATGGAGTGGTACTCCACCTTCTTACCCGTGATGCCCTGCTTGTCGACGAGCACCAGACGCCGATCGGTGAACAGGATCGTGTCCCGGACCAGCAGGTAGGCGGCGTGCACCTGCTCCCCGTGGCCCAGCAGCCGCGCGAACTCCTGCTGTGCCGACGCCGGGTCCACAGCGTGCGCGTTTCCGAACAGTCCCATGAAAGCCCCCCATTTCCAGCTTCGGATGTGATCTTCAGAACCGTACCCACTCGACCGGCCGGCCCGCATCCCCCTCCGGAGCCATCCCTCTCCCTGATACCCAGGAGTGAGGCTCTCCCCATCAAGGAGGAGCCGGGGCCGACCCCGCACGGCACCCCACTGCCGTACAACGGAAACGCCAGAGGCCCCGGACTTTCGTCCGGGGCCTCTGGCTTGCTGTGCACTCGGCAGGATTCGAACCTGCAACCTTCTGATCCGTAGTCAGATGCTCTATCCGTTAAGCTACGAGTGCTTGGGCTTCCCGGGGTTTTTCGCCCCGTTGGCCTTGCGAGAACAACAATACATGGACCTCGCCGGGACGCGAAATCCATTAGCCAAACCACCCCTGACCTGCGGAAACGCGCCGGATGTAGATCGTCCGGATGAGTTGGCGCCGAGGGGCGCGGAGGGCGAGAGGCCCCGATCGGGTCGGCACTGGCCGACACCGGCCGGCACCGGTCTGCGTTGATCGGGGTTCACCGGGGTTCATCGGGGTTCACCGGCGTCCATTGGCATCCATCAGCGCACATCGACATCGACGGGCCCGGAAACGCATCGAAGCCCCGGTCCGTCAGGACCGGGGCTTCGATGAGGTGCGGAGGCGGAGGGATTTGAACCCTCGATGGGGTGTAAGCCCCAAACCGCATTAGCAGTGCGGCGCCATAGACCGGACTAGGCGACGCCTCCAGCTCACCCCCGCGTACGAGGGTGCGTGCAGATGATGACACAGGCGCAGGGCCCCTCACCAATCCGCTCCCACGGTACTAGGAGCGGCGGCCGAAGGGCAAAGCCTTAAGGCCGCTCAATACGTGCGTCGGGACGGAACGTAGGAGCGCCGCCGTCGTTGGGCAGGCGTACGACGTACGGACGACCTGGAGTGCCCCATGCTGCGTCTCGCCGCCTTCGCCGTCACCTCCGCCCTGGCCGCCGCGGCCGCCGGGCCGCTGCCGCCGCTGCCCCTCGGGCGGCTGCTGACCGGTCCCGACAGCCTCACCATCGCCATGGCCGACACCGGCAACCGCAGGCTGGACCGGGAGTACCTGCTCGAGTGCGACCCCGTGGGCGGCGACCACCCCTGGAGGGAGCAGGCCTGCGCGAAGCTGCAGAAGCTCGCCTCCGAGGGCAAGGACCCCTTCGCTCCCGTCTCCAAGCGGCAGATCTGCGGCATGAAGTACGGCGGCCCGGCCACCGCGCGGATCACCGGCACCTGGCAGGGGCGCAAAGTGGACGCCACCTTCCGGCGCACGGACGGCTGCGAAATCAGCCGTTGGGACGAGTTGGAACCTCTGCTTCCGACTGGGCGTTCCTGACCTGGGAGGATGCGCGGGCCGGGCGATATGCACCGGACTTCGGCCGCCCCACCGCGGGCCTGTGCCCTTAGACTCCTCCCGTGACATGCCGGTAGTTGTGGTCAGGGAGGAAGCTCGTCGTGAGCAGCAGGCCATCCCGAGGCGCTGCTCGCCTCGCAGCAATACTCGATGCCCTTCCGGACGCGCTGTTGCTCGTCAACGCCAACGGCACGGTCGTCAACGCCAATTCGATCGCCCTAGAGGTCATGGAGAGCCCCGGAACCGGGCTCGTCGGCCGGGGCGTGCTCGACCTCCTGCCCGAGTTCGACTCCAAACTGATCCCCGGCTCCATGCGCCGGCCCGGCGAGGACGAGGGCGGCCGCGCCAAGCCCAAGCGGATGGTCGCGCGCCGCACCGACGGCTCCGAGTTCCCCGTCGAGGTCACCGCAGCCCATCTCGACGGCCGCGACGCCTACCGCGAGCCGCAACCCGCCTACACCGGTGACGAGCTGCTGATGCTCGTCGTACGGGACCTCTCGCAGACCGTGGACACCGAGGCCGAGCTGGCCCGCTCCCAGCGTCAGACCGAGATGATCCTGCGCGCCGCCGCCGAGGGCGTCGTCGGCACCGACACCGACGGGCGGGTGGTGCTGGTCAACCCGGCCGCCGCCCAGATCCTCGGCTACCGGGCCACCGACCTCGGCAACCGCGAACTGCACGGCCTGGTGCAGCATTCGCGCGCCGACGGCTCGCCGTTCCCCTTCGACGAGTCCCCGCTCGCCGACACCCTGCGCAGCGGCCGCAAGCACCGCGTGCGCGGGCAGGTGCTGTGGAACAAGGCCGGCCAGCCCGTCGCCGTCGACCTGACCACGTCTCCCGTGCGGGACGGCGAACAGCTCGTCGGCGCCGTCATGACCTTCACCGACCGGCGGCCGTACGACGCCCTCGCCGCACGGCACGCCCAGCTGCTGGCCGTCCTCGGCGACTCGCTGCGCGGGCCTCTGGACGAGCTCCGCGGGGAGCTGGCCACGCTCGCCGCCGATGACGCGGGTCAGCTGTGGCCCGAGGCCAACCAACTGCTGCACCACCTGGCCGCCGGGTACTCGCGGATGACCACCCTCGTGGACAACGTGCTCGGCTTCCAGCGCCTGGACGCCGGCAGCGACAAGCTCGCCAAGAAGAAGGTCCTGATCAACGGCGTCGTCACGGCCGGCGTCGACGGCGCGGTCGAGCTGATCGGACCGGGCCGCGCGCAGTTCGCCGTCCACGCGCCGACCATCGAGGCCGAGGTGGACGCGGAACGGGTCGCGACGGCCCTCGCGCACCTGGTCGCGGACGTCGCCGGAGTCGACGCCACCGGCAAGACCCGCCAGGGCAGCGGGTACAGCGACTCGACGATCGTCGTGGCCGCCGCGCAGCGGGGCGATGTCGTACGGATCGAGGTGCGCGGGCCGTACGAGGGCGGTAACCCCGTCCACGAGCCGATCGTGCGGGGCATCGTGGCCGCGCACGGAGGTGTGCTGCAGACGGTGGAGGTCCCGGGCGCGCCCGGCGGGGCGTACGTGCTGGAGCTGCCGCTGGGCTCGGGAGCCGGGACGGTGACCCTGCCGGAGCTGGCGGAGGAGCCGGATCCCGCGGAGGGTCCTGCCGAGGGTGCTGCCGGGGGCGCCGCCCCCGGGAAGGTCTCCGGCGGGCGCCGGGGCCGGCGCGGTGTGGACGCCTTCCTGGAGGACGAGGCCGCGGCTCCCGGAGCCGCGCAGTCCGGCCAGGGCGGGGGCGCGCTGGCGCTGCCGTCCGGGCGGCGGCGGGGAGCCGAGGCCCCCGGTCCCGAGGCGGGCCCGGAGCTCGCGCAGTCCCCGGTGAACCCGGCGGGGCTGGGCACCGGACGCAGGCGCGGCCGCGCCGGGGACGGCAGCGGCGAGGACGGCGCGACCCCGGGCGGTCCCGGCGGCGTCGTCCCGCCTGGCGGCATCGCGGGCCCGGCCGGCCCGGGCGGCCTCGTCGCACCCGGCGGGATCGGAGCACAGGGCGGTATCGGCGGCCCGGGCGGTCCCGGCGGCGTCGTCGCGCCCGGCGGCATCGCGGGCCCGGCCGGCCCGGGCGGCCTCGTCGCACCCGGCGGGATCAACGCCCCCGGCGTCGTCGCACCCGGCGGGATCGCGGGGCAGGGTGCACCTGCCGTCGTCGCGCCCGGCGGGATCGCGGGACCCGTGCCGCCGCAGGGGACCGGTATGCCCGCGCTGCCGGCCGTGCCCTCCGTACCCGCGACCGGACACCCCGCCGGGCGGCGCCGCGCGCTGGGACCGGCCGGTCCGGTACAGCCCGGCGGTCCCGTACCCGCCACCGGCCTGAGCCCCGCTCCCGCCCGGCCCATCGCCCCCGAGGGCGGCTTCGCCCTGCCCGCCGGGCCGACTCAGGCCCCCGCGATGGCCGGCCCGGCCCCCGCCCCCGCCTCCGCCTCCGCCGAGGCGGACGCCGACGCTCCGGGCGGGCGGCGCGGGCGCCGGGTGCTGAGCGCGCCCGCCGCCGAGCCCGATGCCGCGGCCCCCGCCGAGGAACCCGTACCCCCCACCGGGCGGCGGCGTGCGCTGCCCGGCACCCCGGCATGGCCGGTTCCGGCGGCGCGGACGGCGCCCGAGGACGGCGAGTCGGGCCGGCTCGCGCTCCCCGGGGCCCGGCAGCCGCAGGAGACCCCCGCGGAGGCCCAGGCGGGGCAGGCGATCAACGTGCGCGCCCTCGGCACCCTCGGCCAGGGCATTTCCATCGACCCGAACGCGACCGCCCCCGGGACCGGCACCTCCGCCTCCGGTTCCGGCCGTCGCCGCCGGCTCGCCGAGCCCGCTCCGCAGGGCCGGGCCTTCGCCATAGGAGCCCCCGAGGCCGGTGCCGACGAGGGCCCCGAGCCGCTGGACGGCCCGGGCGGCGCCGTCGAGGTGGTCAACCGGCCCGCACCCGCACCCGTGGACGACGAGCTTCCGCCCGAGCCGCTGGACAACCCCCGCCGGCTCCTGGTGTGGCCCGCGCCCGACGTGCAGACGCAGCAGGCGCTCAGCGACCGCGGCTACCGCCCGGTGATCGTGCACTCCCGCGAGGAGGTGGACGCGCAGATCGCCGCGTTCCCCGCCGCGCTGTTCGTGGATCCGCTGACCGGGCCGATCACCCGCACCGCCCTGCAGTCCCTGCGGCAGGCCGCGGTGGCGGCCGAGGTGCCCGTACTGGTGACGGCCGGGCTTGGGCACGCCGCGCGCGAAGCGGCGTACGGAGCCGATCCGGCGGTCCTTCTCAAGGCGCTCGCGCCGCGCGACAGTGAGCAGCACCCCTCGCGGGTCCTGCTGATCGAGGAGCGCGACGAGATCGCGGCGGCACTCACCACCGCCCTGGAACGGCGCGGCCTCCAGGTCGCCCGGGCGGGCGCCGACACCGACGCGGTGGAACTGGCGACGCAAATGCGGCCCAACCTGGTCGTCATGGACCTGATGCAGGTACGCCGCCGCCGGGCCGGGATCGTGGACTGGCTGCGCGCCAACGGGCAGTTGAACCGCACCCCGCTGGTCGTCTACACGGCGACGGGCATCGATGCGGCGGAGCTGCCGAAGCTGGGTTCGGGTGAGAGCGTGCTCTTCCTCGCCGAGCGGGCCACCACCGCGGACGTACAGGGTCGCATCGTGGACCTACTGGCGAAGATCGGCACCAACTAGTCATCCTGGCCCGATGGCCATCATCGACACGACCGAGCACACCGTCCCCGCGGACAACGGGGAGGTGAACCTGCTCATAGCCCGTCAGGTGGAGCCCGGGTACGAGGAGACCTTCGAGGCCTGGGCCCACGGGATCCTGGAGACGGCCGCGAGCTTTCCGGACCACCTGGGGTACGGACTGTTCCGCCCGGCGACCGAGGGCGGGCCGTGGTTCCTGGTGCACCGCTTCCGCAACGAGGACGCGTTCCAGCGCTGGCAGGACTCGCCGGAGCGGGCCCAGTGGTTCTCCAACTGCCTGGGTCACCACCACCAGGAGATAGCCCGCCGGGAACTGCACGGCATGGAGACCTGGTTCGCCAAGCCGGGTACGACCCGGCCCGCGCCGCCGCGGTGGAAGATGGCGATCAGCTCGGGGCTGGCCATCTTCCCGATCTCGCTCGTCGGCAACGCGGTGCTCGGGCCGTTCCTGGTGGATCTGCCGTTCGTGCTGCGCACGGCCGCCTTCACCGTCGTGTTCAGCACCCTGATGACCTACGTGGCCATGCCCACCGTCAGCAGGCTGCTGCGGCCGTGGCTCACCAAGGGGTGAGCCCGCGCCCCGCCACCCGACTCCCGGTCGCCCGGCCCTCGGTCGCCCGGCCTCCGGTCAGTCGGCCCCCGGTCAGTCGAGCTTCGTGACCTCGAGCTCGCCGTCCGCGTACTGCCTGCGGATCACCTTCTTGTCGAACTTGCCGACGCTGGTCTTGGGCACCTCCGTGATGACCGTCCAGCGCTCCGGCAGCTGCCACTTGGCGATCGACCGGCCGAGGAACTCGCGCAGGCCCTCGTAGTCCACGGTGGCGCCCGCCTTGAGCACGACGGTGGCCAGCGGACGCTCGCCCCACTTGTCGTCGGGTACGGCGACCACGGCGGCCTCGGCGACCTCGGGGTGCGCCATCAGGGCGTTCTCCAGCTCCACGCTGGAGATCCACTCGCCGCCGGACTTGATGACGTCCTTGGCCCGGTCGGTGAGGGTGAGGTAGCCGTCGTGGCTGATGACGCCGACGTCCCCGGTCTTGAGCCATCCGTCCGGGCTGAACTTGTCCTCGGGACGGTACGGTTCGCCGTTGGCGCCGCCGAAGTAGGCGCCCGCGATCCAGGTGCCGCGCACCTCCAGCTCGCCCGCGGACTGGCCGTCCCAGGGCAGGTGGTCTCCGGCGGGGCCGACCAGGCGGGCCTCGACGCCCGCGGGGAAACGGCCCTGGGTGATCCGGTACGGCCACTCCTCCTCGGCGTCCAGACCGGCCGGCGGGTGCGCCATCGTGCCGAGCGGGGAGGTCTCGGTCATGCCCCAGGCGTGGCAGAGGCGGACGCCGATCTTGTCGTAGGCCTCCATCAGGGCGGGCGGGCAGGCCGCGCCACCGATGGTGACCTGCTTCATGGAGGTCAGGTCGCGCGGGTTGGCGGTGACCTCGGCGAGCAGGCCCTGCCAGATGGTGGGGACGGCCGCCGCGTGCGTGGGCTTCTCCCGCTCGATCATCTCGGCGAGCGGGGCGGGCTGGAGGAAGCGGTCCGGCATCAGCATGTTGATGCCGGTCATGAAGGTGGCGTGCGGCAGGCCCCACGCGTTCACGTGGAACTGCGGAACCACGATGAGGGTCGTGTCCCGGTCGGTCAGCCCCATCGACTCGGCCATGTTGACCTGCATCGAGTGCAGGTAGATCGAGCGGTGCGAGTAGGCGACGCCCTTGGGGTCGCCCGTGGTGCCGGAGGTGTAACACATGGCCGCGGCCCGGCGTTCGTCCAGCTCGGGCCAGTCGTAGGTGACCGGGCGGCCCGCGATCAGCTCTTCGTACTCGTGCACGCGGACGTTCAGGCCTTCGAGCACCGAGCGGTCGCCGATACCGGAGACGACGACGTGCTCGACGGTCGGCAGGTGCGGCAGCAGCGGCGCGAGGAGCGGCAGCAGGGTGCCGTTGACCAGCACGACCCGGTCCTCGGCGTGGTTGACGATGAAGACCAGCTGCTCGGGGGGGAGCCTCAGGTTGAGGGTGTGCAGGACCGCGCCCATGGACGGGATCGCGAAGTACGCCTCGACGTGCTCGGCGTTGTTCCACATCAGCGTCGCCAGCACGCTTCCGGGCTCGACGCCCAGTTCGTCGCGCAGGGCATTGGCGAGCTGGGCGGCGCGGTCGCCGATCTCGGCGAACGTCCGGCGGTGCGGCTCGGCCCCGCCGGTCCACGTCGTCACGGTCGACCTGCCGTGCACCCTCCGACCATGCTCCAGAATCCGGCTGATGGTGAGCGGTACCTCTTGCATGGTGCTGAGCACGGGCGTCCTCCCGTTGGGCGCTGTCACTCGTCTCGACGGTGGGAGAATTCTGCGCACGTACCGCGCGGTATGTCACTACGTCTCGGTAGCTTTCTTCGGGGCCGCCCACAAGTCCGCTTCCCAGCGCGATGGACGTGGATCCCGTGGCTCTGCGGCCCGGCGCCGAAGGTCTCTCCCAAGACGGACTGCGCGACGCGCCCGATCTCTCCGGCTCCCCAAGCGCGTGCCGATGTTTCACGTGAAACCTCGGCACGCGCGAGGGCGCCGCCCAGGGTCGACGCTCAGCGGACCGTGGTGAGCTCCGGGTCCTCGCGGAGTTTGCCCAGCGCCCGGGAGACGGCGCTCTTGACCGTGCCGACCGAAACGCCCAGGAGCTCGGCCGTCTGCACCTCGCTGAGATCCTCGTAGTAGCGCAGTACGACCATGGCCCGCTGCCGGTCGGGCAGCCGTGTCACCGCACGCCACATCGCGTCCCGCAGGGCCTGCGCCTCCGCGGGGTCGGCGGCCGGGAGGTCCTCGGTCTCCGGGAGTTCGTCGCAGCAGAACTCGTCCACCTTGCGCTTGCGCCACTGGGAGGTGCGGGTGTTGACCAGGGCCCGCCGGACGTAGCCGTCCAGGGCGCGGTGGTCCTCGATGCGGTCCCAGGCCATGTACGTCTTGGCCAGGGCCGTCTGGAGCAGGTCCTCGGCGTCACACGGGTTGGCGGTGAGGGAGCGCGCCGTGCGCATCAGAACCGTGCCCCGGGTCCGGACGTACGCCGAGAACGACGGGTACGGCGTCGGGTTCGAGGCGAGCGTGCACACAGGCGTGGTCATGTGTCCACGCTAGGAGCGCCCGCCCGTCATGGGATCGGCCGCAAGTGCCGAAGCGGGGTCCGTCTCAGGTTGTAGGAGTAGGGAAGGCCCCACCTCCTGAAGGTGGAGGAGGTGGGCCCCAACCGGCACGAATCCGTCAGACGTGAGCGGCCGGCCTTCAGCGGCGAGCAGAGAACGGGGAGCAGGGAGCGGCGGATCGTCAGCCGTCGGCTCCCAGGATCAGCCCGGAGGTCGGCACCCCGGTGCCGGCCGTGACGAGTACGTGCTCCGCCCCCTCGACCTGGTTCACGGAGGTGCCGCGCAGCTGGCGGACCGCCTCGGCGATGCCGTTCATGCCGTGCAGGTACGCCTCCCCGAGCTGGCCGCCGTGGGTGTTGATCGGCAGCGCGTCCGCAGCCACGAAGTCGGCGGCCTCTCCCGGCCGGCAGAAGCCGAACTCCTCCAGCTGCATCAGCACGAAGGGGGTGAAGTGGTCGTAGAGGATCCCTACGTCGATGTCCGAGGGCCGCAGCCCGCTGGTGCGCCACAGCTGGCGCGCGACCACGTCCATCTCGGGGAGCCCGGTCAGGTCGTCGCGGTAGAAGGAGGTCATGCCCTCCTGCCGGCGTCCGGCGCCCTGCGCGGCCGCGGTGATCACCGCGGGCGCGTGCCGCAGGTCCCGGGCCCGCTCGGGTGTGGTCACGACGACGGCCTGCCCGCCGTCGGTCTCCTGGCAGCAGTCCAGCAGCCGCAGCGGCTCGACGATCCAGCGCGACGCGGCATGGTCGGCGAGGGTGATGGGCTTGCCGTGGAAGTAGGCGGCGGGGTTGTTCGCGGCGTGCCGGCGGTCGGTGACCGCGACGTGCCCGAAGGCCTCGGGGGTGAGGTTGTAGGCGTGCAGGTAGCGCTGGGCGGTCATGGCCACCCAGGAGGCGGGGGTCAGCAGTCCCCAGGGCAGCGACCAGCCGAGCGCGGCGCCCTCCGCCGAGGGTTCGCGCTGCTGGACTCCGGAGCCGAAGCGGCGTCCTGAGCGCTCGTTGAAGGCCCGGTAGCAGACCACGACCTCGGCGACCCCGGTGGCGACGGCGAGGGCGGCCTGCTGGACGGTGGCGCAGGCCGCGCCGCCGCCGTAGTGGATGCGGGAGAAGAAGGACAGGTCCCCGATGCCGGCCGCCTGCGCGACGGTGATCTCGGGGCTGGTGTCCATCGTGAAGGTGACCATGCCGTCGACGTCGGCCGGGGTGAGCCCGGCGTCGTCGAGGGCGTGGTGCACGGCCTCGACGGCGAGCTTGAGCTCGCTGCGGCCCGAGTCCTTGGAGAACTCGGTCGCTCCGATGCCGGCGATGGCGGCCTTGCCGCCGAGCTCGTCGCGGGTGCGGACGCTCATGCCGGCACCTCCGCGGTGACCGTCCCCGACACGTGGTGGCCGATGCCGTTGGCCCCGAGGACGCGGATCTCGACGGTGTTTCCGGAGACGGCGGTGACGGTGCCCGTCAGGGTCATCGTGTCGCCCGGGTAATTGGGGGCGCCGAGGCGGATGGCCACCTTGCGCAGGACGGCCCGCGGCCCGAGGTGGTCGGTGACGTACCGGCCGACCAGGCCGTTCGTGGTCAGGATGTTCATGAAGATGTCCGGAGAACCCTTCTCCTGGGCCAGCGCCGCGTCGTGGTGCACGTCCTGGTAGTCGCGGGAGGCGATCGCGCCCGCGACGATCAGGGTGCGGGTGACCGGGATCTCCAGCGGTGGCAGTTCCTCGCCGACTCTCATGGCGACGGTTCCCATGGCTCAGCCCTCCTGCGCCAGCACGGCGCCCAGTTCGGCCAGCAGCTCGCTGCCGCAGCCCAGGTACGCGTCCAGCTGGCGCCCCCACAGAAAGTGCCGGTGGACGGGGTGGTCGAGGTCGGCGCCCATGCCGCCGTGCAGGTGCTGACCCGCGTGCACGACCCGTTTGCCCGCCTCCGAGGCCCACCAGGCCGCCGTCAGCGCGTGTTCGCGCGCCGGGAGGCCCTGGTCGATGCGCCAGGCCGCCTCGTACGCGGTGACCCGGATCGCCTCGATGTCCATGTGGGCGTCGGCCGCGCGCAGCAGGACCGCCTGGTTGGTGGAGAGCGGCCGGCCGAACTGCTCGCGGGTGGAGGTGTACTCGACGGCCCGGGCGAGCGAACCCGCGCAGACGCCCGCCTGGAGGCCGGCGAAGGCGGTCCGGGCGGCGGCGAGCGTCGCTTCGTACGCGTCCGCGCCGCCGAGGCGCTCGCCCTCGGCCCCGGTCAACGTCAGCCGGCCCGCCGACCAGGGGGCGGTGGTCTCCACCGGGGAGGCGCTCACCCCGGGCGCGTCCGTCCGTACGAGCCAAAGGGCCCGGTCCGCGTCCGGGACCAGTACGTGGGTGGCATCGCGCAGCCAGGGCACGGCGGGGGCGGTTCCGGTGAGCCGGCCGTCCTCGGAGGTGATCCGGCCGCGCGCCGGGAAGACCCCGGTGGCGACCGCCTCGCCGGTGCCGAGGGCGGGAAGCAGGCGGGCCCGCTGCTCGGCGCTGCCGTGGGCGGCCACCGGGAGGATCCCGTACGCGCAGGTGGCGGCGTACGGGACCTGCGCGGTGGTGCGGCCCTGCTCCTCCAGGAGCAGGACCAGGCCGAGCAGGCCGACCTCCTCGACGGCGGCGGTCATTCCGGCCGTGGTGAGGGCCTTCCAGAGCTCGGCGTCGCTTCCGGTGCCGGCCGCCCCGAGGCGTTCATGGGTGGCGAGGTCGCCGAATATCCGGGCGGCGAGGCCGGCCGCGGCGGCCTGTTCCTCGGTGGGGTGGAAGTCCATCAGCCTTCACTCCCGCGGAAGACGGGGAGTTCGAGGCCGTCGTCGACGCGCAGGAACTCCAGCTGGACGGGCATTCCGATGCGCACCTTGTCGTAAGGAACGCCGGTGATGTTGCTGATCATCCGAACCCCCTCGGCGAGCTCGACGAGCGCGACCGCGTACGGAGGGTCGAAGGCCGGGAAGGGCGGGTGGTGCATGACCACGTACGAGAAGACGGTGCCGGAGCCGGAGGCCTCGACGGTGTCCCAGTCCTGGCTCGCGCAGACGTTGCAGCCGGGCAGCCACGGGAAGCGGAGGGCTTCGCAGGAGGTGCAGCGCTGGATGAGGAGTCTGTGATCCCGGACCCCGTCCCAGAATCCCTGGTTGTCGCGGTTGATCACCGGTCGGGGGCGCAGGGCCGGGGCCTTCTTCTTCGTCGCCGGGGTTCCGGCGGGCGCGTACTTGAGGATCCGGAAGCGGTGGGTGCCGGCGAGTTCGCCGTTCGCGTGGACGTCCATGCGCGTGGTCACGAAGTGGCCGGTGCCCAGCTTGGTCGTCTTGCGCGGGGACACGGACTCGATGACGGCGTCGAAGGTGATGGTGTCCCCGGGGCGCAGCGGGCGCAGGTACTCCTGCTCGCAGTCGGTGGCGACCACCGAGGTGAAGCCGGCTCCGTCGAGGAGCGCGAAGAGGTCGTCGTAGCAGGAGGAGCGGTCGGAGTGGCCGGAGAGCCCTCCCATCGTCCAGGCCTGGAGCATGGTGGGTGGCGCGATGGCGTCCGGGCCGGTGTAGGCGGGGTTGGCATCGCCCATCGCCTCGCACCAGTGGCGGATCATCGGCTCGTTGACCGCGTCCTTGCCCCGGCCGGCGGTGGCGGCCGGCTGTCCCTCGAAGGCCGCCAGCAGCGCGTGGAACCGGGCTGCCTCCCCGTCCGTGTCGGCCGCCTGCGCCGTCATCGCTTCCTCCCCTTCATTCCGAGCCGCATCATGGCGACGATCTCCCGCTGGACTTCACTGACTCCGCCGCCGAAGGTGTTGATCTGCGCGGCGCGGTTCATCCGCTCCAGCTCACCGCCCGCGAAGGCCTCGGGGCCTCGTACGAGCGCCTCCTCGCCCACCACTTCCTGGCACATCCGGTACACCTCGACGGTGGACTCGGTGCCGAGGAACTTCACTCCGCTGGCGTCGCCGGGGGCCAGGGTGCCCGCGCCCACGTCCTGGACGAGGCGCCAGTTCAGGAGGCGTACGGCGGCCAGTCGCGCGTGCGCCTCGGCGAGCCGGGACTGCACCCAGGGCAGGTCCGCCGGCCTCTCGCCGGTGACCGGGTCGGGGGTGCGGGCGTGGCCGAGCGCGTACGTGTAGAAGTCCTCGGCCTGCATGCCGATGGCTGCGAGGGCCACGCGCTCGTGGTTGAGCTGGTTGGTGATCAGGCCCCAGCCGCCGTGTTCCGGGCCGACGAGGTTGCCCGCCGGCACGCGGACGGAGTCGTAGTACGTCGCCGTTGTGGTGAGCCCGCCGACGGTCTCGATGGGGGTCCAGGAGAATCCGGGGTCGTCGGTGGGCACCAGGATGATCGAGATGCCCTTGTGTTTGGGGGCCTCGGGGTCGGTGCGGCAGGCGAGCCAGATCCAGTCGGCGTTCTGGGCGTTGGAGGTGAAGATCTTCTGCCCGTCGATCACCCAGTCGCCGCCGTCACGGACGGCCCGGGTGCGCAGCGAGGCGAGGTCGGTGCCCGCCTCCGGCTCGGAGTAGCCGATGGCGAAGACGATCTCGCCTTTGAGGATGCGGGGCAGGAAGTACTCCTTCTGCTCCTGGGTCCCGTACTTCATCAGGGTCGGGCCGACGGTGTTGAGCGTGACCATGGACACCGGCGCACCGGCCCGGTAGGCCTCGTCGAAGAAGACGAACTGCTCGTCGGGGCCACGGCCCTGGCCTCCGAATTCGACGGGCCAGCCGAGGCCGAGCAGATCGTCGGCGCCGATGCGGCGCAGCAGTGCGCGCTGGCGGGCCGGGTCGTCCGGGACCCCGTCCGGCAGCAGGTCCTGGAAGTACTCCCGCAGTTCGGCGCGGAGCCGCAACTGGCCTTCGGTCGGGGCGAGGTGCACGGCGCTGGCCTCCCGGCATCACAACATCGAGGGAACCTGACTGTCCGTCAGATTCACCGCCGGTGTCAAGGTCGGAAGGCGGGCCACACGAAGACCTGCGAGCCGACGCACGCGAGGGCGCCCGCACTACCGGACCCCAGCCGGTCCGGTCGTACGGGCGCCCTCAACAGTCGGTGCGGCTCAGGCCGCGGCTACCACCAGGGGTAGAAGTTGACCGCCACGTTCGAGTTGGACTGGTGGATCGCGGTGAAGGCCGAGCCGTTGACCTGCGCGGTGTTGTTCTGGTTGGACGCTCCGGAGCCGGTGGCCACCTGCTGCGAGGTGGAGGAGTTGCCGTTGTTGTCGCCACCCACGCCGCTGCCGATGATGCTGGCGACGCTCGCATTCGATCCGTCGTTCGCGAAGGAACCGTTGTCGGCCGAGGCCACGCCACCGAAGAGGGCGACGGCGAGGGGGAGAGCGGCGACGGCGGCGATGACGCGGGCGGTACGGATGCTTGCCATGTGTGAATCCTCCAGAAAACCGAAGTGGGAGTTACTCCAAGGCAGTTGGCCGACCGCCTCGGTCGTTCTGCGTGCTGACGACGTCGCGAGACCAGAGTTGCCCACCGAATCCCCGGCGAACCACCCCGGAGTCTGCGATTCCCCCGCAAGCATGACCAACCCCGGATAAACCCAATTCGCGCCCCCTGCGCCGCAGGTCAGCACCCCCGAGCCCGTCGAAACCCTTGCCGCACAAGGGATGAAGCGTTCAGCCAAAAACTCCCGCCCGGACATGCCAAATAGGGCCGCGTCGTCCGGGAACCCCACCGTCTCCCGGCCCTGCGGCCCTGCAATACCAAGTTTCACGCCCCCTGCACGCCCCCGGCGCTCGCCGGGGCGACTGCGCGGTACCGCTCTACGCCGCGAGCGCGAGCCCGTCCCGGGCCGCGGGGGCAACGGGTGCGGCGGAGGGTGCGGCAACGGGTGCGGCAACGGGTGCGAACGTGGCAGCGCGTACGGCGGCAAAAGCGGCACCCATGGCAGCGGCAGTCGTCGACCGGCGGACGGACGGGCTCTTGCCGTGCGCCTCGGCGCGGATCCGCTGCTTGATGGTCGGCGGGAGCGAACCGCCCCGCATCATCGCCCGCCAGCTCCGCCGGGCCTGGACACCCGCCCGGCGCACGGTGCCGGCCGCGGTGGCCGGGGCGGCGGGAGCAGCGGCGGCGGCGAGGGCCGGGGCGGCCTTGCCGACGAGCCCGAAGGAGGCGAGGAGAGCCACGAGGGCGGCGAGGACGGAAGTCCAGATCGACGAGATGACGCTGCGCTGAGCCATGACGGGTTCCCTCATTTCGCGATGTTCCGACGGGCGGATCTGCATACATTCGTCATGATGCGGACGCAACCGCACGGCCCCCACGACCCGCGCCGATCTTCCGACAAACACCACCCGAAAGGCCCAGACCCCCTCCGGTACCCCTTCCAAGCCGGGAAACCGGTCGCGGACCAGGCGACGAGCGATGAGTTGTCGAACCAGACGACGAGCCGGACGTGCTCAGGGCCGTGCACGTCTGCGAAGGCCTTCATGGCGACCCGGACCGGGGCCCACTCACTGTCCTCGGGCACCCAGTCGAGGCAGACCAGCTCCTGCCCGGCGCAACTCGGAAACGAAATCCGCGCGAGACGGCAGAAGGGGTACCCCTCAACGAGGGGCACCGGTCAGAGCCTTGTCTGACCTGGTGGCGGTGGGTGTGGGATTTGTCCCCGGCGTGCTTGCCGTGCACGGCTCCGACCAGGTACGCAGGGCCGATCAGGATGAGTAGGCGTACTCAGGTGGCGGTCCCCGGCAGCTTCGAGACTGGGCGCAGGTCGAACGAAGCGGAACGGAACGGGGAACGTCATGGTGCGGCGCTGGTCGAAGGCGGAGATGTGGGTGCCCGGTGCGTACCTGGCGCTGGTCGTCGGGATGCTGGTCTACGTCGCGGTCGGCAGCCGGATCGGGGACATCGGGTTCTTCGGAGTCTGGCCGATCCTGGCCACGGCGCCGGTCAGCCTCGTGCTGCTGACGTCCTTCGGACCCGCGGCGAACGCCCTGGACTCGGCCCCGCCCATGGATCCCCACCCCCAGTACGGCTCCGAGCCGCCCGCGAAGCTGCCCACGGACTACCCCTCGGAGTCGGACCCGCTCCCCGCGGACTGGGTACCGGACACGTCCGTGGACCCCAAGCTCGACACGTTGGACGGCTTCGGCTTCTACGCCTCGGTCCTGGTCGGCGCCCTGCTCAACGCCGCGGCGATTTGGGCTCTGCTTCGCTACGCGGCGCGCCGGCGCGCCGCCAGGAGTGCGCAGGTCTAGCGCCGTGGTCCTGGCCCACAGATGGCCCATACGCGCTGGTCAACAGCGGGATACTGGTGCATCAAGGTGAGAGCGGATGAGCAGAGAGGGCGGGCACCCTGATCGGGTGCCCGCCCTCTGACCTGCTACTTCTCTGACCTGTGGCGGTGGGTGTGGGATTTGAACCCACGGTGACTCGCGCCACGACGGTTTTCAAGACCGTTCCCTTAGGCCGCTCGGGCAACCCACCCTCGCCCCTGCCGTTCAGCGGCGGAGCGGGCACCAGAGTACCGGCTGTCCGGGGTGTCGGGGGCTGCGTTATCGGCAGGTGGCCGTCGGCGGCCGGGCCCGTTCAGTTCCGGCCGCTGCCCCGGCGGTACTGGCCGAACCTGCCCTCGTGGTCGTGGCGACCCCGCGTGAGCTCCCGATCGGGCCGCTCACTGCGCTCCGAACGGCCCCCCGCATACGGCTGAGAGCTCACGTCGTACGTCCGCGCAGGGTCGGGTACCGGATCGCCGTAGGTGCTCAGGTCTTCCCGAAGCCGTCCGCGGGCCGGGGGCCCGGGCTGTCCCCCGCGGCCCCCGGTCGACTCCGCGTCCAGTGCGTCGAGCCTCTCGCGGATCTCCCGGATCCTGGCCTTGGGGTCCGTGACCCCCACGTCATGCGGGGTCGTCGCGATCCGGTATGTCAGCTCCTGCAACTCGTTCCGGAGCATGGCGCGCTCGTCGCCCGGTAACTGCGGCTGCTTTCCCAACTCGTGCCCTCCCCAGCCTCGTTGGTGAGGTCAGCGTATGCACGGACGCGGCCTGCGGAAAGGCGATGGGGCACCGGACGGAGGCTCCGGTGCCCCACCGGGCCGGGCTGGTCCGCCGGTCAGGACGCCTGGGCCTTGTCGTAGGCCGCCTTGGCCTCGTTGCCGAAGTACGGGCCGTACATGCGGTTCGGCAGGAAGTTGTAGCCGAAGCTGTTCACCGAGACCTGCGTGCCCAGGCCGGTGGTCTCGTTGAAGTCCTGGAACCAGGGGCCGCCGCTGGAGCCGCCGGTCATGTTGCAGGACAGGCTGTGGTCCTTGGTGAGCAGGAAGTCCTTGCCGGTGTTGCCACTGCAGTAGACGAGCTTCGTGCCGTCGTACGGGGCGGCCGCGGGGAAGCCGAACGAGTACATCTTCTTGCTGTAGCCGCCGTTGAAGAGGATGCCCTGGGCTCCGACGACCTGGCTGAGGGTCTGGCCGTTCCGCGGGGCGACCACCGCCAGGCCGACGTCCATGTTCATGTCCTCGCTCGCGGCCCACTGGTCGGTGGCGAAGGTCTTGGTGGCCGACCACTGGCCGTAGGGCGCGTTGCCGTTGTTGTACGCGGGGACGAAGACCCAGTTCGTGTGCCAGGCGCCCTGGTACTTCACACAGTGGCCGGCCGTGATGACCGTGCTGCCGTTGGCGCTGGTGATCGAGTCACCGGAACAGGAGGCGGTCCGGTCTCCCATGGTGAAGAAGACCCGGCCGGAGGTCTTCACGACCGCGCCACCGCCCGTCCAGGCGCCGCCCGGCTGCGGGAACGCCGTGGGGGAGGCGGACGCCTCGGTCGGGGCGATGCTCGTGGGGGCGGCCGCGGTGGTGACGGGGGTGCGTGCCCTGCCGGGGACCGCCGTGATGTCGAGCGGAGTGGCCGCCCGCATCCGCTCGGCGGTCCAGAAGCCCTCGGTGTGCTGCTGGCGGAAGGACGCGGGGCCGTCCGCCGCGACCGAGGGGGTGGCGACCGTCAGGACGCCCGCGAGCAGGGCTCCCGTCGAGAGCAGGACGGATAAGGCCGTTCGATGACGATTCACGCATGACTCCTTCTGCCGTACCCGAGAGCGGGGTGGCCGCCGGGGCAGGGTGGGGGTGAAGAGCGGTCGGTGCGGATCGGTTGTTCGAGTTGCCGGGAGGAGAGTGGCACGGGCGGGTCGCAATGTCAGCGGGCAGTCGGAACGTTCGGTCGGTTCCGGCCAGGAAATGGCCAACTCCCCCTGCTACGCGGTGAGGAGCACTCCGCCGTACGAGACCCCTGCGACCACGAGCCACGCCCCGAGCCCCAGGACCGCGGCCCGCCCGCCGGTCCGGGCCAGTGTCGGCAGGTGCACGGCGCTCCCCAGGCCGAACAGGGCCGCCGCGAGCAGGGCCTCCTGCGCCGTGTGCGCCCAGTCCAGCGCAGCGTCCGGCAGTACGCCCGTCGCTCGCAGCGCCGCCGCCGCCAGGAAACCGGCCACGAACAGCGGCACCGGAGCCGGCCGACGCCCCGAGGACGTACGCACCCCTCGCCGCCGGGCCCGTACGGAGAAGGCCACGGCCGCCACCAGCGGCGCGAGCAGCGCCACCCGCATCAGCTTGACCAGCACCGCCTCGCCGAGGGCCCCAGGGCCCGCTGTCTGCGCGGTGGCCACCACCTGACCGACGTCGTGGACGCTCGCGCCGACCCACCTCCCGAAGGCGGGGTCGGAGAGCCCCAACGGATCCTGGAGCAGCGGGAGGACGGCGATCGCGAGGGTTCCGCACAGGGTGACCAGGGCCACCGAGGCGGCGACGTCCTCCTCGTCGCTGCCCGACACCTCGCTCACCGCACCGATCGCCGAGGCCCCGCAGATCGAGTAGCCGGTGGCTATCAACAGCGGCTGGTCGCCGGGGAGTCCGAGGCGCCGGCCCAGCCAGAGCGTGCCGAAGAACGTGGCCGCGACCACCCCGGCCACCATCGCGACCGTCCCCCACCCCAGCCTCAGCACCTGGTCCAGCCCCAGGCCGAGCCCGAGCAGGACGATCCCGATGCGCATGAGCCGACGACCGGCCAGGGAGAGCCCCGGACGGGCGGTTCCGCGCGCGAAGGTCCGCAGGCCGGGGAGATGGGCCACCGCGATGCCCAGCACCACGGACGCGGTCAGCATGGGCACGGCCGGCAGAAGGCGGTGCACGCACCACGCCGCCAGCGCTCCGCCCGCAGCCATCGCCAACCCGGGCCAGGGGGTGGATGTTTCACGTGAAACATGCCCGGCCGCCACCCGCTGCGGACGGTGGAGGAGGGCCATCAGTCGACCGGGAGACGGTAGACGCGGCGGATGCTGGTGCCCAGCCGGGACACGTCCGCTCCGTAGACGTGCAGGGATATCGCCTTCGTGGCACAGGAGTTGCGCACCTTGTGGATGTCACCGGGCGGGGCGAACCCGCAGACCTCGCCCTGTACGTTGACCACGTCCTCGGTGGCAACCAGCCGCGCGGGACCGGCGCCCGGCGCCAACCGGAAGCGGCGTTCGCTTTCCTCCCCCTGGTGCACCCCGGCCACGCACCACGACACGTGGTCGTGGATGCAGGTCTCCTGACCGGGCAGCCACACCAGCGCCACCACCGAGAAGCTGCCGTCGGACTCGGCGTGCAGGATGTGCTGCCGGTACCGCTCCGGGTCCCCCTCGCACTGCGCGGGCGTCAGGAGCTCGGGGGCGCCCAGATGGGGGGCGACCCGCTCGCCAACCAGGTAGGCGGTCAGGTCCGGGGCCAACCCCCGCTCCACGACCGTGCGGATCTCGCTGACGAGGGCGGCCATCCTCGTGGTGGTGCGGGCCGGCGTGGTGGTGGTCATGTTGGCAGCGTCCTGCCGCCAATCCATCACGTCCAACGACAGTTCCGACCCGAAATCCCAAGACCCGCTTATGGGTTGGGCGAGGGTTCGATCAGCAGCCGACCCGGTTCGCCGCCACCCGCCTGAGCGCGTCGAGGACCACGGCCGTCGCCGGGATGCGCAGGTGGTCCCGGTACACGTAGGCAGAGATGTGGCGGCGCGCGGCCGGCTCCAGCGCCCGCCCGCAGACCTTGCTGAGCGAGAGGGAAGGCAGGACCAGTGCGGGCATCATCGCCACGCCCAGGCCCTGCGCGACCAGGCTCTGCACCACCAGGTTGTCGTCGGTCGCGAAGCGGACGTCGGGTACGAAACCCAGCTCCGCGCACTCGTGCAGCAGGTTGGCCCGGCAGCGTGGACAGCCGGCGATCCACCGCTCCTCGGCGAGATCGGCCAGGTGCACGGCCCTGCGCCGGGCCAGCGGGTGCCCGGTGGGGAGCAGCACGGTCAGCTGGTCCTCCAGCAGCCTGACCTCGGTCACCTCCTCCGGGATCTCCTCGTGCAGGCCCGGATAGGTGAAGGCCAGGGTGATGTCGCACTCCCCGCGCTCCAGCCGGCGCAGCGACTCCGGTGGCTCGCCCTCCAGCAGCTCGACCTGCACGCCCGGGTGGTCCTTGGCCAGCCCGCTGAGGGCCTCCGGGACCAGGGTGGCGTTGGCACTGGGGAAGCCGCAGAGCCGTACGCGCCCGGTGCGCAGACGCGCGTACGCCTTCAGCTGGGCCTCGGCGGCGGAGAGGCTGCCGAGGATCGTCTCGGCGTGCCGGGACAGGGACTCCCCGGCCTCGGTGAGCTGCATCTTGCGGCCCACGCGGGTGAACAGCGGGGTTCCGACGGCGCGTTCGAGCGCCTTCATCTGCTGGGTGATGGCGGGCTGGGTGTACCCCAGGACGCGTGCGGCCGCCGAGTAGGAACCGGAGGCGACCACCTGGTGGAACGTCCGTATGTGCCGGGAATCGAACACCAGCGAAGCATAAGCGGACGTTGGAAGGGGCCGTAGGCGGAATCCCGCCTACGGCCCCTCTACATCGAGCCCATCAGACCCGTCGGACCCGTCTGACCTGTCAGACCCCTCGGGCCCGTCGGTCCTACTTGTCGCCGACCCGCGAGCCGAGCGTGATGTCCACCGTGGTCGGCTTGCCGCCGCGCAGGTAGGTGAGCTTCACGGTGTCGCCGGGCTTGTACGTCCAGATCATGCTGATCAGGGTCGGGCCGCTGTCGACCGGCTTGCCGCCGAACTCGGTGATGACGTCGCCGGGCTTGAGACCCGCCTTGCCGGCCGGGCCGTTCGGGTCGACCAGGTCGTTGGCGGCCGCGCCCTGCTCGGAGATCTTGGCACCCTCGGCCTTGGCCTGGAGGTCCACGGAGACCGAGATCACCGGGTAGACCGGCTTGCCCGTCTTGATCAGCGACTCGGCGACGTTCTTCGCCTGGTTGATCGGGATGGCGAAGCCAAGGCCGATGGAACCGGCCTGACCGCCACCGAAGCCGCCGTTGTTTGCCGACTGGATGGCGGAGTTGATGCCGATGACGGCACCGCGCCCGTCGAGCAGCGGACCGCCGGAGTTGCCCGGGTTGATCGAGGCGTCGGTCTGGAGGGCGCTCATGTAGGAGTTCTTGCTGCCGGAGCCGTCACCCGAGGCGACGGGTCGGTTCTTGGCGCTGACGATGCCGGTGGTGACCGTGTTCGACAGACCGAAGGGGGCGCCGATCGCGATGGTCGGGTCGCCGACCGCGACGTTCTCGGAGTCGCCGAGCGCCAGCGGCTTGAGGCCGGCCGGCGGGTTCTTCAGCTTGAGGACGGCCACGTCGTAGCCCTGGGCCCGGCCGACGACCTCGGCCTCGTACTTCTTGCCGTTGGAGAAGGTGGCGGAGAGCTTGCCGCCGTTGGCGGCGGAGGCCACCACGTGGTTGTTCGTGAGGATGTGGCCCTGCTGGTCGTAGATGAAGCCGGTGCCGGTGCCGCCCTCGCCGTCGCCGGCCGAGGCCTCGATGGTGACGACGCTGGGCAGTGCTGCGGCGGCCAGGCCCGCGATCGAACCGGCCTCCCGCTTGACGTCCTTGGGGGTGTTTCCGGCGGAGATCGTGGTCGAGCCGGTGCCGTTGTTGCTGCGGTCGGCGGCCCAGTAGCCGACGCCGCCGCCGATGCCGCCCGCGATGAGGGCCGCCACGAGCACGCCCGCGATCAGGCCGCCCCTGCCCTTCGGCTTGCCGTGCGGGGTGCCGTCCGCCATCGGGGGAGCCCCCCAGCCGCCGTGGCCCCCCTGGCCGCCGCCCACGCCGTACGCGGGCACGGCGGGCGGCGCCGGCGGCCACACCTCGGCGCCGTGCCCGGCCGGGGCGGGGGCGGCGGGGGCCTGTCCGTAGCCCGGCGCGGGGGCGGCGGGAGCCTGCTCGTAGCCCGGCGCGGGGGCGGCGGGAGCCTGGCCGTAGCCCGGCGCGGGGTGCGCCGGAGCCGAGGCCGGCGGGGTGGGCGGGAGCTGCTGGGTGTGCTCGGTGCCCGGCGCCGGGGTGGGCGGAAGCTGCTGGGTCACCGGCTCGGCGGCCGGCGCGCCCGCAGGGGGCGCCGCGGCGGGCTCGGCGACCGGGGCCGCCGGCGGCGCGTCGGCGGGCTGCGGGGCAGCCGCGGGCTCCGCGGCCTGCGTCTCGGAGGCCTGAGCAGGTGGTGCGGACGGGGCCGCGTGGTGCTTGGGGGCCGCGGTGCCCTCGTTCTCGGTGCTCACAGCGCTCTCTCCTCGTCACACACGGCTTCAGAAATCTTCGGCACATCTCGTTCAGTCGGTCCGACTGAACGTTCGACTGGCCACACAAGTTCCTGGGCAAAGCCTTTCCCATCACCCGTCAGAGCACTGTAAGCCGGACCTGTGCGTCTCTCCCCATTCTTTATATCCGACATTTCGGACGCATTCGCGGGACCGGACCTCGACGCCCGGGGCCCCCGCGGTGGCACCATGACCCGGTGACCCACGCAACGCCGCACCCCATCCAGGTCGTCGCCCACCGGGGCGCCTCGGAGGACGCGCCCGAGCACACTCTGGCCGCCTACCGCAAGGCCATCGACGACGGCGCGGACGCTCTCGAATGCGACATCCGGCTGACCGCCGACGGCCATCTGGTCCTGGTGCACGACCGCCGGGTGAACCGCACCTCCAACGGCCGCGGCGCCGTCTCCGCCCTGGAGCTCGCCGACCTCGCCGCCCTCGACTTCGGCTCCTGGAAGGACCGCGAGGAATCCCCCGACTGGGACGCGGACCCCGAGCGCACCTCCGTCCTCACCCTGGAGCGACTCCTGGAGCTCGTGTCCGACACCGGCCGGCCCGTTCCGCTGGCGATCGAGACGAAACACCCGACCCGCTGGGCCGGACAGGTGGAGGAGCGCCTCCTCTTCCTCCTCAAGCGCTTCGGCCTGGACACCCCGCCCGCGGAGGGGCCGCACCCGGTCCGCGTCATGAGCTTCTCGGCGCGCTCCCTGCACCGGGTACGGGCGGCCGCCCCGACGATCCCGACCGTGTACCTGATGCAGTTCATCTCGCCCCGCATGCGGGACGGGCGGCTGCCGGCCGGCGTCCGCATCGCCGGTCCGGGGATGCGGATCGTACGCAACCACCCCGGCTACATCCGCAAGCTGCAGAGCGCGGGGCACTCCGTACACGTATGGACCGTGAACGATCCGGAAGACGTTCAGCTCTGCGCTGATCTCGGCGTGGAAGCGATCATTACGAACAGACCCCGTCAGGTTCTGTCCCAACTGGGCCGCTGACGTCCCCATTTGCCCACTCGCCACCCCCATCCCACCCGTAACAGGGTGTGCACCGGCGCATCCGCTCCGCATTCGGCCGGTGCGAATGCGTCAGAGGGCTCCGCTCCGGCGGTTTCCGGTCCAGGCCATTGGGGCATCCAGACCATGCGTGGGGCTAAGGAGGTTCCGGGGGTGGCGTTGATGGTGGCACAGGAAGTGCCCACGTCGTCGTGCATGGATGTACGCCATGGTCCTGCGGGTGTGGGCGAGGCGAGACACCGGATGCGTGAGCAATTGCGTATCAGCGGGGTGTCCGAATCGGTCGTGGACGATGCCGTACTGATCCTTTCCGAACTGCTCAGCAACGCTTGCCGACACGGCAGGCCGCTGGGCTCACGGGAAGTCGGGGACGGGGAGATACGCGCCGCATGGCGCTTCGACACAGCGGGGCGACTGACGGTCGAGGTCACGGACGGGGGCGGGCCCACTCGCCCCGTTCCGGCCACGCCCTCGGTCACCGCGCGCGGCGGCCGGGGGCTGAACATCATCAGCGCCCTTGCCCAGGACTGGGGTGTCCGGGACGGAGCGGCAGGTGAGGTCACCGTGTGGGTGATCGTTGCCTGTGGGCCCCGGCACGAGGATTTCGCTACGCGCGTTGCGGCCCCGGCGATCGACTTCGACACCGCCTTCGACGATCTCGATCTCTGAAGGCGACACACGGCGCGGCATCCGCGCACGACGCAAAGCGAAGCGAAGCGAAGCAACACGAAACGAAGCGAAACGCGGCGACACGACAACCGATCGACACAACAGAACACCAACAGAACACCGCTCGACGACAACTGGACCACGCGGGAAGAGACAAGCGGCCGTCCGGGAGCGCACGCCGACCGTGCTCCCGGCCGCACCCCACCGGTTCCGGCGGTACGAACGACTAGGCTCGCGCCCAGACACGACGCCGTACCGCCGCAACCGGGAGACACCCACGATGGCCAAGAAGCGCCCCGCAGCCAAGACTGCAAAGCCGCAGCTCGACAACGGCGAAATCCCCGTGGTGGGTGCCCGCGAGCCCTGTCCCTGCGGATCCGGGCGCCGCTACAAGGCATGCCACGGCGCAGCCGCCGCGCACGCCGTCACCGAGCACGTGCGACGCCCCTTCGAGGGCCTGCCGGGCGAGTGCGACTGGGTCGCGCTGCGCGAACTCGTGCCCGCGGCCACCGTGCCGCTGACCCTCAAGGGCGGTCTGCCCGAGGGCGTTCCCTCCGTGACGCTGGTGACCGTACTGCCCATGGCCTGGCCGGCGCTGCGCCGCGAGGACGGTTCCGTCCTGCTCGGCCTGCAGAACGAATCCTCCAGCGGGGACCTCGCCCGCGATCTGGCCGACACCCTGGAGCGTGCGCTCGTGGCGGACCCGGGTACTCCCGTGGCGGCCCGCCGGGTTCCCGCCGAGGGTCCGCGACTTCAGGATCTCCTGGACGCCGACGGCGGTTTCGAGCCGGTTGTCCACACGGGCTTCGAATTCTGGATTCCGGAATCGGAGAGCGCTCAGAACGCCTCCCCGGAGATCGCCGCCTCGCTGGAGCGCGCCAACGCCGCCGCCATTCCCACCGTCAAGCTGACCGGTGTGGACGCGGCCTACTGGTGCGAGACCCCGGACAAGAACCACCTGCGCTGGGTCATGCCGCACGCCGAGGAGAAGCTGCTCGACGCCCTCGCGCGACTGCACGCGGCCGGCACCACCTCGCTCGGCGAGGGCACGAAGCTCGTCGGATCCTTCCGCGCGCACGGCCTGATGGTCCCCGTCTGGGACCTGCCCACCGGGGTCACGGCGGAGGACGTGGAGAAGCCCGCGGCGGAGTTCGCGGAGCGGCTGGCCGGGGCCCTGGCCACGGACGCACCGCTGACCACGGAGGAGCGCCGGGCGCGTGGCGGGCTCACCAACCGTCAGGTGACCCTCAGCTGACGCTCCCCCCGCCCGCGCCCCGCGCGGAGCCGGTGACAGGGGTCACAACTCCCGCTAATCGTCTGCAAATCGATGTCTGAATATCGGAGATCGAATTTGCGAACAGGCGATCTCTTGTTACCGTTCTTGTAGCCCGGTCGCTGGTGCATCCCCCGTCGCCAGCGACCGGGCCCTTGGTTTTCAGGTGGCGCTCAACCGTCACCCGGTGCCGGTGAGTTGCTCCCGGACCGCAGCAACAGTCGGCCTTCATCATCCGGAAGTGCAAATTCCGCAACCGCCGAGTAACTGTCGGGCGCCCCGGAAGAGGCCTCCCTCGGCGTCTCGCACAGTCCCGGTTCGTCCCCCGCGCCGACCACGCACCGGATCTGCACGGTGCGCCCCGCCGGACCCATCACCGTCAGCACGGCATCCAGTGCATGACCACTGGTGTTCCGGTAGTAACTCCGCCCCCACGTCTGCCCCTCGCCCACCAGGACGCAGGTCTGCGCCTCCAACCCGTGCGGCGAGGACAGTTCGGGACCGCAGCGGGCATCGGAACGCGGCGCGACGGACGGCCCGGACTGTCGCCCGGCGGCACCGGGTGCCGCGTCACGCGGAGCCCCCGCGGAAGACCCGTGAGATCGGGAGGACCCCTTCGGTGAGTTCGAAAGGCCCAGCGTCGAGAACAGGCCGTCGCCTTTTCCGTCATCCTGACCGGCAAAATCCGGCCCGGCGATCGCTCCCGCGAGCGGGAGGGACAGGATGATCAACACACCGGCGCCGATACCGATCAGGCGGAGATTCATTCGCCGAAGATAGCGACGCGGGAATGGGGCCCGGAGATCCCCGCGCCCAATTCCCGTGGAAACCCGTCTCGCCGGCACCCGTACGAGTGATCAGTACGCAAGTCGGCTGCCGCCGCCGGGTGCACCGCTGCTCGCCTCGACCAGCGCGTCCACGACCGCCTCGACCTCGGGCAGCCACAGGTCCCTCCCCGCACCCGGCTCCCGCTCCCAGCGCACCCGGCCACCGCTGGACGCGGCCGAGGGCGGCAGCAACAAGTACCCGCCCTCGCCGTGGAAACGCAGCGAGGAGGGCACGTGGTCCTTGGCGTAGAGGAGTTCGCCGAGCCGCTCCAGCGAATAAGGCGCCACCAACACCGACCAACGGGTCGGCGTGGCCACGACCGGCCCCAGCCGCAGCCCTTGGGCGTCCAGCCGTACGAGAGCACGCGCCGCGGCGCCGGCCGGCAGGCTCACCGCGCACGGGGCGGTCCCGCCCGTGGCCAGGAGCACGGGAGCGGCGGGCCGCCGCGTCCACCACCAGGCCACCATCCGGGGGTCGGTGGTGGCCGCGAGCAGCCCCGGGTCGAAGGGGTGCGCGCCGGGAACGACGCAGTCGGGGTCGGGGCAGGCACAGCGCGAACCGTCCGCGGCGGACCGGCCGACACCGGGCAGGACGGGCCACTGCCGGACGGTGGCGCAGTGAAGCGCCGCGTCGAGGAGGGCCGCCGGGGCGGCGGTCCGTCCGGGGTCGGGTCGCAGGGATCGAAAGCGGTCGCGGAGCCGTTGGAGACGCCTTCCGAGGATCTCGCGCATGAGCGCTCGTTCCTTTCCGTTGAACGCCGAGGGCCACATCACACCACGTAACCGGTGTCTCACCACACGTACACGTTTCGCGTCACTGTCCACCAGAAGCAGGTTCACACGGCTCGTGCAGTCGTCTTACGGGTCCATCAAACGTCCGGCGGGCATGGAGCGCGACCCGCGCCGGTACCGAGACCGGCTGCCGCCGCTAAGGACGGCGACCCGCGCCGGGCGGTTCCAACTGGCCCCGGGCGCTACCGGTTACGTACCCGGACCCCTCACCGAGCCCGTCCAGTCGATCGTAAAAACCGTCCGGTTCCAGCTTTTTCCAGCCAAGTTCTAGCCTTGGCCGGACAGTGAGTTGCCGCCCCACGGACACCAGGATTCCCACCTGGGCAATGCTGGACATGGATCCGTGTGTGCGTGTAGATGTGGATTCCTTGATGGCGACGCAGCACGATCTGGGGGTTTGCGATGCTATATGGCGAATCGCACCAGGTGGAAAGGCGGACGCCATGAGCGCTCCGCATCTGCCGAAAGTGGCTGGAATCGATCCAGCAGTTACCGCGTCACCGCACACTGCTGCGCCCACACCCGCGCGGACCACTCCCGCCCAGGCCCCGCCGCCCCCCGCGGCCGCCCCGGGCAGCCTCATCCAGGACCGGCTCGCGGGCATGGTCTCGGACCTCACCACCCTCCACGAACTCACCGAGCGCCTCGCCCGCACCGGCGATCTCGACGCCTCGCTCCACGAGTTCCTGCGGGCAGGCGCCTCACTCGTCGGGGCCCGCCGCGGACTGGTCGTCCTGGAGCCCTCCGACGGCCTCGGCCCCACCACCACGATCGGCCTCGGCCTCGGCCACGCCGACCTCGGCCACATCGAGACCGTGCCGCGCAGCGCGACCTCGTACGGGCGCATCCTCGACGGACTGCCGGACGCGCACGGCGGCTCCGAGGTGCTTCCCGAACCGGACGCGCCCGCCGGCACCGGGGGCTTCGCCGCCCCCGTCGACCCCCGTCACCGCGAGGTCGCCGCCCGCCTCGGGTACGCCGCCAGCTACGCGCTGCCGCTTACCGCCGAGGCCACCGGGCTGCTCGGAGCGGCCGTGTGGCTCTACGACGAGCAGGCCGAGCCGAACGACCGCCAGCGCGACCTCGTCGGGCTCTACGTACGGCACGCCGCCGAGCACCTGGCCAGAGTGCTGGAGGTCGAACGCTCGCGCTCCCGCCTGGCCACCGTCGCCGAGGAGCTGCTGCCCAGCCGGTTGCCCCGGATCCCCGGCGTCCAGCTCGCCGCCCGCCACCACACGGGGCCGCTCGGCGGAGGCGACTGGTACGACGCTCTTCCCCTGCCCGAAGGCGCCCTCGGACTGGCCGTCGGCTCCGTCACCGGCTCCGGGCCGAGCGCCGTCGCCGCCATGGGACGGCTGCGCGCCTCCCTGCGCGCGTACGCCGTCATGGAGGGCGAGGACCCGGTCGCGGTCCTGTCCGACCTGGAACTGCTGCTGCGACTGACCGAGCCCGCGCGTTCGGCGACCGCGCTCTTCGCGTACTGCGAGCCCGCGGGCGGACCCGGCACAGGACAGCCGACCAAGATCGTCCTGGCCGGTGCCGGGCACACCCCGCCGCTCCTCATCGGCGAGCGCCGCACCGAGTACGTCGAAACCTCCCTCTCCGCACCGCTCGGGATGCTGTCCTGTTGGGAAGCGCCGAGCGTGGACATCGAGCCCGCCGCCGGAGAAACGGTGCTGCTGTACACGGACGGACTGCTGCGCCGCACCGGGGACCCGATGGACCGGGCCTACGCACGGCTGCACGCGGCGGCCGCGGGGGTCCCCCGGATCGCCCGGGAGGATCCGGGGGCGATCTGCGACCACATCCTGCGGACCCTGCTGCCCGGAACGGACTTCGAGGACGCCCCCGAGGACGTCGTACTGCTCGCCGCGCGCTTCGAATGATCCGGCGCGTTCCGGGCGGTTGCCCCTCGTTGGCGGGTCCGCCGGTTGCCCCCGTTGTCACCATTGCGGGCATTGAGGGTTTTGATGCCATTTGTGCGATATGGCACAGAGCCTCCGGGGGCCTTCCGCTCACACATACGATGGATGGGGTCCACACCCAGGTCCGTGTCTGTCGTAGCTGAGGAGAAGACGTGGCTGACGAGCTCACCCCGGAGACCCCGGAAGAAGAGCAGCCCAAGAAGACGCACAAGCAGCGCAAGAACGGTCTGTACCCGGGCGTCAGCGACGAACTCGCCGAGAGCATGCGCACCGGCTGGGCCGACACCGAGCTGCACGGGCTGGAGCCCATCGCCCAGGCCGCGCACACCGCCGCCCGCCGCGCCGCGCTGTCCGCCCGCTTCCCCGGTGAGCGCCTCGTCGTCCCCGCCGGCCGTCTGAAGACCCGCTCGAACGACACGGAGTACCCCTTCCGTGCCTCGACCGAGTACGCCTACCTCACCGGCGACCAGACCGAGAACGGCGTCCTCGTCCTGGAGCCCACCGGAGAGACCGGTCACACCGCCACGATCTACCTGCTTCCCCGCTCCAACCGCGAGAACGGCGAGTTCTGGCTCTCCGGCCAAGGCGAGCTGTGGGTCGGCCGCCGCCACTCCCTCGCCGAGGCCGAGCAGCTCCTGGGCATCCCCGCCAAGGACGTGCGCGAGCTCGCCGAGGCCCTGACCGAGGCCGAGGGCCCGGTCCGCAACGTACGCGGTCACGACGCCGTCATCGAGTCCGCCCTCACCGACAAGGTGACCAAGGAGCGCGACGAGGAACTGCGCGTCTACCTCTCCGAGGCCCGCGCCGTGAAGGACGAATTCGAGATCGGCGAGCTGCAGAAGGCCGTCGACTCCACCGTCCGGGGCTTCGAGGACGTCGTGAAGGTCCTCGACAAGGCGGAGGCCACCTCCGAGCGCTACATCGAGGGCACCTTCTTCCTGCGCGCCCGCGTCGAGGGCAACGACGTCGGCTACGGCTCCATCTGCGCCGCCGGCCCGCACGCCTGCACCCTGCACTGGGTCCGCAACGACGGCGACGTCCGCTCCGGCGACCTGCTGCTGCTCGACGCCGGTGTGGAGACCCACTCCCTCTACACCGCCGACGTCACGCGCACCCTGCCGATCAACGGCACGTACACCGACATCCAGCGCAAGATCTACGACGCGGTCTACGAGTCCCAGGAAGCCGGCATCGCCGCCGTCAAGCCGGGCGCGAAGTTCCGCGACTTCCACGACGCCTCCCAGCACGTGCTGGCCGAGAAGCTCGTCGAGTGGGGCCTGCTGGAGGGCCCGGTCGAGCGCGTCCTGGAACTCGGCCTGCAGCGCCGCTGGACCCTGCACGGCACCGGCCACATGCTCGGCATGGACGTCCACGACTGCGCCGCCGCGCGCACCGAGGCGTACGTCGACGGCACGCTGGAGCCGGGCATGTGCCTGACCGTCGAGCCGGGTCTGTACTTCCAGGCCGACGACCTGACCGTGCCCGAGGAGTACCGCGGCATCGGCGTCCGGATCGAGGACGACATCCTCGTCACCGAGGACGGCAACCGGAACCTGTCGGCCGGACTGCCCCGCACCTCGGTCGACGTCGAGGCCTGGATGGCACGCCTCAAGGGCTGACGGCCCCGCTCGCGCGTCCTGGGTGGGCGGGATCCCCTACGGGGTCCCGCCCACCGGCACGTCGCCCCCCCGACCGGGAAGCCGGCGGACCCGTGGGCCGGCCCGGCCGGTCCCGAGCCGGCCTAGGAGACCTTGAGCAGCGCGTCGTCGCGCCACTTCAGCATCTTGTCGAAGCTGACCACCGCACCCCGGCCCGGCCGGTTGCGGAACCGGACGTGGTCGGCCAGTTCCGCGATCAAGTGCAAACCCCGGCCGCTCTCGGCCAGGGAGGGTCTGCGACGGGCCACCGTCGCGGCGGGAAAACCCGGCCCCGAATCGCTCACCTCGATGCGACAGCGGTCCCCGTCCAGATAGGCCGTGACGTGGTACGCCTCGGCCTCGTGCGGAAGATCGCCGTGCCCTCCGTGCTCCACCGCGTTCGCACACGCCTCGCTCAGGGCCACAGAGAGATCGAAGGAGATGTCCGGGTCCACCCCCGCGGTCTCCATCGTCCCGAGCAGCAGTCGCCTGGCGAGCGGCACGCTCGCGGCTTCGCGCCTCAAGTGGAGAGACCACCAGATGCTCATACGGTTACGTATTGCCGCCCTCGGGCGGTCGTAAGCGCTCCGCAGCCCCCCGGACACGCAATGCCCCCGTTCGGCCGATGGCGGCTCTCCCGGGACGCGGTGTATGCGGGTACCGGGACGGGTGGCGGACCCGCCTCGAGCGATTCCCAGAGCGGACTCAAGGGACCTTCCGGACCTGCCGTATGAACCGCCCAAGCGCAGTGCGATGATGACCCGGCCATGACTGCCCCCCACGCGACACACTCCGGAGCCGGCCTCCGGATGATCCGGGCCGCGGTGTTCACCGCGGTCTGTGTCGTGCTGTCCGGGGCCGGGCACGCCCTGGCGTCCTGCGCCACCGTGCCCTGGTGGTCGCTGTGCCTCGGCTTCGTCGCGGTCCTCGCGGTCGCGGCCCCGCTCGCGGGACGCCGTCGCACACTGCCCGGCATCACCGCCGCGCTCGCCACCGGACAACTGGCCCTGCACACGCTGTTCGGCCTCGGCCAGCACAGCGCCGTCGCCGGGCAGGCACCGGCCGGCGCCGCCACCGGCGACGCCTCGCTCGCTGCGCTCGCCGCCCGCCTGGTGTGCGGGGGCAACTCCGTACCGCTCAGCCCGGCCGACGCCCGGCAGGTCCTGGAGAGCGCGGGCCTGGACCCGGCGGCGCTGGCCGCACAGGCCGGAGACCTCGCCGCGCAGGGCCACGACGGGCACGCGCACCTGGCCCACGCCACCACCGCCGCACCCGCCACAGCGCTGCTCACCCCGGGCATGCTCATCGGCCACCTGCTGGCGGCGCTCGCCGCCGGCTGGCTGCTCGGCCGCGGCGACGCCGCGCTCTGCCGGCTCCTCGAACTGTCCCGGCTCTCCGCCGAAGCCGGCCCGGTACGCCCGCTGCGCGCCGCGCTGGCGCTCGTACGGGCCCTCCGCGCCGGACTCCCGGCCGCACCGGCCCTCGCCCGGCGCACCCCGCGGACGGGGACCGACCCCGCGGCCCCCACCGGCCGTGAGGCACTCCAGCACACGGTGATCAGGCGCGGGCCGCCCATGGCACTCGCCCTCGCAGCCTGACGCGGCACCCGCCTTCCCCTTCACCCGACGGGAACACCGGTGCCGCGAACTCCGCGCGCGCCCGTGCGCGGAGCCACCGTCACCACTGCTTCCGTGGAGTGTTCCTGCCATGAAGACCTCTCGCGTCTCCTTCGCCGCCGCCCTCGCCGCCGGTACCGTCCTCGTCCTGTCCGGTACCGCCTTCGCCCATGTCGGCGTACAGCCCGGCGAGGCCACCAAGGGCGGCTACGCGACGATCAACTTCAAGGTCCCCAACGAGCGCGACAACGCCTCGACCACTCAGCTGGAGGTCAACTTCCCCGTGGACCAGCCGCTCACGTCCGTCATGCCGCAGGACGTCCCCGGCTGGACCGTGACGGTCGAGAAGAGCAAGCTCGACAAGCCGCTCACCGTCCACGGCAAGCAGATCAACGAAGCCGTCACCAAGGTCACCTGGACCGGCGGCAAGATCGAGCCCGGCAAGTTCCAGCAGTTCCCGCTCTCCGTCGGCAAGCTGCCCGAGAACGCGGACAAGATGGTCTTCAAGTCCATCCAGACCTACGACAACGGCGAGGTCGTCCGCTGGATCGAGGAGCCCAAGGAAGGCGCCGCGGAACCGCAGAACCCGGCGCCCGTCCTGAAGCTGACCGCCGCCAAGGGTGCGGACGACCACCACGACGACAAGAACGCCAAGGACGCGAAGACGGACAAGGACGCCCACGGCCACGACGAGGCCGGCTCCGAGCACGGCGCCGACAACACGGCGCGCGTCCTCGGCATCGCCGGCATCCTCGTCGGGCTCGGCGGTGTCGCCTTCGGCGTCGCCTCGCGCCGCCGCTCCTCCTGACCCGTCCGAACCATCCCCGATCACAGGGACACCTCTTTCATGCGCACCACACGTGTGACGGTCGCCGCCCTCCTCGCGGCGGCCGCACTCACCCTCACCGCCTGCGGCAGCGAGCCCACCAAGCCCGGCTCGGTCACCCAGATCGCGGGCGGCCAGAGCGGCGGGAAGGCCGCGACCGTCCTCGACCGCCCCTTCACCAAGCCGGAGCTCGTCCTCACGGACACCACCGGCAAGCCGTGGAACCTTCGCGAGCAGACCAAGGGCCGGCCCACCCTCATCTACTTCGGCTACACCAACTGCCCCGACGTGTGCCCCCTGACGATGAGCAACATCGCCGTCGCCAAGAAGGCACTTCCCAAGGCCGACCAGGACAAGCTCCAGGTCGTGTTCGTCACCACCGACCCCGACCGGGACACTCCCGAATCCCTCGGCGCGTGGCTCAAGGCCCAGGACCCGGCGTTCGTCGGACTCACCGGGGACTTCGCCACCATCCAGGCCGCCGCGCGCACGCTCGGCATCGGTATCGAGGCCGCCAAGAAGGAGGCCGACGGCAGCGTCGTCTCCATGCACGGCGCCCAGGTCATCGCGTTCTCGCCCAAGACCGACGAGGGCTACGTCCTCTACGGCGAGGGTGCCACCGTCGACGACTACACCAAGGACCTGCCGAAGATCATCAAGGGAGAGAACCCGTGAACGCCCGCACCACCCGCACCCTCGCCGCCGCCCTCTCCCTGACGGCAGCGCTCGCCATATCCGGCTGCTCCTCCGACTCCGACGGCTCCGGCGACTCCGCCAAGGGCAAGCCGAGCATGACGGTCAGCGGCGGGTACATGCCCGAGCCCGTCAACGACAAGATGGCCGGCGCGTTCATGGTCATCAAGAACGACTCCAAGACCGCCGACAAGCTCACCGGCGTCACCTCCCCGCTCTCCGACGATCTCCAGATCCACGAGACGAAGGACCAGAAGATGCAGCAGGTCCCGTCCATGGACGTGCCTGCCAACGGTGAACTGAAGCTGGAACGCGGCGGCAACCACGTCATGTTCATGGGGCTCAAGAACACCCCGAAGGTCGGCGACAAGGTCACGGTCGAGCTGCACTTCGAGAAGGCCGATCCGGTCAAGGTCGAGCTGGACGTGAAGGAACGGACGTACAACGCCCAGAACAGCAACGGTCACTGACGGACCCGCACCGAGGGACTGACACGCCATGACGACCACCGCCCCCGCCCCCTCCGCGGCCCGCGTCCGCGCCACGGCACTCCTGCCGCGGCTCGCGCTGGTCCTCGCAGCCCTGCTGGCAACCCTGTTCACCGCGGCCGCCCCGGCCACGGCACACGCAGCACTCACCGCGAGCGACCCCAAGGACGGGGCGGTGGTCGCCACGGCCCCCGCCCAGGTCACGCTCTCCTTCTCCGAGCAGGTCGCCATGGGCGGCGACTCCATCCGCATCCTGGACCCCCAGGGCAAGCGCGTGGACACCGGCGAACTGCGCGACCTGTGCAGCGGGAACACCGTCCGCTACGGCACCGCCCTGCGCAGCGGCCTGCCCAACGGGACGTACACCGTCGCCTGGCAGGCCGTCTCCGCCGACAGCCACCCCATCTCCGGCGCCTTCACCTTCTCCGTCGGCGCCCCCTCCACCACCACCGTCAAGCTGCCCGCCCAGCAGGCGGGCGGCGGCCCGGTGGGCATCGCCTACGGGATCGCCCGCTACGCCGCCTACGCCGGCTTCACCGTCCTCGTCGGTGCGGCCGCCTTCATCCTGCTGTGCTGGCGCCGGGGTGCGGCGCAGCGGCCGCTCCAGAAGCTCGTCGTCCGCGCCTGGGTCACCCTGACCGCGGCCACTCTCGTGATGTTGGTGCTCCGCACCCCCTACACCGGGTCCGGAAAGTTCGCCGACGCCTTCGACCTCGACGGGCTGCGGGCCGTCCTGGCGACCAAGACCGGCGCCTCACTCGTCTCCCGGCTGCTCCTGCTGGGCGCGGCCGCCCTCTTCATCGCGGTCCTCCTCGGTGTCTACGCCCGCCGCCAAAAGGACTCCGCAGACACCGCGCAGGGCCCGGCGGAAGAGTCGGAGGGGACCCGGGACACCGACGACCTCACCTTCGGCCTGGCCATCGGCGGCACGGTCGTCTCCGCCGGCATCGCCGCCACCTGGGCCCTGTCCGAGCACGCCTCGACCGGCATCCAGCCCGGTATCGCCATGCCCGTCGACATCCTTCACCTGCTGGCCGCGGCCACCTGGCTCGGCGGTCTGACCGCCCTGCTCATCACCCTCCACAAGGTCCCAGGGATCGAGCGGGCCGCCGTCCAACGCTTCTCCAAGGTCGCCTTCGTCAGCGTCCTGGTCCTGGCCGTCACCGGCGTGTACCAGTCCTGGCGCCAGATCGGCAGCTGGTCCGCCCTCACGGGAACGGACTACGGACGGCTGCTCCTCGTGAAGGTCGGCCTGGTCGCGGTCCTCATCGCCCTCGCCTACGTGTCCCGCAAGTGGACCGGTCGGCTGGCCGATGTTTCACGTGAAACGGCCACTACGGACGTCGCGACCACCGATGTTTCACGTGAAACCGAGTCGGTCACCGTTCCGGCCGATCCCAAGCGCGCCGCCCAGCTCGCCCGCCAGCGCGCCGCCCGCGAGAACGCGCGCGAGAAGCAGGTCCGCAACGCGGACACGGATCGCGTGGGCCTGCGTCGTTCCGTCCTCGCCGAGGCCGCCGTCGCCGTGATCCTGCTCGCCGTCACCACGGTCCTCACCAGCACCGAGCCCGGTCGCACCGTGGAACGGGAGGCAGCCCGCGGTTCCGCCGCGCCCGCCGTCCCCGACCGTGCGGTCAAGATCACCTTGCCGTTCGACACCGGCGGCCCGAACGGCAAGGGGTCCGTCCGGCTGGAGCTGGACCCCGGCCGGGTCGGTGCCAACACCCTGCACCTGTGGGCCGACTCCGGGGACGGCCAGCCACTCGACCTCCCCGAGGTCAAGATCGCCTTCACCCTCCCCGCCAAGGACATCGGGCCCCTGCCACTCGTCCCCGACCGTGCCGCACCGGGACACTGGACCGCGTCCGGAGTCCAGCTGCCGTTGGCTGGCGAGTGGCGCATCGACGTGACCGTCCGCACCTCCGACATCGACCAGACGACCGTCCAGAAGAACGTGAAGATCGGCTGAACAGCGTGACCGAGAGCAACTCCGACATCGAGATCTCCCGGCGCCGGCTGCTGGGCACCGTCGGTGCCGCCGGCGCCGCGGGACTGGCGCTCGGCGCAGCGGGCGGCGCCCTCGCGCACTCCGCACTCGCCGACTCCGGTACCGGCTCCGCCGCAGGCGCAGCCGGGAGCCTGTCCTCCCTCGGCGCCACCCGGGTCGCCTTCGAAGGGGACCACCAGGCCGGTATCACCACCCCCCTCCAGGCCAAGGGCCATGTCCTCGCCTTCGACCTCGCCGCGGGCGCCGGCCGCACCGAGGCGGCGGCGCTGCTGCGCCGCTGGTCCGAGACGGCCCGGCGGCTGATGGCGGGCGAGACCGCCCCGACTTCCGACAGCGGCATCGCCCTCGACGCCGGCCCGTCCTCCCTCACCGTCACCTTCGGCTTCGGTCACTCCTTCTTCGACCGGACCGGTCTCACGGCCCGCCGCCCCACGGCTCTCGACCCGCTCCCGGACTTCTCCTCCGACCGCCTCGACCCCCAGCGCAGCAACGGCGACCTGTGGATCCAGATCGGCTCGAACGACGGACTCGTCGCCTTCCACGCCCTGCGCGCCCTGCAGAAGGACGCGGGGGACGCCGCCAAGGTCCGCTGGCAGATGAACGGCTTCAACCGGTCGCCCGGCGCCACCGGAACCCCGATGACCGCCCGCAACCTGATGGGCCAGATCGACGGCACGGGCAACCCGAAGCCCGCACAGCCCGACTTCGACAAGCGGATCTTCGTTCCCGCCGCGGGCCCCGGACCGGCCGAACACGGGTGGATGGCGGGAGGCTCGTACGCCGTCGTACGACGCATCCGCATGCTCCTGGACGACTGGGACAAGCAGTCGCTCGCACAGCAGGAGCAGGTCATCGGCCGTACCAAGGCCACCGGTGCCCCGCTGACCGGCGGCACCGAGACCACCCCGCTGGACCTGAACAAGTTCGGAGCCGACGGCAAGCCCGTCATCCCGTCCAACGCCCACGCCCGGATCTCCGCCCCCGCGCAGAACGGCGGGGCCGCCATGCTGCGGCGCCCCTTCTCCTTCCACGACGGGATCGCCGCCGACGGCACCCCCGACGCGGGACTCCTCTTCATCTGCTGGCAGGCCGATCCGCTGCGCGGTTTCGTGCCCGTCCAGCGCAAGCTCGACCGCGGCGACGCGCTGTCGGAGTTCATCCGGCACGAGTCCAGCGGCCTGTACGCCGTCCCGCCCGGCCCGAGCTCCGGGGAGTACGTCGGACAGCGGCTGCTCGAAGGATGAACGGCACCACGGAGGCGGGCACGGCGGCATTAGGCTGACCGCATGTCGGCCACCCGCTTCACGTATCTCGGTCCCGAGGGCACCTTCACCGAAGCCGCCCTGCGCACGCTCCCGGAAGCCGCCACCCGGGAGCTCGTCCCGATGGTGTCCGTTCCGGCGGCCCTGGACGCCGTGCGCAACGGCGAGGCCGCCGCCGCCCTGGTCCCGATCGAGAACTCGGTCGAGGGCGGGGTCACCGCCACCCTGGACGAGCTCGCCTCCGGCGAACCCCTGATGATCTACCGCGAAGTGCTGCTGCCCATCGCCTTCGCACTGCTCGTACGGCCCGGTACCGCGCTGTCCGACGTCAAGACCGTCACCGGGCACCCGGTGGCCCAGCCGCAGGTCCGCAACTGGCTGCGGGCGAACCTGCCGGACGCGGTGTGGGAGTCGGCGGCCTCCAACGCCGACGGCGCTCGGCTGGTCCAGGAGGGCCGTTTCGACGCGGCCTTCGCCGGCGAGTTCGCGGCCGCCACCTACGGGCTCGTACCGCTCGTCACCGAGATCCACGACGCGGAGAACGCCGAGACCCGGTTCGTACTCGTCGGACGCCCGGCCCGGCCCGCGGCCCCGACGGGCGCCGACAAGACCTCCGTGGTGCTGTGGCTCGGCGACGACCGCCCCGGTGCGCTGCTGGAGCTCCTCCAGGAGTTCGCCGTGCGCGGGGTCAACCTGATGCTGATCCAGTCCCGGCCGACCGGTGCCGGCATCGGCAACTACTGCTTCGCCGTCGACGCCGAGGGGCACATCTCCGACCGGAGGGTCGGGGAGGCGCTCATGGGGCTCAAGAGGACCTGCCCCCAGGTCCGTTTCCTCGGTTCCTACCCGCGGGCCGGTGTCGCTCTGGGTGACGTCGGTGCGCCCAGGCCGGGAACCTCCGACGGTGACTTCACGGACGCCTCCGACTGGCTGACTCGCTGCCTCGACGGCCGCGCGTAGTCCGCCGTCCACTGTCCACAGAGTTATCCACAGGCCAAGACGCGAACCTGGGGACAAGTCGACAGAGCGGCACGACAAGGTCGACATATCGGTCGCAGGCCTCGGGTTTCGCGCTGGAGAGCGGAAGGTGAACGGCGTCACCCCCGTATCACCGATCAACTCTTTGGGGCGAGTCATTCCCACCCGAATGAGTGTGTGAGGGCGGTTTGAACCCTGATTCACCTCGGTCACCCACCGATCGGGAATGATCTATTCCCGTGTCCACAGATGCGGCACACAGCCTGTGGATAAGATCGGACGGCTGTGAATTCCTGTGGACAAGAGAGGGCTCCGGCCCTGCTCAGGGCTCGACCCCCGGCCGACCCCCTGTCCCTTTTCGGGGAATGGGCCGCTTTTATCGACCGTCGAGGAACGATCACTTCCGGCCGCCCCGCCAAGACTTATCCATTCGCCGCAATTAGGACATAGCGACACGCAGCGTGATATCGGTGTGATCCCAGGAAGCCCAGCCCGGTAGCCTGGAGGGGTGATTGACCTCCGGCTGCTCCGTGAAGACCCTGACCGTGTCCGCGCCTCGCAGCGCGCTCGTGGAGAGGACGTCGAACTCGTCGACGCACTGCTCTCCGCCGACGAGCGCCGCAGGTCCTCGGGCATGCGCTTCGACGAACTGCGCAATGAGCAGAAGTCGCTCGGCAAGCTCATCCCCAAGGCCTCCCCCGAGGAGCGCAGTGAGCTGCTCAAGAAGGCCGAGCAGCTCAAGCAGGACGTCAAGGCCGCCGAGGCCGAGCAGAACGAGGCCGACGAGGTCGCGAAGCAGCTGCTCCTCAAGCTCGGCAACATCGTCCACGAGGACGTCCCCGTCGGCGGCGAGGAGGACTTCCTCGTCCTGGAGACGCACGGCACCATCCGCGACTTCGCCGCCGAGGGCTTCGAGCCCAAGGACCACCTGGAGCTCGGCGAGTCGCTGGGCGCCATCGACGTCGAGCGCGGCGCGAAGGTGTCGGGCTCGCGCTTCTACTACCTGACCGGTGTGGGCGCCCTGCTGGAGCTCGCCCTGGTCAACGCGGCCATCGCGCAGGCCACCGCCGCAGGCTTCATCCCGATGCTGACCCCGGCGCTGGTCCGCCCGCGCGCCATGGAGGGCACCGGCTTCCTCGGCCAGGCCGCGGAGAACGTGTACCACCTGGAGAAGGACGACTACTACCTGGTCGGCACCTCCGAGGTACCGCTCGCCGCGTACCACATGGACGAGATCATCGACGCCGACAAGCTTCCGCTGCGGTACGCCGGCTTCTCGCCGTGCTTCCGCCGTGAGGCCGGTACCTACGGCAAGGACACGCGCGGCATCTTCCGCGTCCACCAGTTCGACAAGGTCGAGATGTTCTCGTACGTCGCGCCGGAGGACGCCGAGGCCGAGCACCAGCGCCTCCTGGAGTGGGAGAAGCAGTGGCTGACCAGCCTGGAGCTGCCCTTCCAGGTGATCGACGTGGCCACCGGTGACCTGGGTGCCTCCGCCTCCCGCAAGTTCGACTGCGAGGCGTGGATCCCGACGCAGGGCAAGTACCGCGAGCTGACCTCCGCCTCGAACTGCGACGGCTTCCAGGCCCGCCGCTTGTCGATCCGCTACCGCGACGGCAAGAAGACCCAGCCGCTGGCCACGCTGAACGGCACGCTGTGCGCCGTACCGCGCACGATCGTCGCGATCCTGGAGAACCACCAGCAGGCCGACGGTTCCGTGCGGGTGCCCGAGGTGCTGCGTCCGTACCTCGGCGGCCGCGAGGTCCTGGAGCCGATCACCAAGTGACCCCGGTCCCGTTCCCGTACAAACTCGTCGCGACCGATCTCGACGGCACGCTGCTGCGTGGCGACGACACCGTCTCGGAACGCACCCGTGAAGCGCTCGCCGCGGCCACCGCGGCGGGCGCGGCGCACATCATCGTCACCGGCCGGGCCGTGCCCTGGACCCGGAAGGTACTGGACGACCTCGGTTACAAGGGGATCGCCGTGTGCGGGCAGGGCGCGCAGGTCTACGACGCCGGTGCGCATCGGCTGCTGACCTCGGTGACGCTGGACCGGCAGCTGGCCGGGCTGGCGCTGTCGAAGATCGAGGCGGAGATCGGTCCGCTGGCCCTGGCCGCCAGCCGGGACGGCGTCGACGGCGAGGTCCTCTTCGGGCCCGGCTACCAGGTGCAGGAGGGCCTCCCGGCCCTCTACCTGGAGGACACCGCCGCCATGTGGACGGCCCCGCTGAACAAGCTGTACATCCAGCACCCCGGGCTGGACGACGACGCGCTCGTCCAGGTGGCCCGGCAGATCGTGGGCAGCCTGGTCGACGTCGTGATGGCGGGTCCGGGCATCGTGGAGATCCTGCCGCTGGGGCTGACCAAGGCCACCGGGCTGTCGCTGGCCGCCCGCCGGCTGAAGGTGAAGGCGGCGGAGACCATCGCCTTCGGCGACATGCCCAACGACATCCCGATGTTCGGCTGGGCCGCGCACGGGGTGGCCATGGCCAATGCCCACGCGGAACTCAAGGCGGTGGCCGACGAGGTGACGACCTCCAACGAGGAGGACGGCATCGCGGTGGTGCTGGAGCGCCTGCTGGGCGCCGCGTAACCGGTACGGACGTACGAGAGGTCCGGGACAGCCCGCGCCGCGAGGCGCGCTCGAAGTGGCTGTCCCGGACCTTTTGTTGCTCCCCGCACGACCAACTGTGCCCCTGTCGGAGGCCCCTTACCAGCGAATTTCGGCGCATCAGCCGTGGAGCCGGCGGCGGCGCCAGTAGGCGGCGGTGACGACCGCGAGCAGGGGGCCCCAGAACACCAGCGGGGCGTAGCAGAGGGTCATGAGCCACCAGTGGCCGCCGCTGGGGACGTTGGCGTCCGCCATGTTGGAGCCCCAGGTGAAGAGGCCGAGCACGCCGAGCGCGGTCACGGCGGCCGCTCCGAGGGCCGCGGGGACGACCGCGGCGAGGGGCGGGATCCGGCGGCCGCCCAGCCACGGGACCCAGCCGGGCAGCACCTCGCCCCAGCGCTGGACGAGGCCGAGGGTGAGCAGGCCGAGGCACTCGGCGAAGACGCTGAGACCGACCAGGTAGAAGGACCACACCCCGGGGAAGAGTTCGGCCTCCAGGCCGCTCCCCGGTCCCCAGCCGACGTCGATGCCGACCGCCATGGCGATCCTCCACAGTCCGCTGGGCAGGAGGGTGAGGGCGGCCGCGTGGGCGGCCAGGTTGACCGCGCGGCCGACGCCGGCAACGGTGGAGGTGGCGGGTGCGGCGGATGTGGCGGGTGCGGCAGTGAGCGTGTTCATCGTCCAAGTCCCTTTCGGATGGCTGTTGGTGATGGCTCAAGCCTGGTCCGGCCGACCTTCCGGAACCATCCGCCGATCGGCATGACGCGGGAGCGGCCCGACCCTCCGGCGTCTGCCGATCGGCAGATGCCGGAGGGTCGGGCCGGCCCATAGGGTCCGGAGGGTGACCTTGCGACCGAGCGCGATCTACGCCCCCGCCCTGGCCGTGGCGAGCCTGCTGTCCCTGGCCGGTTCGGCCCTGGGTCTGCCGAGCGCCTGGACGCTGGCGGGTATGGCGGTTCTGTTGCCGCTGCTGGCCCTGGTGGCCCGGTGGTCCCCGGTACGGTCCGGGAGCCTCGCGGGCGCCCTGGGCGTGGCGGTGGTGGCGTTGTGGCCGGTCCCCATGGTGTGGGGGGACGGTTCGTGGCTGGAGGTGTGCGGAGCCGCGGCCTTCTGGGCGGTGCCCGCCTTCGGCGCGGTCGGCCTCGGCGGCCATCTGCGCCGGCAGGAGGGACTGATGCGACGGGCCGTGCGGGACGCGCGACGTGACCAGCAGCTCGAACTGGCCCGTGATCTCCACGACTTCGTGGCCCACGACGTGAGCGCGATCGTCGTGCAGGCACAGGCCGCCCGGTTCGTCGCGGCACAGGATCCCGGTCAGGCGGTCCGAGCCCTCGAACGCATCGAGACGGCGGGGCTGAGCGCGCTGGAGTCGCTGGACCGGACCGTGCACGCGCTCCGGGAGGCCTCGGGCGGTCCGACCGCCCCGGTGCCGGGTCTCGCCGAACTCCCGGCGGTCGTGGAGCGGTTCGAGGGCGGGACGCTGGAGGCCGATCCGGACGCGGTACGGGAGCTCTCGCGGGAGGCGGACACCACCGCGTACCGGGTGGCCGTGGAGGCCCTGACGAACGTACGCCGGCACGCGGCCGGGGCCACCACGGTGCGGGTGGCCGTGAGCCGGGCGGAGGGCGGCGTGGAGCTGAGCGTGGCCAACTCCGCGGCCCCTCGCGGCGCGGGCGGGCTGCTGACCGGCCGGAAGCGGGGCGGGACCGGGCTGGCCGGGCTGCGCGGGCGGGTGGAGGCCGCCGGCGGGACCCTGTCCGCCGGTGCGGACCCGGACGGCGGTTGGCGGGTTTGTGCGGTCTTCCCGACACAGGGGCACCCGCTCGGGTGATCATGGCGGCGTGACCACACGCATCCTGATAGCCGACGATCAAGAGGACATCCGCAGCGGTTTCCGGCTGATCCTGGATTCACAGCCGGACATGACCGTGGTGGGCGAGGCGGGGGACGGGGAGAGCGCGGTGGCGCTGGCCCGGGAGCTGCGGCCGGACGTGGTCCTTGCGGACATCCGGATGCCGCGCCTCGACGGACTGGAGGTGACCCGGCTGCTCGCCCCGCAGACGCGGGTGGTGGTCGTGACCACCTTCGACCTGGACGAGTACGTGCAGACCGCGCTGCGCAACGGTGCCTGTGGGTTCCTGCTGAAGCGATCGGGTCCGGCGCTGCTGATCGAGGGAGTGCGGGCGGCGATGGCCGGGGACACGCTGATCAGTCCGCAGATCACGGTGCGGCTGCTGAGCCGGCTGACCCAGGCGGGTCCGGTCGCCCGGCCCGCGGCCCATCCGCTGACGGGGCGGGAGCTGGAGATCGTACGGCTGGTGGCGCGGGGACTGACCAACGCGGAGATCGGCGCGGAGCTGTTCATCAGCGCGGGGACGGCGAAGACCCACATCGCGAACGTCCAGTCGAAGCTCGGAGCGCGCAACCGGGTGGGGATCGCCGCGTGGGCGTGGGAGCACGGCCTGGTCACCGCGGAGCCGGAAGCCGACTAGTCCGGAAGAGCCGCTTGGTCATGTTTCACGTGAAACATGACCCGGTTTCACAGTGAGTACCTCCCAGTGGTGGCCGGGGGAGGAACGACGTGGCGGGTGAGGGGCCAGGCGAGCAGACCGACGGCGAGCGAGACGGCGTGGCCGAGGTCGGTGAAGGTGCCGCCGGTGGCGAGGGGGATGCCGAAGAAGGCGACCGCCCCGGCGAGGTAGAGCCATCGCCAGGGGTTGGGGATCCGGTAGGTGAGGACGCCGACGGAGGCCGCGAGGCCGTAGCTGACGCCGATGTCGACGACGTGGGTCATGCTGCGCGGGGCCTCGTGGGCCTGGATGGCCGTCAGCAGGACCTTCTGGCTGATCAGGGTGGCGACGATATGGGCGGTCGCGACGATCACGAGCCAGCGCAGGGTGCCGAGCCAGCGTTCGACTGGGGCGTGGAAGACCTCGAAGAGCACGACGTACAGGGCGAGCGAGGCCGGGTCCTCGATCCAGAACGCGCTGCTGAGGAGCGCCCGGACCGGGTACTTGACGAGCTGGTGGATGTTGCTGCTGTTGCGGTGGAGCAGGACGCGCTCGATCTGGTCGGGCGCGATCGCGACGACGATGCTGGTGACGGCGATGATCAGCAGCCATATGTGCGTTCCCGGTGAGGAACGTATCCAGGACCGCAGTGGCCTGGACGGCTCCGGGTCGCTCTGCTCGATCATGAACCGATCATGGCCCCAAAACCTGTGCCCCGCCTGGCCGAATGGGCCGGGCGGGGCACAGCGCGCGGAGCGGTCGCGCGGGCCTATTCCTCGCCCGCCAGGGTGAGGCGGCGCAGCTTCTGGCCGGCGTAGACGGTGGCGCCCACGGTGACCACGGCGAGCAGGATCACGGCGGTGGGCAGGGCCACGGTGGCGTCCACGTAGCCGGGTCCGGCGACCTTCTCCGCGAGGGCGAGGGCCCACTGCTGGACGCTGAGGGTCTTGGCTCCGGAGACCAGGCTGCCGAAGAGCGACTCCCAGATCAGGGCGTAGACCAGGCCGAAGACGACCGCGTGCCGGCTGACGGTGCCCAGCAGCAGGAACAGCGCGCTGTAGGCGATCGAGGCGACGAGGGCGGCGACGGTGTAGGCGACGGCGATCTGCTGGCCGTTGCCGTTGAGGATGAATCCGGCGATCAGGGTGGGGATCGCGGAGAAGGCCATGGTGACGGCGATGGCCACGGTCAGCTTGGTCATGATGATCGTCGGGCGCTTCACCGGCTTGGCGAGCAGGTAGACGATCGAGCCGTCGTCGATCTCGGGCCCGATGGCGCCGGTACCGGCGATGACGCCGATCAGCGGAACCATGGTGGCGAGGGCGAAGCCTCCGAGGAGGTCGGCCGCGACCCTGTCGTCCACTCCGGCGAAGGTGCGCACCGCGATCGCGATGACGATCAGCAGGGCGGGCAGCGCGAAGAGGATCATCGCGCGGCGTCGGCCGAGCAGGGCCCGGTAGGTGAGCCGGGCGACGGTGGGGTTGTACATGGGTGCCAGCTCCTTTCAGGCCGAGACGAGGTAGGAGAAGACCGACTCGAGGGACTCGTCGGAGGGCGAGACCGTCATGAGGCGGATGCCGTGCGCCCGGGCCACCCGGGGCAGCAGTTCGGTGAACCTGCCGAAGTCGACGGCCTGGATGCGCAGCGCGCCTTCCTTCAGGTCGACCTCGATGCCGGCGGTGGAGGGGTCGGCGATCAGGGCCGCGGCGAGGGCCCGGTCGTCGGAGGAGCGGACCAGGTAGCGGTGCGGGCGGTCCGTCATGAGTCGGCGGATCTTGCGGAAGTCGCCGGAGGCCGCGTGCCGGCCGGCGACGACGACCTCGATGTGGGAGGCGAGCTGCTCGACCTCCTCCAGGATGTGGGAGGAGAACAGGACGGTGCGTCCCTCGTCGCCCATGCGCCGCAGGAGGTCCATCAGCTGCATGCGCTGGCGCGGGTCCATGCCGTTGAACGGCTCGTCCAGGAGCAGCACGGAGGGGTCGTGGACGAGGGCGGAGGCCATCTTCACGCGCTGGCGCATGCCCTTGGAGTACGTGGAGATCTTGCGGTCCTGGGCGTACTCCATCTCGACGGTGGCGAGTGCCCGCTGGGCGGCCGCGTCGTCGAGGCCGTGCAGTTCGGCGTTGGCGACGACGAACTCCCGACCGGTGAGGAAGTCGTACATGGCCTCGCGCTCGGGCACGACGCCCACGTGCTTGTAGACCTGCTCGTTCTGCCAGATCGGGGCGCCGTCGAGGGTGACGGTGCCCGTGGAGGGGGCGAGGAAGCCGCCCATCATGTTGATGAGCGTGGACTTGCCGGCGCCGTTGGGGCCGAGCAGTCCGGTGACGCCGGGGCCGATGCTCATGGTCACGTCGTTGACGGCGACGACGTTCCCGAACCAGCGTGAGGTGTGGTCGATGTCGATGACTGTCACAGCCCGGCCTTCCGGTAGCGGGCCATCAGGGCGGCGTAGGAGCCGGCGATGAGGCCGAGGATGACGAGCAGGTAGACGACACCGACACCGGCCGACGGGCCTTCGCCGCCGGGGAAGGCGGAAGTGGCGCCAAGGAAGGCGGCCTGCATCCCGTCGATGAGGGTGATCGGGGAGAACAGCCCCATCCACTCGATGGCCCCGGTGTTCCCGGTGGAGTAGGCGACGCCCTGCACCGCGGTGACCGCACCGAAGGGGATGAGCAGCAGGGCGATGACGGCGGCGACGCCGAATCCGCGGCGCGGGGTGAGCGCGGCCATGACGAGGCCGAGGCCGGCGAAGAGCAGCGACAGCAGGAGAACCGACACCAGTCCCTGTCCGAATCCCTTGGTCTGGTCGGCGAAGTCGAACTTCGCCAGGAGCGAGCCGATCCACATGATCAGCAGTGGGGTGGCCGTGAGGATGAAGAGGGCCGAGGCCATGGCGGCGAACTTGGCCACGACGTAGTCGACGCGTTCGATGGGCCGCGAGAAGTAGAGCGGCACCGTCTTGAAGCGCAGGTCCCGCGAGACCGACTGGGGGGCCTGGGAGGCGAGGTAGAGGCCGATGACCACCTGGGTGGTCAGGGCGTACGTCGTGTACTTGATCGGCAGGTCGGTGGAGCCGGGTACGGCGATGGCGACCGCGACGAGGATCAGCGCGGGGACGCACATCACCGCGAAGAGGATCATCGGGAGGACCTTGGACTTGGCGGAGCGGCCCAGTCCGTAGGCGCCGCGCAGGGACTGCGAGAACAGCGACTTGCGGGCGTAGGCGCGGCCGAGCCGGGGCCCGTCGTAGGACCGGTAGCCGATGTTGTGGATCTGGGTCGAGGTGTCAGGCGCCATCGGAACCGGCTCCCTTCTGCTGGACGAGGTGCGCGGGCTGGTCGTTGTCGCGGAAGACCTCCGCGATGTGGTGGCGGCGCTGTTCCATGCGGACCAGGCCGAGACCGAGGTCGGCGACGGTGTCGCGGACGGTGTCGTACGCGCGGTCCCCGTCGGCCTCGACGAGGAGGATGTGGCCGGCGCCGGGCAGGCCCTGCTCCTCGCCCGCGTGGAGGGTGAGGCCGGCGGCGGCGAGCGCCTTCCGCAGGGCGGCGGTGCCGTCCGGGTGGGCGTCGGAGTCGGTGACCTCGACCGCGAGGGTCGTGGTGGTCTGGGTGAAGTCGCTGGTGGAGCTGGAGCGCAGCAGCTTGCCGCCGTCGACGACCACGACGTGGTCGCAGGTCCGCTCCAGCTCGCCGAGGAGGTGGGAGGTGACCAGGACGGAGATGCCGAAGTCGGTGTAGACACGGCGGATCAGGCCGAGCATCTCGTCGCGGCCGACCGGGTCCAGGCCGTTGGTCGGCTCGTCGAGGAGGACGAGCTGGGGGTCGTGGACCAGCGCCTGGGCGAGCTTGACGCGCTGCTTCATGCCGGTGGAGTAGCCGCCGATGGGACGGTAGCGCTCCTCGTACAGTCCGACGTGGCGCAGGGTGTCGGCCGTGCGCTCGCGGGCGGCGGTCGGCGGCAGCCCGGACATGCGGGCCATGTGGACGACGAACTCGGTGGCCGAGACGTCGGGTGGCAGGCAGTCGTGCTCGGGCATGTAGCCGACGCGTTCACGGATGGCGCTGCCATGCGTATTGACGTCGAGGCCGAGCACGGCGGCGCTGCCCTCGGTGGCGGGGGACAGTCCCAGCAGGATCTTGATCAGCGTGGACTTGCCGGCTCCGTTGGCACCCACAAGGCCGGTCACACCGGGCCCGATGTCCAGGGAGAGCCGGTCGAGGGCGGTCACTCGGGGGTACCGCTTGCTCAGGCTTTCGGTCGCGATGACAGTCACGGGTTCGACGTTAGTGGCGTGGGCCTCGCGAATCGTCAGACCTTGAGCTGTATCCCGTCTCAGCCTTCCGGCGTATGCACCCGTACTGGAGGCTGATGTGACCCGGACAAGTTTGTCCACAGGTCCGTGCACGGGCCTTGACGTGATCTCCAGCCATTGTCACATTCATCAGTGTCAACTTACGGGCGCGTACGGCTACAGGGGACGGGACTGCTGGCATGGCTGGGGACACCAAGCAACGCACCGCGCGACTCGACACCGACCTGCGCGGGTTCAGGGAAGTGCAACGCCTCTCCTACGAGTGCGCGGAGGCCGTCGCGGCCCAGCTGCGGCCCGGGGTGACCGAGCGCGAAGCCGCGCGCATGCAGCGCGAGTGGCTGCGCGAGCGGGGCGTACGGGACTGGTTCCACCTGCCGTTCGCCTGGTTCGGGGACCGCACCGCGTTCGTGAACTTCAAGATCCCGCTCCAGTTCTTCCCCACCAACCGGAAGCTGGAGCCGGGGATGCCGTTCATCCTCGACATGGCCCCGGTCTACAAGGGGTACGCGGCCGACATCGGGTACTCGGGCAGCCTCGGGCTGAATCCGGTGCAGGACCGGCTCATGTCCGACCTGCGGGAACACCGGGTACTGATCCTGGAGCAGGTGCGCGAGCGCCGATCGCTGCGCGAGATCTACGAGAACGTCGAGCGGCTGATGACCCGGCAGGGGTACGCCAACCGGCACCGCGCCTACCCCTTCGGCGTCATCGCCCACAAGATCGACCGGGTCAAGGAACGGCGCTGGTCGCCGACGTTGTTCGGTTTCGGCACGCAGTCCCTCAAGGGGCTGGCCGGTGACGCCCTGCACGGACACCGCGACGGCTGGTCCCCGCTGTGGAGCCCGTACAAGTTCTCCGACCACGCGCCGCAGCCCGGCCTGTGGGCGGTGGAGCCCCATCTGGGATTCCGGGGCACGGGCGCGAAGTTCGAGGAGATCCTGGTCGTCACCGACTCCCGGGATCCCGAGGAGAGCGCGTTCTGGCTGGACGACGATCTGCCGCACGTGCGGCGCTGGGCCGAGGAGAAGGCAGCATGAGCGGCATGAACCGTATGAACGGCACCGGTGGAGCGGGCGTGGCGGGACTGGCCGGCGCGCGCGAGCGCCGGGTGGGCACCGGCGGCATCGAGCTCTGCGTCGTCGAGCTCGGCGAGACGGACCGGCCGACCGTGGTGCTGGTGCACGGCTATCCGGACAGCAAGGAAGTCTGGTCCGAGGTGGCCGAGCGGCTCGCGGAACGCTTCCACGTCGTGCTGTACGACGTACGCGGCCACGGGCGCTCCAGCGCGCCGCAGCCGCTGCGCGGCGGCTTCACCCTGGAGAAGCTGACCGACGACTTCCTGGCCGTGGCGGACGCCGTCAGCCCCGACCGGCCGGTGCACCTGGTCGGCCACGACTGGGGCTCGGTACAGGGCTGGGAGTTCGCGACGGTCGCCCGCACCGAGGGCCGCATCGCCTCCTTCACCTCGGTGTCGGGGCCCTCCCTCGACCACTTCGGGCACTGGATCAAGAAGCGGATGTCGCGGCCCACCCCGCGCCGGGCGGCACAACTGCTCGGCCAAGGCGCCAAGTCCTGGTACGTGTACATGCTGCACACGCCCGTGCTGCCGGAGCTCGCCTGGCGCGGGCCCCTCGGCAAGCGGTGGCCGAAAATGCTGGAGCGCGTCGAGAAGGTCCCGTCCGACTCCTACCCGACGGACTCGCTGCCCTCGGACGCGGCGCACGGGGCCTGGCTGTACCGGGACAACGTACGACCCCGGCTGCGCCGGCCCCGCTCGGACGCCTTCGCGCACGCCCCGGTGCAGCTGATCACTCCGACCGGGGACGCCTTCCTCTCGGAGCGGCTCTACGACGACCTGGAGCGGTGGGCTCCGGACCTGCTGCGCCGGACACTGACCGCCAAGCACTGGGTGCCGCGAACCCGCCCCGACCAGCTCGCCGCCTGGGTCGCCGAGTTCGTCACGGCCCGGGAGGAGCCGGCGACCCGCGCACCGGAGCTGAAGGCCCCGGGCAAGTACGCCGACCACTTCGGCGGCCGGCTGGTGCTGGTGACCGGCGCGGCCAGCGGCATCGGCCGGGCCACCGCCTTCGCCTTCGCCGAGGCCGGAGCCCGGGTGGTGGCCGTGGACCGGGACGGCGAGGGCGCGGCGCGCACGGCCGACATGGCCCGCCTCGTCGGCGCCCCGGAGGCCTGGGGCGAGTGCGTGGACGTGAGCGACGAGCAGGCGATGGAGAAGCTCGCGGCGAAGGTCGCCGCCGAGTACGGGGTCGTGGACGTCCTGGTCAACAACGCCGGGATCGGCCTGTCCGGGTCCTTCCTCGACACCAGCTCCGAGGACTGGAAGAAGGTCCTCGACGTCAATCTGTGGGGCGTCATCCACGGCTGCCGGATATTCGGGAAGCAGATGGCCGAGCGCGGCCAGGGCGGGCACATCGTCAACACGGCCTCCGCCGCCGCCTACCTCCCCTCGAGGACCCTGCCCGCCTACAGCACCTCGAAGGCAGCGGTCCTGATGCTGTCGGAGTGCCTGCGCGCGGAACTGGCCTCCAAGTCGATCGGGGTCTCGGCGATCTGCCCCGGCATCGTCAACACCAACATCACCGCGACCTCGCGCTTCGCCGGGGTGGACGCGGCCGAGGAGAAGCGCCGCCAGGAGCGCTCCTCGCGGCTGTACGGGCTGCGCAACTTCCCGCCGGAGAAGGTCGCCGACGCGATCCTGCGGGCCGTGGTGCGCAACGAAGCGGTGGTGCCGGTGACTCCGGAGTCCAAGGGCGCCCTGTGGATGTCCCGCTTCGCGCCGCGCACCCTGCGGAGGATCGCGAGGCTGGAGCCCAGGCTGTGAACGGTGGCCAAGGGGCCGCTTCCCTAGTGGAGAGAGCTCGGCATGGCCATACCCCACTACATCCGGCGGTCGTACCATCCCTCGCAGGAGGGCTCGCCGCGCAGGGCGGTCGAGTGCCTTGCGGCTTCACCTGCCGCCCGGGCCGCGGCGGGCGCGGTCGGCCGAGCCGCGATGTCGTAGGGAGCCGGGATTGTCCGATCAGGCGGTAGCCGAGTACCGGATCGAGGATCTGGCGCACCACAGCGGGGCGACGGTACGCACGATCCGTGCGTACCAGGACCGCGGCCTGCTGCCGAAGCCGGAGCGGCGGGGCCGCTCCAACGTCTACCGGGACACGCATCTGGCGCGGCTGCGCCAGATCGCGGACCTGCTGGACCGCGGCTACACCCTGGCCTCCATCAAGGAACTGCTGGAGGCCTGGGACGCCGGGCGCGGGCTGGGCGGCGTGTTGGGGCTGGTCGCCGAGGTGCACGGGCCGTGGACCGACGAGGAGGCTGCCCGGATCACCCGGGAGGAGCTGAACGAGCGGTTCGGCGGCAAGCCCGACGACGACGCTGTGGGCGAGGCCTGCGAGCTGGGGGTGCTGGAGCGGATCCCGGGCCGCCCGGACCAGTTCCTGGTGCCTTCCCCGCAGGAGCTGGCCGTGGCCGCCGAGCTGTACGCGGCCGGGGTACCGCTGTCGGCGATCACCGGGCATCTGCGGGAACTGCGCGGCCAGGTCGAGCACATCGCCTCGCGGTTCCTGGAGTTCACCACCGAGCACGTCTTCGCGCGTTACCTCGGGCAGGTCCCGCCGACCGACGCGGACGCGGCGGAGGCGGCGACGATGGTGCGGCGGCTGCGGCCACTGGCCCAGCAGACGGTGGACGCGGAGCTGGCGCGGGCGATGCGGTTGTTCGCCACGCGGCACCTTCAGAGGCACCTAGGGGCGTCCGGGGCGCCCCAGCCGTCGGGTCCCTCACCGGTGGTGCTGCCGGCCGGGACGGTCCGGGCGGTGCAGGAGCTGGTCGGGGCGGAGCACGTCGCCGAGTTCGTCCGGGCGGCGACGGAGCGGGAGCTCCAGGCCCGGACGATGAACGATCTGGCACGCAGGGGTGAGCGCCAGGGCGTGCGGTAGAGCGTGCGGACGGACATACGGAAGGACATGCGGAAGGGCGTGCGTCCGGGAGGGTGCGCGTCCGGGAGGGTGCGCGTGCGGACGGATGTGCGTCCACCCGCTCAGTAGTCCACAGGGCGGATCACGCGTTTGCCGTCAAAACCCGCCCAATCGGCTGTGGACAAGTCCACTTCGCCTGTGGGCAACGGAGCCGCCGTCTCAACCGATGGTCTCGAACTCGCCCTTGGCCGGCGAGGTTCCGGCGGGCACGATCTCGGCCGGCACCGTCCTGGGGGTGCGCGTACCTCCGTAGAGGATGCCCGCGAGGGCGAGGCCCAGGATCCCGCCGATCAGCTGGGCGGCGACGAACCCGGGGAGCGACTCCGGCGCGATGCCGGTGAAGGAGTCGGTGAAGGACCGACCGATGGTGCCGGCCGGGTTGGCGAAGGACCCGGAGGAGGTGAACCAGATCGCGGCGGCGATGTACGCGGCGACCGCGGCCGGGATGAGCCTCGGGCGTCCGATGCGACCCAGGCCCTGGATGACCAGGACGAGCCCGGCGGTGGCGATCACCTCTCCGAGGAGCAGGTTCCCCCCGTCGCGGACCTGGGTGGCGAAGGCACCCGGGGTCCGGCCGAACATGACCTCGGCGAGGACGGCGCCGCTGATGGCGCCCGCGGTCTGGGCCGCCGTGTAGACGAGGGCGTCCCGGCCGCTGAGCCCCTCGCCACCGGTGCGCCGGGCCCACCAGCTGGTCAGGGTGACGACCGGGTTGAGGTGGGCGCCGGACAGCGGCCCGAGGAGGGTGATGATCAGCCCGAGGCCGATGGCCGAGGCGAGCGAGTTGGCCATGAGGGCCACGCCCGTGTCGGCGCTGAGCTGGGCGGCCTTGATTCCGGAACCGATCACGACCACGAGGAGACCGGCGGTTCCGATGATCTCGGCGGCTGCGCGGCGTGGCAGAGAGGTACGGGCTGTCATGATTTCTCCCCCTGGGCAGAAGTGGCAGCGGAAAAGATATTCCGTATCTTGGAAAAACGATAGCGGTGTCCAGCGCCACCTGGTACCACGAAAATCCCTTTTCGGAAGGTCCTCCACCCGGCACGCTGGGCTTATGGATGAAAGACGCACTGTCAAGGTCTCCAAATACGTCTCGAAACACCTGCGGCATCAGCCGGAACGGATCGGACTGGTGCTCGACCCCCACGGTTGGGTGGAGATCGACGATCTTCTACAGGCGGCCTCCGCGCACGGGTTCCCTTTCACCCGCGCCGAGCTCGACCACGTCGTCGCGGCCAACGACAAACAGCGGTTCGCCGTCGACGGCACCCGGATCCGCGCCAGCCAGGGCCACACCGTGACCGTGGACCTCGATCTTCCGGAGGCCGAGCCACCGGCGTACCTCTACCACGGCACCGTCGCCGCCGCCCTGGACTCGATCCGCGCCGAGGGCCTGCGCCCGATGGCCCGCCACCACGTGCACCTGTCCCCCGACCGGGAGACCGCCACCCGGGTCGGCGCCCGCCGCGGCCGGCCGGTGGTGCTCAGCGTGGACGCCGCGGCGATGCGCGAGGCCGGCCACGTCTTCATGATCAGCGCCAACGGGGTGTGGCTGGTCGACTCCGTACCACCGCGTTTCCTGCGCTTCCAGTAACACGCGGGAGGCCGAGGGAATTCACACTGGGATTGTCGGACGATCCCCCTAATGTGTGTCCCACTCCGGGATCCGTGAGGGGGGGTACCTCGCGATCGCCGAACCAACCATGCACGCACGCACGCGAGGTGACGCACCATGACGTCCGAATCAGAATCCGAATCCCACAGCTTTCAGGTAGATCTGCGCGGCCTGGTCGACCTCCTCTCCCACCACCTCTACTCCAGCCCGCGCGTCTACGTCCGCGAACTCCTGCAGAACGCCGTGGACGCGGTCACCGCCCGCCACACCCTCGACCCCGACGCGCAGGTCCGCATCCGGCTGTCGGCCACCGACGGCCGGGTGACCATCGAGGACAGCGGCATCGGCCTGACGGCCGCCGAGGCCCACTCGCTCCTCGCCACCATCGGCCGCAGCTCCAAGCGCGGAGGCGACCACGGACTGGAGGCCGCCCGACGCGAATTCCTGGGCCAGTTCGGCATCGGACTGCTCGCCTGCTTCGTCGTGGCCCGCCAGATCCGCGTCGTCACCCGCTCCGCCCGCGACCCCCGCGCCGCACCCGTCGAATGGCTGGCCACGGACGACGGCTCGTACACGGTCCGCGAACTGCCCCACGAGGCGCGCCCGGAGCCCGGCACCACCGTGGTTCTGGAAGCCCGCCCCGGCGCCGCGGAATGGACCGTCCCGGCCAAGGTCGAGCAACTGGCCCGCGACTACGGCTCCCTGCTTCCGTACGACATCACCTTCGACGACGGCGAGGGCGGCGAACCGCGCCCGGTCACCGACCTGCCCGCCGTATGGGACCGGCCCTTCCCCACCCCCGCCGCCCGCCGCGTCGCACTCGCCGGACACTGCTCCGCGCTCTTCGGTTTCACCCCGCTCGACAGCATCGACCTCGACCTGCCCGTCGCCGGGGTGCGCGGAGTGGCGTACGTGCTGCCCGAGCCGACCAGCCCGGCCCACCGGGCCGGACACCGCGTCCACCTCAAGGGCATGCTGCTGACCGACCGGGCCGACAACCTGTTGCCGGACTGGGCGTTCTTCGTGCGCGTCGTCCTCGACACGGACACCCTGCGCCCCACCGCCTCCCGCGAGAACCTGTACGACGACGAGACCCTCTCCGCCGTCCGCGAGGCCCTCGGCTCCCGCGTGCGCGGCTGGCTCGCCGAGCTCGCGGCGAGCGACCCGGAACGCCTGGCCGGCTTCCTCCGCGTCCACCACCTCGGTGTGAAGTCCATGGCCCGGCACGACTCCGAACTGCTCGGACTGATGCTGCCGTGGCTTCCGTTCGAGACCAGCGACGGCTCGATGAGCCTCCAGGAGTTCGCGGCCGCCCATACGGACATCCACTTCACGCGCACCGTCGAGGAGTTCCGCCAGATCGCCCCGATCGCCGCGGCCCACGGCCTCGGCGTCATCAACGCCGGCTACACCTACGACGCCGACCTGCTGGCCCTGCTGCCCTCCGTACGACCGGAGCTGAAGGTCACCGAGCTCGACGCCGGAGCCGTCACCGAGCGGCTCGACCCGGTGCCCACCGCCGCCGAACTGGCACTCGCCCCCTTCCTCGCCACCGCCCGCACCCGCCTGGAACCCCAGGGCTGCGACGTGGTGCTGCGCGCCTTCCAGCCCGTCGCCGTCCCCGCGCTCTACCTCGACGACCGCCAAGCCCGCCAGGAACGCGACCGGACCGCCGCACTGGAGAGCGCCGACTCCCTGTGGAGCGGCATCCTCGGCGCACTGCGCGGCTCCGCGCCCCGCGCCCGCCTGGTCCTCAACCACAACAACCCGCTGATCCGCAGGATCTCCGCCCTCCCCGACGAGGCGCTGACCGGCACCGCCGTCGAATCGCTCTACGGACAGGCCCTGCTGATGTCCCAGCGGCCGCTGCGCCCCGCCGACTCGACCCTGCTCAACCGGGCATTCCTCGGCCTCCTGGAGTGGGCGACGCACCCGACGGGTCCCTCCACCGACGACACCGACACCCGCGACGCCCAGGAGGACCAGAAGTGACGACCCTGACGCGCGAGGAGATCGTGCGGGGCCTGGCCGAGAACCGGGAAGCGCCGAACGGCTCCGCGCGCAACGCGCACGCCGAGGCACTGGCCGGAGCCGCCGAGGCGAGCGGCGACCGGGCCCTGTTCCGCGAGGCCCTGGACAACCTGATCAACGCCTACCTCTACAGCTCCGAGTCCTCCAAGATGCTGGTGCCCTTCGCCCGGCTGCTCCAGGAGTACGACAAGGACCCCGGCGCCTTCTCCGAATGGGACGCGCACTCGCTGTTCTGGCAGTTCAAGTGGGTGGCCACGGCCATCTCGGACTCCCCCGGCATCCCCCTGGAGTCGGCCACGGGGTGGCTGGAGGAGATGGAACGCCGGTACCGGACCGCGGGCTACAGCGAGCGGCCCGTCCGTGAGGCCGAGCTGTGGCTCGCCCACGCCACCGGCCAGGACGAGCGGGCCGAGCAGGCCTTCGCCCGCTGGCAGGCCGCGGACCGCGACGACATGAGCGACTGCCGGGCCTGCGAACTCAACGGCCAGGGGCAGTACGCCGTCCTGCACGGGGACGACGCCGAGGCCCTCGACATCTGGAAGCCGGTCCTCGAAGCCGATCTGACCTGCGCCGAGGAACCCCACCGGGTGCTCGCGACCTCGCTGCTGCCGCTGCTGCGGCTCGGCCGGACCGACGAGGCCCGCTCGAACCACCTGCGCGGCTACCGCCTGGCCCGCGGCAACGACAGCCTGCTCCCGTCGGTCGGCCGGCACATCGAGTTCTGCGCGCTCACCGGCAACGAGCCGCGCGGCCTGGAGATCCTGGCCGAGCACGCCGCCCACGTGACCCCCCTCGCCAACGTCGACGACCAGCTGGCCTTCCACGGGGGGATCCTCGTGCTGCTGCGCCGCCTGGAGGAACTGGGCCACGGACCGCTCCCCGCCCTCCCCTACGAGGGGGTCCCCCGGACCGTCTCCGAGCTGTACGAGGTCCTGTACGCGGGCGCCCTCGACATCGCCCGGCAGTTCGACGCCCGCAACGGCACCACCCGCGTGTCGGACCGGTTCCTGGAGCGCGTCGCGCGCCGGCCCCTGGTCGGCGTGCTCCCGCTGGGCGTGCGGGGCACCGCGCTGCCTCAGGCCGTTCCGGGGGCGCCCGCCGCGCCCGGAACGCCCGGCACACCGGCCACGACAGCCGGCTCCGAATCCCACTCCGGCCCCGGCACCGGCTCCGGCTCCGGCTCCGGCCCCGGCTTCGACGCGCTGGTGGAGCGGGCCCGGAACGCCCGTGACCTGGGGCATCCGGGTGCGGACGCCCTGTGGGCCGAGGTCGCCGTACGAGTGGACGCGCAGCCGGAGACCGACCCGCTGGTCCGCGCCGACCTCGCGGACCACCGCGCCCTGGCCGCCGCGCGGAGCGGCGCCGAGGGGGCTGCCGGGCTGCTCACCGCTGTCCGGGACGAGTACCTGGCACTGGGAATGACTGAGCGGGCGGCGCTGGCCGAGCTGCGGCTGGCCAGCGAGGCCGCCCAGTCCGGGGCCGCTCCCGCACGGATCCGGGAACTGCTGGCGACGGCCGTACGGTCCGCCGAGGCCCTGGATCCGGCCGAACCGCTCCGCACCCGCCGGATCGCGCTCGCGGAACTGTCCGTGATCCGCGTGGAGTCCTACCTGCGCTCGCTCGAAGCGGCCGGAGCCGAAGACCACGGCCAGGAGCACGGGCACGGCGAGCTCACCGCCGAACTGACCGCGTTCGTCGGGGACTACGGTGGCACGCCCCTGGCGGACCTGGTCGCGGACGCCGAGGAGATGCTCGGCCGGGTGGCCCTCTCGCAGGGTGATCCGGAGCGGGCCGTGACCCTGCTGGACGAGGCCGCCGCGCGGGCGGTCGGAGCGGGCCGACCCTGGCAGGCGGTGGACCCCCTGGTGCTGCGGGCGGGGGTGCTGATGTCGCTGGACCGCCCCGAAGAAGCGGAGCGTGCGGCACGTTCCGCACTGGAGCACTCCGCCGAGGTGACCGACGCCGAGGCGCAGGGCGTCGTACGGCTGACCCTCGCGGACGTCCTGCTGCGGCGCGGTACCGCCGCGGCGGAGACGGCCGAGCACGCGCTGGCGGCGTCCCACTGGTTCGACCAGGCCGATCTCACCGCCGACGGCGGGGCACAGGCCCGGCTGCTGCTGGCCCGGGCGTACGCACAGGACGGGCGGCCGGCCGAGGCGGCGGAGGTCTTGCAGTCGACGCTGCCCGATCTGCTGGGGCACGGCGATCAGCAGGCGGTGTTCGTACGGGAATTCCTGGGCGATCTGTTGCGCCGACTGAACGAGCTCCGGCCGGCGGCCGAGCAGTACCTCCTCGCCGCGGAAGCGACCGAGGGCTGGGAGGACCCCCGCCCGCAGGCGAACCTCGCGCAGTCGGCCGCCGACACGCTCTCCGACGCGGGGCTTCCCGAAGAGGCGGTCGCCGCCTACGAGCGCTCCCTCTCCCTCCACCGGCTGGCGGGCGGAGCCCCGGTCGCCGAGGTGCGGATCCTGCGCTCCCTGGCCTGGCTGGGACTGCGCGAGGAGATCACGGGGGAGGCCGTGGAGCGGGCCCGGGCCCGCATGGCCGAGGCCGCCGCAGTGCTGGAGGCCGCCCTGGTGGCGGATCCCGGTGCCCCCGAGTTGCGCTCCGAACTCGCCCAGACCTGGCACCAGCTGGCGCAGGTACTCGACCGGCACGTCAACGCGAACGGCCAGTCCGAAGAGGACGATGAGGACGACGAGTACGACGATGACGCCGAGGACGGGGGCGGGGCTCTCTCCGAGCCGTCGCTCAGCGCCGCAGAGGTCGACGGACTGCGCGTGGAGGAGATCGAGCTGTGGGACCTGGCCGCCCGGGCCTACGCGGAGCTCGGCCCCGACCATCTCCGTGACCGGTTCCAGTGCGTGACCAACGCCGCGTGGACCGAGCACGAGCGGGACGACGCCGAAGCGGGCGCCGCCCGTGTCTCCGCTCTGATCGACGAGCTGCGGCCGCTGCCCGAGGACGAGCTGCCGGACTGGCTACTCCCTTCCGCGGAGCGCGTGCTCGGTCAGCTGCGGAGCTGAACCACTCACCGCCGCTTCCCGCGCGATGCGTCCGGGAAGCGGCGGCGGAGGACCGGGGGGCCGGTCAGCGCTCCAGCTGGGCCAGGCCCTCGGTGGCGATCTTCTCGAAGACAGCCTCGTCCGCGGCGAAGTCGGAGTCCGGGATCGGCGCGTGGATCACCAGCTCCGTGAAGCCGAGATCGCGGTGCCGGCCGGCGAAGTCGACGAACGCGTCCACTGACTCCAGGACCCGGTTGGCCTCGGGCGTGAAGCCGGTCAGCAGGACCTTCTCCATCGGCTCGGACTCCCGCCCGATCTCCGCCAGCGCCTTGTGGAGGCGTTCGAGCTGCCCGCGCAGCGCCTCCCTGGACTGCTCGGGCGTGCCCTCCTCGAAGAGCTTCGGGTCGCCCGTGGTCACCCATGCCTGGCCGTGGCGGGCGGCGAGCCGCAGTCCGCGCGGTCCCGTCGCGGCGACGGCGAACGGCAGCCGCGGCCGCTGCACACAACCGGGAATGTTGCGGACCTCCTCGGCGGAGTAGAAGGTCCCCTCGTGGCTCACCGCGCCCTCGGTCAGCAACCGGTCCAGCAGCGGCACGAACTCGGCGAACCGGTCGGCCCGCTCACGCGGACTCCAGGCCTCCTGACCCAGCGCGGTCGCGTCGAAGCCGTTGCCGCCCGCGCCGATGCCGAGGGTGATCCGGCCGCCGGAGATGTCGTCGAGGGAGATGAGGTCCTTGGCCAGGGTCACCGGGTGCCGGAAGTTCGGCGAGGTCACCAGCGTGCCCAGGCGCATCCGTCGTGTCACCGTCGCGGCGGCCGTGAGCGTGGGGATGGCGCCGAACCACGGCCCGTCCCGGAAGGACCGCCAGGAAAGGTGGTCGTACGTGTATGCGGCGTGGAATCCGAGGTCTTCGGCCCAGCGCCAGATCTTCTGCCCCTCGCTCCACCGGTGGATGGGGAGGATCACCGTGCTCAGTCGCATACGGCGACCCTACGGGAGCTTCTGACATCGGGCGCCGCTTCCGATCCACAGGACTCGCTCGCGTAGGGGGGCCAACGAATCGCGGTTGCCGTTCGTGGGAGTCCATGAAGAGAAGAGGAAGGGGTGAGGGGTGAACTGGCATGACGTCGCGGGCGAGCTCTTGCAGGTCAGGGGATCCGCGCTGAAGAGGTACGGGTACCTGCTGTGCGGCGACCCCGCGGAGGCCGATGATCTGGTGCAGGACGCCCTGGTCCGAGTGTTCACCCAGCCCCGGCGGAGCTGGGAGGTCGAGTCCGCGGAGCCCTACGTACGTCGCGCCATGCTGAACCGCTACCTCGACCAGCACCGTCGCCGAGTGCGCTGGACCGGCCTGCTCCCACGCCTGGCGACGCCGACCTCGACGGTCGATTTCGCCGCCGCCAGCGGTACTCGAATGGACATCGTCAGCGCGCTCGACGCGCTCTCCCCGCGACAACGGGCCTGCGTGGTCCTTCGGTTCTACGAGGACCTGTCGGTGGCCGAGGTGGCCGACCGGCTGGACTGCAGCGCGGGGACGGTCAAGCGGCACCTGAGCGAGGGCGTCGCAAGGCTCGGCAAGGTCTTGGTGCTCACCCATCACGAGGGGAATGCAGATGACAAGTGAGCAGGACGTGATCAAGCAATTGCTGCTCGACGCAGCGGAACAAGCCGGGCCGCTCGACGCGAGCCTGGACGGAGTCACCGCGCGCATCAGAAAGCGTCGACGCGTGCGAACGTCCGCACTGGGGCTGGCGGCCGGCTGCATCGCGGCCGGCGCGGTCATCGCGATCCAGGCCGCCGTCGGACCGTCGTCCCACTCGAAGGACAGCACAGCGTCACCTGATACATCCAAGCCAGAGACCTGTACTGCCACGGTCCACCCCGTGGGGGACAACCGATCCTGTCAGTACATCGGGCTGACATTGGCAGCCGCTCGCGCGCTGGCAGCGGCTGAAAATCGGGACCTGCAAATCACCAACCAGGACGGGGTCCCCCACTCGATCACCTACGAATATCGGCTCTCCAGGGTGACGGTCACCGTCGTCAAGGACCGTGTGACTACCGCCCACATCGGCTGACAGGGCGATGTTTCACGTGAAACATCGCCTCGCCTCAACCGCCGGCGCCGGGTGGGGTCGGGCCCCTCCGGGTCATGGGCGAAGATGGGACGGTGACCTCGGCTTCCCAGCGCCCGGACGGGACGACCCCCGCGCCCCGGCTCATCGCCACCGACCTCGACGGAACTCTGCTGCGCGACGACAAGTCCGTATCGGAGCGCACCGTCGCCGCGCTCGCCGCCGCCGAGGAGGCGGGCATCGAGGTCTTCTTCGTGACCGGCCGCCCCGCCCGCTGGATGGACGTGGTCAGCGACCACGTCCACGGGCACGGCCTGGCGATCTGCGCGAACGGGGCGGCGGTCGTCGACCTCCACGCGGGGCGCGAGTTCGTACTGGTCAGAGCCCTTCCCCGGGCCGCCGCGCTCTCTGTCGTCGAGGCCTTGCGCGCGGTGGCTCCCGGCACCTCCTTCGCCGTCGAGATGACGACCGGCATCAATTACGAACCCGCCTACCCGCCCTTCTTCAAGGATCCGGGCGCGACCCTGGCCAGCGCCGAGAAGCTGCTCCAGGAGGACTCGGACGACAGCGCCGCACCCGTGCTCAAGCTGCTCGCCCACCACGACGAGCTCGCCCCCGACGAGTTCCTGGAGCTGGCGCGCTCCGCCGCCGGCGCGTACGCGTCGATCACCCGGTCCAGCCCGACCGCCCTCCTGGAGATCAGCGGGCACGGGGTCTCCAAGGCGAGCACCCTGGCGCTGTGTTGCGCCGAACGGGGTATCTCCCCCGACGAGGTGGTCGCCTTCGGGGACATGCCGAACGACGTCGAGATGCTCGGCTGGGCGGGCACCTCGTACGCCATGGGCAATGCCCACCCCGACGTGATCGCGGCCGCGTCCGGCCGTACGACCGCCAACAACGAGGACGGGGTCGCCGTCGTCATCGAGCGCATCGTGGCCGAACGGATCGCGCGGCGGCAGCGGGGACACGTCTAGGGCGGGCCTGGAGCAGGCCTAGAGCGGGGCCTCCCAGACCAGGGTGGTTCCGCCGCCGTTCTCGCCGAGGCCCGGGCCGTACCAGCTCGCCCCGCCCAGCGACTCGGCCCGCCGTCGGAGGTTCCGCAGCCCGCTGCGACGGCCGCCCTCGGGGATGCCCACCCCGTCGTCGGCGACCTCCAGCCGGACCCCGGGCCTCCCGTCGTCGAGGGTGACGGTGCAGTCCAGCACCACCTCGATCCGGGACGCGTCCGCGTGCCGGAAGGCGTTGGACAGGGCCTCGCGCAGTGCGGCGATCAGGTTCTTTCCCACGAGTTCACCGACGACCGCGTCGATCGGGCCGAGGAAACGGTGCGCCGGCTTGAAGCCCAGTGGCACGGCGGCCATGTTGATCTCCCGCAGCACCCGGGTGCGGAGTCCGGAGGGGGCCTCCGCCGGGCCCTGTTGGAGGGCGAAGATCGCGGTTCGGATCTCCTGGATCGTCACGTCCAGTTCGTCCACGGCCTTGCCCACGCCGTCGCGGACCTCGGGGACGATGGAGCGGCGCTGGGCGCCCTCCAGCATCATCCCGGTGGCGAACAGCCGCTGGATGACCAGGTCGTGCAGGTCGCGGGCGATCCGGTCGCGGTCCTCGAAGACGGCGAGCCGCTCCCGGTCCCGCTGGGCCTCGGCCATCATCAGGGCGAGGGCGGCCTGGGAGGCGAACTGGGTGGCCAGCGTCCGCTCGGATTCGGTGAAGGGCCGCCCGCCGCGGGCCCGGGGGGTGACGAGCGCGCCCAGCACCCGTCCGCCGCTGTGCAGCGGCAACATCATGCAGGGGCCGTAGGCGCTGGTCAGCTTGCTGATCATGCGGGGATCGGAGGCGGCGTCCTCCACGAAGACCGGCTCGCCCTGGAGCAGCTTGTCCACCACGGGGCTCTCCGCCGGGATCAGCACGCCCAGCGAGGTGGCCGGGTTCTCGGAGGAGACGGCGACGATCTCCATCCCGCCCTCCTCGGCCGGGAGCATCACGATCCCTGCTGCGGAGTCGGCCAGGTGGCGGGCCTGTTCGGCGACCACGGCGAGGGCGTCGTCTGCGTCGCCGCCGGACAGCAGGGCGGTGGTGACGGCCACCGAGCCGTCGATCCAGCGCTCCCGCTGGGTGGCGGCCTCGTAGAGCCGGGCGTTGCCGATGGCGATGCCCGCCTCGGTGGCCAACACGCGGACCATGTGGACGTCGTAGTCGTTGAACTCGACGCCGCCGTTCTTCTCGGCGAGGTAGAGGTTGCCGAAGATCTCCCCCTGCACCCGGATCGGGACCCCCAGGAAGGTCTTCATCGGGGGGTGGTGCTCCGGGAAGCCTGCCGCTCTCGGGTCTTCGGTCAGGTCGGTGAGCCGCACCGTTTCGGGGTGTGAGATCAGTGCCCCGAGCAGGCCCCGCTTCCCGTCGGGGCGGTGCCCGATCTTCCGGGCCTGTTCGGGGCCGATCCCGTGGGTGACGAAGTCCGAGAGCCCCCGGCCCTCCGTGTCGACGACGCCGATCGCCGCGTAGCGGGCACCGGCGAGCTCGGCGGCGGTCTCGCAGATGCGGTCGAGCGTGGAGTGCAGCTCGAGTCCCGTGCCGACCGACCTCATGGCCTCCAGCAGCTGCGGCACCCGGGCCGTGAGCTCGGTGGACAGGCCGTGCAGACTCCTGGTGGCCTGGGCGGCGGCCTCCAGCGGGTCCGGCGTTCCGAGTGTTCCGGGTGTTCCGGGTGTTCCGGGTGTTCCGGGCGTTCCCTGCCCGGCCCGGGTTCCCGGTTTCGGCTCGGGGGATTCCTGCGACTCCTGCGCTGACATGCCCTTGAGCCTAGTTAGTACCCATTAGCGGGGAAAGTCGGCCAAAGTCCCGTCAGCGGCCCGTTCCCGCTCCAGCAGCCTGCGCAGCGGGCCCTCGGCGGCGGCCAGCTCGGCGTACGCGCCGCGCTGTACGACCGCCCCGCGATCCAGTACGAGCACCTCGTCGACCGCTTCCAGACCGGCCAGCCGGTGCGTGATCAGCACGGTGGTACGGCCCTCGGTCGCGGCCAGCAGGTCGGCCGTCAGGGCGTCCGCGGTGGCCAGGTCGAGGTGCTCGGCCGGTTCGTCGAGGACCAGTACGGGAAAGTCGGCGAGCAGCGCCCGGGCCAGGGCGAGGCGCTGGCGCTGGCCGCCCGAGATCCGTTCGCCGTGCTCGCCGACCAGGGTGTCCAGCCCGTCCGGCAGGCCGTCCGCCCACTCCAGGAGCCGGGCCGCGGCCAGCGCCCCGCGCAGTTCCTCCTCGCTCGCCCCGGTCCGGGCGAGGCGCAGGTTCTCCCGTACGGAACTGTCGAAGATGTGCGCGTCCTGGGCGCACAGGCCGACGAGCGCGCGGACGTCGTCTCCGTCGAGGGTGCGGGCATCGCTCCCGCCCAGGGTGTACGTGCCTTCGCTCGGATCCAGGAACCGGAGCAGGACCTGGGCCAGGGTCGTCTTGCCGGAACCCGAGGGCCCGACGACGGCGATGCGCCGGCCGGCCTCCAAGGTCAGGTCGAGCCCGTGCAGCGCGTCCCGTTCCTGGCCCGGGTAGCGGGCGCCGAGCCCGGTGAGCCGCAGCGGGAACGGCGAGGCGGGGGTCGCGGCGGGCCGCTCCGGCTCGACGACCGGGGCCGGAGCGTCGATGACCTCGTACAGCCGCTCGGCGCTGCGGCGCACCCGCTGGCGGTACTGGACGGCGAGCGGCAGTCCGCTCACCGCCTCGAAGGCGGCGAGCGGCGTCAGGACGGCGACGGCCATGGCCACGCCGGTGAGTCGTCCCGCGTGCACCGCGTTCGCCGCGAGCGCCGCGGAGATCACCACGGTGAGCCCGCACACCAGGGCGGACAGTCCGCCGCCGAGCCCGGTCGCGGCGGCGCCCCGCGCGGCGATCGCCGTCAGCAGGCCGTCGCTCTCGCGCGTGCGTCCCTTGCGGTCCTCCAGTGCGCCGGCCACGGTCAGCTCCGCGGTGCCGGTGAGCAGATCGGTCACCCGGGTGGCGAGTTCACCCCGGGCGGGCGCGAGCCTGCGTTCGGCACGGCGGGCGCAGGCCCCGCCGACCAGCGGTACCCCGACCCCCGCGGCGAGCAGCCCGGCGGCGAGAACCGCTCCCGCCTCGGGCAGCAGCCAGGCGGTGAAGGCGACCGAGCCGGTGCCGACGATCAGCGCGGTGCCGACCGGCAGCAGCCAGCGCAGCCAGTAGTCCTGCAGTGCGTCGGCGTCGGCGACGAGGCGGGCCAGCAGGTCCCCGCGCCGGTGCTCGCGCAGTCCGGCGGGTGCGATGCGCTCCAGCCTCCGGTACACGGAGACGCGCAGGTCGGCGAGCATCCGCAGGACGGCGTCGTGGGAGACGAGCCGCTCGGCGTACCGGAAGACGGCCCGGCCCATGCCGAAGGCCCGCGTGGCGGTGACGGCCACCATCAGATAGAGCACGGGCGGTTGTTCGGAGGCCCGCGAGATCAGCCACCCGGACACGGCCATCAGGCCGACGCTGCACCCGACGGCCAGCGCCCCCAGCAGCAGCCCGAGCCGGAACCGCCCCCGCCAGGCCTTGGCGGCGGCCCGCACCCGGCCGAGCGGGTTCGTGCCGGGCGTCCGCGCCGGCGCGGGTCCGGCAGGCAGGGCGTCGTCGTACGGCACAACGGCCCGCTGCGGATCCCGGAGCCGGAGCGCGGGGCCGGCGGAGGGGCCGGCGGACGGGCCGGCGGACGGGCCGGCGGGCAGGGCGGGGGACAGTCCCTGCGGGCGCACCTCCACGACCCGGTCGGCGAGCGCCAGCAGCGCCGGGCGGTGGACGACCAGCAGCACGGTCCGCCCCACGGCGAGCCGGCGTACGGCCTCCACGATCCCGGCCTCGGTCTCCCCGTCCAGGGCCGCGGTGGGCTCGTCCAGCAGCAGTACGGGACGGTCCGCGAGGAACGCCCGCGCCAGGGCGAGCCGCTGGCGCTGGCCCGCGGACAGGCCCGCGCCGCCCTCGCCGAGCAGGGTCCCCGTCCCCTGCGGCAGTGCGGAGACGAATGCCCACGCCCCGGCTTCCTCCAGAGCGGCGGTCACTTCGGCGTCCGAGGCCCCGGGCCGGGCCAGCCTCACGTTCTCGGCGATGGTCCCGGCGAACAGGTGCGGCCGCTGCGGCACCCACGCGATCCGCGAGCGCCACTGCTCCGGCGCCAGCTCGGCCAGGTCCACGCCCGCCACCCGGACCCGCCCGGCGGTCGGGGCGGTGAATCCCAGCAGCACCTGGAGCAGCGTGGACTTCCCGGCCCCGCTGGGGCCGGTGAGGGCCACGCACTCCCCGGGCCCGACGGTGAGCGAGACGGGAGCGGGGGAGTCCTCGCCCCGGCCCTCGTGGCGGACGGCGACCCCGTCGATCTCGATCCGCAGCGGAGCTCCGGCCGGCAGCTCCGCCCGTCCGCCAGGGCCGGAGAGCGGGGTCTCCAGTACGTCGAAGATCTCCTCCGCGGCTGCGAGCCCCTCGGCGGCCGCGTGGTACTGCGCCCCCACCTGCCGCAGCGGCAGGTACGCCTCGGGCGCCAGGATCAGGATGACCAGCCCGGTGTAGAGGTCGAGGCCGCCGTGGACCAGCCGCATGCCGATGGTCACGGCCACCAGCGCCACCGACAGGGTGGCCAGCAGTTCCAGCGCGAAGGAGGAGAGGAAGGCGATGCGCAGGGTGCGCATCGTGGCGCGCCGGTAGTCATCGGTGATCTTGCGGATCGACTCGGCCTGCGCCTTGGCCCGCCCGAAGACCTTCAGGGTCGGCAGGCCCGCCACCACGTCGAGGAAGTGCCCCGACAGGCGCGACAGCAGCCGCCACTGGCGGTCCATCCGCGACTGGGTGGCCATGCCGATGAGGATCATGAACAGGGGGATCAGCGGCAGCGTGACCACGATGATGGCCGCCGACACCCAGTCCTCGGTGACGACGCGGGCGAGCACCGCCGCCGGTACGACCACGGCGAGGCCCAGCTGGGGCAGGTAGCGGGAGAAGTAGTCGTCGAGGGCGTCCACCCCCCGGGTGGCCAGCTGCACCAGCGAGCCGGTGCGCTGCCCCGTCAGCCAGCCGGGCCCCAGGTCCGCGGCCCGCTCCAGGAGCCTGCCCCGCAGCTCCGACTTGACGGCCGCGCCGGCCCGGTGGGCGGCCAGTTCCGTCAGCCAGGCGATCAGGCCGCGCCCCAGCGCCACCGCCGCGAGCAGCAGCAGCGGCGTCCGGAGCGCGGCCCCGTCCAGCCCCTCCTCGAAGGCACCGACCACGATCTCGGCGATGAGCATCGCCTGACCGACGACCAGCCCCGCGCCGGCAACGCCCAGGGCCACCACCGCCCCCAGGAAAAGGCGGGTGGAGCGGGCGTACCGGAGCAGGCGCGGGTCGATCGGTTTCACGTGAAACATCCCTCGGGCAGGGGGTCGAACGGGTGGGTCGGGCGTCAGTGCGCGTCGACGATGTGCTGCGTACCGATGCGCTTGCGGAACACCCAGTACGTCCAGCCCTGGTAGAGCAGGACGAGCGGGGTGGCCACGGCCGCCAACCAGGTCATGATCTTCAGCGTGTACGCGCTCGACGAGGCGTTGGTGACCGTGAGGTTCCACGCGTCGTCCAGCGAGGACGGCATGACGTTCGGGAACAGCGTCAGGAAGAGCATCGCGACGGCCGCCGCGATGGTGATCCCGGACAGTGCGAACGACCAGCCCTCGCGGCCCGCCTGGTTGAAGCCCAGGGCTCCGAGCAGCGCGATCACCGCGATGGCCATGGCCACCAGGCTCTTGGCGTCGCCGCGCGTGAACTGGGTCCAGGTCAGGAAGACCAGGGCCAGCACCGCGGCCGCCGCGCCGAGCCGGGTCGCGAGCCTGCGCGAGCGCTCCCGGATGTCACCGACCGTCTTGAGCGAGGCGAAGACCGCGCCGTGGAAGGTGAACAGGGTGAGGGTGACCAGGCCACCGAGGAGCGAGTAGCCGTTGAGCAGGTCGAGGAAGGTCCCGACGTACTCCTTGTTCTGGTCGATCTTCACGCCGCGCACGATGTTGGCGAAGGCCACGCCCCACAGGAACGCGGGGATCAGCGAGGTCCAGAAGATCGCGTGTTCCCAGTTGGTCTGCCAGCGCTCCTCGGCGCGCTTGTGCCGGTACTCGAAGGCGACACCGCGGACGATGAGGCAGACGAGGATGATCAGCAGCGGCAGGTAGAACCCGGAGAAGAGGGTGGCGTACCAGTCGGGGAAGGCCGCGAAGGTCGCGCCGCCCGCGGTGAGCAGCCAGACCTCGTTGCCGTCCCAGACGGGGCCGATCGTGTTGATCAGGACCCGCTTCTCGGTGCGGTCGCGGGCGAGCAGCTTGGTCAGCACGCCGATCCCGAAGTCGAAGCCCTCCAGGAAGAAGTAGCCGATCCACAGAACGGCGATGAGTACGAACCAGACGTCGTGGAGTTGCATGGTGTGGTCTCCCCAGCCTCAGTACGAGAAGGCCATCGGCCGGTCGGCGTTCTTGTCGTCCCCGCCGATCTTGGTGGGCGGGTTGAGGTCGGCCTCGGTGAGCTCGGGCGGGCCGGCCTTGACGTACTTGACGAGGAGCTTGACCTCGATGACGGCGAGCACGGCGTAGAGCAGCGTGAAGCCGATCATGGAGGTGAGGATCTCGCCCTGCGAGACGTTCGGCGAGACCGCGTCACGGGTGCGCAGGACCCCGTAGACCACCCACGGCTGGCGGCCCATCTCGGTGAAGATCCAGCCCCAGGAGTTGGCGATGAGCGGGAAGCCCATCGTCCAGAGCGCGACGATCCAGTACAGCTGTCCCCACTTCGGGCTCAGCGCCTTCTTGAAGAGGACCAGGTTCGGGACCTCGTCCTCCGAGGTGCGCAGCCCCGGCGGCAGCATGAACTTCTTGCGGGTCAGCCACAGGCCCAGCACGCCGACGCCGAGCGAGGCCATGCCGAAGCCGATCATCCAGCGGAAGCCCCAGTAGGCGACCGGGATGTTGGGCCGGTAGTCACCGGGCCCGAACTTCTCCTGCTCGGACTTGTTGACGTCGTTGATGCCGGGGACGAAGGAACTGAAGTCGTCGTTGGCGAGGAAGGACAGCAGACCGGGGATCTCTATCGCGACCTTGTTGTGGCCCTTCTCCACGTCGCCGTAGGCGAAGACGGAGAAGGGAGCCGGCGCCTCGCCGTCCCAGAGGGCCTCGGCAGCGGCCATCTTCATGGGCTGCTGCTTGAACATGACCTTGCCGAGCAGGTCGCCGCTGATGGCGGTGCCCATTCCGGCGATGATCAGGGTGACCAGGCCGACCCGCAGCGAGGTCCGCATCACGGGGATGTGCTTCTTGCGCGCGAGGTGGAAGGCGGAGATGCCGACCATGAACGCGCCGCCGACCAGGAAGGCGGCCGTGATGGTGTGGAAGAACTGGGTGAGGGCGGTGTTCTGGGTGAGCACGAGCCAGAAGTCGGTGAGCTCGGCCCGGCCCCGCTCCTCGTTGATGCGGTACCCCACGGGGTGCTGCATCCAGGAGTTCGCCGCCAGGATGAAGTAGGCGGACAGGACGGTGCCCATGGACACCATCCAGATGCAGGCCAGGTGGATCTTCTTGGGCAGCTTGTCCCAGCCGAAGATCCACAGGCCGATGAAGGTCGATTCGAAGAAGAAGGCGATCAGCGCCTCGAAGGCCAGCGGCGCTCCGAAGATGTCACCCACGAATCGCGAGTAGTCGGACCAGTTCATGCCGAACTGGAACTCCTGGACGATGCCGGTGACGACACCCATCGCGATATTGATCAAGAAAAGCTTTCCCCAGAACTTCGTGGCCCTGAGGTACTTCTCCTTCTCCGTGCGCACCCAGGCGGTCTGCAGGCCGGCCGTGAGGGCGGCGAGCGAGATCGTCAGTGGCACGAAGAGGAAGTGATAGACGGTGGTAATGCCGAACTGCCAGCGCGCCAATGTCTCTGGCGCCAAAGCTAGGTCCACGTCGTCTTCTCCTTGTCGTCGCCGTGGTCACAGCCGCAGTCTGCCTGGCGGGTTCCCCCATACCGGGAGAAGCAGGACACGCTTGTGAACGCGTTCACATTCACAAGCATTATGTCGCACCGGCTTTCGACACCGCACATCGGGGGGTCCCCTAGCCAATCGATTCAACAAAATGTTGAATATGGCTCATGAAGATTCGAATCTCATGGCCTGCGGGCCTTCTCACCGCAACCCTCGACGAGACCCCGACCAGCAAGGCGCTGGCCGCGGCCCTGCCGATCTCCGCCTCCGCGAACACCTGGGGCGAGGAGGTCTACTTCGACACGGGCGTTTCCGTGGCCCTGGAAGACGACGCCCAGCAGGTCGTCGAGCCCGGCACCGTCGCGTTCTGGACCGAGGGCGACGCGCTCGCGCTGCCCTACGGCCCCACGCCCATCTCGCGCGGAGGCGAGAGCCGCCTGGCGAGCCCGTGCAACGTGCTCGGCTCGTTCGACGGCGACCCCCGCCTGCTGGCCACCGTCCGCGACGGCGACCCCATCCGCGTGGAACTGGTCTGACGACCCACACCGCGGCTACAGGCGCATCCGCGCCCACAGCCGCCCCTACAGCTCCTTGAAGAACGCCTCAGCCGTGTGCAGGAAGAGGTCGTTCGCCTCAGGCTCGCCGATCGTGACCCGCAGGCCCTCGCCCGCGAAGGGCCGGACCACCACACCGGCCTTCTCGCAGGCCGCCGCGAAGTCGACGGTCCGCTCCCCCAGCCGCATCCACACGAAGTTCGCCTGGGTGTCCGGCACCGTCCAGCCCTGCGCCAGCAGCGTCTCGTGGACCCGCGTCCGCTCGCCCACCAGCGCCCCGACGCGGCCCATCAGCTCGTCCTCGGCGCGCAGCGAAGCCACGGCCGCGTCCTGCGCGAGCTGGCTGACACCGAAGGGCACCGCGGTCTTGCGCAGCGCCGCGGCCACCGGCTCGTGGGCGATCGCGAAGCCGACGCGCAGGCCGGCGAGCCCGTACGCCTTGGAGAACGTGCGCAGCACGGCCACGTTCGGGCGGTCGCGGTACAGCTCGACGCCGTCCGGCACGTCCGTGTCGCGCACGAACTCCTTGTAGGCCTCGTCCAGCACCACCAGCACGTCCGAGGGGACCCGGTCCAGGAACCGCTCCAGCTCGGCACGGCGCACCGCGGTGCCGGTGGGGTTGTTCGGGTTGCAGACGAAGATCAGCCGGGTCCGCTCGGTGATCGCCTCGGCCATCGCGTCGAGGTCGTGCACGTCACCGTCGGTCAGCGGGACCTGGACGGAGGTCGCACCGGAGATCTGCGTGATGATCGGGTACGCCTCGAAGGAACGCCAGGCGTACATGACCTCGTCGCCCGGACCCGCCGTCGACTGGATCAGGGACTGGGCCACGCCCACCGAGCCGGTACCCGTGGCCACGTGCTCGACCGGCACGCCGAACCGCTCCGCGATCTCGTTCACCAGACCGGTGCACGCCATGTCGGGGTAGCGGTTGAAGCTGCCGGCCGCGGCGACCGCGCTCTCCAGCACCCCGTGCAGCGGCGGGTACGGGTTCTCGTTCGAGGACAGCTTGTACGCGACGGCACCGCCCGCGGCGGCCGGCTTGCCGGGCTTGTATGTCGGAATGCCGTCCAGCTCGGCGCGCAGCTTCGGGCTCTTCTCGCTCACCGCAGGTCCTCCTCGACCATCCCGTACGACGTCGCCGTCGACTCAATACTCCTCACCTTATGAGGATTCCGCTCTTCCGAGAATGGGGGCGCCTGGAATGCGGGGGAGCGCGCGCATATATGCGCGCGCCGGTGGCCTGCGCCGTGGCGCGCATCCCTCGTGCAGGTGAGTTGAGACCGGCCCCGGGCCGCACCGGCTTGGCATGCCCGGACCCGCCGACAAGCGGCACCTTCGCCCCAAACGCTCAAATACCTTCGTTTCCAAGGTCATTGGGGGTGGCGAAACATGCAGAATCGTGCCTGTCAACGGGTGCATATGCACCCAGGCCGCCCCCGCTCCGGAGCCCTACTATCGGCTCGCCATGACAGCAGCAGGGAAGCATCAGGTGAGCCGGACCGAGACCACCCGGCGGGCCGCCGGCCGACAGGGCCGGGCAGGCATCAGGGACGTGGCCGCCGCGGCGGGCGTCTCCATCACGACAGTCTCCGACGCGCTCAATGGCAAGGGACGTCTGCCCGACGCCACCCGCCGCCACGTTCGCGAAGTCGCCGATCGCCTCGGCTACCGCCCGTCGGCCGCCGCCCGCACCCTCCGTACCGGCAAGTCGGGCCTCATCGGCCTGACCGTGACGACGTACGGGGATGAACCTTTCACCTTCACCGAATTCGCCTACTTCGCCGAGATGGCGCGGGCCGCCACCTCGGCCGCCCTCGCCCGCGGCTACGCCCTCGTCATCCTCCCCGCCACCTCCCGGCACGACGTGTGGTCCAACGTCGCCCTCGACGGCACCGTCGTCATCGACCCCTCCGACCACGATCCCGTCGTCACCGAACTGGTCCGCCAGGGCCTGCCCGTGGTCTCCGACGGCCGCCCCGCGGGCTCCCTCCCCGTCACCGCCTGGGTCGACAACGACCACGAGGCCGCCGTCCTGGGCCTGCTCGACCACCTCGCCGCCGCCGGCGCCCGCCGGATCGGGCTGCTGACCGGCACCACCACCGACACCTACACCCGGCTCTCCACCACCGCCTACCTCAACTGGTGCGAGCGCGTCGGCCAGGACCCCGTCTACGAGTCCTACCCCGCCCACGACCCCTGCGCGGGCGCCGTCGCCGCCGACCGGCTCCTCGCCCGCCCCGACCGGCCCGACGCCGTCTACGGGCTCTTCGACCCCAACGGCACCGACCTGCTCGCCGCCGCCCGACGCTACGGCCTGCGCGTACCCGAGGACCTGCTGCTCGTGTGCTGCAGCGAGTCCACCGTCTACGCCAACACCGAACCGCCGATCACGACCCTCTCCCTCAAACCCCGGCGCATCGGCACCGCGGTGGTGCAGCTCCTCATCGACGCCATCGAGGGCGTGGACACCGGACGGCCCGTGGAACAGGTCGTCCCGACCGAGCTGATCATCCGTACCTCGTCACAGCGCAGGCAGCCCCGTACGACCGTCAGCCCGCCCCGATCACCGGCACAGGACTGACCGCCGAGGAGATCGATAACGCCCATTTCGGGAGAAAGCATCAGGAACGACTGGTTCCGCGCAGGATTCAACACCCCTGGTGCGTCACACAGCGCGAGCCGCATTCCTATGATGGGCGCACGACATCACGGACCCTCCTCCCCAGAGGTCAGGAGGGTCCGCAGGTGTACGGCAGCGCGACGGTGGTGGAGGGGTCGATGACTCAGGGGGCCGGTCAGGGACCCGCGATGCGGACGGAGACGCTGCGGGACTTCCGGGTGCCGGTCGACGAACCGGTCACCGCACCCGCCCCGTACGCCGTGCCCACGGCAATTCCCGGCGAGGCCCCCGTCTACGGCGAGTACCCCGCGTACTACGCCGACGGCGGTGCCGAACCCCACGCCGAACACTTCACGGAGCACTTCGCCGAGCCCGCCGCGGCCCCCCTCCCGGGCTCCGCCCCGGCACCCCTCTCGGGACCCGTCATCATGCACAAGGCTCCCGAGCGGCCCGCGGACGCGGACCCCGAGGGCTACACCCCCACCTACCGCGACCTGCCGGTCATCGGCCGCGGCGCCCTCGGCGGCCCCGGCGACACCGTCCAGGTCCAGTACGTCCCCCAGGACGACCCCACCGGTCCCGGGCCGCTCTACGTCGTCGGCGACGTCCACGGCTACCTCCACGAACTCGTCACCGAACTCCAGGTCCAGGGCCTGATCGACGCGGACCACCGCTGGTCCGCCGGAAACGCCCGGCTCTGGTTCCTCGGCGACTTCACCGACCGCGGCCCCGACGGCATCGGCGTCATCGACCTCGTCATGCGGCTCTCCGCCGAGGCCGCCGCCTCCGGCGGCTACTGCAAGGCCCTCATGGGCAACCACGAACTGCTGCTCATCGGCGCCAAGCGGTTCGGCGACACCCCCATCCAGTCCGGCGCCGGCACCGCGACCTTCCAGGCCGCCTGGCTCCTCAACGGCGGCCAGCGCACCGACATGGAACGCCTCCAGGACGTGCACCTGCAGTGGATGTCCCGCCTCGACGCGGCGGTGCTGGTGGAAGACCACCTACTGCTGCACTCCGACACCACCGCCTACCTCGACTACGGCGACAACATCGAGGACGTCAACGACACCATCCACGAGCTCCTCAACCGCGGCGACGCCGACATCACCTGGGACCTCTTCCGCAAGTTCACCAAGCGGTTCGCCTTCCGCGACGAGGAGACCGGCCCGCACGCCGTCCGCCAACTGCTCGACATGTACGGCGGCAGCCGCGTCGTCCACGGCCACAGCCCCATCCCCTACCTGCTCGGCGAAGTGGGCACCGAGGACGGCGACGACCACCGCGGCCCGGAGGCCGTGGACGGCCCTCACGTGTACGCGGACGGCCTCGCCATCGCCATGGACGGCGGGGTCACGATGGCGGGCAAACTGCTCGTCCGACAACTCCCGCTGAGCGACTGAGGGTTCCTCGCACGGGGTATTTCCGGAAAGCCCCTGTCAACCTGCGGCGTGGGCGCTCTACCATCGCTCTATCCGTAGCAGGCTCTCCTCCGTTTGTGCCGGCGCCCGGGTCTACGCGGGTATCGGCCTCCACGGAGCATCGGGGGATGCACATGACCAGCGCTCCGCACCTGCTGACCGAAGACCGACCGGAGTTCGATCGGCTCCTCGACGAGGCGCTGCGCACCGCGCACGAACGGCCCGAGCTCGCCACGCTCGGCGAACGGCTGAACGCCGAACAGCTGCGCACCATGGCCCTCGCGGCCCGCGCATTGCTCACCGCCGCGGCCGCGGCCGAGTACGACCACTACGTGAAGATCCGCGAGGAATCGCGCGACGAGATGCTGTCCGTCCCCGGGACGACGGGCGAGGAGGACGCCGAGCAGGACACCGGCGGTGGCGCGGGCATCAGCGCCGTCGTCGCGGTCCTCGCACCGGTACTGGCGGGCACCGCCATGCTGATCTTCCTGCTCGTGGGCTACAGCCTGAAGATGATCGACCCCGAACCCGCCTTCGCCGAGACGATGCTGACGGCCGGTTGGCTCTTCGGCGCCCTCACCGCGGCCGCGCTGCTCTTCGCCGTGATCGGACTGCTGGTGACGGCCGTCCGCAACGGTTCGACGGAAGTGGCGGCGGACGAGGCGGAGGCGATACCCGACGAGGTCATGCGCGCCCGGGAGGCCTGGCGCAACGCGCTGCTGGAGCGGGGGATCATGCCGTTCCTGCGGGACGCGCTGGCCGACCCGAGCTCGGGCCCGGGCCTTCCCGGACCCCGCAGGCGGGGCGGCCGGATGCCCGAACTGGGCTACACGCCGCCTGATTTCACCAGTCCGGGGACCCCCAATGAGGGTCCCCGGCCCGGTTACACGTCACCGGACTTCACGAGCCCGGACTTCGGCGGCCCGGAGCACGAGCCGGACTAGTCCGACCTGCGCTCCGGGCCGCGTGACGCTACTGCACAGCTACTTCCTGTTCAGCACGCTGCGGTCGGTGAGGACGTCGAGCTTGCCCTTGAACCGGTTGAGCGCTGCCTTCGCCGTGGGACCGTTGTCGCCGGCGGCAGGGGGGTTCACCGGCGCCCAGTCGGTACCGCAGGCGAGGACGAACCCGATGTTGGGGTCCGGGTCCTGGTTGATCGCGCAGGTGATCTCCGAGACCAGGCCTCCGGTGGTCAGCACCTGGATCGAGACGCCCCCTTCCGCGTTGGTCTGGGCGGCGACGGAGATGGCGCAGGCCCCTTCCGGGAACCGGGTCTCGGTGTCCGTCAGGTCGTACCAGAGGAAGTCGGTCGGGTTCGGCTGGAGGTCCCGGATACCGGCGAACGCGATGCCCCCGGTGAGGACGGCCTTGACCTCGTTGGCGTTGCTGGGCCTCCAGGCGTCGACGTCACTGCACACGGCCGGACCCTCGGGGCCGGTCGGACCCTGGGGGCCGGTCGCACCCGCGGGGCCGGTCGGACCCTGGGTGCCGGTCCCGCCCGCGGGGCCGGTCGGACCGGTGTCACCCGTGTCGCCCTTCGGGCCGGTCGGACCGGTGTCACCCGTGTCGCCCTTCGGGCCGGTCGGACCGGTGTCACCCGTGTCGCCCTTGGGCCCGGTCGGACCCGTCGGGCCGGTCGGGCCCCGCTTGCCCTTGTCGCACTTGTCGTCACCGCGGGGGCCGTCGGCGAGGAAGTCCGCTCCCCGCGCCCCGTCGGCGTCCTCCAGCGCCCTCGGCTTGTGGTTCGGCTTGTGGTGGTCGGGGCAGTAGTCCCCACCCGCCGGGGTCGCCGCTCTGACAGGACCGGCCGCCTGGGCGGTCGGTCCCATGGCGGACGCGGGGCCCGCGACTCCCATCAAAACCAGGGCAAGCGATGCGAGGGTTCCACCGGTCACCAGGCGGCTGCGCCTGGGCAGGGGGCCGAGGGTTGACCTGGTCTTGTTCTCGGGGCTCATGTACGCCGCTCCTTCTCGAATCCTGACGATCTGTGATGAACCGTGTCGGTCACCTCGGCCATCGTGCGGATCGCGGTCTCAAGGACCGGGACGCCTCGCGGTCATATCAGCGGATCGGCCCAGCGACGCACCTCCAATGGCCGCCTGGTCGATCGCCCTGCTCAGCCCCTGAAAACACCTGACCGGGGGCCCCAGAAGGGACCCCCGGCCGGGGTTCACACGTCACCGGACTTCACGAGTCCGGGGACTTCGGCGGCGGGTGCCGCTACTTCATGGCCTTCGGACGGTGGTTGAACGTGTCAGGGGCCAGCGACCTGCGCGCGGTGGGGGGCTCGTTGCCCGTGGGCTGCGGGTCCGCCGGGGTCCAGGCTTGGTCGCAGACAAGCTGGGTCGGGTCCTGCCCGTTGCCCGTGTCCACGCCGCAGACCGTCTGGTAGACGAAACCTCCCTCGGTCACCACCTCGACCAAGATGTCGTTGGCCTGCTGGGTGACGGCGACGCCGCAGGCGTCCTCCGGGTAGCCGGTGTTCACGGAGAGGTCGTACCAGGTCCAGGTGAGGGGGGACTGGCCGGTCGTGTCACGGACGCCGACGTAGGTGTTCCCGTCTCCCGGGATGACTCCCTTGAACTCGCGGCTGCTCTGGTCCGTGATGGCGTCGATGGAGCGGCACTGCGCCGGGCCGGTCGCACCGGCCGGGCCCGTCGCACCGGCCGGGCCCGTGGGGCCCTGGGCGCCGGTCGCGCCCGTCTCGCCCGGCTCGCCCTGGGGGCCGGTCGGACCCTCCGGACCCGTCGGACCGACAGAGCCCTCACCACCCGGACCCGTCGCACCGGCCGGACCCGTCGGACCCGTGTCACCCGTGTCGCCCTTGGGACCGGTCGCACCGGCCGGACCGGTCGGACCCACCGAACCCGTACCGCCCGAACCGGCCGGACCCGTCGGACCCTGGAGGCCCGTGGCGCCCGTCGCACCGGCCGGACCCGTCGGACCCGTGTCACCCGTGTCACCCTTCGGGCCGGTCGGGCCGGTGGAGCCGGTCCCACCCGAGCCGGCAGGCCCGGTGGGGCCCGTGTCACCCTTCGGACCGGTCGGACCGGTCGGGCCCGTGGCACCGGCGGGCTTGCACTTGTCGTCCTTGCCGTGGCCGTCGTCGCCGCCCCAGACCTCGTGGTCACCGCCACCCAGGTACTTGTCCAGCAGCTGGGCGTGCAGCGGCTTGTCGTGCGGAGGCCGGCCGTCTTCCGGCTTGCAGTCGTCGCCTCCACCGCCTGCCGGGGCAGCGGCGGTCACGGCCGGGACGGCCGGCTGGACCATGGCTACGACGGGGGTCGCCATGCTGACGAGCACGAGGGAGAGTGAGGCCAGCGCACCCCCAGCCATCCAAGCCCGACTGCGGGGGACGGGACCAAGCGGCGACTTGGTCCGGTGCTCACGACTCATGTGCAGCGCTCCTTCGGAACGGAAATGCGCGCCGGAACGGGTGATGCCCCGGCCGCGAGTTCGATCTTCCCTGGGAAGTTACGGGTATGAACCGGGACATCTTGAGCATTTCGTGCCGCACATCAACAGATCGGCCTACCAGACCCCCACGAACGGATGCGAAAGCGACCATCCCGTGATATCGCCACCGGCGTGCCGCCACCCCCTCGGCGGGCGGAATCCCTAACGTCGCCCGCGACCCGGCCGACGAGAGGGTGTTTGCGGTGAAGCCGACCATCTGTCTGAACATGATCGTCAAGAACGAGGCACCGACGATCCGGAAGTGCCTGGAGTCGGTGCGCCCACTGATCGACACCTGGGTGATCGTCGACACGGGCTCCACGGACGGTACCCAGGACGTCATCCGGGACTGCTTCGGCGACCTGCCCGGCACTCTGTACGAGCGCCCGTGGAAGGGTTTCGACGGAAGCCGCACCGAGGCGATCGAGCTCGCCCGCACCGCCGCCGACTACCTCCTCTTCATCGACGGCGACGACGAGATGCAGATCGAGCCCGGGTTCCGCATGCCGGACCTGACGCTCGACGCGTACCAGGTCGCGCTGCACGACGGCCCGATCGTCCACTGGCGGCCGGCCCTGGTGGCCACCCGGCTGCCCTGGCGATACGTGGGCGTGCTCCACGAGTACATCGAATGCGGCACCGACTACGGCCGCGAGGTGATCGAGGGCTTCAACATCCTCTCCGTCGGCGGCGGGGCCCGGCTACGGGAAGGCGGCCAGCGGGCGAAGTACCTGCGCGACGCCGAAGTCCTCACCGAAGGCCTCGCGAAGGAACCCGACAACACCCGGTACGCCTTCTACCTGGCCCAGAGCTGGCGCGACGCGGGAGAGCCGGAGAAGTCCCTGGCCGCCTACGACCACCGGGTGGCCATGGGCGGCTGGGCCGAGGAGACCTACTGCGGCCGGCTCTACGCCGCGCGGCTCGCGGCCGGCCTCAAGCGGCCGGGCGCCGAGGTGATGGACCGGTTCCTGCGCGCGTACGAGAGCCGCCCCTCCCGCGCCGAAGCCCTCGGCGAGCTCGCCCGCCTCTGCCGCCTCGAAAGCCGCTGGCCCCTCGCCTACACGTTCGCGCGGCAGGCGGTACGGATCCCGGCCCCGGACGACATCCTGTTCGTCGAGTTCGCCTGGCACGAATGGCGCGCGCTCGACGAACTCGCGGTGGCCTCCTACTGGGTGGGCGAGTACCAGGAGTCACTGGAGTGCTGCCAACGTCTCCTTGAGGAGGGGAAGCTGCCCCTGACCGAGCACGACCGGGTCCTCGCGAACCTCGAATTCGCCCGCCGCAAGCTCGGCCTGGCCACCCAGGTCCCCGCCTGACCGCGCCGCGGCGCACAGCTCCCGGACGAACAACGACCTCTTAGTACCCTCGGCAGGCGCGAGAACGGTGTTACCCGAGGTTACGAAAGGATCGTCATGCAGACTGCGTGGATGGTGCGGGCCGGTGAGGGTGGCAAGCGGGCGGAACTCATGCTGGAGCAGGGCATCGTCGCGTTCAACGCATCATGGGTGGGGGACCTCGGGAGCTGCCGGTCCCCCTCTGCGATGGAAGCGGAGCTGCGCGCCCGGCCCGAGGAGATACGGGCCGAGGTCGGCGAAAGCCACGTCGGAAGGGCCCGTGGTTGGGCGCGTCAGTTGTGGACGTTCATCGATGGCATGCAGGTCGGAGACATGGTCGTCATGTCCCACGCACGCGGTACGAGCTACTCCATCGGGCAAGTCCGCGGGCGATACGAGCATCGGCTCGACATCGACCCGGAGGCGACGCACACGCGCAAGGTCGAGTGGCTTCGATGCCGGGTGAGCCGTGAAGCGGTGAGCGCGGTGAGCCAGGATCTGCGGGAGGCTCTGAAAAGGAGGCCGACCGTCTTCGAGATCAGCGGGTTCGGACCGGAGCTCCGCAGGCTGGCCGGGTTCTGATACGGGACCAGAGGCGCGGACACACGCTGGAACCGCCGGCCTGAGAGCACCTGGCACACAGCGGTAACGACACCGGCCCGCGACTCCCCCCATGAGGTCGCGGGCCGGGTCCGTTCAGATGCGTCAGTCCGCCAGCGGCAGGTACACGCGGTTGCCCGAGGCCGCGAACTCGGCGGACTTCTCCGCCATGCCCGCCTCGATCTCATCGGCCTTCAGGTCACCGCCGTGCTCACGGCGGATGTCCTGCGAGATCTTCATCGAGCAGAACTTCGGACCGCACATGGAGCAGAAGTGCGCGGTCTTGGCCGGCTCGGCCGGGAGGGTCTCGTCGTGGAACTCGCGGGCCGTGTCCGGGTCGAGGGCCAGGTTGAACTGGTCCTCCCAGCGGAACTCGAACCGCGCGTCCGACAGGGCGTCGTCCCACTCCTGGGCGCCCGGGTGGCCCTTGGCCAGGTCGGCGGCGTGCGCGGCGATCTTGTACGTGATGACGCCGGTCTTCACGTCGTCGCGGTTGGGCAGGCCCAGGTGCTCCTTGGGCGTCACGTAGCAGAGCATCGCGGTGCCCCACCAGGCGATCATCGCGGCGCCGATGCCCGAGGTGATGTGGTCGTACGCGGGCGCGACGTCCGTGGTCAGCGGGCCGAGCGTGTAGAACGGCGCCTCCTCGCAGATCTCCTGCTGGAGGTCGATGTTCTCCTTGATCTTGTGCATCGGGACGTGGCCCGGGCCCTCGATCATGGTCTGGACGTTGTGCCGCTTGGCGATCGTGTTCAGCTCGCCCAGCGTCTTCAGCTCCGCGAACTGCGCCGCGTCGTTGGCGTCCGCGATGGAACCGGGGCGCAGGCCGTCGCCCAGCGAGTACGTGACGTCGTACGTCGCGAGGATCTCGCAGAGCTCCTCGAAGTTCGTGTAGAGGAAGTTCTCCTTGTGGTGCGCCAGGCACCACGCGGCCATGATCGAGCCGCCGCGGGAGACGATGCCGGTCTTGCGGCGGGCGGTCAGCGGGACGTACGGGAGCAGCACGCCGGCGTGGACCGTCATGTAGTCGACGCCCTGCTCGGCCTGCTCGATGACCGTGTCCTTGTAGATCTCCCAGGTCAGGTCCTCGGCACGGCCGTCGACCTTCTCCAGCGCCTGGTAGAGCGGCACGGTGCCGATCGGCACGGGAGAGTTGCGCAGGACCCACTCGCGGGTGGTGTGGATGTTGCGGCCCGTGGAGAGGTCCATGACCGTGTCGGCGCCCCACTTGGTCGCCCAGGTCATCTTGTCGACCTCCTCCTCGATGGAGGAGGTGACGGCGGAGTTGCCGATGTTGGCGTTGACCTTGACCAGGAACCGCTTGCCGATGATCATCGGCTCGATCTCGGGGTGGTTCACGTTGGCCGGAAGCACCGCGCGACCTGCGGCGATCTCCTCGCGCACGACCTCGGGGGAGACGTTCTCGCGGATCGCGACGTACTCCATCTCCGGGGTGATCTCGCCCCGGCGGGCGTACGCGAGCTGCGTGACGGCGGCGCCTCCGCGGCCCCGGCGGGGCTGGCGCGGGCGGCCCGGGAAGACCGCGTCGAGGTTCTTGAGGCCACCGCGCGGCGAGGTGTGCTTGATGCCGTCGTCCTCGGGGCGCACGGGGCGGCCCGCGTACTCCTCGGTGTCGCCGCGACCGATGATCCAGTTCTCGCGCAGCGGGGGCAGGCCGCGGCGGACGTCGGTCTCGATCTGGGGGTCGGTGTACGGACCGGACGTGTCGTAGAGCGTCACGTCCTTGCCGTTGGTGAGGTGGACCTGGCGGACCGGCACCCGGATGTCGGGGCGGGAGCCCGCCAGGTATCCCTTGTGCCAGCCGGGCTGGCGCTCGGTCTGGCCGTCGTTGTCCTGGCTGACGGCAGGCGTGCGTGCGTCGTCCTGAATGGTCATGAGACCTGATCTCCCTACGCCGGCATTACCCGGTAACAGGTTCGGCGGTCGACGCAGCCTCTTCCCGTACACATCTGTGATGTGCGTACGGTGATCAGCGCCCTCTCAGCCCGGTGCTCCGAGCTCCCGCGTTGTGCAAAGTAGCCCCCACGCTAGCGCCATCCATGGCGTGCTGAACAGTGGGCCCCCCTCATCTCTTGCGATGATCTGCCGGTGACGTCTTCGCCGCACCCCCCCACGAAGCCCACCGAGCCCCATGACCACACCGGCCACGGGCGCACTGGTCCGGGGCATGCCTCCGGTCATGCGCCCGGCCACGGACACGGTCATGGCCACGACGGACACGGCCATGGTCATGGTCATGGCCACGGCCCGGCGGCCCCGGGCTCGAAGCACTTGCGCAGGGTCATCGCCGCCGTACTGATCCCCTTCGCCGCCGCCGTTTTCATCGGCATGGCGGTGCTCTGGCCGGGCGGAGCCCCCGCCCACGAGCGCACGGGGGTCGGTTTCGACCGGCAGACCCAGCAGGCCACGGTCGTCTCGCTGGAGCGTGTCGACTGCAAATCCGTGAACGCCTCGCAGGTGCCTCCGACGGGCGATGCGTCCACCCCCGAGGGGCGCGAGGCCCAGGCCGCGCAGACGGGGGAGTGCAGACGCGCCACGGTCGAGGTCGGCACGGGTCCGGAGAAGGGGCGCACCTTCGTGGAGGTCGTCCAGCCCGGTGCGCCGCGGCAGTTGGAGAAGGGCCAGGAGGTGGTCGTGGCCTACGCTCCGGACGCCCCGCGCGACCTCCAGTACTCCGTGATCGACGTCAACCGCAAGTTCCCGATGGCGCTGCTGGCCGGCATCTTCGCCCTCGCGGTCGTGGCCGTCGGGCGGATGCGCGGGGTGTTCGCCCTGATCGCGTTGGCCGTCAGCTTCGGCGTGCTGACCCTCTTCATCCTGCCGGCCATCCTCCAGGGATCGAATCCGCTGCTCGTCGCGGTCATCGGGGCGAGCGCCATCATGCTGATCGCCCTGTACATGTGCCACGGACTGACGGCCCGCACCTCGGTCGCCGTACTCGGCACGCTGGTCTCGCTGCTGCTGATCGGGCTGCTGGGCTCGGTGTTCATCGACTGGGCCTTCCTCACCGGCAACACCGATGACAACACCGGGCTGATCCACGGGCTCTACCCGCAGATCGACATGAGCGGTTTGCTGCTCGCGGGTGTGATCATCGGATCCCTGGGCGTGCTCGACGACGTGACGGTCACCCAGACCTCGGCGGTCTGGGAACTCCATCAGGCCGACCCGTCGATGGGCCCGCGCGGGCTCTACCGGGCGGCGATCCGGATCGGCCGCGACCACATCGCGTCGGTGGTCAACACGCTCGTACTGGCCTACGCGGGCGCCGCCCTGCCGCTTCTGCTGTTGTTCTCGATCGCGAACAGCAGCATGGGATCCGTGGCCAACAGCGAGCTGGTCGCGGAGGAGATCGTACGGACCCTCGTGGGATCGATCGGGCTCGTGGCCTCGGTCCCGGTGACCACCGCACTGGCCGCGCTGGTCGTTTCGGCCGACCGGCCGGGGTCCCCGGCCGCCTCGCCGGCCTCGGGGCCGGTCCGTGGCGGCCGGGGCCGGCGGCGCAAGCGGTGAAAGGTGGTTCCCGAGGAACGGGAACGGAGGGCATCGGGCGGACGCGGGTGGTCGGATCGCGTGCGGCGGCGCCCGTGAAAGCCGATGGGCCGTGGCGCTCGGAGCGTCGGCACACCGATCCGTTCCTCGTGGTCGGCCGGTGTCGTCCGTCGGTCAGCGGACGCCGGCATTTTCCTGTGTTTCAGGTGTGGCCGGTGTTTCAGGTGGTGCAGGCATAGCCCGTATTGCCGGTGCTGCCTCTGTGCTGCTCGTATTGCGCGCGCTGGCGCGCAAGGGCGTCAGCCCGCGTTCTGCTCGTTCTGCTTCGACTCGGCGAGGATCTTGCCGAGCGCCTCGTCGAGGTTCTCCTCGAAATCACCCAGGTTCCGCTCCTGGCCGAGGGGAACGAGCCGGTCGGTCCGGTCGAGGAACGCGACGAGCGGAGCCGCGCTGGCACGGAAGAGGGCCCGGTCGCCGCCCACCTGGAGCCGGATGTGGACATCGGACAGTTCCTCGGGATCGGTGGGGGCGATGCGCACATCACCGTCACCGCACGGCTTGTTGATGCCGTCGAGGAGAAGCTCCCGGCCGAACGCCCAGGTCACGGGCGCGTCTCCGGGAAGGTGGAAGGTCAGGCGGACTGCGTAGGGGTCACGAGCGTCGTACCGGAGTTCCACCGGAATCCGGAACGAGAGTTCCTCGGAAACGAGGAAGCTCATCATGACCTCTGCCTGTACCGACTCGCGCATTGCCTACCCCGCTGTAGTGGAAGTGGCCAGGAATGATCCCCCAAGGCCCTCTTGACAAGAGTGGTGGAAGCGCTAGCAGATCACAAGGAGTGAGTTTTCAGATACTGATAGAGAACGAGAGGGTGCTCAACAGCGCGCCTACTTCACTCCGTAGCCGATCGACTGCATAAAGCAATCGGTCTTGCTGGTGCAGAGGCAGAGAAATCGCCATGGTCGCAGCGGTATCGCCCGCGGTGATGGGGATCGCGGCGCAGACCGTGCCGAGGGCATATTCCTGGCGCTCGGTTACTGGCTGCATTCGTCCGAGGGCGCCGATCCTGTTCTCCAGGGAGCGCAGATCCCTCACGGTATAAGCGGTGATGGCCTCGACCGGGTGGCGGTCGTAGTGGTCCTGGCGGGCCTCTTCGTCGAGCTGACCGAGCAGGCACTGCCCGATGGCGTGCGCGTGGCCGGTCTCCCGGAAGTCGGCCCACTCCTCGCAGGCCGGGTTGGCCGGGGTGTCCGAGACGCCCACGACCTCGATCTCGCCCTCGCGGTAGACCGCGAAGTAGACGGGGGCCCCGACCGCGTCGCGGAAGTGCGCGAGGGAGTCGAGGATCATGCTGCGACGTTTCTGCTGAAGTCCGCCACCGGCTAGCCGCCCGGCGGCGTCGCCCAGCACGAACACTCCGTTCTCTCTGCGCAGATAGCCCTCGTGCGTCAGGGTGCGCAGCAGGTGGTACGCAGTGGGAAGCGGGAGCCCGGCTTCGCGCGCCAGCTGTTTCGCCGGGGCTCCCTCGCTATGGGACCCCACTGCTTCGAGCAGCCTCAGCGCCCTCTGCACCGAACCGATGAGAGTCGGCACACCGGCATTGTGAACCGAAGACAAAGCTCACCCCCAGGCGTGGCGGCGGGCCTTCGGGGAGGCCCGCCCGGCGGGGGCCGCCCCCGCACGTGCCATCGTTCCTGGAGTCGTACTCAGCGGCTACTTGACAGAACCGCAGGTCAGAGCGGAATCGCCGGCTTTCGGTGCCCAGGGAACGGCACAGATTGCCACTCTATCCGCCGATTCCGGGCCTGTGAGCGGTTTACGGCCTCACGTTCCCTCACCTGGCGCAATCGCGGAACCAACTCGTCCGCAACTTCTACCACTCGGTGGACGAGGACTTCGAACCGCTCCGCCCGACCTTCTTCACGACGAAGACCAGACCCCCGACGAGGGCCGCGAAGAGCAGCACCTTGAAGACGAGCCCGATCAGGAAGCCCAGGAAGCTGGTGATCACACCGCCGAAGACGAACAGCACCAGCAGCGGAACAGCGACCCACTTGACCCACCAGGGCATACCCGCGAACGTCTCCCGGATCCCGTTCATGTCTCCTCGACCTCTTCCTCGTTCTCGTCCTCATCCGTGACTTCCTGCTCTCGATGCTAGGAGTCGGCGGATCCGCGTGGGGGCCCGCGAGCCCCCGGAGTCCCCTGATCCGCCCCCTAGGGGCCGGACGCCGGATCGAGCCCGCGACCCTGACACGACGAGCCGATCAGCCCTCCGGCGGGGAGAACACCACCATCACCCTCAAGTCCTCGCTGATGTGGTGGAACTTGTGCGGGACCCCCGCCGGGACGTAGACCACGCTGCCGCGCGCCACCGTCGTCGTCTCCTCCCCGACCGTGATGGAGGCCCGCCCGCTCACCACGAAGTACACCTCGTCCTGACGGTGCGGCTGCTGGGGATCGCTCTGCCCCGCGTCGAGTGCGTACAGCCCGACCGACATGTTCCGCTCGCGCAGGAACTGCAGATAGGCGCCGTCGTTGGCGGCCCGCTCCGCCTCGAGCTCATCCAGCCGGAACGCTTTCATCGTCCTTGTGCCCCTTGTGCTCAGTCGTTCCCGGGTCTCCGCTGATCTGCGGATGTTCCCCCAGGATCTTCTCTGCCACGATCAGACACATGACAAATTTCGTAGTCAAGACGATCGCCAACGCGGCCGCCCTGGCCGTCGCCATCTGGCTGCTCGCCGGCATCACCCTCGACGACGGCAGCAGCCTGGGCCGCCGGACGCTGACGCTGCTCCTGGTCGCGTTGGTCTTCGGCCTGGTCAACGTCATCGTCAAGCCCATCGTGAAGCTGCTCTCGCTGCCGCTGTTCGTCCTCACCCTGGGCCTGTTCACCCTCGTCGTGAACGCCCTGATGCTGATGCTGACTTCGTGGCTCGCCAAGCAGCTCGACCTCAGCTTCCACGTCGACGGCTTCTGGACCGCCCTCGTCGGCGGCCTGATCATCTCCATCGTCAGCTGGGCCGTGAACATGGTCCTGCCCGACAAGAACTGAACAGGCCTCCCATGTACCGCGTGTGCTTCGTCTGCACGGGCAACATCTGCCGCTCCCCCATGGCCGAGTCCGTCTTCCGCGCCCACGTCGCCGAAGCCGGGCTCGGCGCCCTGGTCGAGGTGGACAGCGCGGGGACCGGCGGCTGGCACGAGGGCGACCCGGCCGACCCGCGCACCGTCTCCGTCCTGGAGGCCGCCGGGTACGAGCAGCACCATCGGGCCCGGCGGTTCCGCTCCTCCTGGTTCGCCGGCCTCGACCTCGTCGTCGCTCTCGACGCCGGGCACCTGCGGGACCTCCGGGCGCTCGCTCCCACCCCGCAGGACGCCGCCAAGGTCAGGCTGCTGCGGTCCTTCGACCCGGCGGCCACGGCCGGGGACGGCGACGTACCCGACCCCTACTACGGGCCGCTCGACGGGTTCGAGGAATGCCTTGAGCTGATCGAGGCGGCGAGCCCCGGCCTGCTGGAGGCCGTACGCGAGGCCCTGTCCCTGAAGGAGCAGACCGCATGAACGAGCACCCCGACTCCGGCCCCGGCCCCGGCCCCACCCACGGCTCCGGCACCGATTCCGGCAGCGGCCCGGCGGCCCGGCTCGGCGACGGCACCCTCGCCGTCCGCGCCGGGCTGCCCGCTCCCGTCAAGAACGAACCGACCCTGCCCGGACCGGCCTTCGCCGCCCACTTCCACCTGCCCGGCGACGTCGAGGGCCCGTACACCTACGGCCGCGACACCAACCCCACCTGGACCCTGCTGGAACAGGCCATCGGGGAACTCGAAGCCCCCGGCCAGGACGTCCACACCATCGTCTTCGCCTCCGGGATGGCCGCGGTCTCCGCCGTACTCCTCTCCCAGGCGCGCAGCGGCGACACCGTCGTCCTGCCCGACGACGGCTACCAGGCACTTCCGCTGCTGCGCGAGCAGATGGAGGCGTACGGGATCCACGTGCGCACCGCTCCCACCGCGGACGAAGCCCAGCTCACCGTCCTCGACGGGGCCCGACTGCTGTGGATCGAGACCCCCTCCAACCCCGGGCTCGACGTCGCCGACGTACGCCGCCTCGTGGACGCCGCGCACGCCGGCGGGACCCTGGTCGCCGTCGACAACACCCTGGCCACACCGCTCGGACAGCGGCCGCTGGACCTCGGGGCGGACTTCTCCGTCGCCAGCGGCACCAAGGGCCTCACCGGCCACGGCGACCTGCTCCTCGGCTACGTGGTCTGCCGGGACGCCGCCCTCGCCGCCCTCGTCCGCCGCTGGCGCAAGATCGTCGGCGCGATCCCGGGCCCGATGGAGGCCTGGCTCGCCCACCGCTCCCTGGCCACCATCCAACTGCGGGCACAGCGTCAGTGGGCCAACGCTCTGGCCGTCGCCGAGGCCCTGACCGGGCGCGCCGAGGTGACCGGGGTGCGCTATCCGGGACTTCCCGGCGACCCCTCGCACAAGACGGCCGCCCGCCAGATGCGCGCCTTCGGCTCGGTCGTCTCCTTCACACTGCCTGACCGGGCGCACGCGGAACGCTTCATGAACGCTCTACACCTGGTCGAGGACGCCACGAGTTTCGGCTCCGTACGGTCCACCGCCGAACGGCGCGGACGATGGGGCGGGGACGCCGTGCCCGAGGGCTTCATCCGCTTCTCCGCCGGGGCCGAGGACACCGAGGACCTGGTCGCGGACGTCCTTCGAGCACTCGATTCCGCCGCTGCCGGCAGCTGAACGGGCCCTGGAAAGCGGTCCGAGCCTCCCCCCTCATGGCTCGGACCGCCCGGGTTCGTCGCGGGAGAAACACCGTCGAGAACCACGCGACAAGGCTAATTGACTCTGCGTCAGAGTCCAATCACGGTAGCGACAGGGTCCTATCCGCATATTTATAGTTGAAGGCCCCCACCGAGAGGTCGAGGTGCCGCGATGGATCTGGCTCTGCTGCGCACCTTCGTCGCCGTCCACCGCGCCGGCTCCTTCACCCGCGCCGCCGCCCTCCTCGGTCTGTCCCAGCCGGCCGTCACCTCGCAGATCCGCACCCTCGAACGCCAGCTGGGGCGCCCCCTCTTCCACCGCCGGGCCCGCGGTGTCACCCCCACCGCCGTCGGCGACGAACTCGCCCACAAGGCCGCCCCGCACCTCGACGCCCTGCTGCGGATCACCGAGACCGAGCGGGAGGTCACCGGCGCATTACGCACCCTCCACGTCGCAGGACCCCCGGAATTCCTGGGCCTGCGGGTACTGCCCGCCCTCGCGCCCCTGGTCGGCCAGGGCCACACCCTGCGCGCCACCCTCCAGCCCGGCCCCGAGGAGGCCCTCGACGGCCTCGCCGCAGGACACCACGACCTCGTCGTCACCACCGCACGCCCGCGCGGCGGGCTCTTCACCGCCACCGCCCTGTGCGACGAGGAGCACGTCCTGGTCGCCGCGCCCTACTGGGCCGCCCTCGTGGACCGGGACCGGCTGCGCGAGGAGGGACCCACCGCGCTCGACGGCATCCCGCTCGTCGAGGTCCACGAGAGCCTGCCCCTCGTCACCCGCTACTGGGCCGCCGTCTTCGAGGCGCCGCCCGACTCCGCCGCCACCGTGGTCGCACCCGATCTGCGCGCCGTACTGGAATGTGTGCTGTCCGGCGCCGGGCTCGCCGTGGTCCCCCGCTACCTGTGCCAGGACGCCCTCGACAGCGGCCGGATCGTGGCCCTGGCGGAGCCGCCGGTACCGCCACTGCGCACCTGGTTCCTGGTCACACGGGCCGGCAGCCTCGCACTCGCCCACCTCGCGCGGGCCCACGAACTGCTGCTGCACGCCGCCACGCACTGGTGAGCTCCCGTTCGAGACCCTTGGCGCGTTTCAGAAGCGGAGCAGTGGGCCACTCTTCTCCCATGACCGAACGTCCCGTGGTCAAACGCACCGCCCGCGCGATCCTGCTCGACGGTGACGACCTGATCCTCATCAAGCGCACCAAGCCCGGCGTCGATCCCTACTGGGTCACACCCGGAGGAGGAGTGGAGTCCTCGGACGCCACCGTCGTCGACGCCCTCCACCGAGAGGTCCACGAGGAACTCGGCGCGAAGATCACCGATGTGTTGCCCTGCTTCGTCGACACCGTCGAGCACATCGCCGACGGCGGAGTGACCGGCGTGAAGGTGCAGCACTTCTTCGTCTGCCACCTCGAATCCATGGACCCGAGCCAACGACACGGCCCCGAGATCGACCAGCCCGAGGGTGAATACGAGATCGTCCGCGTGCCCTTCAGCCGGGTCGGCATCGCCGCCGTCCATCTCGTCCCGCTGTCCCTGCGGCACTACCTCGACGGCAACATCGAGGGGGTCCGCGCCATGCACGCGCCCGACCTCGGCTGAAACGGTGGCCTGAGACCGAGAGCGGCTCCGGCTCCCCGGGACAGGCTCCCCGAGACCGGCGGGACATCCCCCGCCGGTCTCACACCGCGACGCCCGCCAGCTCCTCCACCGCATCGTGCCGGATCCGCTCGTCGGGAATCCCGATCCGCTTGAGCTCGTCCACCCCGTTGCGGATCATCGCGGGCGGCCCCGAGATGAACGCGTCGTACGAACTCCACGGCCCGTGCTCACCCACCGCCATCGGCAACTGCCCGGCCAACGCATTGCCGACCACGGGGCGCACCGACAGCCACGGGTGCGTGCGCTGCAATCCCAGCAGGGTGTCCTTGTCATAGAGGTCGTGGTCGCTGCGCGCCCCGTAGAACACCTCCACGGGCCGCCGCTCCCCGTGTTCGGCCACGTCCTCGATCAGTGCCTTGATCGGCGCGATGCCGGTACCGCCGCCCAGGCACAGCATCCCGTTGTCCGTGGTGTGGTCCACGATCATCGACCCGGCCGGCGGGCCCAGCCGCAGCACGTCTCCCGGGCGGGCGTGGCGCACCAGCGCGTTGGAGACCCACCCCGCCGGAACGGCCTTGACGTGGAAGGACAGCAGACCGTCGGCTCGCGGCGCCGACGCGAAGGAGTAGTGCCGCCACACCCGCGGCCACCACGGGGTCTCCAGGCTCGTGTACTGGCCGGCCAGGAAGGCGTACGGCTGGTCCGGGCGGACCGTCAGCACCGCGATGTCCGGCGTGCGCAGATCGTGGGAGACCACCTCCGCGTGCCACCACGCCGGTGCCTTCGCCTCGTCCGCGGCCGCCGCGTCGATCATGATCTGGGAGATCGCGGTGTACGCGCGCACCCACGCGGCCTCCGTCTCCGGCCCCCAGGTCTCGTGCGCGTACCGGGCCAACGCCCCGATCAGGGCCTCACCCACCGCGGGGTAGTGCCCGGCCATGGTGCCGTACTTGCGGTGCCCCGTGCCCAGCCGGCGCAGGTAGGGGGCGAGCACATCCGGATTGTCGATGTGTTCGGCGGCGGTGAGCAGCGCCTTCAGCAGCCGGTCCCGCTGTACGTCCATGGCCGCGGGGAACATGCCCCGGACCTCCGGGTGTCCCGTGAACACCAATGCGTAGAAGTACGAGGTCACCCTGTCGGCGACCGGTGCGATCTCCACGAGGGTCCGGCGGATCAGCACGGCGTCGGGCGAGGGCTCGGGCACCTCGCCCTCACCGGGTATCCGGGTCGTTCCCCGTCTGGCCGATCTGGTGGGCGGAGCGTCCATGCGGTGCCTCGCTTCGAGCATCTCGGTCGGTTTGCACACGCCACGGCCTGTGAATCCGTGGATCCGGGCTTCACAGCGTGCCGGCCGACTCAGATGCCTGGGGGGAATTGCGGAAAATCCGCGTTTCGAACCCACTTTCCCCTTAAGATGCTTCAACTCCCGGGCGTGCCGCCCCTACGAGCTGATATGCCTCTCGAAGGTCCCTGCCCTCATATACATGGGTCGCACGCTCCGCCAGATAAGGCCGCGCGTTGACCGCCACGGAGACCGCGACGGCCTCGAAGAGCACGGCGTCGGTCCCCGAATCCCCGTACGCGACGCAGTCGCCCCGGCTCACCCCGAACCGCTCGCACAGCCGGTCCGCCACCGTGACCTTGCCCTCGGGCGTCAGGATCCCGGCCGCCTCCACGGGCCGGGTGAACGGCACCTCGGGGAAGACCGAACCGTGCGCGGCGTGCGCGCCCCACTCCAGCAGCAGTTCCACGAAGAAGGACGGCGACAGCGAGATCACCGCGCAGTAGTCCCCGCGCTCCCGGATCTCCCGCCACACGTCCTGGATGCCCGCGAGCCACGGCGCACCCTCGAAGGCCGCCCGGACATGGGCGGGGGTCAGGTCCGCCCAGAGCGCGTGTGCCGCCACCGAGAACTGGTGCGGACCGATATCCCCGGCACCGAAGGACCGCTCCAGAGCAGCGATCTCGGCGCCCACGCCGAGCTGACGGGAGATCTCGACCGGCGCCGCCGAGCCGTACATCAGCGTCCCATCGAGGTCGAAGAGGTGCAGGAGAGTCATAGCCGTCGAGGCTAGTCGGTGCCTTCCTGGCGGGACACCCTGTTTCAGGGTCGATGTTTCACGTGAAACATCGCCAATGTTTCACGTGAAACATCAGCCCAAATCCCCTGGACTGACCCCGGTCGATGATCCAGTCTGGGCCGGGTGACACCACCACACATCACCGATCTGCCGATCCGGGCGCTGAGCGTGGACGATCTCCGCCACTGCGCCGACCTGTCAGAGGACCGCGGCTGGCCCCGCGAGGACCACAAATGGGGACTGCTCCTCGCCGCCGGAAACGGCTACGGCATGGACGCCCCGGACGGTCTCGGCCTGGCGGCCGCCTGCGTCGTCACCCAGTACGGCAACACCCACGCCGGACCGGAGCTCGCCGCCATCGGGATGGTCCTGGTCGCCGACCGCTACGCCCGCCAAGGCCTGGGGCGCCGCCTCATGGAACACGTCTGCGACGACGTACTCAAGGGCGTCCCCCTCACCCTGCACGCCACCCCCTACGGACGCCCCCTCTACGAGGAGCTCGGCTTCGACGCCACCGGCCGCGCCGAGATGCTGAAGGGCACTTTCCGCCCCGAAGGCACGCCCGGCGCCTACGACACCCCCCGGGTCCGGCCCGCCAACGCCGAAGACCTCCAGCGGATCCTGCGCCTGGACGCCGAGGTCTTCGGCACCGACCGCACCCACCTGATCATCCGGCTGCCCGCCTTCGCCGATCAGCTGCTCGTCGCCGAGGACCCCACCGGCGACGGCACCCTCACGGGATACGCGGCGGCCTGGCCGAACATGGACACCCATGTCATCGGCCCTCTGGTCGCCCGCGACATCGGCACCGCCCAGTCACTGATCACCGCGCTCGCCCAGGGCACCGACCGGCCGCTGCGCACCGATGTCGACGTCCGCCACGAGGAGCTGCTCGGCTGGCTCAAGGAGCGCGGCCTCGACTCGATCACCTTCAACGCCGTGATGACGCGCGGCATCCCCGGGCTGCCCGGTGACTGGACCCGCCGCTGGGCACCGCTCACCGTGGCCGCGGGCTGAGAAAGGACGACCACGATGAACGACACCCCGAACCCGGCGGACCTCTCCGACCTCTCCGGCCTGTCCATCCGCCCGGCCGGCGAGGCCGATCTGCCCGCCATCGTCGCCATGCTCGCCGACGACCCGCTCGGCGCCACCCGCGAATCCCCGGACGACCTCACTCCGTACCGGGCGGCCCTCAAGCGCCTGGCCGACGACCCCAACCAGCACCTGGTCGTCGCCGTCCGAGCGGACCGGGTCGTCGGCACCCTCCAGCTGACGATCGTGCCGGGCCTCTCCCGCAAGGGATCCACCCGCTCCATCATCGAAGGAGTCCGCGTCCACTCCGACGAGCGCGGCAGCGGCCTGGGCACCCGGTTCATCGAATGGGCCATCGAGAAATCCCGCGCCGAGAACTGCGACCTCGTCCAGCTGACCTCCGACGCGACCCGGACCGACGCCCACCGCTTCTACGAGCGGCTCGGCTTCACCGCCTCCCACGTCGGCTTCAAACTCCAGCTCTGACAGAGCGGAACCGACAGGCCGGACCGACAGGCCGGACCGACGGGCCGGGCCGCACTGTCCGCGGCCCGGCCTACGATCGGGAGGATGAGCCCGAGCCTCCCCCTCATCACCACCGCCGAGCGCCGCGACCGGCTCGGCCGGCGCCACCGCCTGGCTCCCTCGGCCCGCGCCGCCACGGTGCCCCAGGCGGCCGACGCCGTAGTCGCCCTCCACGCCACCGACGCCGCGACCGTCTTCCTGTCGGCCCGCGCCCGGATGGCACGGGGCGGGCCGGACACGATCGAGCAGGCCCTCTACGAGGACGTCAGCCTCGTGCGGCTGCTCAGCATGCGGAACACGCTCTTCGCGGTCTCCGCCGAACTGGCCCCGTACGTCGACTCCTCCACCGCTCGCGCGATCGCCGTCAAGGAGCGCCGCACCCTCCTCAAACACCTCGACGAGGACGGACAGGGCCTCGATGCCGACTGGCTGGCCCGGGCCGAGGCCTCCGCCCTGGACGCGCTCGACGCCCGCGGCCCCTCCACCGGCAGCCAGCTGTCCGCGGCCGTGCCCGCCCTGCGCCAGAAGATCACCATCGGCCGTGGGAAGAAGTACGAGACCGAGACGGGCGTCGCCACCCGGGTCATCCGCCTGCTCGCCGCAGACGGCCGGATCCGCCGCGACCGCCCACGCGGGTCCTGGACCTCCAGCCAGTACCGCTGGGTCCACACCGAGCCGTGGCCCCCCGTGCCCGCCCCCGAGGCGCGCGCCGAGATCGCCCGGCGCTGGCTCCACGCCTACGGCCCCGCGACCGAGGCCGACCTCAAGTGGTGGACCGGCTGGACCCTCACCGACGTCCGCAAGGCCCTCGCCGCCGTCGGCCCCGAGCAGGTCCGCCTCGACGACGGCACCACCGCCCTCGTGTGCCCCGGCGACACCGCTCCCGAACCGGCCACCGAGCCCTGGGCCGCCCTCCTGCCCGCCCTCGACCCCACCGCCATGGGCTGGGCCGACCGCGGCTTCCACCTCGACCCCGCCTACAAGAGCGCGCTCTTCGACTACGCCGGCAACATCGGCCCGACCGTGTGGTGGAACGGCGAGATCATCGGCGGCTGGGCCCAGCGGGCCGACGGCGAAATCGTCCGGCGACTGCTGGGCAGCCCCGGCCGCGCCGCCGAGAAGGCGGTCGCCGCCGAGGCGGACCGGCTCGCCGGATGGCTGGGAGAGGCCCGCATCACCCCGCGTTTCCGCACTCCGCTGGAGCGCGAACTCGTGGCCTGAACCGCCGCCACCCGAACCGACGCCGCCGCAGAGACCGCCGCCACCCGAACCGACGCCACCGATGCCGACGCGTCAGCCGATGCCCCGCCAGCCCTGCGGGTCCACCCCGCCGGGCACCGGAGCCCCGGCGTCGTACGGCTCCCGCGTGAACACGAAGGACGCCAGGTCGAGGTGGCTCACCGAGCCGTCCTCCCCGCGCACCGCCCGCAACGTCTCCCCCGCGTAGTAGCCGGACAGCCCCGTCCAGCTGCCGTCCGCCTCGGCCCGGAACCGCGCCGACCGCCCGGCCCCGCCCAGCGGCGCCAGCTCCAGCGACCCGTCCGCCTTCAGCCGCACCACCTGCGCCGAAGTCCCCCAGTACCAGGGGCCGCACAACTCCAGCGGCACCCGGTCGGACTCCCGGAACGGCCGCCAGGGCTCCGGGAACCGCGGCTCGGCGTCAGCCACGATCGCCACCAGGTCCGCTGCCACCGTCGACGCGGGCAGACCCGACGTACAGTTCGCGAGCACCACCGCCGCCACGTCGTCCGCCTCGCTCAGCCAGAGCCCGGCGACGAACCCGGGCAGTGATCCGCTGTGTCCCGCCAGCCGGCGCCCGCCCTGGGCCGCCAGCTGCATCCCCAGCCCGTACCCGAGATCGGCGATGCCCGGTTCCGGCGGCGCCGCCGCGGTGCGCATCTCCCGTACGGACTCCGCACTCAGCACCCGCTCGTCCCCACGCAGCAGGAAGGCCGCGAAACGGGCCAAGTCCCCGGTCGTGGACCACAGTTGACCGGCCGAGGCCATCAGGCCCAGGTCCTCCGGCGGCTCCGCCATCATGACGTCCGCCCACGGGTGCACCGCCCAGCCCCCCGCGTGCGGGGCCTGCGGCGCCCTGCTCGTACGGCTCAGCCCCAGCGGCTCCAGCACCTCGGACCGCAGCACCTCATCCCACGGCCTCCCGCGCAACGCCTCGACGAGCGAACCCAGCAGCGTGTAACCGGGGTTGGAGTAGTGGTGCCGCTGCCCGGGCGTGTGCTTGAAGGGTTCCGCGCCCAGTACGTCGGCCAGCTCGGGCCGCGTGTCGCCCGGCGTGCGCTCCCACCACGGGCCCGGCGTCTCCGCGGCGAGTCCGCCTGTGTGCGCCAGCAGTTGGGCGACGGTCACCTCGCCGGCCCCGGTCCCGGGCAGGTGCCGCTCCAGCGGGTCCGCGAGCGACAACAACCCCTCGTCCCGCAGCCGCAGCACCAGAACGGCGGTGAAGGTCTTGCTGATCGACCCGATCCGGTACTGGACGTTCCCGTCCGGACCGTGGCCCTCGACGGAGGTCCGCGAGCCCTCCCAGACCACCTCCCCGCCCCGCACGACGGCAGCCACCACCGACGGCGCCCGCCCCTCGCTCTGCGCCACGGCGATCCGGTGCCTCAGCGCACGCCGGGTGGCGGGAAGGAGTTCCAGGTCCTCGGAGAGCTCATCCATGATCGAATGCTACGTGTTGGCCATGTCCACGAACCGCGAGTAGTGGCCCTGGAAGGCCACGGTGATGGTGGCCGTGGGGCCGTTGCGGTGCTTCGCCACGATCAGGTCCGCCTCGCCCGCGCGCGGGGACTCCTTCTCGTACGCGTCCTCGCGGTGCAGCAGGATCACCATGTCGGCGTCCTGCTCGATGGAGCCGGATTCACGCAGGTCGGAGACCATCGGCTTCTTGTCCGTGCGCTGCTCGGGACCACGGTTCAGCTGGGAGAGCGCGATCACGGGGACCTCCAGCTCCTTCGCCAGCAGCTTGAGGTTTCGGGACATGTCCGAGACCTCCTGCTGACGGCTCTCGGGACGGCGCGAACCACCCGATTGCATCAGCTGGAGGTAGTCGATCACCACGAGCGAGAGGTCGTTGCGCTGCTTGAGCCGACGACACTTGGCGCGGATCTCCATCATCGACAGGTTGGGGGAGTCGTCGATGTACAGCGGGGCGGCGGAGACGTCCGGCATCCGACGGGCCAGCCTGGTCCAGTCGTCGTCCGTCATCGTTCCCGAGCGCATGTGGTGCAGGGCCACCCGGGCTTCTGCCGAGAGCAGGCGCATCGCGATCTCGTTGCGCCCCATTTCGAGGGAGAAGATCACGCTGGGCAGGTTGGCCTTGATGGAACAGGCTCGGGCGAAGTCCAGCGCGAGGGTGGACTTGCCCATGGCGGGACGGGCCGCGATGACGATCATCTGGCCGGGGTGCAGACCGTTGGTGAGCGAGTCGAGGTCCGTGAAGCCGGTCGGGACACCCGACATCTGGCCACTGCGGGAACCGATCGCCTCGATCTCGTCGAGCGCGCCCTCCATGATGTCGCCCAGCGGCAGGTAGTCCTCGGAGGTCCGCTGCTCGGTGACGGCGTAGATCTCGGCCTGGGCGCTGTTGACGATCTCGTCGACGTCACCGTCGGCCGCGTATCCCATCTGCGTGATCTTCGTACCGGCCGCGACCAGCCGGCGCAGTACCGCCCGCTCGTGGACGATCTCCGCGTAGTACTCGGCGTTGGCCGCCGTCGGCACGGACTGCACCAGCGTGTGCAGGTACGACGCCCCGCCGACCTTGCCGATCTCACCGCGCCGGGTCAGCTCGGCGCCGACCGTGATCGGGTCGGCCGGCTCGCCCTTGGCGTACAGGTCGAGGATGGCCTGGTAGATCGTCTCGTGCGAGGGCCGGTAGAAGTCGTGGCCCTTGATGACCTCGACGACGTCGGCGATGGCGTCCTTCGACAGCAGCATGCCGCCGAGGACGGACTGCTCGGCGTCGAGGTCCTGCGGAGGGACGCGCTCGAAGCCGCCGCCACCACCGCTGCCGCCGCCGTCCCAGGAGCCGCCCTCGCGGCCCCGGTCGTGCTGTTCGTCCCCGCGGCCGCGGCCTTCGCTGTTACGGCGCGGACGGGCGGGCAGACGGTCACTCGGACCGCTGTCGGCCCAGGGGTCGTCCATGGGCTCGGGCATGCTCACCGGGCCGCCTCCTCCCGTCCGCAGCGCGGACCTTGCCGTGCCACTCTTTCTACGACACGGCTCTGACATTTGGGGCACCCGAATCGGCTGTCGGCGAGTCGGGCAACGCACCACGGTAGGGCCGCGAGCGGCGTCAGCCAATCTTGTTATCCACAGGCTGTGTGGATGAGATGTGGACGACGGCGCCAATGCTGTGGGTAAGTCCCCGGAAGCTGTGCACGGACCGGGGGACGACGCTGTGGACAAAATCACCTGACACACCCACACACCACACCTGACCTGCAGATTCTCTCGTCGGGAGGACCTCGCGGGAAAAATCTTGGCCACTGTCTCAAGATCGCCACCAATGAGGCCGCGAGAAGCCCTTGATCGACGCCACGGTAAGGATCTAAAGGGTCTTGCATCTATTACCTGTGGAAGATTAGATTGAGCGCATGACACAGGCCCCCACAGCACCGAAGGCTGCGCCGAGACGCCACGACCGGGAGATCTTCGCCCTCGCCGTCCCCGCCTTCGGCGCACTCGTCGCCGAACCCCTCTTCGTGCTGGCCGACAGCGCCATCGTGGGGCACCTCGGCACGTCCCAACTGGCCGGCCTCGGCATCGCCGCCGCACTGCTCACCACCGCCGTGAGCGTCTTCGTCTTCCTCGCCTACGCCACCACCTCGGCCGTCGCCCGCCGCGTCGGCGCGGGCGACCTCCAGGGGGCCATCCGGCAGGGCATGGACGGCGTCTGGCTCGCCCTCCTGCTCGGCGCCGCCGTCATCGCCGTGGTCCTGCCCACGGCACCCTCGCTCATCTCCCTCTTCGGGGCCTCCGACACCGTCGCCCCGTACGCGGTCACCTATCTGCGGATCTCGGCCCTCGGCATCCCGGCCATGCTCATGGTCCTCGCCGCCACCGGCGTCCTGCGCGGCCTCCAGGACACCCGCACCCCGCTCTACGTCGCCATCGGCGGCTTCGCCCTCAACGCCGCCCTGAACGCGGCCCTCGTCTACGGCGCCGGGCTCGGCATCGCGGGCTCCGCCTGGGGCACGGTCACGGCCCAGTGCGCCATGGCCGCCGCCTACCTCGTCGTGGTCGTACGCGGCGCCCGCCGACACGGCGCATCCCTGCGCCCCGACGCGGCGGGGATCCGGGCCTGCGCGCAGGCCGGAGCACCCCTGCTCGTCCGCACGCTGTCCCTTCGCGCCATCCTGCTCATCGCGACCGCCGTGGCCGCCCGGCTCGGCGACGCCGACATCGCCGCCCACCAGGTCCTGCTCTCCCTGTGGAGCCTGCTCGCCTTCGCACTGGACGCCATCGCCATCGCCGGACAGGCGATCATCGGCCGCTACCTGGGCGCCGGCGACACCGAGGGCGCCAAGGCCGTCTGCCGGCGCATGGTCCAGTGGGGCATCGGCTCGGGCATCGTGCTCGGCCTGCTGGTCGTCGTGGCCCGCCCGGTGTTGATCCCGCTGTTCACCAGCGATCCCGCCGTCGAGCACGCCATCCTGCCCGCCCTGCTGGTCGTGGCGCTCTCCCAGCCCATCGGCGGCGTGGTCTTCGTCCTCGACGGCGTCCTCATGGGCGCGGGCGACGGACCCTACCTGGCCCGGGCGATGCTGCTGACCCTCGCCGTGTTCACCCCGGCCGCCCTGCTCGTCCCCGTCCTGGGAGGCGGGGTGACGGCCCTGTGGTGCGCCATGACGCTGATGATGCTGGTCCGCATGGCCACCCTCCAACTGCGCGCCCGCTCGGGCCGCTGGCTGGTCGCGGGAGCCACCCGGTAGCCGACGTTTCACGTGAAACAACGACGAAGGGCCGCACCCCAACGGGGTGCGGCCCTTCGTTTCGCAGCCCTTAGGCGGCGACGACCTCGATGCCCACGTTCGCGGCCACGTCGGCGTGCAGACGCACGGAGACCTGGTACGAACCGAGGGTCTTGATCGGGGAGCCCAGCTCGACGCGGCGCTTGTCGACCTTCGGGCCACCCGAAGCCTCGATCGCCGTGGCGATGTCGGCCGGGGTCACGGAACCGAAGAGACGACCGGCGTCACCCGCGCGGGTGGCCAGACGGACCTTCACGCCCTCGAGCTTGGCCTTGACCTCGTTGGCCTGCTCGATGGTCGCGATCTCGTGGATCTTGCGGGCGCGGCGGATCTGCGCCACGTCCTTCTCGCCACCCTTGGTCCAGCGGATCGCGAAACCACGCGGGACCAGGTAGTTGCGAGCGTAACCGTCCTTGACGTCGACGACATCGCCGGCGGTACCGAGGCCAGAGACCTCGTGGGTCAGGATGATCTTCATTAGTCGGTCACCCTTTCCTTATCGCGCGGTGGACGTGTAGGGCAGCAGCGCCATCTCACGGCTGTTCTTCACGGCCGTGGCGACGTCACGCTGGTGCTGCGTGCAGTTGCCGGTAACGCGGCGGGCACGGATCTTGCCGCGGTCGGAAATGAACTTCCGCAGCATGTTCGTGTCCTTGTAGTCCACGTACGCGGTCTTGTCCTTGCAGAACGCGCAGACCTTCTTCTTAGGCTTGCGCACAGGCGGCTTCGCCATTGTGTCTCTCCTGTGTGATCAAGAAGTTTGGATGCGAGCTGCCCTAGAAGGGCGGCTCGTCCGAGTAGCCACCGCCGGAGCCGCCGGAGTTTCCACCCCAGCCGCCCCCGCCGCCGCCCTGCTGCTGGCCACCGGCCGGCGCGCTGGACGCCCACGGGTCGTCGGAGGGAGCTCCGCCGCCCTGCTGGCCGCCGCTGGGGGCTCCGCCCCAGCCACCGCCGCCGCCACCCTGCTGCTGACCGCCGCCGCCGTACCCACCCTGGCCACCGCGACCCGTGGTCTTGGCGACCTTGGCCGTGGCGTTCCTCAGGCTGGGGCCGACTTCCTCGACGTCCAGCTCGTAGACCGTGCGCTTGACACCCTCACGGTCCTCGTACGACCGCTGCCTCAGCCGGCCCTGCACGATGACGCGCATGCCCCGCTGAAGGGACTCGGCGACGTTCTCCGCCGCCTGCCGCCACACCGAGCAGGTCAGGAACAGGCTCTCGCCGTCCTTCCACTCGTTCGTCTGGCGGTCGAAGGTGCGGGGGGTGGACGCGACACGGAACTTCGCGACCGCCGCACCCGAGGGGGTGAAGCGCAGCTCGGGGTCGTCGACGAGATTGCCGACGACCGTGATGACGGTCTCGCCTGCCATGGATGAACCTCTCGGCGGGGATTGCTGCTGGGCTGCTGTGCTACTCGATCCCGATTACCGCTGAACCGAAGTTCAGTGGGTCTCGGGGCGAAGGACCTTGGTCCGGAGAACCGACTCGTTCAGGTTCAGCTGTCGGTCAAGCTCCTTGACGACCGCAGGCTCGGCCTGAAGGTCGATGACCGAGTAGATGCCCTCGGGCTTCTTCTTGATCTCGTAAGCGAGACGACGACGGCCCCAGGTGTCGACCTTCTCGACCTTTCCGTTGCCCTCACGGACGACGGAGAGGAAGTTCTCGATCAGCGGGGAGACAGCGCGCTCCTCGAGATCGGGGTCGAGGATGACCATCACTTCGTAGTGACGCATGTGGAACCCACCTCCTTTGGACTCAGCGGCCACGGTCGTTCCGTGGCAGGAGGGTCGTGATGCGTGCGCACGGTGTCCGAGAACAGACACCGCGCAGCTGTACAGACTACCTGCTCGACTCCTTCCGGTTGAAATCCGGCGCCGGGGGGACACAATCTGTATCCATCGGGTGTGCTCGGTGCTATGCCCCCGGCCCCGGCCGGAGGCGGGCCCCAGCGCCGCTCTGCTTCAGCCAGGAGGTGCCTTCCGATGGCACAGGCCATGCAACCGCAGTCCCAGCCCCCTCCGATCTCGCTGCTGTCCACCGACGGCAAGCCCCACCCGCTGCAGGACACCCTGATGGCGGCCACCCTGATCCTCGGAGCCGTGGCGTTCATCACGGCGTTCTTCCACAACCTGCACCTGCTCACCACGTGGGCGGGGCTGATCGGGATCCTGACCGGTCTCTACGGACAGTTCGTCTCCGTCACGACACGCGAGCGCTTCGCACTGATCATCGGCCTTGGCGCGTCTGCCATCGGCTTCTTCATCGGCATGTTCCACGGCGGCCTCTTCGGCGGCTGACAGGGACCTGCGGGACACCCCTGCGACGGGGCGCCGGCCGAGCACCGGCCCGGGCCCCGGCACGTCCCCCAGATGGGTGGCGCCCCTGTCGCAGTAGGCTTCGCGCCATAGCCAGCGAAGTCGCCGGAGGAGCACCCCGCATGAGCCTGTCCCTGAGGACCATCAGCCGAGAGCAGCATCTGGCGTACCTCCAGAGCCTGCCGTCGGCTAGCCACTGCCAGGTCCCGGCATGGGCCGACGTCAAGAACGAATGGCGTTCGGAGAACCTCGGCTGGTTCGACAAGTCCGGCGAACTCGTCGGCGCCGCGCTGGTTCTGTACCGGCAGCTGCCCAAGGTGAAGCGATACCTCGCGTACCTGCCCGAGGGTCCGGTCATCAACTGGTACGCCCCCAACCTGGAGGAATGGCTCCAGCCGATGCTGGCGCACCTGAAGAACCAGGGCGCCTTCACCGTGAAGATGGGCCCGCCCGTCGTCATCCGCCGCTGGAACGCCGCCGCCATCAAGGCCGGCATCCAGGACCCCGAGGTCAAGCGGCTGCGCGACGTCGAGGCCACGCACATCGAGCCCCGCGCCTTCGAGGTGTCCGACAAGCTGCGCCGCATGGGCTGGCAGCAGGCCGAGGACGGCGGCGCCGGCTTCGGCGACGTCCAGCCGCGCTACGTCTTCCAGGTGCCGCTGGCCAACCGCTCGCTGGACGATGTCCTCAAGGGCTTCAACCAGCTGTGGCGCCGCAACATCAAGAAGGCCGAGAAGGCCGGCGTCGAGGTCGTCCAGGGCGGCTACGACGACCTGCCGACCTGGCAGCACCTGTACGAGATCACGGCCGAGCGCGACAAGTTCCGCCCGCGCCCGCTCAGCTACTTCCAGCGCCAGTGGACGGCCCTCAACGCCGAGGACCCCAACCGGATGCGGCTGTACATCGCCAAGCACGAGGGGGAGCCGCTGGCCGCCGCCACGATGCTCACCGTCGGCCAGCACGTCTGGTACTCGTACGGCGCGTCCGCCAACCACAAGCGCGAGGTCCGGCCGTCGAACGCGATGCAGTGGCGAATGCTGCGCGATTCCTACGCACTCGGTGCCGGCGTCTACGACCTGCGCGGCATCTCTGACACGCTGGACGAGAACGACCACCTGTTCGGGCTGATCCAGTTCAAGGTCGGCACCGGCGGCGAGGCCGTCGAGTACGTCGGCGAGTGGGACTTCCCGCTCAACAAGGTGCTCCACAAGGCGCTCGACATCTACATGTCGCGCCGCTGACTCCACCCCCACCCCACACGAGAGGCTCCGGACGGGCATGGCGCTCACGCTCTACGTCGACACCGCGCGCTGGCGTGCGCACCAGAAGCAGGTCATGGACCAGTTCCCCGGACTGATCCCGGTCTGCAAGGGCAACGGCTACGGCTTCGGCCACGAGCGGCTGTGCGAGGAGGCGACCCGGATGGGTACCGACGTCCTCGCCGTCGGCACCACGTACGAGGCCGCGAGCATCAAGGACTTGTTCGGCGGCGATCTGCTGGTCCTGACCCCGTTCCGGCGGGGTGAGGACCCGGTGCCGCTGCCGGACCGGGTCATCCGCTCGGTGGCCTCGCTGGACGGGGTCCGCAGCCTGGTCGGCGCCCGGGTGGTCATCGAGTGCATGAGCTCGATGCGCCGCCACGGCATCTCCGAGCAGGACCTGGGGCAGCTGCACGCCGCGATCGAGGACGTCCGGCTGGAGGGCTTCGCCCTGCACCTGCCGCTGGACCGCCCGGACGGCTCGGACGCCGTCGAGGAGGTCATCGGCTGGATGGACCGGCTGCGCGCGGCCCGGCTCCCGCTGCACACCATGTTCGTCAGCCACCTGCGGGCCGAGGAACTGGCGCGGCTGCAGCAGCAGTTCCCGCAGACCCGCTTCCGGGCCCGTATCGGCACCCGGCTGTGGCTGGGCGACCACGAGGCGACCGAGTACCGGGGTTCGGTCCTGGACGTCACGCGCGTCGCCAAGGGCGACCGCTTCGGCTACCGCCAGCAGAAGGCCGCCTCCGACGGCTGGCTGGTCGTGGTCGCCGGCGGTACCTCGCACGGGGTGGGCCTGGAGGCCCCCAAGGCCCTGCACGGTGTGATGCCGCGGGCCAAGGGCGTCGCCCGGGCCGGCCTGGCCACGGTCAACCGGAACCTGTCGCCCTTCGTGTGGGCGGGCAAGCAGCGCTGGTTCGCCGAGCCGCCGCACATGCAGGTGTCGATCCTGTTCGTGCCCTCCGACACCACCGAGCCGAAGGTCGGCGACGAGCTCGTGGCGCACCTGCGGCACACCACCACCCAGTTCGACCGGGTGCTCGACGCCTGAGACGCCCTGGACGCCCGGTAGGGGCCGCGGCCCGTCGGCCGCGGCCCCTACCGCTCAGTCCTCGGGGCCGGCGCCCCAGTCGACCCGCTGTCCCTCCGAGGGCGTCGCGTTCCGCGGCGCCCTCGCCGCGTCCGACAGCACGAACACGTCCTCGGCCCCGTCCAGGACGCCTCCGGAGGGGTCGTCCGAGCCGTCGCGGCGTACGACGTCGCACTCGGGCATCAGGATGTCGCGGACGACGACCGCGCACAGGTACAGGGTGGCCAGCAGGTGGGCGGTGATCGCCAGCTGGTAGCCCTCCACGGGAAGGCCCTGGTGCTTGTCGGCGCTGGTCGTGTAGGCGAGGTAGAACCAGATCCCCAGGAAGTAGACGACCTCGCCGGCCTGCCAGATCAGGAAGTCCCGCCAGCGCGGCCGGGCCAGCGCCGCGAGCGGGATGAGCCACAGCACGTACTGCGGCGAGTAGACCTTGTTGGCCAGGATGAAGGCGGCGACGACGAGGAAGGCCAGCTGGGCGAAGCGGGGGCGCCTGGGGGCGGTCAGGGTCAGCAGTCCGATGGCTCCGCACATCAGGAGCGTCAGCCCGGTCGCGTACGTGTTGGCGTCGTGGAGGGGGTTGCCCGAACGCTGGGAGATCAGCAGCCAGACGGAACCGAAGTCGATCGGCCGTTCCTGGCTGAAGGTGTAGAACTTCGACCAGCCGTCCCAGGCGAGGAGCATCACCGGCAGGTCCACCACGAGCCAGGCGGCGGCCGCGCCGAGGGCCGCGGCGCCGAAGTCACGCCACTTCCCGGCACGCCAGCACAGCACGAAGAGCACCCCGAGGAGCAGGACGGGGTAGAGCTTGGCGGCGGTGGCCAGGCCGATGAAGACACCGAAGAGCACCGTCCGGCCCCGGGACCACATGAGCATCGCGGCGGCGGTCAGGGCGATGGCCAGCAGGTCCCAGTTGATCGTCGCGGTGAGGGCGAAGGCCGGCGCGAGGGCGAACAGCAGGGCGTCCCAGGGCCGGCGGCGGTGGGTGCGGGCGACGCACACGGCGATGACGGCGGCGCAGGCCATCAGCATGCCCGCGTTGACCATCCAGTACATCTGCTCGCGGTGCTGCATGGAGCCGGTGCCCGGGGTCAGCCAGGAGGCGACCTCCATGAAGAGCCCGGTGAGCACCGGGTACTCCAGGTACTCCATGTCGCCGGGGAGCCGGTCGAAGTAGGGCGTGAGGTTGTCGGCGAAGCCGCGTGCCGCGAACAGGTGCGGGATGTCGGAGTAGCAGGCGTGGGTGTACTGCGAGCCCGCCCCACGGAACCACGCCCAGTCGTAGCAGGGCAGCTTCTGCACCATGCCGAGGGCGAACATGCCGAGGGCGAGCAGGACCACGACCCGGACCGGCCCCAGCCAGTGCCCGCCGAGCCGTGCGTAGCGGCCGAGGGGGCCGCCGATGAACTCGCTTCCGGCTGCGGCGACCTCGTCCTGCTGCGTGGGCAGTACTGGACGGTCCTCGTGCACCTTCGTCATGGGGGTCATCCTGCCGTACCGGGCCGGACATGGGGGAAGGCCGTCGCACCGGGTGCGACGGCCTTCCTCCGTTCACGTTCCGGGACCGGCCGGTCCCGTCACGGGGGCGTTCACGGTCATCCCCCGGTGATGCCTCCCGGCCGACCGGGTCTGCCGGTGGCCGTCGCCGTCGGCGATCCGCTGGGGCCGCCGTCGCTGCCGCCGATCAGCCCGCCCGAGGTGTCCGTGGGCGAGGGGGTCGGGTCGCAGTACAGCTGCCACGGCTTGCAGGGCTTGCCGCTCTTGGACGGGGAGGGCCGGCCGGACGGCGTGTTCGACGGCTCCGTCGACGGGGACGGCGACGGCGACGGCGGGGCCGAGGGGGTGGGGGAGGGGGCTCCGGAGGCGTCCGCGACGATGCCGACGTCCTGGGGCTCGGGGAACTTCGTCTCCGGGGTGCCCTTGACCGCTTCCATCATGTACTCGGTCCAGATCTCGGCCGGGATGTCACCACCGTGGATGGAGGGGATGTCACCGACGCCCTTCATGGACTGCAGCGCCTTGTCCTTCGAGTTGGGGTCGCTGCGGAAGAGGACGACGGAGGTGGACAGCTCCGGGGTGTAGCCGACGAACCAGGCCGACTTGTTCTCGTCGGTGGTACCGGTCTTGCCCGCGGCGGGCCGGCCCAGCTTCTTGACCTTGGTCGCGGTGCCGTTCTGGACCACGTTCTCGAGGACCTTGGTGATGTTGTCGGCGACGGAGTTGTCCATGGCCCGCTCGGCCTTGGGCGCCTCGAAGCCGGGCAGCGGCACGCCGTCCTTCTCCACCCTGGTCACGGAGAACGGCTCGTGGTGCGTGCCGGAGGTCGCGAAGGTGGCGTACGAGTCGGCCATGCGAATGGCGCTGGGGGTGGAGGTACCGAGCGCGAAGGAGGCGTCGTTGGGCACGCCCATCGAGTCCTTGAGCAGGCCCGTGGACTCGGCCACCCTGCGGACCTTGTCGTGGCCGACGTCGAAGACGAGCTGGGCGAAGGGCACGTTGATGGACTTCTCCATCGCCTCGTTGAGGGTCACGTACCCGTAGGCGGTGGGGCTCTCGTTCTTCTGCTTGAACGGGGTGCCGTCCTTGCCGCGCAGCGGCTGGCCCGACCTGTTGTTGATCACGGTGAGGTCGTTGGCCATGTACTTGCTGTCGGCGGAGATGCCCTGGCCCTTGGAGTTCTGCGTGCCGTACTGCATGGCCGCCGCGAGCACGTACGGCTTCCAGGTCGAGCCGACCGGGACACCGGTGGTGTTGGCGTTGTTGCTGAAGTACTTGTGGTCCCAGCCCGGGCCGCCGTACAGGGCCACGAGCGCGCCGGTCTTCGTGTTCACGGAGGCCGCGCCGAACTGGACGAAGGTGTCGGTGTCCGGGCGCTTCTTCTCGTCGATGAGCCCGTTGCGGGTGTCCTCGACGGCCTTGGCCAGTGCGTCCACCTTCGGCTTCTCGAAGGTGGTGGTGATCTCGTACCCGCCCAGGGCCATCTGCTCGGCGGTGATGCCCTTGCTCTTCATCACGTACGCCTTGGCCGTGTCGACCAGGTAGCCGATCTGGCCGGTCATCCCGCGGGCCTGCGCCGACTCGACGCGGGGAGGGAAGTCCTTGTCCGCGTACTTCGCCCGCTCGGCCTTGTCCATCCGGCCCACCTCGACCTCGCGGTCCAGGACCCAGGCCCAGCGCTTGCGGGCGCGGTCCTCGTTGAGCTGGGGAGTGGCCGCGGTGCCGATGCCGCCGTCCGGGTTGTACAGGTTGGGGCCCTTGAGCACGGAGGCCAGGAAGGCGCACTCCGCCGGGTTCAGGTCCTGGCTGTCCTTGCCGAAGTAGGCGCGGGCCGCGGCCTGGATGCCGTAGGCGTCCCGGCCGTAGTAGGCGGTGTTGAGGTAGCCGGCGAGGACGGTGTCCTTCTCCTCGGTGGTGCCCAGCTTTATCGCGATGAAGAGCTCGGTGACCTTGCGCTTGAGCGTCTGGTTCGAGTCCAGGTACATGTTCTTCACGTACTGCTGGGTGATGGTCGAACCGCCCTGGGTGGAGCCGCCCGTGGCCATGTTCCACACGGCGCGGCCGACGCCCATCGGGTCGACGCCCTTGTCCGTCTCGAAGGACTCGTTCTCCGCGGCGATCACCGCGTCCCTCATCGACCGGGGAATGCTGGAGATCGGCACGATCTGCCGGTTCATCGAACCGCCGGTCGCCACCATCTGCTCGCCGTTGGCCCACTTGAACACGTTGTTCTGCGCCTTGGCGGCCTTGTTCGGGTCGGGCGTGTTCACCATGGCGATGCCGATGCCCGCACCCGCGATGATGATCGAGAAGAAGCCCAGTGCCGTACCGCTGACGAGCTTCCAGGACGGCAGGAAGCGCTTCCAGCCCTCCCGGTCCGACCGCGGGTAGTTGATCAGCCGCTTGTCGGGACGGGCACCACCGCGAGCGGCACTCCCCGCTCCCCGGCCGCGCCCCCCGGATCCTCTCTGGCCCGCCCGGCGCGCTCCCGATCTGCTGCCGTGTGCGGAGGGTTCCGCATAAGGACCGCTGTGTGACGCCGCAGGGGCGTCACGTCCGGTCCCGGCGCCCCTGCCGGGGCGCTGCTGGGCGGCCCGGCGGGCGTCGGCCCGCCCGCCATTCTGGGGCTGCGACGGTTTGCGGCGGTGCTCGCTCATCGAACGACTACTCCTCGGGCAGGCGAGTGGCCTGGAAGCGGCAGATGAATTCCGGTTCCCCCGGTGTCATGGCGCACAGACTACGCACGCTCAAAACCCGCCCAGTGCCGAAGTTCACCCCAAATCAGGCAACTCGCCTCGTACGAATTGGTGATGTGATGCCGGTCACCACGTCGCCACTTGTCGACCGGGTCGGCCCGTTCTATCGTCTGGATGTATCGAGCCGATACATCAGCTCGGTATAAAGACACAGGGGCGAAGGAGAGGCGGGCGGATGAGCAGGCGCTCAGGCATCCTCGAATTCGCCGTCCTCGGCCTGCTCCGCGAATCCCCCATGCACGGCTACGAGCTGCGCAAGCGGCTCAACACCTCGCTTGGGGTCTTCAGAGCCTTCAGCTACGGAACGCTCTACCCCTGCCTCAAGACGCTGGTCGCCAACGGCTGGTTGATCGAAGAGCCGGGCAACGCTCCGGAGGACGCCCTCGCCGCTTCACTCGCAGGGCGCCGCGCCAAGATCGTCTACCGGTTGACGGCCGCCGGGAAGGAGCACTTCGAAGAGCTCCTCTCCCACACCGGCCCCGACACCTGGGAGGACGAGTCCTTCGCCGCCCGCTTCGCCTTCTTCGGCCAGACCGAACGAGAGGTGCGCATGCGGGTCCTGGAGGGCCGCCGCAGCCGGCTGGAGGAGCGCCTCGAAAAGATGCGCGCCTCACTGGCCCGCACGCGGGAGCGCCTCGACGACTACACGCTCGAGCTGCAGCGGCACGGCATGGAGTCCGTGGAGCGCGAAGTGCGCTGGCTGAACGAGCTCATCGAGAGCGAGCGGGCGGGACGGGATCAGAGACGACCCGGTCCGTCCGACGAAACTGCAAAATGAGGCCTGCATCTCGCAGCCCTCGTCCGAGAACAAACAGGGAGCAACCGGAATGGGTTCGGTTCGCGTAGCCATCGTCGGCGTAGGCAACTGCGCCGCCTCGCTGGTGCAGGGCGTCGAGTACTACAAGGACGCCGACCCGGCGGCCAAGGTCCCCGGTCTGATGCACGTCCAGTTCGGCGACTACCACGTGCGTGACATCGAGTTCGTCGCCGCGTTCGACGTCGACGCGAAGAAGGTCGGCCTCGACCTTTCGGACGCCATCGGCGCCAGCGAGAACAACACCATCAAGATCTGCGACGTCCCGAACGCCGGCGTGACCGTCCAGCGCGGCCACACCCTGGACGGCCTGGGCAAGTACTACCGCCAGACCATCGAGGAGTCCGCCGAGGCGCCGGTCGACGTCGTCCAGGTCCTCAAGGACCGCGAAGTCGACGTCCTGATCTGCTACCTGCCCGTCGGTTCCGAGGACGCGGCGAAGTTCTACGCCCAGTGCGCCATCGACGCCAAGGTCGCCTTCGTCAACGCCCTCCCGGTCTTCATCGCCGGCACCAAGGAGTGGGCGGACAAGTTCACCGAGGCCGGTGTCCCGATCGTCGGCGACGACATCAAGTCGCAGGTCGGCGCCACCATCACGCACCGCGTGATGGCGAAGCTCTTCGAAGACCGCGGTGTCCGTCTCGAGCGCACCATGCAGCTCAACGTCGGCGGCAACATGGACTTCAAGAACATGCTGGAGCGCGACCGCCTGGAGTCGAAGAAGATCTCCAAGACGCAGGCCGTCACCTCGCAGATCCCCGACCGCGAGCTCGGCGAGAAGAACGTCCACATCGGCCCGTCCGACTACGTCGCGTGGCTCGACGACCGCAAGTGGGCCTACGTCCGCCTCGAGGGCCGCGCCTTCGGCGACGTCCCGCTGAACCTCGAGTACAAGCTCGAGGTGTGGGACTCCCCGAACTCCGCCGGTGTCATCATCGACGCCCTGCGCGCCGCGAAGATCGCCAAGGACCGCGGTATCGGCGGCCCGATCCTGTCGGCGTCCAGCTACTTCATGAAGTCCCCGCCGGTGCAGTACTTCGACGACGAGGCCCTGGCCAACGTCGAGAAGTTCATCAAGGGCGAGGTCGAGCGCTAGCCGAACCCCCAAGGGTCCTCGCGGACACCTGGACTTCGGCAGTTCTTCGCGGAGGGTCCCCGGGCAATGTGCCCGGGGACCCTCCGCGTGTGTGACCCTTGCCCTCATGCCTGTCGTACGTGATCTGCGCGTACTCCTGCGCCTGAGGGACTTCCGCAACCTGCTCGCCGTACGGCTGCTCTCCCAGGCCGCCGACGGCGTCTACCAGGTCGCACTGGCCACGTACGTGGTCTTCTCCCCCGAGAAACAGACCTCACCCGCGGCCGTCGCCTCGGCCATGGCGGTACTGCTGCTGCCTTACTCGCTGATCGGACCCTTCGCCGGGGTGCTGCTCGACCGGTGGAGGCGCCGGCAGGTCTTCCTCTACGGCAACCTGCTGCGGGCCTTCCTCGCCTGCCTCACCGGGATGCTGATCGTGGTCCACGTCCCCGACTGGCTGTTCTACGCCTCGGCCCTGTCCGTGACAGCGGTCAACCGCTTCGTCCTCGCCGGGCTCGCCGCCTCCCTGCCCCACGTCGTCGGCCCCGACCAGCTCGTCACCGCGAACGCGCTCTCCCCGACCGCGGGCACCCTCGCCGCGACCGCGGGCGGCGGACTGGCCTTCCTCGTCCGGCTGCTGGCCTCCGATTCCAACGCGATCGTCGTCCTGCTCGCCGCCGCGTTCTACCTCTGCTCGGCGCTGGTCTCCCTGAGCCTGGCCATCGGCCTCCTGGGACCCGACCACCCGCCGGGCGCGACCCACCCCTCCGTCACGGAGGGCATCGCCCTCACCGTCCGGGGCATGGCCGAGGGCCTGAGGCACCTCGCCTCGCGCAGGGACGCCGCCCAGGCGCTCGGCGCGATGACCGTGATGCGGTTCTGCTACGGAGCGCTGACCGTCACCCTGCTGATGCTCTGCCGCTACTCCTGGTCGCAGACCGAGGCCGAGGGGCTGGCCCTGCTGGGCATGGCGGTCGGCGCCTCCGCGGTCGGATTCTTCGCTGCCGCCGTCGTGACCCCCTCGCTGGTGGGCCGGCTCGGCACACTCGGCTGGATCACCGCCTGCTCCGCGGCCTCCGCCGTCCTCGTCCCGGCCCTCGGCCTCTTCTTCGCCTTCGGTCCGATGCTGGTCGCCGCGTTCGTCCTCGGCCTCACCACCCAGGGCGCCAAGATCGCCACCGACACGGTCGTCCAGTCCCAGGTGGACGACGACTACCGCGGCCGCGTCTTCTCCGTCTACGACGTGCTGGTCAACGTCTCGTTCGTGGGCGCCGCAGCGGTCTCCGCGCTCATGCTCCCCGCCGACGGGCGCTCCGCGGTCCTGATCCTCGGCGTGGGCGCCCTCTACGCGGCGACCGCGCTGCTCCTGGGCCGCCGGACCCGACGTTTCACGTGAAACATTGACGGCGGGGGCGATGTTCCACGTGAAACATCGCCCCCGCCGTTTCTGCTCAGGCCTGCGCGGCCCACCACTCCTTGAGGGCGGAGACCGCGGCCTCGCGCTCCATCGGGCCGTTCTCCAGCCGCAGGTCCAGCAGGAACGCGTACGCCTTCCCGATCAGCGGACCCGGGCCGACGTCCAGTACCCGCATGATCTCGTTGCCGTCCAGATCGGGCCTGATCGCATCCAGCTCCTCCTGCTCCTTCAGCTGGGCGATGCGCTCCTCCAGCCCGTCGTAGGTGCGGGAGAGCGCATTGGCCTTGCGCTTGTTGCGCGTCGTGCAGTCGGAACGGGTCAGCTTGTGCAGACGCTCCAGCAGCGGGCCGGCGTCGCGGACGTAGCGGCGCACCGCGGAGTCGGTCCACTCCCCGTCGCCGTAGCCGTGGAAGCGCAGGTGCAGCTCCACCAGCCGGGACACGTCCTTGATCATGTCGTTGGAGTACTTCAGAGCGGTCAGCCGCTTCTTGGTCATCTTCGCCCCCACCACCTCGTGGTGGTGGAAGGAGACCCGGCCGTCGCTCTCGAAGCGGCGCGTCCGCGGCTTGCCGATGTCGTGCAGCAGGGCCGCGAGCCGCAGCACCAGGTCCGGGCCGTCCTCCTCCAGCGCGATCGCCTGCTCCAGCACGATCAGCGAGTGGTCGTAGACGTCCTTGTGCCGGTGATGCTCATCACGCTCCAGCCGCAGCGCGGGCAGCTCGGGCAGCACCCGGTCGGCCAGTCCGGTCTCCACGAGCAGACCCAGACCCTTGCGCGGGTTGGCGGACAGGAGCAGCTTGTTCAGCTCTCCCTGCACCCGCTCCGCCGAGACGATCTCGATCCGCTCGGCCATCGCCTTCATCGCCGCCACGACCTCGGGGGCCACCTCGAAGTCCAGCTGCGCCGCGAACCGGGCCGCCCGCAGCATCCGCAACGGGTCGTCGGAGAACGAATCCTGCGGCGTACCGGGAGTGCGCAGGACACCCGCGGCCAGATCCTCCAGACCACCGTGCGGGTCGATGAACTCCTGCTCCGGCAGGGCCAGCGCCATGGCGTTGACCGTGAAGTCACGCCGGACCAGGTCCTCCTCGATCGAGTCGCCGTAGGAGACCTCGGGCTTGCGCGAGGTGCGGTCGTACGCCTCGGAGCGGTACGTGGTCACCTCGATCTGGAAGCCGTCCCGCTGCGCCCCGACGGTGCCGAAGGCGATGCCCACGTCCCACACCGCGTCGGCCCACGGGCGGACGATCTTCAGCACGTCCTCCGGACGGGCATCGGTGGTGAAGTCGAGGTCATTGCCGAGACGCCCCAGCAGCGCGTCGCGGACGGACCCGCCGACCAGGGCGAGGCGGAAGCCCGCCTCCTGGAACCGGCGGCCGAGATCGTCGGCGACAGGAGCGACCCGCAGCAGTTCACTGACCGCGCGGCGCTGCACCTGACTCAGGGCACTGGGGTTGTCTTCATTGGCGTTCGGCACAACAGAAAAGGGTACGTGCCCGGCCCGCCAGGGGCTTCCCCGTTTCACGGCGACCCGGTGCGCCGGGAGCCCGGGGCGGAGCCGATCATGTGGAGCAACCGCGCGGCACTCGCGCACAGCGGGCCTCGTTACCATGCTCGGACGCACAAACGACGACCACTGACTTCGAGGGACGGGCCAGCGCGTGGCGGAAGCGGCAGACATCCAGGGGGCTTCCCCCGCCCCTGCCCGGCGCCGCTGGCTGCGGCGCACGATGATCCTGCTCGCAGGGACCCCGGTACTCGCCGCCCTGGTATACGCCCCCGCCCCGAAGGCCGAAGCGGCCACGGGCCCCTCGGTCGACGTCCAGCTCACGTCCATGACCCCCACCGCACCGGTCAAGGGCGACACCCTCACCATCGAGGGCGTCGTCGCCAACACCGGCTCCGAGACGATCAACGACGCCCACGTGGGCCTGCGCGTCGGGCCCGCGCTCGCGGACCGCGCGTCCATCGGCGAGGCCGCGGAACGCAGCGGTTTCCGGCCGGGCAACGACCCGGGCGAGATCGACCCGGCCTACGCCGTGAAGATCGACCGACTTCCCTCCAAGGTCAGCCGGCCGTTCACCCTCACCGTCCCGGTCAACAAACTGGAACTCGACAAGGACGGCGTCTACCAGCTCGGCGTCTCCCTGTCCGGGGTGAGCGACAGCCGACCCTCCGAGCAGGTCCTCGGCATCAAGCGGACCTTCCTGCCCTGGCAGCCCGAAGCCGCCGCCAAGCGCGCCCAGCTCACTTACGTGTGGCCGCTGATCTCCACCACCCACCTGACCGCCGAGACCGGCGCGGACGAGGTCCAGACCCCCGTCTTCCTCGACGACTCCCTCGCGGAGGAACTCAAGCCGACGGGCCGCCTGGGCATGATGGTCTCGCTCGGCAAGGAACTTCCGGTCGCCTGGGTCATCGACCCCGACCTGCTGGCCACGGTCGACGCGATGACCAAGGGCTACCGGGTCCGCGTCCCGGGCGGCAAGCCCGTCCAGGGCAAGAAGAAGGCCGTCGCCGAGCAGTGGCTGAGCGCGCTGGAAACCGCGGTCCAGGGCAAGAAGGTCGTCGCCCTGCCCTTCGCCGATCCCGACCTCGCCTCCCTCGCCCACCGCGGCAAGGACGTCTCGGGCACCCTGGGCCAGCTGCGGCCCGCCACCGACAAGGCGAAGCAGGCCGTCGAGACGGTCCTGCACGTCCCCACCACCACGGACTTCTCCTGGCCCGTGGACGGCGCCATAGACCCCTCGATCGTCAACGTCGCCACCTCGGCCGGTGCCCACAACGTCCTGACCCGCAGCGACAGCCTCCAGGAGAGCGGAGCCCTCGGCTACACGCCCTCCGCCGCCCGGCCCATCGGCGCCGGCGCCACCGCCGTCGTCGCGGACGCCGAACTCTCCACCGCGTTCGAGGGCGACATGCTCAGCGCCGGGAACTCGACGCTCGCCGTGCAGCGCTTCCTCGCCGACAGCCTCGCCCTCAACCTGCAGAAGACCGGGGAACAGCGCAGCTTCGTCGTCGCCCCGCAGCGGATGCCCACCGTCAGCCAGGTGCAGACGATGGCGGCCGCCCTGCACGGTCTCCAGGCCGGCCGCTGGACCCAGCCCGCGGACCTCGAAGCCGCCGCCGCGGCCAAGCCCGACCCCGGAGCCACCACCCAGGTACCGGGCGCCGGACAGTACCCCGAAGCCCTCGCCAAGCAGGAAATGCCGGTATCGGCCTTCGAGAAGATCCGCACCACCCAGAACACCCTCGACCACTTCAAGGTGATCCTCGCCGCGCCCGACCGCGTGGAGATCCCCGTCGGCAACACCACCAACCGGGAGATGTCCACCTCCTGGCGCGGCCGACCCGAGGAGGCGAACCTCTACCGGGACCAGGTGCAGGAGTACCTGCTCGGCCTCACGCAGAAGGTCAAGGTCGTCCCCAAGTCGGACGCCACCCTGTCCGGACACAGCGCCACCATCCCGGTCAGCGTCCAGAACAGCCTCGTCCAGGACGTCCACGACCTCGTCCTGCGGGTCAAGTCCGCCAACCCGACCCGCCTGATGTTCGGCGACAGCGGTCAGGCGGAACAGCAGGTCTCCGTCCAGGGCGACCACACCCAGACCGTGAAGTTCCCCGCCAACGCCACCGCGAGCGGCCCCGTCGAGGTCACCGCACAGCTCTTCACCAAGGACGGCATCCCCTACGGCGAACCGCGCAAGTTCACCGTCGAGGCCACCGAGGTCACCCCCACCGTCATGCTCGTCATCGCCGGCGGTGTGCTCCTCCTCGTCCTGGCAGGCATGAAGATGTACGCCAGCCGCAAGCGCGTCGCCGCCCGCGCGGCCGCCGAGGAGAGCACGCAGCCGAGTGACGAGTCCCCGGACACCGGACCGCAAAGCACGGACGGGTCCGGCACGGGTGAGACAGTGAACCGTTGAGCGATACCGTGGCCGGCCGGCCTGGGGACGATGAGGTGGGGTTACGATGAACGCGCCGTACGACGGTGACCGCGCGCAGGGCACTGGTGGGCCCTCGCCCTCCCAGGGCACTGCCGAGGGCACCCCGGTGCCCGGGCAGGTGCCCGCGCCTGCGCCCGCGCCGGACCACGACCCTTATGTCCAGGACGCGTACGACAACGACCCCTACCGGGCGCAGGACCTCTCCGCCCAGGACCCGGTCGCCGAGGTGCTCTACGACCGCGCCTCGCACCCGCCGCCGCCCCCCGGCACCTTCCAGGAGCCCGGCCCGCTGTACGCGGCACCGACCGCGCCCTCCTACGCGCCCGACTCCCGCGTCTGGGCACAGACCCCGCCGCCCGAGCCGGACGGCCCCTCCCGCCACCTGCCGTACGGCGACCACGCCACCACCACGCAGTTCGTCGGCGTGGACTCCCTGGTCACCAAGGCCGCGGAGGAGCAGCCCGAGCCCGACGCCTTCGCGCACCTCTACCGCGACCAGGAAGCGGCCCCCCGCACCCCCGCCGAGGACGCCCCCGTCGCGGCCCCGGCACCCAGCAAGCCCGCCGGCCGCGCCGCGAGCCTCCTCAAGTCCAGTGCGCTCATGGCCGCCGGCACGATCGTCTCCCGCATCACCGGCTTCCTGCGGACCCTGGTCATCGCCGGTGCCATCGGCGTCGGCACCTTCAACGACACCTACCAGGTCGCCAACACCCTGCCCACGATGATCTACGTGCTGGTCGGCGGTGGCGCCCTCAACGCCGTCTTCATCCCGCAGCTGGTCCGGGCCATGAAGAACGACAGCGACGGCGGAGAGGCGTACGCCAACCGGCTGCTGACCCTCGTCGTGGTCCTGCTGGCCGCCGTCACCACCATCTGCGTCCTGGCCGCCCCGGTGTTCATCACGATGATGTCGCCGAAGATCGCCTCCGACCCCGCACAGATGGACGTCGCGGTCGCCTTCGCCCGCTACTGCCTGCCGACGATGTTCTTCATGGGCGTCCACGTGGTCCTCGGTCAGATCCTCAACGCCCGGGGCCGCTTCGGCGCCATGATGTGGACCCCGGTCCTCAACAACATCGTCGTCATCGCCACGTTCGGCGCCTTCATCTGGGCCTTCGGCAGCTTCACCACCTCCGGCGTCGGCGCCACCACCGTCACCCCCGAAGGCGTCCGCCTGCTGGGCCTGGGCACCCTGCTGGGCCTCACCGTCCAGGCCCTCGCGATGCTCCCCTACCTGCGCGACGCCGGCTTCTCCCCCCGCCTGCGCTTCGACTGGAAGGGCCACGGCCTCGGCAAGGCCGCCCGCCTGGCCAAGTGGACGTTCTTCTTCGTCCTCGCCAACCAGGTCGGCCTCGTCGTCGTCACCCAGCTCGCCACCTGGGCCGGATCCGTCGCCGAGACGGAAGGCCACCCCGGCACCGGCATCACCGCCTACAACTACGCGCTGCTGCTGTGGCAGATGCCGCAGGCGATCATCACCGTCTCCGTCATGACGGCCGTCCTGCCCCGCATCTCCCGCTCCGCCCACGACGGCGACGCCGCCGCCGTCCGCGACGACATCTCCTACGGCCTGCGCACCTCGGCCGTCGCGATCGTCCCGTGCGCCTTCGCGTTCCTCGCCCTCGGCGTCCCCATGGCCACCCTGCTCTACGCGGGCTCCGGCGCCGGCGCCCAGAACATCGGCTACGTCCTGATGGCCTTCGGCCTCGGACTGATCCCCTACTCCGTCCAGTACGTCGTCCTGCGCGGCTTCTACGCCTACGAGGACACCCGGACGCCCTTCTACAACACCGTCATCGTCGCCGCCGTCAACGCCGCCGTCTCCACCGCCGCGTTCTTCGTGCTCCCCGCACGCTGGGCCGTCGTCGGCATGGCCGCGGCCTACGGCCTCGGCTACGCCGTGGGCGTGGGCGTCGCCTGGCGCCGCCTCAAGACCCGCCTCGGCGGCGACCTCGACGGCGCCCACGTGGCCCGCACCTACGCCCGCCTGACCGGCGCCTGCGTCCCCGCCGCCGCGGTCGCGGGAGCAGTCGCCTACGGGGTCACCCAGGCCCTCGGCAGCGGAGTCGGCGGCTCCGCCGCCGCCCTCACGGCCGGCGGCATCGCACTGGCCGCCGTCTTCCTCCTCGCCGCCAAGCGGATGCGGATCGAAGAGCTCAACGCGATGGTCGGAATGGTCCGCGGGCGTTTGGGGCGCTGATGCGCACAACCGTCACCCCCTTTCGTGTGTCGTGCATAGCGTCGGACTGTGGGCACAATTGGCATGGCTTCGCAGACTGGCCGACAGCGCGTAACGGATGGGGAGGCGGGAACGACGGTGGCGGAACGTAGCACGGCTGCCGTCGACGTGGCCGACAACAGCGGCGACGAGCCGCTGGCCGCTCAGGCGGCACAGGCCACGGCCGACGGGGTGGACACCCAGAACGGACAAGCCGCAGACGGACCCATGCCCGAAACGGACGGCGAACGCAGCAGCGCGGCCCCCGCGGCCGCACCCGAACTCCACAGCGGCCACAAGCTCGCCAGACGCTACCGGCTCGAGGAGTGCGTCACCCGTCTGGACGGATTCAGCAGCTGGCGTGCGATGGACGAGAAACTGCGCCGCGCCGTGGGCGTCCACCTGCTCCCCGCCGACCACCCCCGGGCCCGCTCCGTCCTGGCCGCCGCCCGCTCCTCCGCCCTGCTCGGCGACCCCCGGTTCGTCCAGGTCCTCGACGCCGTGGAGGAGAACGACCTCGTCTACGTCGTCCACGAGTGGCTCCCCGACGCCACCGAACTCACCGCGGTGCTCGCCGCGGGCCCCCTGGAACCCCACGAGGCCTACCAGCTCGTCCACCAGATCTCCCAGGCCATGACCGCCGCGCACCGCGAAGGTCTCGCCCACCTGCGCCTGACGCCCAGCGCGATACTGCGCACCTCCACCGGCCAGTACCGCATCCGCGGCCTCGCCGTGAACGCGGCCCTGCGCGGCATCACCAGCGAGACCCCGCAGCGCGCCGACACCGAGGCCATCGGCGCACTCCTGTACGCCGCCCTGACCCAGCGCTGGCCTTACGAGAACGACGCCTACGGCCTCACCGGCCTGCCCAAGGGCGTCGGCCTGATCGCCCCCGACCAGGTCCGCGCCGGCGTCCACCGCGGCCTGGGCGAGCTCGCCATGCGCGCCCTCGCCAACGACGGGGCCACCGCCTCCAGCCAAGAACCCGCCTGCACCACCCCCGAGGAGCTGGCCAAGGCCGTCGCCGCGATGCCCCGCATCCGGCCGCCGGAGCCCGCCTTCACCGCCCCTCCGGAGTACCAGCAGACCACCTACCAGCAGGGCAGCTACGGCCGCCCCGTCCCCGCGGGCGTCACCACCGTCCAGAGCCGCCCCGTCGCCCCTCCGCCGCCCCCGCTCCAGAGCCGCACCGGCCGCGCCCTGAAGTGGGGCGTCGCCGCCCTGCTCATCGCCGCCCTCGGCCTGGGCAGCTGGCAGCTCGCGGACCGCCTCCTGGGCCGCGGCACCCAGGGCGAGAGCGGCAGCAGCAACAACCAGCCCAAGAACAACGACGCCCCGAAGGCTCCGGAGCCGGGCGAGGCTCTGCCGATCAAGCACGTCTCGGTTCTGGGCAACTCGGTGAAGCCGGAAGCTGCCGACAAGACGGTCGACGGCGACCCCGGCTCCGCCTGGGTCACGCCCCGGTACGTGAACTACGCCGCCTTCGGCAACCTGGAGCAGGACAACGACGGCAGCGGCATCATCGTCGACCTGGGCTCGGTGAAGAACGTCTCCGGCATCGATGTGAACATGTACGTCGCAGGCCAGACGGCCGAGGTCCGCGCCGCGGCCCCGGACGCCACCGGCCCCACCACCATCAGCGGCTTCACCCAGCACATCACCAAGCCGGCCCGCACCGACCAGAGGCTCCAGACCACGCTCGAAGCCCCGATCCGTACCCGCTACCTGCTGATCCACATCAGCGAACTGCCCTCCGACGGCACCGGCGGCTACCGGGGCGGCATCAGCGAGATCAAGGTGCTGGGCTCCGCTTCCTGAGTCGTAGGTCAACCACAGGCCCCCGGCAACGGCCAGGGAGATCCCGGATCATCGCGCACCCTCGCGCCCGGACCCGTAGAGGCCCTAGTCTCCACCGCGGAAGGAAGTAGGGGGCGATGCCAGAAGGATCCGCGAGCGGCCACAGCGACCAGGAGCTCCTGGCGCGGCACGTGGCCGGAGATCCCGATGCCTTCGGGGAGCTTGTGCGCCGGCACCGGGACCGGCTGTGGGCCGTGGCGCTGCGGACGCTCGGGGACCGGGAAGAGGCCGCCGACGCCGTGCAGGACGCCCTCGTCTCCGCCTACCGGGCCGCCCACACCTTCCGCGGCGAGTCCGCCGTCACCACCTGGCTCCACCGCATCACCGTCAACGCCTGCCTCGACCGCGCCCGCAAGGCCGCCTCCCGCAGGACCGCGCCCCTCGACGACACGGACCGCCTGGAGCGCCTCCTGGAGCCCCACGAGTCCGCCGAGGCACCCGCGGAGCGCCAGGACCTCCACCGCCAGCTCCTGGCCGCCCTCGGCACCCTCCCGGCCGAACAACGGGCCGCGCTCGTCCTCGTCGACATGCAGGGATACTCCGTCGCCGAAGCCGCCCACGTCCTCGACGTACCCACCGGGACCGTCAAAAGCAGGTGCGCACGCGGCCGAGCGAAACTCGTCCCGATGCTCACTCATCTGCGCACCGATGCCGGGGATAACACCACCACCGAGCGGGGAAGGAACCGGACGCCGGGGACTCCCGTCCCACCTGCGACAGAACCCCGGCAACCAGACCAAGACGCAGACCCAGTGAAGGGCGGAGGTGGACGACCGTGAGCCCCACAGCCGACACGACCGGCACGATCCGGCACCCGGACGTCTCGGAGATCTCCGACCTCACCGAAGGACTCCTCTCCCCGTCCCGCACCGCCGAGATCCGCAGCCACCTCGGCGACTGCTCCCTGTGCGCCGACGTCCGCGCCTCCCTCGACGAGATCCGCGCCCTCCTCGGCACCCTCCCCGGACCGGCCCGGATGCCCGCCGACATCGCGGGCCGCATCGACGCCGCCCTCGCCGCCGAAGCACTGCTCGACGCCACCACACCCCCTGCCGGAGGCAGGCACGGCCGCGCCGAGGACGGCCGCCCCGCACCATCGCCCCTCACCCCCGCCGCCGATGTTCCTCCCCCGGCCACCGCTGTGGGTGCTCCCCGTGAAACGTCCGCCCCCCACCGGCCCGCAGGTCACCCGACCGGCCCAACCGGCCCGGGACGGCGCCGCGCCCGCCGCAGGATCGCCGTACTCACAGGTCTCGTCTCGGCCGCGGCCTGCGCCCTCGGAATCTTCCTCTTCAGCGAGCTCTCCAGCCCGCCGCCACAAGGCACCGCCGCCCACACCCCGGCCTCCCGCTCCGACGCCGCAGCCTCCGCCGGCGCGTACACGGCACAGAACCTCCAGGACGACGTCCGGCGCATCCTCCCTCCGGAGCCGGGCGCCAAGACCGCCCCCGAGGAGCAGAACAACACCCTGGGGCTCGAGAACTCTCCCGCCGCACCCGTCGCCCCCGGCGACCGGCGGGCCCCCGGGCCCGTCCCCGCCTGCGTCCAGCACGCCACGGGCCGCCCCGACACCCCGCTCGCCTCCGAGCGAGGCAGCTACCAGGGCGCCCCCGCCTACCTCCTCGTCCTGCCCCACCCCGGCGACCCCGCGAGCGTCGACGCCTACCTCGTCGACACCGCCTGCGAGACCACCGGATCACCCACCGGAAAACTCCTCCTGACGAACACCTACCCCCGAACCTGACCCGTTCAGGTCCACGGGGGGACAGGTGGGGAATGCATGCGCCGTAGGATCCGTTGGGTGGGGTGAGAGTCCGCACCGGCCCCCGGTAGGCAGCACGCAGTCCGCAGAGACGAGGAAGAAACCCGTGAGCGACGTACGAAACGTGATCATCATCGGCTCCGGGCCGGCCGGTTACACCGCCGCCCTGTACACCGCACGCGCTTCGCTCAAGCCGCTGGTCTTCGAAGGTGCCGTCACCGCCGGTGGCGCACTGATGAACACCACCGAGGTGGAGAACTTCCCCGGCTTCCAGGACGGGATCATGGGCCCGGACCTCATGGACAACATGCGCGGCCAGGCCGAGCGGTTCGGCGCCGAGCTCGTCCCGGACGACGTCGTCGCCGTGGACCTCACCGGTGAGATCAAGACCGTCACCGACACCGCCGGCACCGTCCACCGCGCCAAGGCCGTCATCGTCACCACCGGCTCCCAGCACCGCAAGCTCGGCCTGCCCAACGAGGACGCCCTCTCCGGCCGCGGTGTCTCCTGGTGCGCCACCTGCGACGGGTTCTTCTTCAAGGACCACGACATCGCCGTCGTCGGCGGCGGCGACACCGCGATCGAGGAAGCGACCTTCCTCTCCCGGTTCGCCAAGTCCGTCACGATCGTGCACCGCCGCGACAGCCTGCGCGCCTCGAAGGCCATGCAGGACCGCGCCTTCGCCGACCCGAAGATCAAGTTCGCCTGGGACAGCGAGGTCGCCGAGATCCACGGCGAGCAGAAGCTCTCCGGCCTCACCCTGCGCAACACCAAGACCGGTGAGACCACCGAGCTGCCCGTGACCGGCCTCTTCATCGCCGTCGGCCACGACCCGCGCACCGAGCTGTTCAAGGACCAGCTGGAGCTCGACGAAGAGGGCTACCTCAAGGTCGACGCCCCCTCCACCCGGACCAACGTCACGGGCGTCTTCGGCGCCGGCGACGTCGTGGACCACACCTACCGTCAGGCCATCACCGCCGCGGGCACCGGCTGCTCCGCCGCCCTCGACGCCGAGCGCTTCCTCGCCGCCCTCGCGGACGCCGAGAAGGCCCACGCCGCGGTCTGACCCTCACACCAGCCCCACCCCAACACCCCGCAGGAATGAAGAAGGAGGCCGCAGTGGCCGGCACCCTCAAGAACGTGACCGACGCAGACTTCGACGCCGAGGTCCTCAGGAGCGACAAGCCCGTCCTGGTGGACTTCTGGGCCGCCTGGTGCGGTCCGTGCCGCCAGATCGCGCCGTCGCTCGAGGCGATCGCCGCCGAGTACGGCGACCAGATCGAGATCGTCAAGCTCAACATCGACGAGAACCCGGCCACCGCCGCCAAGTACGGCGTCATGTCCATCCCGACGCTCAACGTCTACCAGGGCGGCGAGGTCGCCAAGACCATCGTCGGCGCGAAGCCGAAGGCCGCCATCCTGCGCGACCTCTCCGACTTCGTCGAGGTCAAGACCGCCTGACGCGCTCATGTTTCACGTGAAACGGGGCCGCCCCTGAGAGGGGCGGCCCCGTTTCACATGTCCAGAGGCTCACAGCGGACGCAGCGCGGGCTCCTTCCGCGCCCTCGCCCCGCCCAGCAGACGGTCCAGAGCCAGCTCGACGTCCTCCTTCCAGGACAACGTCGTACGCAGTTCAAGCCTCAGCCGGGGATGAGAGGGATGCGGACGGACGGTCTTGAACCCCACCGACAGCAGATGATCGGCCGGCAGCAGACAAGCAGGCCCCTCCCACCTCGCGTCGCCGAACGCCTCGATCGCCTTGAAACCCCGCCGCAGCAGGTCCTTCGCAACCGTCTGGACCATCACCCGCCCCAGACCCTGCCCCTGGTACCCCGGCATGATCCACGCCGTGATCAGCTGCACCGCATCCGGGGACAGCGGGCTCGTCGGAAAAGAAGCGGCCCTCGGTACATACGCCGGCGGCGCGTACAGAACGAACCCCACCGGGACCTCGTCCACATAGACCACCCGACCGCAGGAACCCCAGTCCAGTAGGACGGCGGAGATCCAGGCCTCCTTCTCCAGCTCCGAGGTCCCCGCCTTCACGGCGGCCCCACCGGTGACGGGATCCAGCTCCCAGAACACACAGCTCCTGCAACGCCTGGGCAGGTCCCGGAGGTTGTCCAGCGTGAGCGGTACCAGCCGACGACCCATGACCACATCGTAAACACAGCCCCCTGCTTCTTCGAGTGCGGACATCTCGAAGAAGCAGGGGGCTGCAAAAGGAATCCGCCGGTACTACTCCCCGGAAAGACCCTGCTCCAGCACCCGGCCCTCGCCCGGCGCCAGCGTCCCCAGAATCCGCTCCAGATCCTCCATCGAGGCGAACTCGACGGTGATCTTGCCCTTCTTCTGGCCCAGGTCCACCTTCACCCGAGTCTCGAACCGGTCCGACAGCCGCGTCGCCAGCTCACTCAACGCCGGCGCCACCCGGGCACCCGCACGGGGCCCCTTCGGCTTCACCTTGCTCGGAGGCTCCGCCGCCATCAGCGTCGTGATCTCCTCGACCGTACGCACCGACAACCCCTCGCGCACGATCCGCTCCGCCAGCTCGTCCTGCGCCTCGGAGTCGTCCAACTTCAGCAGCGCCCGCGCATGGCCCGCCGACAGCACACCCGCAGCCACCCTGCGCTGCACCGGCGGCGTCAGCTTCAGCAGCCGAATCGTGTTCGTCACCTGCGGCCGCGAACGCCCGATCCGGTCCGCCAACTGGTCCTGCGTGCAGCTGAAGTCCTGGAGCAGCTGCTCGTACGCGGCAGCCTCCTCCAGCGGGTTCAGCTGCGCCCGGTGCAGGTTCTCCAACAGGGCGTCCAGCAGCAGCTTCTCGTCGTCCGTCGCCCGGATGATCGCCGGAATGCTCTCCAGCCCGGCCTCCCGGCACGCCCGCCAGCGCCGCTCACCCATGATCAGCTCGTAGCGGCCCGGCGTCGACTGCCGCACCACCACCGGCTGGAGCAGACCCACCTCCTGAATGGAGGTCACCAGCTCGGCCAACGCATCCTCGTCGAACACCTCACGCGGCTGGCGCGGGTTCGGCGTGATCGCGTCCATCGGAAGCTCCGCGAACGTCGCTCCCGCCACCACATCGGCCTCGGGCGCCGCCGGCTCACCCACCGGATCGACGGCGACCGATGTTTCACGTGAAACATCGGCCTGCGCCAGCGAAGCCAGCTTCGCCGCCGCGACCCCCCGCTCCGAAGTCAGCACCGGCACCGCCGACGGAGAAGTAGACCCCGAACCGATCACCGGCGGCGTCTTCTCCTGCGGAGCCGCGGGGATCAGCGCACCCAGCCCCCGCCCCAGGCCTCTACGTCGCTCACTCACTGGATCCCCTCCGCCATACTCTGCGTGCTGTTCAGGCCCGCGCCCATATGGGCTTGCTGGGCGTCGTACTGCATTCCGACCCCGCGATACGCGATCTCCCGCGCCGCCTCCAGATAGGAGAGGGAACCACTGGAACCCGGGTCATAGGTGAGCACCGTCTGCCCATAGCTCGGCGCCTCCGAGATACGCACCGACCGCGGGATGCTCGTCCGCAGCACCTCGTTGCCGAAGTGCGTGCGCACCTCCTCCGCCACCTGCGAGGCCAGCCGGGTCCTGCCGTCGTACATCGTCAGCAGGATCGTCGACACGTGCAGCGCCGGATTCAGATGGGCCCGCACCAGATCCACATTGCGCAGCAGCTGGCCCAGACCCTCCAGCGCGTAGTACTCGCACTGGATCGGGATCAGCACCTCCGCACCGGCCACCAGCGCGTTCACCGTCAGCAGCCCCAGCGAGGGCGGGCAGTCGATCAGGATGTAGTCCAGCGGCTGCTCGTACGCCTGGATCGCCCGCTGCAGCCGGCTCTCCCTCGCCACCAGCGACACCAGCTCGATCTCCGCACCCGCCAGGTCGATCGTGGCCGGAGCACAGAAGAGCCCCTCCACATCCACCACGGGCTGCACGACCTCCAGCAGGGGCCGACTGTCCACGAGCACGTCATAGATCGACGGCACGTCCGCGTGGTGGTCGATGCCCAGCGCCGTGGAGGCATTGCCCTGCGGGTCGAGGTCGACCACCAGGACCCGCGCCCCGTGCAGGGCCAGCGAGGCCGCCAGGTTCACGGTCGTCGTGGTCTTGCCCACGCCGCCCTTCTGGTTGGCGACCACGATGACCCGGGTCTGCTCCGGCCGGGGAAGCCTCTCACCGGCACGCCCCAGTGCCTCGACCGCCAGCTGGGCAGCTCGGCCGATCGGGGTCTCGTTGTCTACAAGGGGTGTCGATGTTTCACGTGAAACATCCTCACCCGGTGATTCAGAGCGGGGACCGGGGACCGGGTCGGCCATCGGCCCCGCGAGGTTGGCGTCGGACCGCACGGTGTCACTCTCCTCGACATCAGGCTCGCGATGAACAGAGCCTGCCATGTCACCCGGGTCGCGAACCAGCGGGGCCCTTACTCCTGTGGATGAATCCACCGATGTGGACAACTCCGTCCCCCTCGCTTCCTTCTTCTCGCGGGGGGACGCAGCCGCACGACCGCGGCTGATGATTCCGTGCAGCAGAGAGCGACGTTTCACGTGAAACACGATGCCCGGACGGAGTCTTCAGGCCTCTACGACACTCCGAAATCCATACCTATAGGGCCCAACACCGTAGAAATCGCTGCCGGAACCCCATAGGGCCGCGTCACATCAGCGGCGCCGCCGCGTACGGCTCACCCGGGCCGCCTTGGCCCGCTTGGCCGCAAACCTCACTCCGCCGGGGCTCTCTCCGACCTCGACCCGCACGACCGTGGACAGGGGATCCACCACGCCCTCACCCACATGCAGCACCGAGGTCTTCACCACACCGAGCTTCGCCAGCGCTGTCTTCGCGCTCACCAGCTCCTCCTCGGCGGTATCGCCCTTGAGCGCCAGCATCTCCCCGTACGGACGCAGCAGGGGCACGCCCCAGCCGGCCAGCCGGTCCAGCGGAGCCACCGCACGAGCCGTCACCACATGCACCGGCTGCACCTTGCCGAGAACCTCCTCGGCCCGCCCGCGCACCACCGTGACGTGGTCCAGGCCCAGCAGCTCGACCACCTCCTGGAGGAAGTTCGTCCGCCGCAGCAGCGGCTCAAGCAGCGTGATCTTCAGATCCCGGCGCACCAGAGCCAGCGGGATACCGGGCAGACCGGCCCCCGAACCCACATCGCAAACGGTGACGCCCTGCGGCACCACCTCCGACAGCACAGCGCAGTTCAGCAGGTGCCGCTCCCACAGCCGCGGCACCTCACGCGGCCCGATGAGGCCCCGCTTGACTCCCGCGTCCGCCAGCAGCTCCGCATACCGCACAGCTTCCGGGAAAAACTCACCGAACACCGCACGCGCCTCTTCGGGCGCCGGGGGAAGCTCAGCTGCCTCCGTCACGGGGACCGTCCTTCCGTACCGCATGGTTTCTCACATGCCAGGCTGACAAACATCGGCCCCGCCTGCGACACAGACGGGGCCGAAACACTTCGCTACCGATCAGGCCGGGAGCACAACGACGAAGCGCTGCGGCTCCTCGCCCTCGGACTCGCTGCGCAGACCCGCGGCCGCCACCGCATCGTGGACGACCTTCCGCTCGAACGGCGTCATCGGCGCCAGCTTCAACGGCTCACCGGACGCCTTCACGTCCGCCGCCGCCTTGGCGCCCAGGGCCGCCAGCTCCTCGCGCTTCTTCGCACGGAACCCGGCGATGTCCAGCATCAGCCGGCTGCGGTCCCCGGTCTCCCGGTGCACCGCGAGGCGGGTCAGCTCCTGCAGAGCCTCCAGAACCTCACCGTCACGGCCCACGAGCTTCTGCAGGTCGCGGCTGGCGGAGTCACTGACGATCGACACCGCGGCCCGGTCGGCCTCGACGTCCATGTCGATGTCCCCGTCCAGGTCGGCGATGTCCAGCAGACCCTCGAGGTAGTCGGCCGCGATCTCACCCTCCTGCTCGAGGCGGGTCAGGGTGTCGCCACCCTCAGCGGCGGCGGTGGTGGTGCCTTCCGTCACGGGAGGGACTCCTTCTTACTTCTTGGGAGAGGGCTTGTTGGGCGACTGACGCTGCGACTTCGACTGCCGCTTCGGCTGCTGCCGCTTCGCGGCGGCACTGCTCGCCGCATCCGCATCCGCAGTGGCCTCGGAACTCTTGATCACAGAGCCGTCGGCCTGAGCGGCCATCCCCTGCTTGGTCAGAGCGGTGATGAACTTGCGCTCGTTGTCGTTGCGGTCCGGACCCTTGGCCACGATCGCCGCGACAACCTTCTTCTTGGCCTTGCCCTTGACCGCACCGTGCGAGCTGATGCTCTTCAGCAGACGGGTCAGGTACTGGTCCTGCGCCTTGCTGCCCGGCGTCGGGTTCTGGTTGATCACGTACATCTGCTGACCCATGGTCCAGACGTTCGTGGTCAGCCAGTAGACGAGGACGCCGACCGGGAAGTTGATGCCCATGACGGCGAAGATCAGCGGGAAGATGTACATCAGCATCTTCTGCTGCTGCATGAACGGCGTCTTGACCGACAGGTCGACGTTCTTCGCCATCAGCTGACGCTGGGTGTAGAACTGCGACAGCGACATCAGGACGATCATGACGGCGGTCACGATGCGCACGTCGGTGATCGAGGCGTCCAGGCTCGCGACCTTCGCGGCACTGTCCGTGAACTTGGCCGCCAGCGGAGCACCGAAGATGTGCGCCTGCCGGGCGCTCGCCAGCAGCTCCTCGTTGATGACGCCGATGGTCTTGCCGTTGGCGATGCTCGACAGAACGCTGTACAGGGCGAAGAAGAACGGGGACTGCGCCAGGATGGGAAGGCACGAGGAGAGCGGGTTGGTACCCGTCTCCTTGTACAGCTTCATCATCTCTTCGGACTGACGCTGCTTGTCGTTCTTGTAGCGCTCCTGGATCGCCTTCATCTTCGGCTGGAGCGCCTGCATGCCGCGCGTCGCCTTGATCTGCTTCACGAAGAGCGGGATCAGACAGATGCGGATCAAGATCACCAGGGAGACGATGGAGAGGCCCCAGGCCGCCCCGCTGTCCGGTCCGAAGACCGCCCCGTACAGGCTGTGGAACTGGACGATGATCCACGAAACGGGTGTGGTGATGAAGCTGAACAGATTGGCAATCGTGTCCACTAATCAGGCTCCTTGAGCATTGCGAGATCTACGCAACGCACTGCGCAGCTGCTCGTGCCAACGCGGGCGTTTACGGGGTGGGACATGGTCCACACCGCCCGGGGACCACGGATTGCACCGCAGGATCCGCCAGGCGGTCAGAACCGTCCCCTTCACCGCACCATGCCGGTCGATGGCCGTGTACCCGTAGTGCGAGCACGAGGGGTAATAGCGGCACACCGGCCCGAGCAGCGGACTGATCGTCCACTGGTACAGCTTGATCAAAGCGAGCAGCGGGTACTTCATCGAGCCACGCCTCCCAGAAGCCGCGCCAGAGCGGCATCCAGGTCCCGGGCGAGTTCGTCAGGGCCGGCATCGCCCGCTCCGGGCAACGCTCGTACCACCACCAGGCTACCGGCGGGCAGCTGAGACAGCCGCTCCCGGACCAGATGGCGCAGACGCCGCTTCACCCGGTTACGTATGACGGCATTGCCGACAGCCTTGCTGACGACGAAACCCGCACGCGTCGAGGGATCAATCTCCCCCGGCTCGTGCGGGTCCGTTGCACCGCTTGTACGTAGGTGGACGACAAGGAGCGGGCGACCAGCCCGGCGTCCTCGGCGTACCGCGCTCGCGAAGTCCTCGCGCCGCCTCAGCCGATTCTCGGGAGACAGCACGACGTCACGACTTCCGCGTAATTACGCGGAAAGGGCGGCGCGGCCCTTGCTGCGACGGTTCGCCAGGATCGCGCGACCGGCACGGGTACGCATCCGAAGACGGAAGCCGTGGGTCTTGGCACGACGGCGGTTGTTCGGCTGGAAGGTGCGCTTGCTCACTCGGGGGCTCCAGAGAATGAATCGTTGTGGCGGGACATCGCCTGGCTGTCACCGTGCGCCCACGAGGAGAAACTCGCGTGTTCGCCCGAGTGGCACCGCTAAATGATCACAATCAGTGATCTTCGCCCATCGGTAGGCAGGCGGCAGCAGCCATCGACAACTCGACCTCGTTACGGTACGCGCGGCTACGCCATCCGGTCAAACCGAGCCGACCAGGCCCCACACTGTGCACAGGCTGTGGACAACGACTTGAACCGTACCCGTAGGCCTGACTACCGTTGTCTGATCCCGGATTTTTTGCCCCGACCGTCCCAAAGAACCACACATTCGTGGGACCCCTGTGAGAGAGCGTGCCCTGTGGCTGACGTACCTGCCGATCTTGCCGCAGTGTGGCCCAGGGTGCTCGAAAAGCTCCTCGGGGAAGGACAGCCGGGCATCGAGCCCAAGGACAAGCAGTGGGTCGAACGATGCCAGCCCCTGGCACTCGTCGCCGACACCGCACTGCTCGCCGTCCCCAATGAATGGGGAAAGCGCGTACTCGAGGGCCGGCTCGCCCCCCTGATCAGCGACGCGCTCAGCCGCGAGTGCGGCCGCCCCATCCGGATCGCCATCACCGTGGACGACTCGGCCGGCGAGCCCGCGCCCGCCGCCCCGCCCGCGGCACAGCCCGGCGGCTACGACCCCTACGGCGGCCAGCGCCCCGGCGGCCCCGGCAACGGCGACGACCAGCTCCCCACCGCCCGCCCCGCCTACCCGGAGTACCAGCAGCCGCGGCCCGAGCCCGGCGCCTGGCCCCGCGGCGGCCAGCAGGACGACTACGGCTGGCAGCAGCCCCGCCTCGGCGGCTTCCCCGAGCGCGACCCGTACGCCTCCCCGCAGCCGGGCTACCTCCAGCAGCCCGAGCCGCCCGCCTACGACCAGGGCTCCTACGAACCCCAGGGTCAGTACGAGCAGTCCCCGTACGACCAGTCGAAGTACGAGCCGTCGAAGTACGAGCCCCAGCAGTACGAGCAGCAGCAGTACGAGCAGCCCGCCCCGCGCCAGGCCCCCGGCCGGCCCGCGCCGCCGCCCGCCCCGTCCGGCGGCTCCACCTCGGGCCCGTTGGAGCCGACCGCCCGGCTGAACCCCAAGTACCTCTTCGACACCTTCGTCATCGGCGCCTCCAACCGCTTCGCGCACGCCGCCGCGGTCGCCGTCGCCGAAGCTCCCGCGAAGGCGTACAACCCCCTCTTCATCTACGGGGAGTCGGGGCTCGGCAAGACGCACCTGCTGCACGCCATCGGGCACTACGCCCGGAGCCTCTACCCGGGCACCCGCGTGCGCTACGTGAGCTCGGAGGAGTTCACCAACGAGTTCATCAACTCCATCCGCGACGGCAAGGGCGACGCCTTCCGCAAGCGGTACCGCGAGATGGACATCCTGCTCGTCGACGACATCCAGTTCCTCGCGAGCAAGGAGTCGACGCAGGAGGAGTTCTTCCACACCTTCAATACGCTCCACAACGCCAACAAGCAGATCGTGCTCTCCTCCGACCGGCCGCCCAAGCAGCTCGTCACCCTCGAGGACCGGCTCCGCAACCGCTTCGAGTGGGGCTTGATCACCGACGTCCAGCCGCCCGAGCTGGAGACCCGTATCGCGATCCTGCGCAAGAAGGCCGTCCAGGAGCAGCTCAACGCCCCGCCGGAGGTACTGGAGTTCATCGCCTCCCGGATCTCGCGCAACATCCGTGAACTGGAGGGGGCGCTGATCCGGGTCACGGCCTTCGCCAGCCTGAACCGGCAGCCCGTCGACCTGGGTCTGACCGAGGACGTACTGAAGAACCTGATCCCGGGCGGCGAGGACAGCGCACCGGAGATCACCGCCACCGACATCATGGCGGCCACCGCGGACTACTTCGGGCTGACCGTGGACGACCTGTGCGGCTCCTCGCGCAGCCGGGTGCTGGTGACCGCCCGCCAGATCGCCATGTACCTGTGCCGGGAGCTCACCGACCTGTCGCTGCCGAAGATCGGGGCCCAGTTCGGCGGCCGCGACCACACCACCGTCATGCACGCGGACCGCAAGATCCGGGCTCTGATGGCCGAGCGGCGCTCCATCTACAACCAGGTCACCGAGCTCACCAACCGCATCAAGAACGCCTGAGCGGCCCCCCGGCCGAGCCCGAGAGGGGCTTCCTCAGGCTCGCCAAACCCATCGAGAGGGCGCTCCCGGACCACAACGGGGGCGCCCTTCTTCGTCCCTGCGCCCCCAGCCTGTTCGAATACGCCCCCTGGAAGCCAACTCATCCACAGATTCGGTGACTTTCTTCCGTCCACAGCCTGGGGACGCACTCCATCACCCACAATCTGTCCACAGGGGTGCTGGTTGAGGCCCCATCAGGGCAGGTCAGAACCCTGTGGAATTGTGCGCAAGCGTCATCCACAGGCTGTGGACAAGATTTTCATCCACAGGACTGTCCACCACGTTGTCCACCGTCGGCCCACAGGTTCGCGGATCCTGTGCACAGGATCCGATGTCTTCTCCACACCGTTGTCCACTGTTCGGCAACGCGCCACCCCCTCTCACTGCCCGGAGTGAAAGCCGTCACACGGATGTGGACGTTTGGCTTGTGGAGTACCGGGGGAAAGCTGGGGACACACCTGTGGAGTAGTCGGGGGTCCCTGGGGACAGCCTGTGCAGAAGTTTTCGTTCTCCACAGAGACACCGTGTTGTCCACCGGTGCCACCCACAGGCTGTGGGGATAAAAAACAGGTGGTGACCTGCGCGAACGAGGTTTTCCACCGTTTCCACAGGCCCTACTACTACCCCCATAGAGAGTTAGGCCGGTTTCGGTTTTCAAGCAGGTCCTGTGCACAACTCGGTGGGCAGGCCTCCCCGACACCTCGCTCCCGACTTGACCGCCGGCAGCAACGACTGTCGGCGCCGTACGTCAGACTGGTCCCCGGCATCGGTCGAGGCATCGACGGGCCGACGACGAAGGCCGGCAGACGAGCGAGCAACAGCAGGAGGCGGTTCCGGTGAAGATCCGGGTGGAGCGCGACGTACTCGCGGAGGCAGTGGCGTGGGCCGCACGCAGCCTCCCGGCCCGGCCGCCGGTGCCCGTTCTCGCGGGCCTGCTGCTGAAGGCCGAGGAGGGCACGCTGTCCCTCTCCGGCTTCGACTACGAGGTCTCGGCCCGGGTCTCCGTCGAGGCGGACGTGGAGGAGGACGGCACCGTCCTGGTCTCCGGCCGGCTGCTCGCCGACATCTGCCGCGCCCTCCCCAACCGGCCCGTGGAGATTTCCACAGACGGTGTACGGGCGACCGTGGTCTGCGGCTCCTCGCGATTCACACTCCACACCCTGCCTGTGGAGGAGTACCCGGCGCTGCCGCAGATGCCGACCGCGACCGGCACCGTGCCCGGTGAGGTCTTCGCCTCCGCCGCCGCCCAGGTCGCCATCGCCGCCGGCCGCGACGACACGCTGCCCGTGCTGACCGGTGTCCGCATCGAGATCGAGGGCGACCGCGTCACCCTGGCCTCGACCGACCGCTACCGCTTCGCGGTCCGCGAGTTCCTGTGGAAGCCGGAGAACCCGGACGCCTCCGCCGTGGCCCTGGTGCCCGCGAAGACGCTCCTCGACACCGCCAAGTCGCTGACCAGCGGTGACACGGTCACCCTGGCTCTCTCCGGCTCGGGCGCGGGCGAGGGCCTCATCGGTTTCGAGGGCGCGGGCCGCCGGACCACCACCCGTCTCCTCGAGGGCGACCTGCCGAAGTACCGCACGCTGTTCCCGACGGAGTTCAACTCCATCGCCGTGATCGAGACCGCCCCGTTCGTCGAGGCCGTCAAGCGCGTGGCCCTGGTCGCCGAGCGCAACACCCCGGTCCGCCTGAGCTTCGAGCAGGGCGTGCTGATCCTGGAAGCCGGTTCCAGCGACGACGCACAGGCTGTGGAGCGCGTCGACGCCAAGCTGGAGGGCGACGACATCTCGATCGCCTTCAACCCGACCTTCCTGCTGGACGGCCTGAGCGCGATCGACTCGCCGGCCGCGCAGCTGAGCTTCACCACGTCCACCAAGCCGGCGCTGCTCAGCGGCCGCCCGGCGGTCGACGCGGAGGCGGACGAGGCGTACAAGTACCTGATCATGCCGGTGCGTCTGTCCGGCTGACGCGCTCACGTCGGGCCCGGTCTCGCATGCCGCGGGGCCGGGCCCGACGGCGTCCACCCCCGTACGGGCCTCACGGACCCCACGGGCGGGCCGCGGCCTGACCTCGCACACAGCCCGCCGGAGCCGGTTCGTCCACCCGGGAGCGCCCATGGCGCCGGGCGGCACGCCCCGGCGTAGGCTCGGATCCGGTGGGCGGCCCGCGCGTTTTCGAGAACACGGCCGGGGAGCCCCGGCACAGACGGCCACAACGCTTAAGGAACCACCTGATGGAGCTTGGTCTCGTCGGTCTCGGCAAGATGGGCGGCAACATGCGCGAGCGCATCCGCCGCGCAGGCCACACCGTCATCGGATACGACCGCAACCCGGACCTCGCCGATGTCCACAGCCTGCGGGAACTTGTGGACAGCCTGCAGGCCCCCCGCGTCGTGTGGGTGATGGTCCCGGCAGGTGCGGCGACGCAGTCCACGATCGACGAGCTCGCGGAGCTGCTCTCGATCGGCGACATCGTGGTCGACGGCGGCAACTCCCGCTGGACCGACGACGAGAAGCACGCCAAGGAGCTGGCGGCCAAGGGCATCGGCTTCGTCGACTGCGGTGTCTCCGGCGGTGTCTGGGGCCTGGAGAACGGCTACGCGCTGATGTACGGCGGCGAGAAGGACCACGTCGCCCGGGTCCAGCCGGTCTTCGACGCCCTCAAGCCGGAGGGCGACTTCGGCGCCGTGCACGCCGGCAAGGTGGGTGCGGGCCACTTCGCGAAGATGGTCCACAACGGCATCGAGTACGCCATGATGCAGGCCTACGCCGAGGGCTGGGAGCTGCTGGAGAAGGTCGACTCGGTCACCGACGTCCGCGAGGTCTTCCGTTCGTGGCAGGAGGGCACGGTCATCCGCTCCTGGCTGCTGGACCTGGCGGTGAACGCCCTCGACGAGGACGAGCACCTGGAGCGGCTCAAGGGCTTCGCGCAGGACTCGGGTGAGGGACGCTGGACGGTGGAGGCGGCCATCGACAACGCCGTGCCGCTGCCCGCGATCACGGCCTCGCTGTTCGCGCGGTTCGCGTCGCGTCAGGACGATTCCCCGCAGATGAAGATGATCGCCGCGCTGCGCAATCAGTTCGGCGGCCACGCGGTCGAGAAGAAGTAGCTCCACCACAGCACCACAGAGCAGAGCAGCAGGAAGCCGGGGGAGGTCGGCGCCGTATGCATGTTTCGCATCTCTCGTTGGCCGACTTCCGCTCGTACGCCCGGGCCGAGGTTCCCCTCGACCCGGGCGTCACGGCTTTCGTGGGTCCCAACGGCCAGGGCAAGACGAACCTGGTCGAGGCGATCGGCTATCTGGCGACGCTGGGCAGCCACCGGGTCTCCTCGGACGCCCCGCTCGTGCGGATGGGGGCGGACCGGGCGATCGTCCGTGCCGCCGTCACCCAGGGCGAGCGGCAGCAGCTGGTGGAGCTGGAGCTGAATCCGGGGCGGGCGAACCGGGCCCGGATCAACCGGTCCTCGCAGGTCAGGCCGCGGGACGTGCTGGGGATCGTACGGACGGTGCTGTTCGCGCCGGAGGACCTGGCGCTGGTGAAGGGCGATCCGGGGGAGCGCCGCCGGTTCCTGGACGACCTCGTCACGGCGCGCTCGCCGCGGATGGCGGGTGTCCGTTCGGACTACGAGCGGGTGCTCAAGCAGCGCAACACGCTGCTGAAGTCGGCGGCGATGGCCCGTCGGCACGGGGGCCGCTCGATGGACCTGTCGACGCTCGACGTGTGGGACCAGCACCTGGCGCGGGCGGGCGCGGAGCTGCTCGCGCAGCGGCTGGATCTGATCGGGACGCTGCTGCCGCTGGCGGACAAGGCGTACGAGCAGCTGGCGCCCGGCGGCGGTCCGCTGGGGCTGGCGTACAAGTCCTCCGCGGGCGAGGCGGTGGACAGCGGCGCGGCGCGGACCCGTGAGGCGATGTACGAGGTGCTGCTGGCGGCGCTCGGCGAGGTGCGCAAGCAGGAGATCGAGCGCGGGGTGACCCTGGTGGGGCCGCACCGGGACGACCTCGTGCTGCGGCTGAAGGAGCTGCCGGCGAAGGGGTACGCGAGCCACGGGGAGTCGTGGTCGTACGCGCTGGCGCTGCGGCTGGCGTCCTACGAGCTGCTGCGCTCGGAGGGTGCGGAGCCGGTGCTGATCCTGGACGACGTGTTCGCGGAGCTGGACGCGCGGCGCCGGGAGCGGCTGGCGGAGCTGGTGGCCGGGGGCGAGCAGGTGCTGGTGACCGCGGCTGTGGACGATGACGTTCCGGGTGTGCTGGTGGGGGCGCGGTTCGGGGTGTCCAGCGGTGAGGTGACCCGGCTGTGAGCGGTACGAGCGGTTCCGGCGACGCGGGCGGCGAGCGGGGTCCGGAGCCCCGCCGGGCGGCGGAGCCCTCCGGGGTGGACCTGGCGCGGCAGGCGCTGGCGGCGGCGCGGGAGCAGGCGCGGGCCCGGGGGAACGCGGCGGGCGGCAAGAAGCGGCAGCAGGGTCCGGGGCTGCGTTCGGGGGCGCGTGCGGACGGCCGGGATCCGATGCCGTTGATGGCGGCGCTGGACCGGCTGCGCACGGAGCGCGGGTGGGAGATGCCGATGGCGGTGGCGGGCGTGATGGAGCGCTGGCCGGAGATCGTCGGTCCGGAGATCGCGGCGCACTGCGAACCGGAGCGGTACGAGGACCGTGAACTGGTCGTGCGGTGTGATTCCTCGGCGTGGGCGGCGCAGCTGAAGCTGCTGGCGCCGCAGCTGGTCGCGCGGCTGAACGCGGATCTGGGGCAGGGGACGGTGCGGGTGCTTCTCGTGCGGGGGCCTGGGGGGCGGCCGAAGCGGCACGGGCCGTGGCGGGCGCCAGGTTCCTCCGGTCCGGGGGACACGTACGGATAGCCCGGCTGCGCCGGGACCCGGGGCTCCGCCCCGGACCCCGCTCCTCAAACGCCGGCGAGGCTGGTTTTGTCCCCGGTCGGGGCTGTTTTCGTCCCCGGTCGGGTCCGGTTTCGTCCCGGCGGGGAGGCATGGGGCGGGTGGTGTCCCTCACGGTAGTGGGAGGTTGACAGGCCGAAGCGCTGGATGCCCGTGTGAGCCTCTTTGAGCCCCTTCCCGGATATGGGGAGTCGGAGAGTGGCGGTTCAGGGCGGCACATGAGGACTCAGGTACCGGCAAACCCCCATTCATGTCCGTGGTACCGGTAGACTGGAGGAGAATCCCGCCCGTTCGCGGGAATCACGCAGACAACGCAGATCGACGCGGCCGCTCCTCCGGCGCACACGCTGGTCCGGAGTACGGGCTGCGCTGTGCCAGAGAGGGCGCTTCGTGGCCGATTCCGGCGACTCCAACGAGAAGAATTACGACGCCAGTGCGATCCAGGTCCTCGAGGGCCTGGACGCGGTCCGCAAGCGGCCGGGTATGTACATCGGCTCGACGGGTGAGCGTGGTCTGCACCACCTCGTCTACGAGGTCGTCGACAACTCGGTCGACGAGGCGCTGGCCGGGCACGCGGACACCATCGACGTCACGATCCTCGCCGACGGCGGGGTGCGCGTGGTCGACAACGGTCGTGGTATCCCGGTCGGCATCGTCCCGTCCGAGGGCAAGCCGGCCGTCGAGGTCGTCCTGACGGTCCTGCACGCGGGCGGCAAGTTCGGCGGCGGCGGCTACGCCGTCTCCGGCGGTCTGCACGGTGTCGGTGTGTCCGTCGTGAACGCGCTGTCGACCAAGGTCGCGGTCGAGGTCAAGACGGACGGCCACCGCTGGACCCAGGACTACAAGCTGGGCGTGCCGACGGCCCCGCTGGCCAAGAACGAGGAGACCGACGAGCACGGCACGTCGGTGACGTTCTGGGCCGACGGCGAGATCTTCGAGACCACCGAGTACTCCTTCGAGACGCTGTCGCGGCGCTTCCAGGAGATGGCCTTCCTCAACAAGGGCCTGACCCTGACGCTGACCGACGAGCGCGAGTCGGCGAAGGCGACGGCGGGTGCCGACGACCCGGACGCGGACACGGCCGAGCCCCAGGCGCGGACGGTCAAGTACTACTACGAGGGCGGCATCGTCGACTTCGTGAAGTACCTGAACTCGCGCAAGGGCGATCTGATCCACCCGACGGTCATCGACGTCGAGGCCGAGGACAAGGAGCGGATGCTCTCGGTCGAGATCGCGATGCAGTGGAACTCGCAGTACACGGAGGGTGTCTACTCCTTCGCGAACACGATCCACACGCATGAGGGCGGTACGCACGAGGAGGGCTTCCGTGCGGCGCTGACGGGTCTGGTCAACCGCTACGCGCGTGACAAGAAGCTGCTGCGGGAGAAGGACGACAACCTCGCCGGCGAGGACATCCGCGAGGGTCTGACGGCGATCATCTCGGTGAAGCTGGGCGAGCCCCAGTTCGAGGGCCAGACGAAGACCAAGCTGGGCAACACGGAGGCGAAGACCTTCGTGCAGAAGGTCGTCCACGAGCACCTGAACGACTGGTTCGACCGCAACCCGGTCGAGGCGGCGGACATCATCCGCAAGTCGATCCAGGCGGCCACGGCGCGCGTCGCGGCCCGCAAGGCCCGTGACCTGACGCGCCGCAAGGGTCTGCTGGAGTCGGCGTCGCTGCCGGGCAAGCTGTCGGACTGCCAGTCGAACGACCCGACCAAGTGCGAGATCTTCATCGTCGAGGGTGACTCCGCCGGCGGCTCCGCGAAGTCCGGCCGCAACCCGATGTACCAGGCCATCCTGCCGATCCGCGGCAAGATCCTGAACGTCGAGAAGGCGCGTATCGACAAGATCCTCCAGAACACCGAGGTCCAGGCGCTGATCAGTGCCTTCGGCACCGGTGTGCACGAGGACTTCGACATCGAGAAGCTCCGCTATCACAAGATCATCCTGATGGCGGACGCCGACGTCGACGGCCAGCACATCAACACCCTGCTGCTGACCTTCCTGTTCCGCTTCATGCGGCCGCTGGTCGAGGCCGGTCACGTGTACCTGTCCCGCCCGCCGCTCTACAAGATCAAGTGGGGCCGTGACGACTTCGAGTACGCGTACTCGGACCGCGAGCGCGACGCCCTGGTGGAGCTCGGCAAGCAGAACGGCAAGCGGATCAAGGAAGACTCGATCCAGCGCTTCAAGGGTCTGGGCGAGATGAACGCCGAGGAGCTGCGCGTCACCACCATGGACGTGGACCACCGCGTGCTCGGCCAGGTCACGCTGGACGACGCGGCGCAGGCCGACGACCTGTTCTCGGTGCTGATGGGTGAGGACGTCGAGGCGCGACGGTCCTTCATCCAGCGCAACGCCAAGGACGTCCGCTTCCTCGACATCTGAGTCGGTCTCTGCTGACCGCCTGAAAGGATCTTTGACCAGCGATGGCCGACGAAAACACTCCCACCGCCGAGAACACCGAAGAGGAGCAGCCGCAGCTGCGGATCGAGCCCGTCGGGCTCGAGACGGAGATGCAGCGCTCCTACCTCGACTACGCGATGTCCGTCATCGTCTCGCGTGCGCTGCCCGACGTGCGGGACGGTCTCAAGCCCGTCCACCGCCGTGTGCTGTACGCGATGTACGACGGCGGTTACCGGCCCGAGAAGGGCTTCTACAAGTGCGCCCGTGTCGTCGGTGACGTCATGGGCACGTACCACCCGCACGGTGACTCCTCGATCTACGACGCGCTGGTCCGCCTGGCGCAGCCGTGGTCGATGCGGATGCCGCTGGTGGACTCCAACGGCAACTTCGGCTCTCCGGGCAACGACCCGGCGGCCGCGATGCGCTACACCGAGTGCAAGCTGATGCCGCTGGCCATGGAGATGCTCCGGGACATCGACGAGGAGACCGTCGACTTCCAGGACAACTACGACGGCCGCAACCAGGAGCCGACGGTCCTGCCGGCGCGCATCCCGAACCTGCTGGTGAACGGTTCCGCCGGTATCGCCGTGGGTATGGCGACGAACATCCCGCCGCACAACCTGCGCGAGGTCGCGGCCGGTGCCCAGTGGGCGCTGGAGCACCCGGACGCCTCGCACGAGGAGCTGCAGGACGCGCTCATCGAGCGGATCAAGGGCCCGGACTTCCCGACCGGCGCGCTGGTCGTGGGCCGCAAGGGCATCGAGGAGGCGTACCGGACGGGCCGCGGCTCCATCACGATGCGCGCGGTGGTCGCGGTCGAGGAGATCCAGAACCGCCAGTGCCTGGTGGTGACGGAGCTTCCGTACCAGACCAACCCCGACAACCTGGCGCAGAAGATCGCCGACCTGGTGAAGGACGGGAAGATCGGCGGCATCGCCGACGTCCGTGACGAGACCTCGTCGCGCACGGGTCAGCGCCTGGTGATCGTGCTCAAGCGCGATGCCGTGGCGAAGGTCGTGCTGAACAACCTGTACAAGCACACCGATCTGCAGACGAACTTCGGCGCGAACATGCTGGCGCTGGTGGACGGCGTGCCGCGCACGCTGTCGATCGACGCGTTCATCCGGCACTGGGTGCAGCACCAGATCGAGGTCATCGTCCGGCGTACGCGGTTCCGGCTGCGCAAGGCGGAGGAGCGCGCGCACATCCTGCGCGGTCTGCTGAAGGCGCTGGACGCGATCGACGAGGTCATCGCGTTGATCCGGCGCAGCAACACGGTCGAGATCGCGCGCGAGGGCCTGATGGGCCTGCTGGAGATCGACGAGATCCAGGCGAACGCGATCCTGGAGATGCAGCTGCGGCGTCTGGCGGCGCTGGAGCGGCAGAAGATCGTGGCGGAGCACGACGAGCTCCAGGCCAAGATCAACGAGTACAACGCGATCCTGGCCTCGGAGGAGCGCCAGCGTTCGATCGTGAGCGAGGAACTGGCGGCGATCGTCGAGAAGTTCGGCGACGACCGGCGGTCCAAGCTGGTGCCCTTCGACGGTGACATGTCCATCGAGGACCTGATCGCCGAAGAGGACATCGTCGTCACGATCACGCACGGCGGTTACGTCAAGCGCACCAAGACCGAGGACTACCGCTCGCAGAAGCGCGGCGGCAAGGGCGTGCGCGGCACGAAGCTGAAGCAGGACGACCTGGTCGACCACTTCTTCGTGTCGACGACGCACCACTGGCTGCTGTTCTTCACGAACAAGGGCCGCGTCTACCGGTCCAAGGCGTACGAGCTTCCGGACGCGGGCCGTGACGCGCGCGGGCAGCACGTGGCGAACCTGCTGGCCTTCCAGCCGGACGAGAAGATCGCGCAGATCCTCGCGATCCGCGACTACGAGGCGGCGCCGTACCTGATCCTGGCCACCAAGGGCGGCCTGGTGAAGAAGACGGCGCTCAAGGACTACGACTCGCCCCGTTCGGGTGGTGTGATCGCGATCAACCTCCGGGAGACGGAGGACGGCAGCGATGACGAGCTGATCGGCGCCGAGCTGGTGTCGGCCGAGGACGATCTGCTGCTGATCAGCAAGAAGGCGCAGTCGATCCGCTTCACGGCGACCGACGACGCGCTGCGGCCGATGGGTCGTGCGACTTCGGGCGTGAAGGGCATGAGTTTCCGCGAGGGTGACGAACTGCTCTCCATGAGCGTGGTCCGGCCCGGTACGTTCGTCTTCACCGCGACCGACGGCGGCTATGCCAAGCGGACGCCGGTCGACGAGTACCGCGTCCAGGGTCGCGGCGGTCTGGGTATCAAGGCCGCGAAGATCGTGGAGGACCGCGGGTCCCTCGTGGGCGCGCTCGTGGTGGACGAAAGCGACGAAATCCTCGCAATCACCCTCAGCGGTGGTGTGATTCGTACGCGCGTCAACGAAGTCAGGGAGACCGGCCGTGACACCATGGGCGTCCAGCTGATCAACCTGGGCAAGAAAGATGCCGTGGTGGGCATCGCTCGTAACGCCGAAGCGGGCCAAGAGGCCGACGAGGCGGACGAGACCGAGACCGACACTGGGACCGAGGTGGCCGAAGGACAGGCCGCCGAGGCCGCCGAGGGCACGCAGCCTTCGGTCGGGGAGCACGAGGAGTAAGTCGTGAGTGGAGCCACGGGCGCCGGACCGGCCAAGACTGGAGCGAACGGTGCCCGTGGCCCCGCCGCGGACTCCCAGGGGGGAACCGTGACGGACACCCGAGAACCGAAGCCGGCCGCCGGCGCGGGTCCGGCGCAGACGCCGTACCAGCCGCCGCAGGCGTACACGGCCCCCCAGGGCCCCGGCGCGCCGCGTGCCGGCGAGAGCCCCTCGGCGCAGCGCAAGCCGCGTCCTGGGGTCCGTACGGCCCCCAGGACGCGCAAGGCGCGGCTGCGGGTGGCCAAGGCCGACCCGTGGTCGGTGATGAAGGTCAGCTTCCTGCTGTCGATCGCGCTGGGCATCTGCACGATCGTGGCCGCGGTGGTGCTGTGGATGGTCATGGACGCGATGGGTGTCTTCTCGACCGTCGGCGGCACGATCAGCGAGGCGACCGGTTCGAACGAGAGCAACGGCTTCGACCTCCAGTCGTTCCTGTCGCTGCCGCGCGTTCTGGTCTTCACGTCGGTGATCGCGGTCATCGACGTGGTGCTGGCGACGGCGCTGGCGACGCTCGGCGCGTTCATCTACAACCTGTCGGCGGGCTTCGTCGGTGGTGTGGAGCTGACGCTCGCCGAGGACGAGTGACCTGCGCAGACGCTGCGTGAGAACCGATTTTGGAGCTACCGCGTCTGTGCGCTAATCTTCAGGAGTCAGCGCGCAGCGCGGGAGCGCAGCGAAGGCGGATGGGGCTATAGCTCAGTTGGTTAGAGCGCATCCCTGATAAGGATGAGGCCACAGGTTCAAATCCTGTTAGCCCCACAGTGTCGAAGACCCCCAGGCCCAAGGCCTGGGGGTCTTCGTCGTTGGGCCGGTTGGTGGGCCGACAGGTCACCGAACGGTATCGGTCCGTGTGTATTGTTGGGCGTCAGGAAGTCCCCTACGTCAACGAAAGACGAGGTCGCGCGGTGAAGAAGCTGCTCCTGGTCGCACTGGCCGCCATCGGCGGGCTCCTCGTGTACCGCCAGATCCAGGCGGACCGCGCCGAGCAGGACCTGTGGACGGAGGCAACCGACTCCGTGCCCTCTGGTTCCGGTGTGTGAGACCGAAGGCTGAACATGAAGCCCCGGCTGCCGCTGCGGCCGGGGCTTTGTGCTGTTCTGTGACGAAAACTTACGTTATGCAAAGATTTGGCTTGCGCTAGCAAACTCGGGGTGGGCGTGGTGGGTCGGGTGCGGACGACGACGGTGGCAGCGGCCCTTGGCCTGGTGATGGCGGCGGCTCTGCCGGGGGCGGCGCTCGCGGCCGCGGTGCCCAAGCCGCTGCCGGAGTACCGCCCCGCCGAGGGCGCGAAGCCCGTGCAGGGCAAGCCCTCCACGGCGGACGCCCCGCAGCTGGCGGCCGGGAACGTCTACGCGGACAAGCTCGCCCCGGGGGAGCGCGTCTACCGGCTCGTGCTCGAGCAGGACCAGTCGAACGTGTACGTCTCCGCCGTGGTGCGTCCCGCCGCCGGGGCCAAGGTCTCCTACGGCGACGGCATCGAGGTGGAGATCATGACCACCGCCGGGCGGTCCTGCCCGGGCTCCGGGGGCCGCGCCGGCTTCGGCTACGACCCGGTGCCGATCAGCGCGGTCGGCGTGCGGTGGGGCGCGGAGGACCTCGACTGCGCGCCGGGCGGCGTCTACTACGTCAAGGTCACCCGCACCTCGGCCAAGGGCTCCGACCCGGGTGAGTGGCCGCTGGAACTGCGCGTGCAGCGCGAGCCCGGCCGCGGCCCCGGCGGCCCCACGGCCGCGCCCAGCACCTGGCCCTCGGGGGCGGCGCCCCTGCCGGGCACCGAGGCGGTGGGGCGCAGCGGCGGCACCGGCTTCAACGACGCCCGGGCGCTGGGCACCGGGGTGTGGCGCGACGAGCTGCGGGTGGGGCAGACCCGCTGGTACCGGGTGCCGCTGGACTGGGGGCAGCAGCTCGGCCTGGGCGCGGAGCTGTCCGCGGCCACGATGACCAAGTCGTTCGGCTCGGCCTCGGGCGGGCTGGTCGTCTCGCTGTACAGCCCCTTCCGGGGGTTGGTCTCGGAGAAGGACACCTCCTACGACGGCAAGCAGGCCGGGGTCACCCTGGGGAAGACCCCGCCCGTGGCGTACGAGAACCGCTTCTCCAATGACAAGGACGTGCGGAACGCGTCGATCGCCGGCTGGTACTACGTCGCGGTCACCATGGGCGCGAAGGCCGCCGAGTTCACCGCGGACGGGACGACGGTGCCGCTGACCCTGCGCGTGGACCTCAGCGGCACCCCCGGAAAGGCGCCCTCGTACAAGGAGGGACCGGCCGCGGGCGGCTTCGGGGTCGGTGCGCAGGACCGGGAGGCCGCCAAGGCGGGGCTGACCGCCCCGGAGGCCGCGGACGCCGCCGACAACGCCTCGGTGATGCGGGTGGTGGCGGGGGCCGGCTTCGGTACGGGCACGGTGCTGCTGCTGGTGCTGGGCGGGTGGATGCTGCTCGGGCGGCGGGGCCGCGCGACTACATCTGCGTGAGGGCCCAGACGCCGGCCGCGAAGCAGAGCAGCGCGGCGGCGAGCAGGGCCGCCACGGCCTTCGGGGGCGGTGGGGCGATGGCGCCGCGCCGGGCCGGCCGGGCCGAGGGGGAGTGCGGAGCCGGTGGCGCGGGCGGCTGGAGGTGGAAGCTCCCCGTCTGGGCGGGGCTGTCGTACGCGGGTGCGGGACCGAACGAGGCGGCCTGCCCGGGGCCGGGCGCGTACGGCGTGCCGGCGGCCGGGTACGGGGTGGTGGGCGCCGCCGGGCCGTGCGGGTCGGCGGGCGCCGGGGCCACCGTGGCGGAGGCGGAGCCGCTCGCCGGGGCGGCGGCCGGGAGCGTGGCGGCGCTGCCGCGCGGATCGGTGCGGGCGGGTTCCACGGCCGCCGTCACGGGGCCGGAGGGGCCGGTCGGCGCCACGCCGACCGTGGGGGTGTCCGGGGTGACCGCGGTGGTGGACTGCGGGCCGTCGGGGCCGAAACCGGCCGGGAGCGGGCCGAGTTGGTCGAAGACCTCCACCGGATCCTCGTCCGGGGCGGACGGCGGGAGCAGCTCCACGGCCTCGGCAAGGGCCTTGCGCGCCCCCGTGGCCGTCTTGAACCGGCTCTGGGGGTCCGGTTGCAGCAGCGCGGCGAGGACCTCCCACAGCGGCGCCGGGACGCCTTCGGGTGCGCCGGGGGTGCCGTGGGCGAGGAAGTGCTCCACCAGGGCCTGGGAGTCGGGTTTGCGGCCCTGCAGCAGGTACAGGCCGACCAGTCCGGCGGCGAAGAGGTCGGCGGGGAAGTCGGGCTCCGCACCGACGAGTTGTTCGGGGGCGAAATAACCGGGCGTGCCGACCACGTAGTTGGTCTCGGTGAGCCTCGGCTCGCCCTTGCGCATGGAGATGCCGAAGTCGGACAGCCGCAGGTGCGGCCGCCCGGTTCCGGTGGCCTCCATCAGGATGTTGGCCGGTTTGATGTCGCGGTGCACGACACCCTCCGCGTGCACCGCCGCCAGACCCGACAGGAGCTGGTCGAGCAGTGCGCACACGAAGCGGGGCGGCAGGGGCCCGTAGTCCCCGATCACGTGGGCGAGGGAGCCGCCGCCGACCAGGTCCATCGTGAACAGGACCTTGTCGTCGTCGGCCGCCCAGCTGGCCGGGGCGAGGACGTGCGGGTGATCGATGCGCAGAGCCTGTTCCCGCACGAACCGCAGCAGGGTGTGGGCGTCGCTCTGCAGCAGGACCTTCGCGGCGACGTACCGGCGACGGCGGTGGTCCCAGGCCCGCCACACGGCACCCGCGCCACCGCGTCCGATCGGATCGATCAGCTCGTACCGGCCGGCGAAGATCTCACCCATCGCTGTGCCCGTCCCCCGTCACCCGTTGTCCTCTTGCGCGGCTGTCCAGCCGTCAGTTCTGGTGCGCCTCGTAGTGGGCGACCGCGTCGGCGGTACGGCCCGCTCCGTACACCCGGAGGAACTCTGCCAGTTCCGGATGGCTGGGGGCGAGGGAGTCCGCCGCGTCGATGATGTCGCCGGCCGCGGAGACCGAACGCAGCAGCGACTGGATCTCGCGCACGACCCGCTTGACGGTGGGGGCGCCCGAACTGGTCTGGGTCTGGCCGCTGTTGCTCAGGACGGAACCCCCCTGGGTCTTCTTGATCTCGTCCATCCGGTCGGTGGCCTCCACGGCGCTGACGCTTCCGTCGGCCACCTGGCCGGCGAGATCCTGGAGTGCCTGGACTCGCTGCACGACCGCGGGGTTGCCGATCTTGGCGCGCTGGCCGCTCATCAGCTGGGACAGCATGGGTGCCGACAGTCCGAGCACCGCAGCGAGACGCGCCTGGTTCAAGCCGAGGTCATCTATGAGCCGGCGGAAGAGCGCTCCGAGCGGCTCCCCGTACCAACTGCGCTGAAGCTCTCTGGCTCTGGCCGTGGCCTCTTGCTGAACAGCGTCCACTCTTACTACTCCCCTTCGCTGGTGCGAACCTCGCGAGCATCTTACGGAGAGTGGTCGCGGGGCGGGAGTCCCTATCATTTTGCGAGATGAGGGGGTACACCCGGTACTCTGTTCTGCGGAACGACCCCCTTTTTTCTGGGGACAGGTGCGTCCAGTTCCGAGGGGCCTTAGCTCAGTTGGTAGAGCGCTGCCTTTGCAAGGCAGATGTCAGGAGTTCGAATCTCCTAGGCTCCACAGCAAGAGACCTCCCCGACCTGCGGAAACGCGGTCGGGGAGGTCTTTTTCGGTTTGCCGTGCTTGCGTCACCGGGTCGGGAACAGCTCGATCCAGTAGCGGAGCTTGGGGCCGATCAGGGTCTCGCGGAGGTCCTCCAGGACCCCGCCGTTCGCCTCGATCGTGCGTACGGACGCGGTGTTGTCCGGGTCGCAGGTCAGCAGGACCCGGTCCAGGCCCAGCAGCCGTGCCTCGTACAGGACCTCGCCCAGCGCCCAGCCGGCCAGTCCCCGGCGGCGTGCGGAGGGCCGGATGCCGTAGCCGATGTGGCCGCCCGCGTCGAGGAGGAACGCGTTGAGGTAGTGCCGCAGATCGATGGCGCCCAGGTAGGTGTCGCCCTCGGCGATCCACCAGTACGTCGCGGGGACGCGGCCCGGCTCCAGGGGGGCCGTGCGGTCGGACTGGCCGCGCAGTTTCTCCACCCAGGCCGCGAACCCCTCGGCGCTCTCCACGTCGTCGTCGGAGCCGAGTCCGGCCCCGTCCATGTGGGCGTCCGGGCCCCATTCCTCCTGAGCGTCGAGCCAGGAGGAGTGCAGACGGGCGGTGGGGGTGAGGAGCTCGGGCATGCTCCGGACGATAACCCCGGCCGATGTTTCACGTGAAACGTCCTCCGGTCACCCCCGCCGTCTCCGGGCTAGCTCCGGGAGGTGCCGCCCGACCTGAGGAGGGTCGCGGCCAGGACTATCCCGGCCAGGAGCAGTGCGGCGCCGATGCCGAACGCCAGGTGGTAGCCGCCGGTGAGGGCCTCGGCCGCTGAACTTCCGCTCCCGGCCAGGGACTCGGTACGGGAGGCCGCCAGCGTGGACAGGACGGCCACGCCCAGCGCCATCCCGATCTGCTGGGTGGTGTTGAACAGCCCCGAGGCGAGACCGGCGTCGCGCTCGTCCGCGCCGGACATGCCCAGTGTGGTGAGGGCCGGCAGCGCCAGGCCGATGCCGGAGGCCAGCAGCATCACCGGCAGCAGGTCGGTGGCGTAGTCGGCGTGCACCGGCAGCCGGGTCAGCAGTCCCAGGGCCGCGACGAGCAGGCCCAGGCCGGCCAGCAGCACGTTGCGCTCGCCGAACCGGGCGTTCAGCCGGGCGGAGACACCGAGGGAGACCGCGCCGATCACCAGGGCGGCGGGAAGCATCGCCAAACCGGTGGCGGCGGCCCCGTAGCCCCGCACCTTCTGGAGGTAGAGGGCGACCAGGATCTGGAAGGAGAACAGGGCGGCCACCAGCAACATCTGCACCAGGTTCGCGCCCGTCACCGTGCGGGAACGGAAGATCCGCAGTGGCACCAGCGGGGTGCGGGCCTTGGCCTGGCGCAGCGTGAAGCCGGCCAGCAGGGCCAGGGAGAGCGCCCCGAGACCGAGGGTGTGCGCAGAGGTCCAGCCGTACTGCTCCACCTTCACCACGGTGTAGATGCCGAGCATCAGTCCACCGGTGATCAGGAGCGCGCCCAGTACGTCGGCACCCGCACCCAGACCGGAGCCCCGGCCGGCGGGCAGGGCCGGCAGCGCCAGCAGCAGGGCGGCCAGCCCTATGGGCAGGTTGATGAAGAAGATCCAGTGCCAGTCGAGGGCCTCGGTCAGCACCCCGCCGAGCACCTGGCCCAGCGAGGCGCCGGCCGCGCCGGTGAAGGAGAACACGGCGATCGCCCTGGCCCGCTCCCGGGCTTCGGTGAACAGGGTGATCAGGATGCCGAGGCTGACGGCGGAAGCCATCGCACTGCCGACCCCCTGGAGGAAGCGGGCGGCTATCAGCACGGCGGAGGAGCCGGCGAAACCGGCGAGCACCGAGGCACCGGTGAAGACGGCGGTCCCGGCCAGGAACAGCTGCTTGCGGCCGATCAGGTCCCCGAGCCGTCCGGCGAGCAGCAGCAGGCTTCCGAAGGCGATCAGGTAGGCGTTCACGACCCAGCTGAGGCCCGCGGGGGAGAAGCCCAGGTCGTTCTGGATGGCGGGCATGGCCACGGTGACGATGCTGCCGTCGAGGACGGTCATGAGCATGGCCGTCGAGAGCACGGCCAGGGCGGTCCAGCGGGAGCGCAGCCCGTGCGGGCCGGCCGGGGACGTGGTGGGTGCGGCATGGGGGTCGGAGGTGAGCGCGGCAGGCATCGGACTCTCCAGTCATCGGGTGGCAGTGGCCGCGGTTGCGGGCGCGGCAGCTGGTGTGACCGTACCAGATAGTTTTGTTGCAGACTATTTTCTTCGGATCGAATCGCTACAGTGGATGCATGACTGCCATGGCACCCACCCGGACCGAGCCGGACCTCTCCTTCCTCCTGGACCACGCCGGCCACGTTCTGCGCACCCGGATGGCGGCCGCCCTCGACGAGATCGGTCTGACCGCGCGCATGCACTGCGTCCTCGTCCACGCCCTGGAGGAGGAGCGCACCCAGATCCAGCTCGCCGAGATCGGCGACATGGACAAGACGACGATGGTCGTCACCGTGGACGCGCTGGAGAAGGCCGGACTTGCCGAACGCCGCCCCTCCGCCAAGGACCGGCGGGCCCGCATCATCGCCGTCACCGAGAAGGGCGCGGCCGTCGCGGTCCAGAGCCGGCGCATCGTGGACCGGGTCCATGCCGACGCCCTCGCCGGCCTCGCCGAATCCGACCGCACCACCCTCCTGCGCGTCCTCGGCCTGCTCGTCGAGGGAGACCTCGCCACCCCCTCCGAGAGCCCCCGCCCGGCCCGCCGCGCCCGCCAGTGACACAGGTCCCCCGAACGGCCCAGTCACACGGCCGCCCGCCGCCCCGTGACGGACAGTGGGGGAAGGCACCGAGCCGAGGGGGGCAACACCCACGCCGGAGGCGTACAGAAATGGGACTCTTCGACTTCCTGAAGTCCGACAAGAAGAAGCACGACGAGGCCGCCGACAAGGCGAAGGAGCAGGGCGAGCAGCGGACGGTGAGCCAGGCGGCCGACGCGGCCTCGGCCACCCGGGCCGCTGCCGAGCGCATGGCCGCCGCCGCGCCCCCCAAGCCCGCTCCTCCCAAGCCCGCGCCCCCCAAGCCCGCGGCCCCGACCCCGGGGTCGGCCGCGCACAAGGCCGTGCCCGTCGCCCCCAAGCCCGCTCCCATGCCGCAGCACCCCACCACCGCCGGCGCCGTACCGGGGGCCCCGCACACCCCGACCCCGATGTCCGCCGCGCACAAGGCCGTCCCCGCGGCGCCGGCGGCCAAGCCGATGCCCGCGGCCAAGAAGCGCATGTACACCGTCAAGACCGGCGACTCGCTCCCCGAGATCGCCCGCCGCGAGCTGGGCAACGAGGCCCGCTGGCGCGAGCTCTACGCCATGAACCGGGGCGTCATCGGCGCCAACCCCGATCTCATCCGCCCGGGCCAGGTCCTCAACCTCCCCGGCTGACGGCCGGTCGCCGCGTGCACGGGCGAGGGGCCCGGATCCATGGGGATCCGGGCCCCTCGCCCGTGAGACCTGCTCGTCAGATCTCCCTGTCGTCGAAGGACGACCCCGCCTCGCGCTGCTTCTCCGCCAGCTCGTCGTCGAAGCTCGCCGGCTCCGCGTCGCTCGCCGACAGCTCCGTCGCCGCCGGCGGTTCGACGAGCCAGTCCGGGTTCGCCTGCTGGTCCCACCACCTCCACGCCGCGTACGCGCCGACCGCGACCACACCGGCGATCACGAAGCCCTTGACCCACTTGCCCGCACACGCCCGCCGCTCATGGCGCCGCACCAGCTTCTGCACCTCCTTGGCCGACACCTGGCCGCGCATCGCCGCCCAGGTCGCCACGGAACGCGAAGCCGCCTCCTCGGCCATCGGGGTGGCCGCCGCGATCGCGCTCTCGATGCGCGGCTGCGTGTATTCGGCGGCCTGCCGCGCCGCCAGCCGCGTCTGCTCCACCGCCTTCGTCGCCGCCCGGTCCACGTTCGGCGGCACGTGCGTGCGGGCGGCCCGCAGCCGGGGCTGCACGTGGCACTCGTACGTCGACCGCGCCTGCCGCGCGGCGCCGTGGGCGGCGTGCGACACCTTCGGTGCCAGGAGATCGTTCGCGTCGTGCGCGTACTGCACCGCCGCGTCCCTGGCGGATCCGGCATACGGCGCCACTGCTTCCGCCGCGTACTTCACGGCTTCCCTGGCGTGCTCGGCGGCCAGGTGCATGTCCTTGCGGGTCACTGGAACCTCCTCCTCGGCGGTGGACACAGCTCACCTTTCCACCCTTTACCGGATCATGCCTGGCATAAGGCCTCCCGGCATGCGCGACAGGGCATACGGGTGGAGGATTTCTGTGCCGTACAGCCCTCCGTGCGACCATCTGGACCGACAGTGATGACTATGGAAGGCAGATCCGTGGCCGAGAAGCTCTACGCCACCCTGAAGACCAGCCAAGGCGACATCGAGATCGAGCTGCTGCCGAATTTCGCCCCGAAGACCGTCCGCAACTTCGTGGAACTCGCCACCGGCGAGCGGGAGTGGACCCGTCCCACGGACGGCCAGAAGACCACGGACCCGCTCTACGACGGCACCGTCTTCCACCGCGTCATCAGCGGCTTCATGATCCAGGGCGGCGACCCGCTGGGGAACGGCACCGGCGGCCCCGGCTACCAGTTCGCCGACGAGTTCCACCCCGACCTGGCCTTCACCAAGCCCTACCTGCTCGCCATGGCCAACGCCGGGCCGGGCACCAACGGCTCGCAGTTCTTCATCACCGTCGCGCCCACCGCCTGGCTCACCCGCAAGCACACCATCTTCGGCGAGGTCACCGACCCGGCGAGCCGGCAGGTCGTGCACGCCATCGCGTCCAGCGCCACCAACCCGCGCACCGAGCGGCCGGTGGAGGACGTGGTCATCAAGTCCGTCGTCATCGAGAAGCGCTGACCCACCGACCCGGGGGAACCGATGGACACCGACCGTCTGCCGCGCTGCTACCGCCACCCGGACCGCGACACGGGGATCAGCTGCACCCGCTGCGAGCGTCCCATCTGCCCCGAGTGCATGATCAGCGCCTCGGTCGGCTTCCAGTGCCCCGAATGCGTCCGTGAGGGCTCCGGCACCGGGCACCGCCCCGCCGCGAACGCGCCGCGCAACCTCGCGGGCGGGGTGGTCGCCGCCGACCCCCAGCTGGTCACCAAGATCCTGATCGGGATCAACGTCGCGGTGTTCTTCGTGGCGCTGATCGCCCCGGCCGTCGTCATCCAGCTGGAGCTGCTCGGCCGGTACCGCGAGTTCCCCGGCGCCCCCGTCGAGGGGATCTCCACCGGCCAGTACCACCGGCTGCTGACCTCGGTGTTCCTGCACGTCGAGTGGTGGCACCTGGTCGGGAACATGATCGGGCTGTGGTTCATCGGCGGCCCGCTGGAGGCGGCGCTGGGCCGGGCCCGCTATCTCGCCGTCTACCTGCTCTCGGGCCTGGGCGGCAGCGCGCTCGTCTACCTGCTGACCCCGTCGAACACCCCGACCCTCGGCGCGTCCGGCGCCGTCTTCGGCCTGCTCGGCGCGACCGTCGTCCTGGCGCGCCGGCTGCGCTACGAGATGCGGCCGGTGATCGTGATGGTCGTGCTGATGCTGGTACTGACCTTCGTGCCGTTCGGCGGGGCCCTCTCCATCTCCTGGCAGGCCCATGTGGGTGGCCTGATCACAGGAGCGGTGCTGGGTCTGGCCATGCTGTGGCCCGCCGCCGGCAGGAATCGCGCACTGGTCCAATGGGGCACCTGCGCGTTGGTATTCGTGCTGGCGGCGGCGGTGATCCTGCTCCGTACGGCAGAACTCACCTGATCACACCGGCGTCAACCCTCCACAGAGTTATCCACAGATCTTCTGTCTTTTCCTCAGGTGTGGATGACGCTGTGGATAACTCATGGGGAGAGCTTCCGTCGGAGACGGATCGGTGCTACTTCCACTGCGTGGAGACGCCGAATCCCGCCGCGATAAATCCGAATCCGACTACAATGTTCCAATTGCCCAGCGATTCGATGGGCAGCCGGGTCTCGGTCACGTAGAAGACGACGATCCACGCGAGTCCGATGAGGAAGAGCGCCAGCATGACCGGAGCGACCCAGCTGCGGTTCGTCAGCCGGATGCTCTGCGGCTGCCGGGTCGGCGGCGGGGTGTAGTCGTCCTTCTTGCGGATACGTGACTTCGGCACGAGGGGCTCTCCTGTCGATGGGCTGGGGACCTTGCCTGCCCCGGGCGTCCGTTAGCGTAGTGGACCTGTGGCGTTGAAGGAGAAGGGTACGTTGAGCAATTCCGACGACTCCTCCGCGGGTCCCCGGCGCCGGGCCGGAGCGGTCCGGCTGCTGACGGCCGCCGTCTTCGCCCTGGCCGGCCTGCTCTTCGTGACCAGTTTCAACACCTCCAAGGGTACGAACATCCGGACCGACGCCTCGATGCTGAAGCTGTCCGACCTGATCCACGAGCGCAGCCAGGACAACGCCGAACTGGAGCAGAGCCTCGAACCCGTCCGCAACCGGGTGGACGCCCTCGCCGACCGTGACGACGGCAGCACCAAGGCGGAGGACGCCAAGCTCACCGCCCTGCGCGCGGCCTCCGGCACCGAGGAGCTGTCCGGCAAGGGCCTGACGGTCACCCTCAACGACGCCCCGCCGAACGCCACCGCCCGCATCCCCAACGTGCCCGAGCCGCAGCCCAACGACCTGGTGATCCACCAGCAGGACCTCCAGGCCGTGGTGAACGCCCTGTGGCAGGGCGGCGCCCAGGGCATCCAGGTCATGGACCAGCGGCTGATCTCCACCAGCGCGGTGCGCTGCGTGGGCAACACCCTGATCCTCCAGGGCCGGGTCTACTCCCCTCCCTACAAGGTGTCGGCGGTCGGCGACCCGGGCGCGTTGCGCAAGGCCCTGGCGGCCTCGCCGGCCCTGCAGAACTACCAGCTGTACGTGAACGCGTACGGGCTCGGCTGGAAAGTGGACGAGCACAAGGCGCTGACACTTCCGGGTTACTCCGGCACAGTGGACCTCCACTATGCGAAGCCGGTCGGCCCCTCCTCCGAGACGAGTCAGCCCTGACGTCGTACTGCGCCTGGCGGTACGGACGTTCAGCGAGGTGTGCCTGACCGCGGGCACCCTGATCGTGCTGTTCGTGGCCTACGTGCTGCTCTGGACCGGGGTCAAGGCCGACCGGGCCATGGACGGGGAGATGTCCGCCCTGCGCGACCGCTGGGCGGCGGCCCCGGCGGCCGCCCCGCAGCCCGCCCCGTCGGCCGCTCCCGTGCCCGCCCCGTCCGCGACCCCGCGGCAGTCGGCACCGCCCGTCGCCGCCGAGCCGCCCGGCTACCCGGCGGGCAAGGCCTTCGCCGAGATGTACATCCCCCGCTTCGGCCGCGACTGGAACAAGCCCGTCCTGGAGGGCACCGACCCGGACGTGCTGAAGAAGGGCCTCGGCCACTACTCCGGCACCGCCCGCCTCGGCGCCACCGGGAACTTCTCCGTGGCCGGCCACCGCCGCACCTACGGCGACCCCTTCAAGGACTTCCCCGAGCTGCGCCCGGGCGACGAGGTGATCCTCAAGGACGCCTCCGCCTGGTACACGTACACCGTGCGCGGCGGCCCCCTGCGCACCCTGCCGACCGATGTCGCCGTGGTCGACCCGGTCCCGGGGAAATCACCGTTCACCACACCGGGCCGCTATCTGACCCTCACCACCTGCGACCCGGAATGGGGCCACAGCCACCGCCTCGTCGTCTGGGCGGAACTGACCGGAACGCGCCCCGCCGGAGAGGGGAAGCCGGAGGGTTTGACCGGCTGACCCACCCGGCCGGGCCGCTGCCTTTAGTCTGTTCGCGTACCGCCCTTCGCGGTGCGTCGAACATACGTGGACGAAAAGGAAACAGGCGGCATGTACGGCTGGATCTGGCGCCATCTGCCGGGAAACGCGTGGGTACGCGCGCTGATCTCGCTCGTGCTGGTCCTCGCGGTGGTCTTCGTGCTCTTCCAGTACGTCTTCCCCTGGGCCGAGCCGCTCCTTCCGTTCAATGACGTGACGGTGGACGAGGGATCGGGAGTCACTCCTTGAGCGCGCGCATTCTGGTCGTGGACAACTACGACAGCTTTGTCTTCAACCTGGTCCAGTACCTCTACCAGCTCGGGGCCGAATGCGAGGTGCTGCGCAACGACGAGGTCGAGCTCTCGCACGCGCAGGACGGTTTCGACGGGGTGCTGCTCTCGCCGGGTCCCGGTACGCCGGAGGAGGCGGGCGTCTGCGTCGACATGGTCCGCCACTGCGCGGACACGGGCGTCCCCGTCTTCGGCGTGTGCCTCGGCATGCAGTCGATGGCGGTCGCCTACGGCGGTGTCGTGGGCCGGGCGCCGGAGCTGCTGCACGGCAAGACCTCCCCGGTGGTCCACGAGGGCCTGGGCGTCTTCGCCGGGCTGCCCTCGCCCTTCACCGCGACCCGCTACCACTCGCTGGCCGCCGAGCCGCCGACCCTGCCGGACTCCCTGGAGGTCACGGCGCGGACGGAGGACGGGATCATCATGGGCCTGCGCCACCGCGAGCACGACGTCGAGGGCGTGCAGTTCCACCCCGAGTCGGTGCTGACGGAGTGGGGCCACCGGATGCTGGCGAACTGGCTGGTGCGCTGCGGTGACGCGGGCGCGGTGGAGCGCTCGGTGGGGCTCGCCCCGGTGGTGGGCAAGGCCGTCGCGTGACCGCGGTCGCGCCGTCCGCGCCCACGGAGGGGCGGGCCGCGCGACGCAGGGCGGCGCAGGAGGCCGCCAAGCGCTCCGCCAGGCAGAGCAGGAGGCGGGGCGGGCGGCGGCGCAGGCGGCCGGCGTCGGGCGGCCCGGTGATCGTCCTGAGCCGGCTGGGCGGGGAGCTGTTCATCACGCTCGGTCTGGTGATGCTGCTGTTCGTCGCCTACCAGCTCTGGTACACGAACCTCCTGGCGCAGCGGACGGCGGACGGTGCCGCGGGCTCGCTCCAGCAGACCTGGCGCAAGGACCCGGGCGCGGGCAGCGGGGGCGGCACGACCGCGGGGGCCGCGCCGCCGCCCGTTACGGCCTTCGAGCCGGGCCAGGGGTTCGCGATCCTGTACATCCCGAAGCTGGACCTGAGGGTGCCGGTCGCGGAGGGCGTCGGCAAGCCGAAGGTCCTCGACAAGGGGATGGTCGGGCACTACGCCGAGGGCGCGCTGAAGACGGCGATGCCGGCCGACAAGACGGGCAACTTCGCGCTGGCGGGCCACCGCAACACCCACGGCGAGCCGTTCCGCTACATCAACAGGCTGGTGCCGGGGGATCCCGTGGTGGTCGAGACCCGGGACGCCTACTACACGTACGAGATGACCTCGTCGCTGGCGCAGACCCCGCCGACGAACGTGGCGGTGATCAAACCGGTGCCGGAGGGCTCGGGGTTCACCGGGCCGGGGCGCTACATCACCCTGACGACCTGCACGCCCGAGTTCACCAGCACCTACCGCATGGTCGTATGGGGCAGGATGACGGACGAACGCCCCCGCAGCCAGGGTCCGCCGCCCGCGCTGGCCGACTAGCCCGCAGCAGCCACAGCCACAGCCGCAGCCCCGCAAGCCCCCGCAGATCGCTCAGCCGCCCTAAGGACGAACCAGCAGTGTCACGTGCCCACCGCCGCGCTGCGGCCCCGCCCCCGCCCGCCGGGAACCGCGGCCTGATCGCCGGGTTCCTGAGCCTGCTCGGCGAGGTCATGATCACGGTGGGCCTGGTGCTGGGCCTGTTCGTGGCGTACTCGCTGTGGTGGACGAACGTCCTCGCGGACCGGCAGGCGTCGGAGCGGGGTGACGCGATCCGCGAGCAGTGGCAGGCCCCGGCCCCGGCCGCGGGCGCTCCCGTGGAGCCGGGCGCGCTGGACGTCGAGGGCGGGGTGGGCTTCCTGCACGTCCCGGCGATGAAGAACGGCGAGGTGCTGGTCAAGAAGGGCACCGACCCGGACGTCCTCGACGACGGCGTCGCGGGCTACTACACGCAGCCGGTGAAATCGGCGCTGCCGTGGGAGACGAAGGGCAACTTCACGCTCGCCGCGCACCGGGACGGACACGGTGCGAAGTTCCACAACATCGACAAGGTGAAGAACGGCGACGCGATCGTCTTCGAGACGCGGGACACCTGGTACGTGTACAAGGTCTTCGCGGAGCTGCGGCAGACGTCGAAGTACAACACGGACGTGATCAACCCGGTCCCGAAGGAGTCCGGCAGGACGGCCCCGGGGCGCTACATCACGCTGACGACGTGCACGCCGGTGTACACGTCGAAGTACCGGTACGTGGTGTGGGGGGAACTGGTGCGGACGGAGAAGGTGGACGGGAAGAGGACGCCGCCGGCGGAGTTGAGGTGACCGTGGCTACGTTGTGTAACTGAGCGCCTTGAAGGAGCTCAGTTACACGGAGGCTGTGGATAAGTCCGGGTGAGTGAGTTGCTTCGAGCAACTCACTCACTAGCGCAGCACCTGAAGCTGGACCCCCGCGCTCCAGGCCTCCAGAAGGCCCCTGTGGACGGCCGTGACCCCTCCCTGGGCGGCGAGGGCCAGGGATTCCCGGGTGAAGGCGCACGTGGCCACGTAGAGGGCCACGTCGGCCTGGTGGATGACCTTGGAGGCGCCGAGGAACTTCTGCATCTCGCCGCTGAGCACGTGCCGGAAGGGCGCGAAGTTCTTGCACTGCACGGCGACCGTCCGGCCATCGGCGGTGCGGGCGGAGATGTCGACCCCACGGTCGCCGCCGTGCCCGCCGTGCCGCTCGATGTCGGTGCAGCCGTCGCGCCGCAGCAGGCCCGCGACGTGCTCCTCGAACTCCCGCCAGTTCATGGCGTCGATGGTCCCGATGACCCCGGTGAGGGCGCGTACGTCCTGGCCGCGCTGGAGCCTGCTGATCGCGAGGTCGTGCTCGACGAGCTTCAGCTGGATCTGCTGGACGTCCTCCCGGAGGGAGATCAGCTCGCGGCGCTGTTCGCCGGAGGTCTCGATGAGGACGTTCAGCATCGGCACGACGGTCTTGCCGAGTACGTCGGTGATCCTGTTGTCGATGCGCTCGTCGAGCTCTTCCCAACTGGGGCTGTGGATAAGGTTATCCACAGGGCGAGTGCGGACCTCGTATTCTGCGTCGAGGAGGTACGTACGCACCTGACGTGCGACTTTGCTGTCGCGGAGCAGCATGCCGACGTTCAGGACGGTCCGTCGGGAGTACAGGGCGAGGGCTGCGGCGCGGGTGTTGAGCCCACTGACTTGCTTAAAGTAAGTCAGTTCTGCACCTGTCAAAACTCGGTAGCCGTTCACGGTGAGTTCGTCCCGGTGATCGAATACCAGGGCGTCCATGACGTGGATGCTGACCTCGTAATACGCCGCCACCATCGCCGTCGTCACGTGCAGTCCGTCCGGCAGCAGCGACAGGGTCTTCGCCTTGTCCAGCACTTCCGTACGCCCCAGAACGCTCGTGCGCATGGTCCTGGATTCCAGCAGCACGGTTTCGTCGATCATGTTCCCGGTCCTCCCTGGCGGAGCCCCATACCCCACCCCATCCGGGCTAACGAATTCGCACATATGAAGACACGTACGGAAAAAGGTCCGGCCCCTCTCCTCGGAGAGGGGCCGGACCTTGGTGAGCGGGGGCGGGTGCCGGGTGGCTAGCGGCGGTTGCCCAGGCCTCCGAAGAAGCCGCCGCCGTCCTGCTGGCCGGCCATGGTGACCACGTCGACGTTCGAGCCCGTGGTGACGGGGCTGCCCGCCGGCGGGTTGGTGGTCATCACGATCGCTTTGTCGTCCGTCGGGCCGGTGATGTTGCCCAGCTTCAGGTTGGCCCGGCGGAGCTCGTCCTTGTACTGGTCCAGCGTCCGGTTGTTCGGCGCCGGGACCACCGTGGCCTGGGTGGCCTTGGCGATGGTCACGTTGACCGTCTTGCCGACCTGCAGCTGCTCACCCGCCGCGTACTGCTGCTGGATGATCGTCTTCGGTGCGGCCCCGGGGGATTCGGTCTCCGTCGTGCTGCCGAGCTTCAGATTGGCGGCCGTGAGGAGCGCGACCGCCTCCTCCTTGGTCTTGCCCATGAGGTCCGGGACGGTGGCCTTGGAGACCTCCTTGGCGACGGTCAGCATGACGACGGAGTTCTTCTCCGCCTCGCTGCCCGCCTTCGGGTTCTGGTCGAGGACCGTGCCGGCGGGGCGGTCGGATTCCTGGGCCTTGCGGTCGACCTGGAGGCCCTGGTCCTTGAGCGCCTTCTCCGCGGCCTCGTACGTCAGGTTGGTCACGCTGGGGACCGACACCTTGGGCGCGCCCGAGGAGACCGTCACCGTGACCGTGGAGCCCTTTTCGACCTTGGTGTCGGGGGCCTTGTCCTGCTTGCAGACGTTGCCCTTGGGCTGGTCGTCGCAGGTTGCGTCGGCTCCCTTGACCACCTTGATGCCGACGTTCTCGCCGCTCTTCTGAGCCTGTTCCAGGGTCTGCCCGATGAGCTTGGGCACGGCCGGCCGGTTGTCGGCGCCGTCGCCCAGGAGGGCGCGGCCGATGAGGACCGCGCCGATGAGGACGAGGAGGCCGGCCGCGACCAGGAGGATCGTGGAGGCCTTGCTCTTCTTCTGGCTCTGGCGGCGGTGCGGGCCCTGGTCGTAGCCGCCGTGGCCGCCCTGGTCGGGGTAGCCGTAGCCGCCGTCGTTCGCGTTCATCGGCGGGAGCATGGAGGTCTGGCCGGCGTCGGCGGTGCGCAGGGCGGTGGTGGGCTGGTCGTAGCCCTGCTGGCCGTAGCCGTGGCCCTGGTCGTGCGGGTAGCCGTAGCCGGCGGCGCCCATGGCGGCTGCGGCGGCCACGGGCTGGCCGTCGAGGCAGGCCTCGATGTCGGCGCGCATCTCGTCGGCGGACTGGTAGCGGTAGTCGGGGTCCTTGACCAGTGCCTTGAGGACGATGGCGTCCATCTCGGGCGTGATCTCGGGGTCGAAGTTCGACGGGGGCTGCGGTTCTTCCCGTACGTGCTGGTAGGCGACGGCCACGGGGGAGTCGCCGACGAACGGGGGCCGCACGCACAGGAGCTCGTAGAGCAGGCAGCCGGCGGAGTAGAGGTCGGAGCGCGCGTCGACCTGTTCGCCCTTGGCCTGCTCGGGGGAGAGGTACTGGGCGGTGCCGATGACGGCCGCGGTCTGTGTCATGGTCATCCCGGAGTCGCCCATGGCGCGGGCGATGCCGAAGTCCATGACCTTGACCTGGCCGGTGCGGGTCAGCATGACGTTGGCGGGCTTGATGTCGCGGTGGACGATGCCGGCGCGGTGCGAGTACTCGAGGGCCTGGAGGATGCCGATGCACATCTCCAGGGTGCGCTCGGGCAGCAGTTTGCGGCCGGAGTGCAGGAGTTCGCGCAGCGTGGAGCCGTCGACGTACTCCATCACGATGTACGGGATGGAGATGTTGTCGACGTAGTCTTCGCCGGTGTCGTAGACGGCGACGATCGCCGGGTGGTTCAGCGACGCGGCCGACTGGGCCTCGCGGCGGAACCGGGCCTGGAAGGACGGGTCGCGTGCGAGGTCGGCGCGCAGGGTCTTGACGGCGACGGTACGACCGAGCCGGGTGTCGTGGGCGAGGTAGACCTCGGCCATGCCACCGCGGCCGAGCACGTGGCTCAGCTCGTACCGGCCGCCGAGGCGACGCGGCTCTTCCATAACGTGCAGCCCTCTCCGTCAGTCCCGACCGCACCTGTGTGTGGTCCGGCGGTGTGCTGTTCGCGCAAAGGCTACCGGCCGATCGTCTGTGATCGGTTCGCGGCCACAGGCTGATACTGGACCGGTACCGTACGCTCGGATCCGGGCAGGGATGGTGATCCGAATCACATCCGCGGTGCCCCTCGCGACTCTCCTGTGGTGCCCGGTCCCGCCCGTCACCCCTTGCCGCTGTTGAGCACGGCTTCCATGACGACCTTCGCCACCGGGGCGGCGAGGCCGGCACCGCTGATGTCCTCGCGGTCCGCGGCGCTGTCCTCGATGACGACGGCGACGGCGACCGGCGAGCTGCCGTCGGGGTTCTCGGCGTACGAGATGAACCAGGCGTACGGGCGCTTCTTGTTGCCCTCGCCGTGCTGCGCGGTGCCGGTCTTGCCGCCGACGACCGTGTTCTTGATCTTGGCGGTGGTGCCGGTGCCGTTCTCGACGACGTTGACCATCATCTGCTGGAGCTTCTTGGCGTTCTCCGGGGAGACGGGCCGGCTCATCTCCTGCGGCTCGTGCTTCTCGATGATGTCGAGGTTGGGCGCGGTGAGCTGGTCGACCATGTAGGGCTTCATCAGCTTGCCGTCGTTGGCGATGGCGGAGGCGACCATGGCCATCTGGAGCGGGGTGGCGGCGGTGTTGAACTGGCCGATGGAGCTCAGGGCGTTCCCGTCCTTGCCCATGGTCTTGTCGTAGACGCTCGCGAAGGCGCGGACCGGGATGTCGATCTTGCTGTTGTTGAAGCCGAACTTCTCGGCCGCCTTCACCATGTTGTCCCGCCCCACCTTGTCGCCCATGTTGGCGAAGACGGAGTTGCAGGAGACGCGCAGCGCGTCGTTGAGGCTGGCCTTCCCGCAGTTGGGGGCGTGGTTGACCATCTCGGTCTTGGTGCCCGGCAGGATGTACGGGTCGGCGGTGTCCGTCGGCGCGTTGATGTCCGAGACGACGCCGTTCTCCAGCGCCGCGGCGGCGGTGACGACCTTGAAGGTGGAGCCGGGCGGGTAGGTCTCGCGCAGGGCGCGGTTGACGAGGTTCTTGTCCTCGCTGTCCTTCAGCTCGTTCCAGGCCTGTCCGTCGGCCTTGGAGTTGCCGGCGAAGCGGGAGGGGTCGTACGAGGGGGTGGAGACGAGGGCGAGGACGGCGCCGGTGCGCGGGTCGATGGCGGCTACGGCGCCCTTCTTGTTGCCGAGCTTGTCGTAGGCGGCCTTCTGGGCGGCGGGGTTGAGCGTGGTGACGACGTTGCCGCCGGCCTTCTTCTCGCCGGTGAACATGCCGATGGTGCGGTCGAAGAAGAGCCGGTCGTCGTTGCCGGTCAGGATGCCGTCTTCGAGGGACTCCAGCTGGTTGGAGCCGAACGCCTGGGAGGCGTAGCCGGTGACGGGTGCCCACAGGGGGCCGTCGACGTAGGTCCGCTTGAACTTGTAGTCGCTGCCGTCGGTGACCGCGGAGCCGGTGATGGGCTGGCCGCCGACGATGATGTTGCCGCGTTCGGTGGCGTACTGGGCGATCTGGACCCGGCGGTTCTCCTTGCGCGTGCTGAGTTCCTCGGCCTGGACGTACTGGAGCCAGTTGGTCCGGATCAGCAGGGCGAGGACGAGCAGCCCGCAGAAGAGCGAGATGCGGCGCAGGGGCTTGTTCATGACGGGCGGACCACCTGGGTCATCTCGGAGTCGGGGGACGGGGCGGGGGCCGGGGCGGGGCGGCGTGCGGTGTCGCTGATCCGGATGAGGATGCCGACGAGCATCCAGTTCGCGAGGACGGAGGAACCGCCGTAAGCGAGGAAGGGCATGGTCATGCCGGTGAGGGGGATGAGGCCCATGACTCCGCCGGCGACGACGAAGATCTGGAGCGTGAAGGCGCCGGAGAGGCCGATGGCGAAGAGCTTGCCGAAGGGGTCGCGGGCGGCGAGGGCGGTGCGGACGCCGCGCTCGATGATGAGCCCGTAGAGCAGGAGGAAGGCCATCACGCCGGTCAGGCCGAGTTCTTCGCCGACGGTGGAGAAGATGAAGTCGGAGTTGGCCGCGAAGCCGATGAGGTCGGAGTTGCCCTGGCCCCATCCGGTGCCGAGGACTCCGCCGGAGCCGAAGCTCATGATCGACTGGCCGACCTGCTGGCAGGCGCCGGACGTGTAGTAGCAGTCGAAGGGGTCGAGCCAGGCGGTGACGCGGACCTTGACGTGGCTGGCGGTGGATCCGACGACGGCGGCGCCGCCGACGCTCATGAGCAGGCCGATGACGATCCAGCTGGTGCGCTCGGTGGCCACGTACAGCATGATCACGAACATGCCGAAGAAGAGGAGCGAGGTGCCGAGGTCGTTCTCGAAGACGAGGACGAGCAGGCTCATCGCCCAGATCATCAGGATGGGGCCGAGGTCGCGGCCGCGCGGCAGGTAGAGGCCCATGAAGCGGCGGCTGGCCAGGGCCAGGGCGTCGCGCTTGACCATGAGGTAGCCGGCGAAGAAGACGGCGATGACGATCTTCGCGAACTCTCCGGGCTGGATGGAGAAGCCGCCGACGCTGATCCAGATCTTGGCACCGAAGACGTCGGCGCCCAGGCCCGGGATGACGGGCAGGATCAGCAGGACCAGGGCGACCACCATGGAGATGTAGGTGAAGCGCTGGAGCACGCGGTGGTCCTTGAGGACCAGCAGGACGCCGGCGAACAGGGCGATGGCGAGCGCCGTGTACAACAGCTGGCGGGGTGCGGCCTCGACGAAGTTCTTGGAGTTCTGCAGCCGCTTGGACTGGTCCAGGCGCCAGATCAGTACGAGGCCCATCCCGTTGAGGAGGGTGGCCACGGGCAGCAGCAGCGGGTCGGCGTACTTGGCGTAGCGGCGTACGACGAGGTGCGCGATCCCGGCCAGGGCGCCGAGACCGAGGCCGTAGAGCAGCATCCCGGGGGGGAACTCGCCGCTGATCGCGAGGCCCGCGTTGGCGTAGGCGAACATCGAGATGACCACGGCGAAGCCGAGCAGCAGGAGCTCGGTGTTCCGCCGGCTCGGCAGCTCGATGGCTCCGATGGTGGTCGTGTTGGTGACAACGCTCATGGTGTGGCAGGCCCCCTGTGCCCGCGGGTGTCTACTGCTTGCCGCACAGGCCGACCACTTGCTGCTCCTGGGGAGTCAGCGTGGTGTCGGTGCCGGGTGTCTGGTTCTGGGCCTCGGCGTTGCGGCGCTTTTCGTCCTTCTGGCAGGCGGAGACCTGGACGCCGAGTTCGTCGATCTTCTCGCGGGCGCCCTGGAGGGTCTTCTCGCTGAGGCTGTTGGCCTCGACCTGCTTGCGCTTGAAGGGCGGGAGGTACTTCAGTTCGATGTCGGGGCGGTCGCTCTCCACCTTGGAGAGCTCCAGCGGGCCGAGCTTCTGGCTGATGCCGCGGAAGAGCGCGACGTGCTCGCCCTTGACGCCGACGTAGTACTGGTTCTGGGTCCAGCGCCAGCCCGCGTAGATGCCGCCGCCGACGACGCCGGCGACGATCAGCAGGATCAGGGTGCGGGTGGCCCACTTGCGGCCGTTGCCGCCGCGGCGCCTGCTGCGGGGCTTGTCGTACGTGTCCTCGTAGCCGGAGTTGCCGTTGTAGCCGTCGGCTTCGCCGAAGGTGCCGTACGCGCCGCCGGGGGCCGGCCGGCCCTGGTCGGGGTAGCCGCCGTAGCCGGGGGCCTCGCCGCTGCCCGGGGGGCCGAAGGCGCCCGCGGGCGGCGGGACCTGGCGGCCCAGGCCCGAGGCGCGGCCGGCCGCGCTCTGCATGGCGTTGCCGCCGTCGAAGAGCTGGTGCTGGTTCTCGGCGACCGCGCCGACGACGACGGGGGTGTCGCTGACCTGGGCGGCGAGGGTGTCGCCGCTGTCGGTGTCGAGGACATCGGCGACGATGCAGGTGATGTTGTCGGGTCCGCCGCCGCGCAGGGCGAGCTGGATGAGGGACTGCACGGTGGCGCCGGGGCCGTGGTAGTCGGCGAGGGTCTCTTCCAGGGTCTGGTGGGAGACGACGCCGGAGAGCCCGTCGGAGCAGATCAGGTAGCGGTCGCCGGCGCGGACCTCGCGGATGGAGAGGTCGGGTTCGACGATGTCGCCGCTGCCCAGCGCGCGCATCAGCAGGGAGCGCTGCGGGTGGGTGGTGGCTTCCTCTTCGGTGATCCGGCCCTCGTCGACGAGGCGCTGCACCCAGGTGTGGTCCTGGGTGATCTGGGTGAGGACGCCGTCGCGCAGCAGGTAGGCGCGGGAGTCGCCGACGTGGACGAGGCCGAGGCGCTGGCCGGTCCACAGCAGGGCGGTCAGGGTGGTGCCCATGCCCTCCAGCTGGGGGTCCTCCTCGACCATGAGGCGCAGCTGGTCGTTGGCACGCTGCACGGCGGTGCCGAGGGAGGTGAGGATGTCGGAGCCCGGGACGTCGTCGTCGAGCTGCACGAGGGTGGAGATCACCTCGGAGCTGGCGACCTCGCCGGCGGCCTGGCCGCCCATGCCGTCGGCGATCGCGAGGAGACGGGGTCCGGCGTAGCCGGAGTCCTCGTTGCCCTCGCGGATCATGCCTTTGTGCGATCCGGCGGCGAACCGCAGGGACAGACTCATGCGCACCTCGCCGGTCGGCTCCGGGTACAACCGGTCTCGAGCCACACTGCCCACCCTCCGGTCGGGAGCGCGCGCGTGTCCGTGTCCTCGGTGGGACGGATCGCCGCGGCGTGCTCGCTCCGCTCGCTCATTCTCGTACTACTTCCGCAGCTCGATGACGGTCTTGCCGATGCGGATCGGTGCGCCCGGCGGAATGGGCGTCGGGGTGGTCAGGCGGGTCCGGTCGAGATAGGTGCCGTTGGTGGACCCGAGATCCTCGACGATCCACTGTCCGTCCCGGTCGGGATAGATCCTGGCATGGCGGCTGGACGCGTAGTCGTCGTCCAGCACGATCGTGGAGTCGTGGGCGCGGCCCAGCGTGATCGTCTGGCCGGCGAGGGCCACGGTGGTGCCCGTGAGGGTGCCCTCGGAGACGACGAGCTTGGTGGGCGCTCCGCGGCGCTGGCGCTGCTGCGGCGGGGCCGACTGGCGTCCGCCGGACTGTGTCGGCGCGCTCGTGTTCCCGCCGCGGCGGGAGCCGCGCTGGGTCACTCGCGTCCCGAACAGGTCGCTGCGGATGACCTGCACGGCCACGATGACGAACAGCCACAGAACGGCCAGGAAACCCAACCGCATGACCGTCAGGGTCAGCTCTGACATTGCCCCCGCTTCACCCTTCGGCTTGCCGGTAAATGATGGTGGTGCTGCCCACGACGATCCGCGAGCCGTCGCGGAGCGTAGCGCGGGTGGTGTGCTGCCCGTCCACCACGATGCCGTTGGTGGACCCGAGATCCTGGATCGTCGAGGGCGTTCCGGTCCGGATCTCACAGTGCCGGCGGGATACGCCGGGGTCGTCGATCCGCACGTCGGCTTCGGTGCTTCGGCCGAGTACGAGCGTGGGGCGCGAGATCTGGTGGCGGGTGCCGTTGATCTCGATCCAGTGGCGCCGCGGGGTTCCCGTGGCGGGTGCGGGGGCCGGTCCGCCGCCGGCCGGCCGGCGCGGGGCGCCCGGGGGCGGTCCTGCGGGCATCGGCGGGGCGCTGACCGGGGGGTAGCCGTAGCCGCCCTGTCGGCCCTGGGGGGCCTCGGGCTGCGGCTGGGAGGTGCTGGAGGCGAGGGTGCGGCTGCGCACCCGGTACAGGCCGGTGTCGAGGTCGTCGGCCTTCTCCAGGTGGACCTTGATGGGGCCCATGAAGCTGTAGCGCTGCTGCTTGGCGTAGTCGCGGACGAGGCCCGCGAGCTCGTCGCCGAGCTGCCCGGAGTAGGGGCTCAGGCGGTCGTAGTCGCCGGCGCTCAGTTCGACGATGAAGTCGTTGGGGACGACGGTCCGCTCGCGGTTCCAGATCGTGGCGTTGTTGTCGCACTCGCGCTGGAGGGCGCCGGCGATCTCCACGGGCTGGACCTCGGACTTGAAGACCTTGGCGAAGGTGCCGTTCACCAGACCTTCGAGTCGCTGCTCGAACCGCTTCAGGACTCCCATGGGGCACCTCCTCCGTCGTTGTCGCCCTGTACTGCTTACTGATCGTATCCACGCGTGGCGGATTCGGCTGGTTCCCCATCGGTCCTGTGCGGACGAGTGTTGGTCCTCACAAGGGATCGTAGGGGCGGCCCGAGGACAGTGTCCCGCACTGGGAGCGGAGTGCGGGAGGGGCTGTCCACGGCGGGGTGCGGGGGTCCGGGGAAAGCGATGTGAATCCACCCCGTCCGACGTGCTAATGTTTCGACGTCGCCAGGGGAACGGCCCGAAAGGGAAGAACCACTGGGACGCTGCTCGGGCGAGTGGCGGAACGGCAGACGCGCTGGCTTCAGGTGCCAGTGTCCTTCGGGACGTGGGGGTTCAAATCCCCCCTCGCCCACTTCGACGAAACGGTCGTCATCGCGAAAGCGGTGGCGGCCGTTTCGCTTTGTGTGCCGTTGTTCGTCGTGCCGTTTCCGGTGCGCGGCTGCGGCGGGTGTACGGGTGTGACGCGCGTCCCATTCCGCCGGCCCCGGCCCGCGGGGGCGGGCGGGGGCCGGCGGGGCGGGAGGTCAGGCTCGGGCGCGCCAGGCGTCGGCCGAGCTCGGGGGCAGCAGGTCGGGGCCGCCCGGCCGGTCGGCGGACAGGACGGCGGTGGCGACCCGTACGAAGTCCCAGCCGCCGGTCTGCGGGGCCACCAGGGCGGTGAGTTCGTCCCAGGTGAGCGGGGTGCCCCCGGCGGCCGCCGTACGGAGCGTGGACAGGGCGGCGGGGGATGCCAGTTTGGCGTTCCCGAGCCGGTCGAAGGCGGCGTCCAGGTCGAAGTCGGAGGCGGGGCAGGCGGCTTCCAGGGAGGCGAGTCGCTCCTCGGCCGCGGCCCGGCCGCCGTGCCCGTCGTTCTTCAGGGCGGTGACGACGTCCTCCAGCAGCCGCAGGCGGCCCGGGCGGTCGAGGAAGATGCCCGTCTCGCGGACGATGTCGGCCGGCTCGTCGGCGACGTGCACGAAGTTGATGATCTGGTTCGGCGGGGCGAGGACCGTGCGCAGGTGCTCCGGGCCGCGCTTGGCCGGGTCCGCGGATCCCTTGAGGTCGGCCAGCCGGACGGCCGCCGGGATGATCCCGTCGTAGCGGTCGTCGCGGACGATCAGCATCAGGGAGTCGCCGGCGCCGTGCATCAGCGTCATCAGTTCGAGGCGGTCGGTCGTGTAGACGTGCCAGTTGTAGCGCCACAGCTCGCGCATGGAGTGCCGGTTGTGGCGGATGCCGGCGGTGGCGAGGACGGTGAAGCCGTTGCCGGCCAGGAAGTCCAGGGTCGCGCCCGCCCGCCGGCCCGCGATGCCGTCGCACTTGAAGCTCAGCAGGGCCAGGGGGGCCAGGGCGTCGTGCGCGTCGGGGCCGAAGGCGTCGGTGACGTCGGCCCAGCACTCGCGGAAGTACAGGTCCTGTGAGAGCAGTTCGCGCTTGGTGGCCGAGTCCGTCAGGGCGTGCCAGCCGGTGTCGGACGGCATGCGGTCGAAGGGGTTGCTGCCGGTGGAGGTCATCGGGCGGATGCCGCCTTCCAGGTCTCGGGATCCGGATTGACCAGCACCTTGGGCTGTCCGGGTTCGTCGTACACGATGAAACTGGTGCCCAGGACGGCCAGGTCCCAGCGGTCGGGGCGGATGCCCAGGGTTTCCAGGTCGTGGAGGAAAGGCAGCCACTCGACGCGCTCGCCGCGTTCCATGGCGGCCAGCCGGTCCAGCAGGCCCGCCCGGGCCCGGACCTCGTCCGGGCCGGTGCCCGGGGTTTCCCGCACGCCGCGCGTGACGCGCTCCACGGCGTCCTGCGCCGACAGCCGCCGGCCCGGCGGCGGGTAGAGGGCGAGGGCCTCGTCGAGCACGTCCCGGTGGGCCGGGGACAGTTCGCCGCGGACGAGCCCGTCGATCAGTTCCCGCCGCTCGGCGGGCTCGAAGAGCAGGCCGAGTTCGCGTACGAGGTCGGCGGGCTCGTCCGCGACGTGGATGTAGCTGAGGACGCGGTTGGGCTGGCCGAGGAGGCTGCGCAGGGTGCCCGGTTTCTGTGCCTCCAGCGTCGCGGATCCCTTGAGCTGGGAGAGCCGTACCGTCGCGGGCAGTTCGTGCGTGCCGGTGTCCGCGAGCATCAGGGTCAGGGCCGGGCCGGCCAGCAGCAGGCAGTCGTTGACGGCGAGCCGGTCCAGGGTGGCCGAGGTGAGCTGGTAGCGCCACAGTTCCCGCCAGTGGTAGCGCGTGAAGTGCAGGGTCCGGGCGGCCACGACGCGGAAGCCCTGCGCGTCCAGGTAGTCGAGGACGGGCCGGAGCTTGCCGGCGGCGAGTCCGTCCGGCTTGAGCATGAGCAGGGCGGAAGTGCGCAGTCCCGCCGCGGTGTGCCGGTGGTCGCCGAAGGCCCGGCCGATGTCGTCGAGGCCTTCGCGGAAGTACGTCTCGCGCGCGTAGAAGTCCCGTTTCGCCGGGATCCGGGTGAGCGCGGACCAGTCTTGCGTACTGATGGGATCCCCCCACATCAATAGGTTCCAAAGAATGTCGCGGGATTTTAGCAGCGGGTCCGGCGGGGCCTCGATCACATGAGACAGATTCGCCGGGTGCGGTCAACTCCCCACCCGAGACATTTTCTTGAGGTCCCGGACGGGCGCCGCCTACTGTCCGGGCTGTGGGAAATTCCCGCAGTGTTTCCGAGAAAAGGAGTGGCCGACATGCGTCAGGCTGTTTCCACCGCGGTGCAGAGCGACAACTTCAACCTGAAGAACGAGCTCGTCGAGCTCATCCCGGCGGGCGTCCAGACCGAGACCGCCGCCATGGGCGTCCGTGAGCTGGAGGCGTTCCGCGCCAACGGTTCCTTCGTTCCCGCCTCGAAGCACGGCCTCGAGGTCATCACCGGTGCCAGCTGCGAGACCGGCGCTCAGTAAGACCCCAGCCGGTTGGGCGGGCCGTTGATTCACACCCTGAGGGGCGGCCCGCCCCGCTGCTCGCACCGTCGTACCCACCCCCGTTCATTTGATGCCGGATAGGAATGGTCATGGAGACCGCAACTTCACCCCGTAAGCTTCCCGTGGTTTCTGTCGTCACCTCGCACGGCCGGCAGCCGCTGACCGGGGGCGACGACGAGCGCCTCATCGACATTCTCGGCCGCCACAATGTTCCGTGGTCCGCCGTCGCGGCTTATGTCGTGCCGGCCGGTGGCGGACAGCCGCGGCTCTCGCCGTCCCTCGACCGCACCCTCGGTGAATTCGAGGACGCCGACGAGATCCTGCTGTATTTCAACCGGAACGTTAATCCGTTCAATTTCTTCATCGACAATTTCAAGACGATCGAGAGCGACCACCCGGGCGAGGAGGCGACCGAGTACATCTACCAGCGCCTCGACAACGAGAGCGGGACCGCCGAGTCCTTCCTCAAGAAGCTCAGCCCGCAGGAGTGCCGGGAGATCATCGCCGACCGCGTCGGCGACACGATCCGCGAGCACGTCCCGGCCGGCGCCGACCTGGTGGTGGGCGTCAGCGGCGGTGGCGACAGCAACGCCCTGCTCTACGGCCTGAGCCAACTCGCGGACCACGACATCAAGGTCCACCCGGTCATCCTCAAGGGCATCCCCGACTGGGACGCCGGCGTCCCGCGCGCCCAGGCGCTCTGCGAGAAGTACGGTCTGGAGCTGACCGTCATCGACGCGGAGGACGTCAAGGAGCTCCTCGGGATCCCGGCCGACTCCGTCGACCTCATCGACCGTTTCGAGCGCGAGTTCCAGGGTGACGACTTCGAGTTCCTGGGCACCCTGCTGATCCGCCTGGCGCTCTCCAAGGCGGCCCGCGACATCGGCACCACCTACATCGCCACGGGTGTGAACCTCGAGGACATCGTCACCGAGAACCTGTACCGCGTGACCACCGGCCTCAAGCCCGCCGCGTTCCCCGCCCGCCAGATCGGCGAGACCACGCTGGTCCTGCCGCTGTGGCTGTGCCCCAAGCGGATCATCGACGGCTGCTTCCCGAAGTTCTCCCTGGAGAACTACGACGCCCGCTACCCCTGCTTCTCGCTGGGCCGCAACCTCTACTACAGCGTGGTCTACGCGATGCAGTCGCAGTTCCCCGGTTACCTGGAGCAGGTGGCCCGCGGTCTGTCGCAGCTGAGCCTCAAGGACCCGGTCGAGTACACCTACAACGAGCAGCTCGGCTTCCACGTGGAGCGCACCGTGCCGTTCCCGCTGCTGCGCCGCTTCCAGAAGATGCTCAGCGGCGCCCAGCCGCCGGCCGCCGGCCAGAGCTGACCGGGGCCGTCTTGACCCAGCGATGCCTGGCCATCGTCGGCGGTGGCCCGATGTGCACCTACGCCGTGGCGCATCTGGCGGCGCTGCTGCCGCACACCGCGCTGCCCGTCCCCCTCCACATCGTCGTGTACGAGCGCGGCGGGCGGGCGGGCGCCGGTGAGGTGCACAGCGACGCCCAGGCGCGCACCGGCTACCTCAACCGGGTGGCCGGGCAGATCGCCTTCGCCCCCGACGAGTCCCACCGGCCCCCCGTGACCCTGCTGCCCCGTGAGCTGCGGCCCACCCTCCTCGAATGGTGTGCGCAGCGGCTGGCCCGGACCGGGGACGACGACCTCGACCTGCTGCCGACCGACGTGCCCCGCCGGTACGTGCACGGGACCGCCCTGCGCGAGATGTTCACCCGCTACACGCGGCGCCTGGCCGCGCTGCCGCAGGTGACCGTGGAGGTGCGGGAGAGCGAGGTCACGGGCGTGCGCAGGGCCCCCGACGGCCGCCGTTTCCTCATCACCGACCGTCCCGGTGGTGCGGAACTGACGGCCGACGAGGTGCTGTTCGTCACCGGGCACTCCCACAACACCCCGTCCCCGGGCGACCCCGGGGAAGCGTTGTGGGGGGCTCCCGGTCATGTGGCGTACCCCTATCCGCTCTCCGTGAGGCTGACCGAGCGGGAGGTTCCGCCGGGGGAGCCGGCGGTGGTGCTCGGGTTGGGTCTGACCGCCATCGACGTCCTGCTCCACCTCACCGAGGGCCGCGGCGGGCGTTTCGAGCCCGACGCCTCGGCCGCCGTGCACGGGCTGCGGTACGTGCCGTCGGGCCGTGAGCCGTCCCGTGTGATCGCCGTCAGCCCCAGTGGGGTCCCGGTGTCGGGTCGGCCGCTGAACGAGAAGACGGCGGATCCGGACCGGCTGGAGCACACGGGCGTGTACTTCACGGCCAGGGCGGTGCGGACGCTGCGCGAGCGCTTCGGGGTCCGGCCCCGTCCGGGGTACCGCCGCCAGCTCGACTTCGACCTGCACCTGTTCCCGCTGGTCCTGCTGGAGATGGCGTACGTCCACCACCGCACGCTGCACGGGCCGGCCGCAGCCGATGCCCGGCGGGCCGACGCCGCTCCCGTGTACCGGGACTTCCTGAAGGGGGTCATCGGTTGGGGCGAGCAGGCCGCCGACGCCCTGATCGCGGCCTTCGAGGGGGACGAGCCCGGATTCGACTGGCGGGCCGTGCACGATCCGCTGCCCGGCGCCTGCGCCCGTGGCGGGGACGACGGAGCCGACTGGGGGCGCCGGGTCGCCGCGTACCTGCGCGAGGACCTGGCCGGCTGCCGGGAGGGCAATCTGCGCAATCCGCTCAAGGCCGCCTGTGACGGGGTCTGGCGGGATCTGCGCGCGGTGTTCGCCGAGGCCGTCGACCACGGCGGGCTGACCGCCGCCTCCCACCGCCGCTTCCTGCGCGTGCACCTGCGCCACTACAACCGGCTCTCCAACGGGGCCGGCCTGGAGCCCATGCGCAAGCTCATGGCCCTCCTCGACGCGGGGCTGCTCGACCTCACCGTCGGCCCCGGCCCCGAGGTCGGGCCGCTGCCCGACGGCGGTTTCCGGGTCACCGGTGGCCGTACGGGGGCGGTGCGCACGGCCGCCGCCGTGGTGGAGGGCCGTGTGCACCCCTTCGACCCGCACCGCGACGTGCTGCCGCTGTACCGGTCGCTGCTCGCGGAGGGGCTCGTACGGCAGTGGCGCAACCCGGCGCCCGACGGGCAGGAGGACTTCGTGCCCGGCGGTCTCGACCTGGACGACCGGTTCCACCCGCTGACCGGCGACGGCGTGGCCGAACCGGCCCTGACCTTCCTCGGAGCGCCCGCCGAGGGGGTGCGGGTGTTCCAGCAGAGCGCGGCCCGGCCCTGCTCCGACAGCTCGGTCCTCGCGGTCGCGGTGGCCTGGGCGGAGGGGGCCGTGGGACGACTGGCCCGACCGGTCGGCGCGGGTGGCCGGGGGGAGCGATGAGCACCGAGTTCCGCCCGCTGCTGGCCTCGCTGCTGGCCGCCCCGGCGGCCCGGCACGTGGTGGTCCTCGGCATCGACGGCCTCGGGCACCGGCACGCGCTGGCGCACTGGCCGCAGGCGCGGACCTTGCGGCTGACTACGGTGCTGCCGACCACCTCGTCGGCGGGCTGGCTCTCCAGCCTGACCGGCCGGACCGTGGCCGAGCACGGCGTCCCGGGTGTGGTCTTCACCGACCCCGGGGCCGCCGCGCCGGGGCGGTGCGCCGGCCGGCCGCCGCTGATCGACGTCATGCGGTACGCGGGGCCCGGGCTGACCCCCGTGACGGGCAACATCTTCGACGACGCGCGCGGGGCGGGCCTGCGTCCGCTCGCCGTGCTGGGGGACCTGGAGGCATATCCGGGAGCCTGGCGCGACGCGCTGGTGCGCGGTGCGCGGCCCGTCACCGGCCACCGGTTCTACACGCGCGGCGACGGCCCCTACCGGCCGCCCTCCGCCCGGCTCACCGCCGAGCGGCTGCGCGGCGCGGTGTCCCGGACCCTCGCCGCGTACGGGGGCGCGGGGCCCTGTCTGCTGTGGTGCTACGTCGAACTGGACCGGCACGTCCACCACCACGGCTACGACGACCACGTCTCCGAGGTGCTGACCTGCATCGGCGAGATGGCGGCGGACTTCGCGGCGGCGGGGACGACCGTGGTCGCCCACTCCGACCACGGTCTGACCGCCACCCGGCACGACCCGGCGCTGGCGGCGCTCCTCGACGGCCTGGGCCGCGAGCACGGCTTCGCGATGGGCGGCGCGGGCCGGGTGCGCTGGCTCTACCCGGCGTCCCGAGGTCCGGTGCCCCTCGCGCGCCTGGCGGCCGTACTGCGCCGGGAACTGCCGGCGGACATCGCGGTGACCCCCACCGACGAGTTGCTGCCCGCCGGCTCCCTGGCCCGTGCCCGGGCGGGGGAGCTCAGCCTCGTCGCGGGCGGCGAACGGTTCCTCACCGACCCGCACTACACCCACGACCACGGCTCGGCCTCGCCCGCCGAGCTCCACACGCCCTTGTCGACCTGGGGTTTCGAAGGACGGATGCGATGAACGTACGCCCGCACATGCGGATCGGGGCCTTCCTGTACCCGACCGGCTACCACGTCTCGGCCTGGCGGCACCCGGACGTCCCGGTCGACGCCGGGGTGAACTTCGCGCACTACGCGGAGCTGGCCCGCACGGCCGAACGCGGAAAGTTCGACCTGCTCTTCCTGCCGGACAGCGCGGCGATCCGCGGCGACGACATGGAGGCCCTGAGCCGTACGGCGATCCGTTACGTCGCCCAGTTCGAGCCGCTCACCCTGCTGGGCGCGCTGGCGGTGGTCACCGAGCGCATCGGGCTGACCGCCACCGTCTCCTCCACCTACAACCAGCCGTACCACTCGGCCCGGATGATCGCCTCGCTCGACCACTTGAGCAACGGCCGTGCGGGCTGGAACCTGGTCACCGGTCAGAACCCGCACGAGGCGTTGAACTTCGGCTTCTCGGAGCAGCCCGAGCACGGGGCGCGCTACGCGCGGGCCACCGAGTTCGCCGAGGTCGTCAAGGGGCTCTGGGACACCTGGGACGACGCGGCCTTCAGCCCGTCCAAGGAGTCGGGGCGGTTCTTCGACCCCGAGGGGGTGCGTCCGCTGCACCACAGCGGGGAGCACTTCACCGTACGGGGCCCCCTCAACATGCCCCGCTCGCCCCAGGGGCACCCCGTGACGCTCCAGGCCGGCTCCTCGGAGCCGGGGCGCAACCTCGCGGCGGCCACCGCCGACGTGGTCTTCACCGCCCAGCACTCCATGGCCGCCGCGCACGCGTTCACCGCTGACGTCCGGGCCCGTGCCGTTCGGGCGGGCCGGGAGGCCCACGACGTACAGGTCCTCACCGGGGTCTTCCCGTTCATCGGGCGGACGCGGTCCGAGGCCGAGGACAAGTTCGCGGCGCTCCAGGACCTGATCGATCCCCGGGTCGGTCTCTCCCTGCTCGGCAGCGAGCTGGGCGGGGTGGACCTCAGCGGTTTCGACCTGGACGGACCGCTGCCGCCGCTGCCGCCCTCCAACGCCGGCAAGGGCCGTCGCGACCTGCTGGTGAAGATGGCCGAGGACGAGGGCCTGTCGATCCGCGAGCTCTACCGCCGGGTGGCGGGGTCGCGCGGTCACTGGCAGCCCGTGGGCACCGCCGAGTCGGTGGCGGACGAGCTCGCCGCCTGGTTCGAGAGCGGGGCGGTCGACGGCTTCATGATCATGCCGCCGCAACTGCCCGACGGCCTGGACGACTTCGTGGACCTCGTGGTGCCCGAGCTGCAGCGCCGCGGACTGTTCCGCGAGGAGTACGAGGGCACGACCCTGCGCGATCACCTGCAGCTCGCCAGGCCGGGCCGGTGAGCGGGGAGTTCGACCGTGTGATGGCGCGGGCGGGGGTGTCGGTGCCGCCCGCGTGGTACACGGGTACGGAGGCGGCGTTCCGTGAACTGATGGCGATGACCGAGCTGTTGCGCGACGAGGAGCGCCCGGTCGGCAGTGAGCCGTCCGCCGTGTACCGGGTGTCCGAGTGGCACGGGGGGCACCATGGCTGAGAGGGCGCCCACGACGGGCGTGACTGCCACCGCGCCGCACGAACTGTCCGTGGCCGAGGCCGGCCGGCTGCTGCGCGGCGGGGAGCTGAGCTCCGTCGAGCTGACCGACCACCTGCTGGAGCGGATCGCGGAGATCGACCCGCGGATCGATTCCTTCGTGACGGTCACCGCGGACCGGGCCCGCAGGGACGCGGAGCGCGCCGACCGGGAGCTGGCGGCGGGTTTCGACCGGGGGCCGATGCACGGCATCCCGTACGCCCTGAAGGACATCTTCGACACCAAGGACATCCGTACCACCAGCCACTCCCGGCTCATGGTGGACCATGTGCCCCGGGAGGACTCCGAGGCCGAGGCACGGCTGCGCGAGGGCGGCGGCGTCCTGCTGGGCAAGCTCGCGACGCACGAGTTCGCGCTCGGCGGCCCGAGCACCGAACTGCCCTTCCCCCCGGCCCGCAACCCGTGGCACACCGACCACTTCACCGGGGCCTCCTCCTCGGGGGCCGGCGCGGCCGTCGCGGCGGGCCTGGTGCGGGTGGCGGTCGGCTCCGACACCAGCGGCTCGGTACGGGGTCCCGCGTGCCTGTGCGGGACGGTCGGCCTCAAGCCCACGTACGGGCTGGTGTCGCGGCGCGGGGCCTTCCCCCTGTCGTACGCGCTCGACCACATCGGCCCGCTGGCCTGGACGGTGGAGGACGCGGCGCTGGCCCTGAACGTGCTCGCGGGGCACGATCCGTGTGACCCGGGCAGCGCCGAGGTGGCCGTGCCCGATTACGCGCGGGGGCTGGGGGCGGGGGTGCGCGGGCTGCGCATCGCCTACGCCCCGGGCTGGTTCGCCGACGACCCGGTGACCTCGCCGGAGGTGTCGGCCGGGATCGCACGGGCCCTGGACGCGCTGCGGGAGGACGGGGCGAGCGTCACCGAGGTCGGCCTGCCGCCGTACGCGCGGTTCAACGCGTGCGGGCGCGTGATCATGGCCGCGGAGGCGTTCGCGGTGCACGAGAAGGAACTGCGGCGCAGGCCCGCCGCGTTCGCGCGCTTCACCTTCCAGCGGATCGCGGCGGCGGCCGGGCTCGGTGCCGCCGACCTGGTCCAGGCGTACCGGCTGCGCCAGGAGCTCGCGGACACGCTCCAGCGCGAGGTCTTCGGACGGTACGACCTGCTGGTGACGGCGACGGGGCTGGCGCCCGCACCGCGGCTGGACGCCTTCCCCGAGGACTGGCCGCCTGCCCGGGAGCTCACCGCCATGCAGACGGTGCCGTTCAACGTGACCGGTCACCCGGCACTGGCCCTGCCCACGGGGCTGTCCGGGGGCGGTCTGCCCCTCGGGTTGCAGATCGTGGGCCGGTTCTTCGACGAGGAGACCGTGCTGCGGGCCGGGGCCGTCGTGGAGCGGTCCACGGGGCACCCGCTGGTCCGCCCGCCCGGCTGCTGAAGGGGTTTCCGTACGGCGCCCGGTGCCCGTCCTCGTGACGGGTGCCGGGCGCCGTCGCGTTTTCAGTGCTTGCTGTCGCTGCTGTCGCTGCTGTCGCCGTCCCCGTCCCCGTCGCCCTCGCTGAGCCAGCCCGACTCGACCAGTGCGTCCAGCAGTTCGCCGGTCGCCTCGCCGTCCAGCTGCCGTCGCAGCCCGTACGAGGTCTCCGCCACGAGGCCGTCCCGGTCGCGCCGCCCGTCCGCCCTGATGGCCAGGTTGAACAGCACCGACAGCTGCTGCTTGTCCCGCGCGACGGCCGAGGCGAGGCGTGCCCGGGACCCGTGCGGGAGCCGCTCCGCCATCGCCCGCAGGTTCAGCGGGCCGTCCCAGCGCCGGGTCAGCGCCGGTCCGGCCGGCTCCGGTCGTCGGGCCGGCGCCGCCGCGGGCCCGGTGGGGCCGCCGCGCGCGGTGCCCCCCTCGCCGCGCGCGGCCAGATCCCTCAGCGCCTCGCCCCGGGTCCGGACGTGGGCGCGCAGACCCTGCCCCCAGGGGCTCCCGGCATCCGGGTGGGCGGCCGCCGCGGCTTCCTCGCGCACGCACCAGTGGTCCACGAGCCGCTCCAGCTCCCGGCGGCCCGGGGCATCGGAGGCGAGCAACTGGGCGAGGGCGGCGCCGGCCGTGGTGGAGCGCAGCATCTCCACGGGCGAGACCTTGTCGGGGGTGTCCCCGGCGGCGTGGTTGAAGCGGTCCTCGGGGTGGCAGAACTGGACGGCGGGCCGGTCCACCGACGGGTCGGCGTACAGCGCGTGGTCGGAGAAGCCGAGGAACGGCGAAGGATGCCAGGTCCCGGGGTGCGCCGCGGTCGCGCGGAACACCTCCGCGACCACGTGCTCGGCCACCGGCGCGAGCAGGGACGGGGTCGTCTCGGCGGGGCGTTCCACGACGAACGGGGAGCGGCACAGGGCCTGGTCCTCGCCCACCATGTCGAGGTTGATCAGGGCGGCGGGCAGTCGGCCCCGGCCGTCCGTGTGGCCGTGGAGCACCGCCGCGGTGCCGGTGAACTCCGGTCCCCAGAAGAACCGGACGGGCCGGCGCGTGCCGTACGCGGCGTCCGCCTTCCGCAGTCGTGCGAGCGTGCGGGCCGCCCCCAGCAGCGCCGCCACCCCGGAGGCGTTGTCGTTGGAACCGGGCCTGGGATGGCACAGATGGGCGGTCAGCCAGATCTCCTCGACGTCCTCGTCGCCGGGCAGTACGCCGCTGACCACCGGCATCGCGGAGCCGCGGTCCACGTGGACCTCGGCGCGTGCCGTCCCGCCGCGCTCGGCCGCGGCGGCGGCCGCCGCGAACTCGGGCGGGGTCAGGCTGAAGGCGAACAGCGGGCTGTGCGGAGCGAGTTCGATCCTGCCGCGGTGCGGGGCGGCGGCGTCCCCCTTCCAGGGCGCGTCCGTGACGAAGCCGAGGGCCCCGGCGGCGGCCAGTTCACCGGTCAGTGCCCCCCGGGCCATGGCGGCGGCGTCGACGACGGCGACCGCGCCGCGCAGGCCCGCGGCGGGTGGTGGCCCGTCGCCCCGGACCCGTACGAGCGGAGCGGTCAGGCCGGCGGCGGGGGTGGGCGCGGAGTACGTGGCCACGGCGAACGGCCGGCGCGCGTGGTCGACGTGGAGCACCTCGGCGGAGCCGTGGGGGCCGGCGGACACGGTGAGCCGTGCGGTCAGCGGGGTCCACGCGACGGGTGAGCGGAAGGTCCACCACTGTGGTTCGCCGTCCGCGGGGAACCGCTGTACGCCCACGTCCCGCAGGCCCGCGGCCTCGGCCGAGGCGGCCACGGACGCGGCGGCGGCCTCCAGTCCGAGCGAGGCCTGGTAGCGGTCGAAAGAACTGATTTCCTTCACGTCCGCCATGACCTGTTCGACGTCTGTGGTGCTGATCAGGCGGGAAATTAGTGCGGAGGTCAACGAAACACTCCCTCGGGTGGGTCGATCGTCATGTGTGCGCCCACTCTAGTCATTGCCGAAAACCGCTTCTCTGTCTCATGTCGTCGGCTCTGAATTGCCTGTCAAAAACCTGCCGTATTTCCCTGTGGTGCCACTCTGACCTGCGGAGATGTTGTCCCGCTATCCCTCTGGCGGGCTTGTTTGTCTCGGGTGGAGGTTGACCGTCCATGGCGGGCTGCGGTTATGTTCTGGGTGTCGAGAACGGCGGGAGTTCGGAAACCGAATTCCCCTCACCGAAAGGATGTGAATCGAAATGCGCAAGTACAACAAGCCGGCTGCCAAGGGCATCGCCTCTGACACGCTCCTCAAGATCCTCGTCTGATGGCGGATCTCGTAATGCATCGTGCCGCGCCCGGTCCGCCGGGCGCGGCACGCGTACGTGAAGCACCAGTCCGGTACCCGAGATCGAGGTAGTTGTTATGTGCGGCCTGTCCGGAATTGCGCGCGTCGACGGACAGCACGTCGGCGAAGAAGCGGATGCCCTGCTGCGGCGGATGACGAGGGCGGTCGCCCACCGCGGCCCCGACGACGAGACCTTCCTGAGGTCGGGGCCCGTCGGTCTCGGCTTCGTACGCCTGTCCCTGGTCGCTCCGGAGAACGGCGCCCAGCCCCTGTCCACCGACGACGGGTCGCTCGTACTGATCGCCAACGGCGAGGTGTACAACCACCGGGAGCTGGCGGCCGGCCTGCCGGCGGGCACCAGGATGCGCACCGGGTCGGACTGCGAGGTCCTGCTGCACCTCTACCGGCGCGACGGCCTGAACTTCCTCGACAACGTCCGGGGCATGTTCTCGCTGGTCCTGTGGGACCGCGACCGCGGCCGCCTGATCATGGCCCGGGACCGGTTCGGCATCAAGCCGCTCTTCTACCACCTCAACCGCGAGCGCATCGTCTTCGGCTCGGAGATCAAGGCGCTGTTCGAGGACCGGGCCACCCCCCGGGAGCTCGACTGGGACGCCGCCCTCACCGACCAGATGGTCTCGCTGGCGCCGGTCACGGACGACAGCCCGGCCCACGCCTGGTTCCAGGGCATCGAGCTCGTCCCGGCCGCCTCCGTCGTCACCGTCGACCTGCGCGGCGGCTCCGTGGCCACCCACCGCTACTGGGACTTCCCCACCTACGACGGCACCTCGACCGCCTCGGAGGCCGAGCTGGTCGCCGACTACGGCCGCTACCTCGCCGAGAGCGTCGCCGAATGCCAGATGGCCGACACCGAGATCGGGCTGTTCCTCAGCGGCGGCATCGACTCCGCCGCCGTCGCCGCGCTCGCCGGCATCAAGCCCCACACCTTCACCGCGCTCAACGGCAGCACCCTGGGCAACGGGGACGCCGAGTCCGCGCACCGCATCGCGGCCCACCTGGGCCTGGCCAACGACCAGGTCCTCTTCCACGCCTCCCACACGCCGACGGTCGAGGAGTGGAAGCGACACCTGTGGCTGCTGGAGACCCCCCTCGCCGGCCCGGAGAGCTTCTACAAGTACGAGATGTACCGCTACGTCGCGGACACGGTGCCCTCCATCAAGGCCATGCTGCTGGGCGGCGGCGCCGACGAGTTCAACGGCGGCTACACCCGCTCCGTGGCCCGCGGCGGCGACTGGAACGACTTCCTCGCCAACGTCGGCGCCATGGGCGCGGCCCGCGACGCCGCGCTGCGCCCGGACCTCGCGGCGTGGTGGAACCGCCCCGGCGGCTCCCTGGTCAGCGACCGCTACCTGCGCGAGGCAGCGGGCGGCCCCTCCACCGACCCCTACGCCGCGCACTTCCGCTGGAAGTACCGCGACGTGCAGCAGTACAACTGCTGGCACGAGGACCGCACCGCGGCCGGCAGCGGCATCGAGGCCCGCGTGCCCTTCCTCGACCACCGGCTCGTCGAGCTCGTGGCGGCCGTGCCCGAGCGGCTGCGTCCCTCCCTGGTCTGGGACAAGCAGATCCTGCGCCGCTCCATGGCGGGCGTCCTGCCGCCCGAGTTCGCGCAGCGCCCCAAGGGGCCCTTCTTCTACGGACCGGGCGAGGCCCACACCTTCCGCGCCTTCGTGCGGATGCTCTCGCAGGACGGCGACCGTCTCGTCGAGGAGGCCCTGAGCGGCCCCGGCGCCCGCCACCACCTCGACGCCGACCGGGTCCGCGGCTACCTGCGCACCCTGCAGCGGGACCCGTCCCGCGGCCACGTCGAACTCCTGCTGCGGGTGGTCAACCTGGGGCTGCTGGAGCAGATGACCCTGGAGCGCCCCGCCCCGCACATCGACTCCGCGGCCGCCCCCGTGGCCCTTCGGGTACCCGTCGCCGACTGGGACGCCGAACGCGAGCTCGTCGAGGAGCAGGTGGTGCCCCGCGCCGAGCTCGACCCGTCCGGGGTGCTCGCCCTCGACGAGAGCGTCCTGCTGCTGTGCGACCCGGCCGAGCCCGCCCAGTGGTACCTCCTCGTCGACGGCACCACCGAGTACGTCCTGGACGCGGACGAGGACCCCGACTGGGTGCGCCTGCTGCGCGGCCTCGACGGCAAGCGGCCCCTGGCCGAGGTGCTGGCCGATCTCGACATCGAAGCCGCCGCCGTCGCCCCGCTGGTGGCCGAGTCCCTGGAACTGGGGCTGCTGACGGCCCGGGACCGGACGCACGCAGCCCCGATGAGCGCATGACCGGCCGGCTCGCCCGCCGGGAATCGACCCTCGTCCTCGGACCCTGGGAAGGACTTCACGTGAAGGCCCCACTGCACGACTGCCTCGAAACCCTCCAAGACAAGGGCCTGCTCCCCGCCGACCACCTCGCCGTCCTGTGCGTGGGCTCGATGGCGCGCGGCTGGGCCAACGAGACCAGCGACTACGACTTCAACGTGGTCACCCGCGGCCCCTGGCAGGGCGCGAGCGCCCGCACCGTCCCGGTGCCGCTGGTCCCGGGCACCATCCCCGCCGCCGCGTTCCACGTGAACGGCAAGCGGTGGGAGGTGAAGTACTGGATGGACTCCCAGGTCGACCAGATGATGGCGAAGGTCACCTGGGAGCAGTTCGAAGCCGGGACGACCACCGCCAAGGTCCTGATCGACGCGGAGGAGCTCTTCCTGGAGCGCCTGACCACCTGCGTCACCCTCAGCGGCGCCGGCTGGGTGCGGGGCCGCCGCCAGGCCCTGGAGGACTCCGCCTTCCGCGCCTTCGTCATCAGCCGCTCGCTGGCCGCCGCCGACGAGGCCGTCGAGGACGCGCTGGGCCAGCTCGGCGCCGCGGACGACGACAGCGCCGTGCTCTCCGCCCGGAAGGCGTACGGCCACACCGTCGACGCGCTCCTGGAGAGCCGCGGGGCCTACGGCTCGCGCACGCCCAAGTGGCGGGCGCGGCGCTTCCGCGAGGCGCAGCCCGTCGAGTTGTCCTACGAGGAGTACTGGGCCACGGAGACGATGCGCGACTTCAAGCCCGCCGATCCCGGCGCCTGGGTCACCTCGGTGATCCACCGGTGCCGTGAGCTGGCCCTGGACGTGGAGATCAGCTGATGGCCGATCACGTACTGACCGACGAGAGCGTCCCGCGCGTGGACATGGCCGCGCGGACGCGCAAGTACCGCGGCAAGCTCTACATCGCCGTCGAGGACCGGGCGCTGGAGCTCGACGAGACCGCCGAGTCGATCTTCCGCAAGATCGACGGCCGTTCCACCGTCCGTGCCATCGGCGAGGGACTGGCCGCGGAGTACGCGATCCCGGTGGACGACGCCGTCGCCGACGCCGCCGAGTTCATCGCGAGCCTGATCGACCACGGCGTCGTGGAGGCCGGCTCATGAGGACCGTCACCGCGACCTTCGCACGGCAGTGGACCACCACGCGCCGCGCCTACCCGTGGACGTACTTCACGGCGACCGTGATGCAGGGCGCCATCGTCATCGCCGTGGCCTACCTGATGTTCCACGAGGTGGCGGGCGGCCGGGTCGACCCCCTCTTCGGCAGCCGCACCGGCACCGGCGACTACCTCGGGTACGTGGCCATCGGAGCGATCGCCTCCGCCTTCACGCTGCGCATGCTGCTGTGGACGGCCAAGGCGATGATCACGGAGGAGCGCGAGGGCACGATCATCTCGCTCCTCGTGGCCCCCGCGGGGCGCGTCCCGTACCTGACCGGGTTCGTGCTGTTCGCCTTCACCAGCACCCTGCTGGAGGTCGCGAGCCTCACGCTGATCGCCGCCCTGCTCGGCGTCGGATTCCCCGCCGTCGACCCGCTCGGCCTGCTGCTGGCCACCGTGCTGTTCACGGCCGCGGCCTTCGGTCTCTCCCTCGCCCTGAACGTGGTGATGCTGCGCGCGGGGGAGGCACACGTCTCGCAGAACACCCTGTTCCTCGTGCTCTTCCTGGTGTGCGGATTCACCTTCCCCACGCAGTACCTGCCCACCGCCGTCCAGTGGTTCGCGGAGGCCTTCCCGGTCACCTCGGCCATGGACGTCCTGCGCGCGGCGCTCGGCGAGGGCTTCAGCCTCGCCGACGTGGCGGGCCGCAGCGCGGTCTGTCTCGCCGTCAGCGCGCTCTACATCGTGGCCGGGTTCCTGCTGCTGCCCCGCGCCGAACGCTCGGTCATGGAAAGGACCTTCTGAACGTGAGCGAGAACGAAGGCATCCGCACGTACGAGCTGACCAAGACCTTCTCCACCCGGGAGAGGATGTTCGGCCCGCGCCGGGTCAAGACCGCCGTCGACGGCCTGACCCTGAACATCCCCCGGGGCAGGGTCACCGGTCTGCTCGGCCTCAACGGGGCCGGGAAGACCACCACCATCAAGATGCTGTCGACGCTGCTGCGCCCCGACGGCGGTCGCGCCACCGTCGACGGAGTCGACCTGGTCGCCCGCCCCCGCGAGGTCCGCTCCCGGATCAACCTGATCGCGGGCGGCGAGCGCATGGTCTACGCACGGATGACCGGCCACGAGAACCTGCACTACTTCGGGCAGCTCTACGACGTGCCGCGCCAGGTCCTGCGCGAGCGGATCACCCACCTCCTCGATCTGGTCGGTCTCACCGACGCCGCGCACACCCCCGTCGAGCGGTACTCGCGGGGCATGACCCAGCGCCTGGCCATCGCCCGGGGCCTGATCAACGACCCCGACTACCTGCTGCTCGACGAGCCCACGCTCGGACTGGACGCGCCCATCGCCCGCGATCTGCGGGCCGTGGTCCGCTCCCTGGCGGACGACGGCAAGGGCGTGCTGCTGACCTCCCACTACCTCGCCGAGGTCGAGGAGCTGTGCGGTCACGTCTACGTGATCGCCGAGGGCACCCACCTGGCCGAGGGCAGCCCGGCGGAGCTGACCGCCCAGACCGGCTGCCACCACGCGGTCGAGGTGACCGTCCCCGGGCCCGGACCGGACGTCGTCACCGCGGTACGGGAGTTCGCCGCCGCCCGTGGCGCCGAGCTCCGCGAGGAGGCGGTGGAGCCCGACTGCGTGCGCTTCGCCGTGAGCCACCCCGAGGACATCGCCGGGTCCCTGGTCACGGCCGTGGTGGGAGCGGGGGGTTCGGTCCTCGGCCTGAGCGTCAAGGACCCCTCCCTGGAGGACGCCGTGATGCGCCTGAGCCGTCCGGCGGGCGCCGGCACGCGGCCGGAGTCGGAGCCGGCGGCGGGGCCCGCGGCCAGGTCCGCCACCGAGCCCGAGAAGGAGGCGGCGGCGGTATGAACGGCCACGTCCTGAGGATCCTGCGCGCCGAGGCCCTCAAGCAGCACCGCCGGATGAGCGGCAGCAAGCTGGTGTTCTTCTCCATGCTGCTCTGGCCGCTGCTCCAGCTGTCCACCACCTACTACACCGTCCTGCCGGTGGCCTTCGCCGGAACGGGTTCCGGATGGCGGGGCGTGGCGGACCCGGCCGAGCTGCTGGCCTTCCTGGCCACCGGGGCACTCGCCTTCTCCTGCTTCTACGCCCTGGTCCAGTCCGCGTGGCACTTCTCCTTCGAGCGGCAGACCGGGACGCTGGAACTGCTCTTCCTGACGCCCGCCAACCGGCTCGCGCTGGTCGTGGCCAACGGCATCGGAGCCCTCCTGCAGAACGCGTGGCTGTTCGTGTGCTTCGCGGTCGCCATGCTGGGAGCCACCGACGCCGTGCACCTGGCCCACCCGGCCATGCTGGCGGTCGTCTTCCTCGCCCTGATGCTCCCGGCCATCGCCTGGGGCGCGTTCCTGAACAGCCTGCTGATCTTCTCCCGTGACTCCGCGTTCCTCCACACGCTCTTCGACGAGCCGATGAGGTTCCTGTCGGGGGCGCAGGTCCCCACCTTCGCCCTCCCGGTCGGCGCCGCGGCCATCGGCGGCCTGTTCCCCCTGACCATCAGCCTGGACCTGGTACGGGCGGCGCTGATCGAGGGCGCGGAACTGACCGCCCTCCTGCCCCGCCTCGGCCGGCTCCTGGCCATGACCGCGGCCCTGGTCGCACTGGCCGCCGTACTGCTCAAGGCAGGCGAACGGCGTGCCATGCGCACCGGACAGCTGCGCCTGTTCTGAGAGGAGGCCGGCATGTGCGGAACCGTTGGAATGTTCGTGGGCTGCACGGCCCTGACGTTCTGCCCCAAACAGCTGCTGCTGGACGGGGCCGCCCCGGCGGCCGGGCCCGAGACCCCGCAGCCGCAGCCGCAGCCGCAGCCGCAGCCGCAGCCGGAGCCCGAGGCAGCGGCGGCGCCGGCCGAGGACGACGGCGGCTACCGCAGTCCCTTCCGCACCTGGTACGAGCGGGCGAGCGTGCGCAGCAACCCCAGGAGGATGCTCGACAGCTCCGAGATCGAGGACAAGCGCCGGTACTTCTCCCCGGAGCTGGTACCGGTGGCGCGGCACCCGCTGATCGCCGAGCTGCCCGGGCAGGTCTACGACGAGGTGCTCGTCCAGCACCTCTACCGCTACCTCGACTTCACGGCGAAGCTGGAGTACCTGGTCGTCAACCGCACCGTCCTCGGCATCGCCCACGGCTCGGTGGGCGTTCCCGTGCCCGAGGCGATGCGCCTGGACGCCTTCAAGATGTACTGCGACGAGGCCTATCACGCGCTGTTCTCCGCGGACCTCGCCGACCAGGTGCGCCGGACCACCGACATCACCCCCAGGCTGCCCGCCCGGCCCTTCTTCCTCCAGCGGCTGGACGAGGTCTCCGAGGCCCTGCCCGCCGGACAGCGGCCGCTGGCGGAGCTGCTGTTCGTGATCGTCTCCGAGACACTGATCTCCGCGAGCCTCGCCGAAGTACCGCACAGCGCCGAGGTGTTCTCGGCGGTCAGCGGCGCCATCCGCGACCACGCCATCGACGAGGGCCGCCACCACGCCTACTTCGCGCACTTCCTGCGGCGCCTGTGGGACGTCCTCGACCCGGCCGGCAGGCGGGCGGCCGGGGTCCTCGTGCCCCGGCTGATGGACGCCTTCCTGCGCCCGGACCTGCCCGCCCTGCGCGGGGAGCTCGCCGGGTACGGGCTGACGCGCGACGAGGTGCGCCAGGTCGTCTCGGAGGTCTACGCACCCGGGGTCGTGGCCGCGCACGCGCGCGCCACCTCCCAGCAGACCATGCGCTACTTCACCGAGCTCGGTGCCTTCGACGGCGCCGAGGCGCAGGACGAGCTCCACCGGTACGGGCTGCGCGACTGACACCGGCGGGGCGGACGTGACCCGGACACGGGTGAGGGGCGCAGCGGCTTCACGGCCGCTGCGCCCCTCGGGCGTTCTCAGGAGGCGAGGCGGAAGCGGGGTTCGGCGCCCGTCAGCACCGTCTCCCGGGTCACGGTCACCCGTACGACGCCCGCCATCGAGGGGACGTCGTACATGACGGCGATGAGGGCCTCGTCCAGGATGGCCCGCAGGCCGCGCGCGCCGGTGCCCCGTTCGATCGCCAGGTCGGCCACCGCGCCGAGCGCGTCGTCGTCGAAGGCGAGCTCCACACCGTCCAGTTCGAAGAGCTTGCGGTACTGGCGCACCAGGGAGTTCTTCGGCTCGGTCAGGATCCGCAGCAGTGCCTCGCGGTCCAGCGGGGCCACCGAGGTGATCATGGGGAGGCGGCCGATCAGCTCCGGGATCATGCCGAACTTGACCAGGTCCTCCGGGGTGACGTCCGCGAAGAGGTCCTCGGACACGCTCTCCTGGCGGGACCGCACCCGGCCCGCGAAGCCGATGCCCTTGGCGCCCGTACGGGCCTCCACGATCCGCTCCAGGCCGGCGAACGCGCCGCCCACGATGAACAGGATGCCGGTGGTGTCGAGTTGGATGCCCTCCTGCGCGGTGCGGCTGCGGCTGCCCTGGAGGGCCCCCGTGCCGCCGCCGCCCGGGGTGAGGGTGACGACGGAGCCTTCGAGCACCTTCAGGAGGGATTGCTGGACTCCCTCACCGGACACATCACGTGAGACAGCTCCGCCGTCGCCGCGGCGGGCGATCTTGTCGATCTCGTCGATGTAGATGATGCCGCGCTCCGCTTTGCGGGGATCGCCGTCGGCCGCCTGCACCAGCTTCATCAGCAGGCCGTCGACGTCCTCGCCGACGTAGCCGGCCTCGGTCAGTCCGGTGGCGTCGGCGACGGCGAAGGGCACGTCGAGCATGCGGGCCAGGGACTGGGTCAGGAGCGTCTTGCCGGAGCCGGTGGGTCCGAGCAGCAGGATGTTCGACTTCGACAGTTCCACGCCGTCGTCCGCCGCCGCGTCCGCGGACCGTACCCGCTTGTAGTGGTTGTAGACCGCCACGGAAAGCGAACGCTTCGCGCGGTCCTGTCCCACGACATATGTGTCCAGGAATGCCCGTATCTCATGTGGCTTGGGGAGTCCGCCCAGCGCGGAAAGGGATTTCGCATTCCGCTCTTCGGCCACGACTTCGGCGCACAGGTCCACGCAGCTGTGGCAGATGTGTATTTCCGGACCCGAGATCATGCGTCCGGTCGCTTCTTGAGTCTGCTGGCAGAAACCGCAGGTCAGAGGTGCTTTGTGAGTGCTGGTGGCGGGCATTTCGAGGCTCCGTCGCAGGATGTGGAAGATACGGGGAAGACGCCGTCATCGGGCCGTCGGCAATGGCGCGAAGCGCTTCGGAATGAGCCGGCGCGGGCGTCTGATTGCTGCTCCCGACTATCCGACACCATCGCGGTCCGGGTTGTCACTCTGGCAGTATGCGGATGACGGGATCAAAGCATTCGAGGAGTCACATGACTGCGGTATCCAGCATCATCGGCCGTGAGGTCGTCGACAGCCGAGGCAATCCGACCGTCGAGGTCGACGTGCACCTCGCCGACGGTTCGTTCGGCCGGGCGGCCGTCCCTTCGGGCGCCTCCACCGGTGCCGGCGAGGCGGTCGAACTGCGCGACGGCGACCAGGGCCGATTCCACGGCAAGGGGGTGCGCAAGGCGGTCGACGCGGTGAACGGGCCGATCGCGGAAGCCCTGCGCGGTGTCGATGCGGAGAACCAGTCGCTCGTCGACCAGATCATGATCGAGCTCGACGGGACCCCGGACAAGGGCCGGTTCGGCGCCAACGCCATCCTCGGCGTCTCCCTGGCCACCGTGAAGGCGGCCGCCGCCGCCCACCGGCTGCCCCTGTACCGCTACGTCGGCGGTGTGGCCGCCCGGCAGCTGCCGGTCCCGATGATGAACATCATCAACGGCGGTGCCCACGCGGACAATCCGATCGACTTCCAGGAGTTCATGATCGCGCCCGTCGGCGCGCAGAACTTCACCGAAGCGGTCCGGATGGGCTCCGAGGTCTTCCACACCCTGCGCAAGTCGCTGGCCGCCGCCGGCCACAACACCGCGGTCGGCGACGAGGGCGGCTTCGCCCCCAACCTCCGCTCCGCCGACGAGGCGCTCGCGTTCATCGTCCGCGCGATCGAGGAGACCGGCTACACGCCGGGCCAGGACATATCCCTCGTCCTGGACCCGGCCACCTCGGAGTTCTTCCGGGACGGCGTCTACGACTACGCGGGCGAGGGCGTCAAGCGCTCGGTCGAGGAGCACATCGCGTACCTCGACGAACTGGTCTCCCGCTACCCCATCGCCTCCATCGAGGACCCGATGGCCGAGGACGACTTCGAGGGCTGGAAGCAGCTGACCGCCCTGCTGGGCGACAAGATCCAGCTCACCGGCGACGACGTCTTCTGCACCGACGTCAAGCGCCTGCGCGAGGGCATCAGCGGCGGCTACGCCAACTCGATCCTGGTGAAGGTCAACCAGATCGGCACGCTCACCGAGACCCTGTCCACGGTCGAGACCGCCCACAAGGCCGGCTACACCGTGGTGATGTCCCACCGCTCCGGCGAGACCGAGGACACCACGATCGCGGACCTGGCCGTCGCCACCAACTGCGGCCAGATCAAGACCGGTTCGCTGTCCCGTTCGGACCGGACGGCCAAGTACAACCAGCTGATCCGGATCGAGGAAGAGCTCGGTTCCCAGGCCGTCTACCCGGGAGCCGCCGTCCTGCGCGTCAGGCACTGACCGCAGCGGCGGGCATCCAACGGGGGCGGGCGCGCATCGCGTCCGCCCCCGTCCCGTCCCAACCGAGGAAGGCTTCACCTCTCATGCCCCTGGCCATCGGTTCCTACGAGAACCTGTCCGCGCTGGCGGACGAGGCCGGTCTGCTCAACCTGGCCTGGACCCAGGACGAGCAGCCCCTGCTCAAGGCGGACCTCCGCGGCCTCGTCGCCGCCGAACTCGCCGAGGAGGCGGCCGGGGGACTGCCCCACGTCGGGGACTACCTGGTCAAGGACCCCTACGGCGAGGGGCTGTTGGGCGAGACCGTCGCCCGCTACTTCGGTCGCCCGGGCTGGAACGCCTCGGTCACCTGCGGGGCCGGTGTCGGACCCCTGCTGCACGGCCTCGCCGGACTGGCCCGCAACGGCACCGTCCACGTCGTCACCGACGTCTACCCCGACTTCCCGCACTGGGTGCGCTCGGTGGGCGGCCGCTGCCTGCCGCAGGGCGAGGGCGGGCCGCCCTCGGTCCTGCTGCTGGAACGGCCCGCCCTGTCCGGCGGCGGCTTCGACGACCTCGAAGCGGTACGGGAGCTGTGCGCGCGCGCCGAACGGGCCGGGGCGGTGGTGCTGGTGGACGAGTCCAACGCCAACTACTGCCCGCCGGAGTACAGCGCGGCCAACCTGGCCCCCGCCGTCGCCGGTCTGGTCGTCGTACGCGGCTTGTCCAAGGCGTACGGGCTCGGTGGCGTCCGGCTGGGCTACGCGGTCGCCTCCGCCGCCCTGACGGCCCGGGTCCGCGCGGTGGTACCGCCCCTGCAGCCCTCCTCGCTCTCCCTGCGCCTGGGGCGCCGCGTCCTGGAGCTCGGTGACGTCACGGGCCCGCTGCGCGCCCGGATCGCGGATGTCCGCCCCCGGGTCCGCGCGCTGCTGTCCGCATCCGGCCTCGCCTCGGCGACCGAGGCGGCGTCCCACCTGCCGTACGTCCTGGTGCCCGAGGACCCCGAGGGGGCCGTCGCCCACCTCCGCGAACGCGGAGTCCAGGCGAAGGCCCACCCGGTGTGGTCCTCCCGCTCCGGGGAACCGACGCGCACGGCCCGGGTCAGCGTGCCGCTCGACCCGTCGCGGACGGCCGAGCTGGAACGCCGGCTGAGCATCCCGGAATGACCCGAGCGCTAGTCGGGCGTGGCGGGCAGGTACCCGAGCTGCACGGCGCGTACGGCCGCCTGGAAGCGGTTGCGCACGTTCAGATCGGCCAGCAGCCCGGTCACGATCCGCCGCACGGTGCGGGTGGAGATCGCCATGCTGGTGGCGATGGATTCGTCGGTACGGCCTTCGGCCATCATCATCAGCACCGCGAGCTGCTGGCGGCTGAGCGTGGTCTTCTCGCCGCGGACCGCGGGCCCGAGCGGCTCGGCGGACTGCCAGACGTGGTCGAAGAGCGAGCACAGCAGGGCCAGCAGCCCGGAGTTGGTGATGAGCGCCGCGCCCGCGCCGGTGTCGCCGGTGTTGGTGGCGACCAGGGCCGTCCTGCGGTCGACGATGACGACGCGGTTGGGCAGGGTCGGGACGGTCCGCACCTGTGCCCCCGCGCTCTCCAGCCACAGCGCGTGCTCGAAGCTGGGCTGGTCCCGCCGGATGCTGTCGAGGTAGATCGTCTTTATTTCGACTCCGCGGTCCAGGGCTTGCTGGTTCAGCGGTCTCGACGCCTTCATGTTTTCCGGAGTCTGGGGGCCGCCGGGGGCAAATCCCCAGAGTTCCCGCTCCACCTCGCTGGTCACCAGTTCCAGCTGGTCGCGAATGGCGTCGATACCGCTCAAGAACCGCACGCCGGCCGCCGAAGCGGGCTGGACGACATCCGCGTATTCGGCGATCAGCTCCGCGGCCGCCGCGCGTGTGGCTTCCATCTTCTGCTGCTGCGCCATGAGCTCGGCCTGCTGGCGCGCGAGCAGGATCTCCATGCCCAGTCTGGGATCCACCGCCCGCATCCCCGACCGGTCGCCCCCGGAACTCCGGACCAGGGCCAGGGCGCTGAGCCGGGCCAACGCGTCCCGCACCACGTCGTCGGCCAGTCCCAGACGTGCCGACAGTTCGGCGATTCCGTCATGCGGATGAGCCAACTTCCCCCGATACACGGCCTCGGTCACCGCATCGAGTCCGAGTCCAGTAAACATCTGTCACTTCCCCCCTATTGCTCACTGTTCCGCAATGCGCACGAAAAAGTCGATGCAGGCTAACCGAGGTGCTTCGCAGAGCGAAAGAAGTGGAGGAAGTGTCCGGATACATCCATTGACACGCACCTAGATTCCTCCAAAGGATTTCCATGTACCTCGTACATATCCACCTCCAGCCCCCGTCGGACGGCATTTCCCTGCCTCCGGGGACGCCGGAGCTGGTGACGGTCGCGGCCCCCGAGGAGGCGGGCCTCGAACTCGCCGTGCTGCACGCCGACGTCGAGCCGCATCCGGTCCTGGGGCTCTATGTGCGCGCTCCGAGCCTGGAGGCCGCCGAGGGCCGGGCGTGTGAGATCTGGCAGAGGTCGTTTCAGGCCCATCCGGTACTGCGCCGGTGGTCGCTCATCAAGGCGGAGGTACCCCTCCTGCTCCCGGATTCCGCATGGTGAGACCGTCATGTCCCGTTGCGGACATGGCCACCATGCCCCCCCGCCACCCCCTTCAACACGGGTCGATTACTGGCCAGACTTTGAATCAACAGCTTGTTGAAACGGGAGAGCAATCACATGAACCTGCAGTCGAACTTCATCCGATTCGCCGTCGCTTTCGCCTCCACCGCCGCCGCCGGAGTCCTCTTCCTCGCGGCCCAGGCCACGGACACCTCCGCCCCCCGCGACCAGGCCGGCGTCCAGGCCCAGCAGGCCGAGCCCGCGCCCCAGGCGACCGTCGGCGAAGAGATCGGCTGGCAGTGACCGGTCCCTCCCCGCGTCCGCAACGGCATCCGCACCCGCGCCCCGTACGGGAGCGCTCGGCAGTCGAAGGAGAGACATGAACGGCGAGCTGACCCCGCGCCCGGCCCGCACCGTCGCGGCCGGCAACCTCGGGCTTCGGCCCGATCGCACGGTCCGGCGTCCGACGGCGCCGGTGCAGGTCGCCAGAACGGCGGTGCTGCCGACGGCCCCGAGCGCGGGGCGGTTCGCCTGGCTGTCCCCGATGATGCTCTGGCCGCTCGCCCGGCGCCTCGTGCCGCAGGGCACGGTCCGTCCGCAGGGCGGCGGGACCCAGCGCTCCGACGAGGAAGCCCTCTTCGCGGCCATCGTCTACGTGCTCGTCAGTGACGTCCCCTGGCGGGCACTGCCCAAGTCCTTCCCGGTGTCCTGGCAGAACACCCACCGCCGGGCCGCCCAGTGGACCGAGGCCGGCCTGTGGGACCTGATGCGCGAGGCCGCCCGTGGCCCGCAGGTCCCCCAGCAGGTCAAGGAGTGGGCCGGCGAGATCGCCAGGATGGCGCAGAGCCGCCTGAGCCACTCCGCCGCCGCCCCCGAACCGGTGCCCGCCGCCGCGGCACCGCTGCGCGTGGCCAGGACCCGGTCGCGGGTCCTCGAACCGGGCCTGCGCGTGCGCACCCAGGCCGACTTCAACGCGGCGCGCATCTTCGGGTCCGGCCACGCCGGGGGACAGCACGCCGGGCGGGTCGTCCGGGGGGCCTGACCGGAAGGCCGTCCGACTTTCGTCGAGCGGGGCGCGACGAAAGAGGGCGGCCACGCGGCGGTCCGGGTGTCTAGGGTCGGCGCGTGGATGTGAAGGCGAAGGCGCGGGCGGGCTGGGACTGGCTCAAGGGGCCCGACCCCTGGACGCGGCGGATGCTGGCCGGGGATCTGGCCCTCGTCGTCGTGATGGGCGTGCTCGGTCTGGGCGTCGAGGAACTCGACAAGGGCTCCGGGCAGCGGATGGTGCTGTCCGTGCTCGTCGTGGCGGCGCTGACGCTGCTGCGCCGGCGGCTGCCGGGGACGACGCTCGTGGCCGGTTCGGCGGCCGGCGCGGTACTGCCCGGGGCGTTCCTGGTGACGGTGCTGCTGGGCTGGTCGGCGGGGCGCCGGATCGTGGGGGTGGGCCGGGCGCTGACCGCGTTCACACTGGCCTTCCTCGCGGCGGTGGGTCTGAGCGTGTTGGACCAGTGGTCGCAGATGCGACCGCTGCTGGTGCTCGTCTTCTCCACGCTGATGTTCCTGGTCGTCACGTTGATGCCGGGTCTGGCCAGCCGGTACTGGTCGCAGCGCCGGACGCTGCTGCGCGCGCTGCAGGAGCGCAACGGCCAACTGCTGCGCGAGCGTGCCATGGTCGCCGGTCAGGCGCGGCTGCGTGAGCGGCAGCGCATCGCGCAGGACATGCACGACAGCCTGGGGCACCAGCTGGCGCTGATCTCCGTGCACACGGGCGCGCTGGAGGTGGATCCGAAGCTGACCGACCGCCAGCGCGAGGCGGTGGGGGTGCTGCGGCAGGCCTCGGTGGCGGCGATGCACGAACTGCGCGAGGTCGTCGGGATCCTGCGGGACGGGGTGGAGGCTCCGCTGCCCGTGGAGGAGGCAGCCCAGCCCGCGGCGCGCGGGGTGGCCGGGATCGAGGGCGTCGTGGAGGCCGCGCGGATCGCGGGTACGGACGTACGGCTGACCAGGTCGGGGCAGCCCAGGCCGCTGGTCGCGGCCTGCGACCACGCGGCGTACCGGATCGTGCAGGAGGCGCTGACGAACGCGTACAAGCACGCTCCCGGGGCCCCGATCACGGTGGAACTGCGCTACGAGGACGACTCGTTGGTGGTGGAGATCGCCAACGGGCCCGCCACCGGACCGGGGGCCGGCGACGTGGTGTCGGGCGGGCAGGGGCTGACCGGGCTGCGGGAACGGGCGCGGCTGGTCGGCGGGATGGTGCACGCGGGCCCGGCCGAGGGCGGCGGGTTCCGGGTGGCCGGGGTGCTGCCCTACGGGGCGGGGCCTGCCGGGGTCGAGGAGGAGTCGGCGGCCGGGGGCGGGGAGGTCGCCGACGACTTCGGGCAGCAGGCGCAGGCGCGTGGGCTGTGGGGGGCGCGGGCTCCCAAGAGCGTGCCGCCGATGGACTGGGACGCGGTGGACCGGGAGTTGGCCGTGAAGGTGCGCAGCCGGTCCGGGGGCGTCGCCATGGGGTGCGGGATCGCGGTGGCGGCGTTGGTGCTGCTGGTGATCGTGTTCGGCGTCGGGCTGGCGTTCCTGGTGGGCTCGGCGAACCAGGCGATGATCGACCGGGCGGAGTTCGACGCGGTCAAGATGGGTGAGTCCGAGGAGGCGGTACGGGGCCGGATGCCCGACGGCGGCAACCTGCTGACGCAGGGGTTGGACCGCAAGGGGCCGCCGCGGCCGGAGGGTTCGAGCTGTCTGACGCTGCTGTCGACCGAGCCACAGGAGAACTTGACCACCGACACTGTTTTCCGGTTCTGCTTCAAGGACGGCAAGCTCGTGGACAAGCAGGTCTACGAGGTCAAGCAGTAGGAGCGCGGGTGACAGCCGAAGTGATCAGAGTGGTGATCGCCGACGACGAGCCGCTGATCCGGGCCGGGATCAGGATGATCCTCACCTCGGCACCGGACATCGAGGTCGTTGCGGAGGCGGCGAACGGTCGGGAGGCGGTGGAGCTGGCCCGTTCGCACATGCCGGACGTGGTGCTCCTGGACATCCAGATGCCGGTGCTGGACGGGCTGACCGCGCTGGGCGAGCTGCGGCGGGCCGTGCCGCAGGTGAGGGCGCTGATCCTGACGACCTTCGGGGAGAAGGAGAACGTGCTGCGGGCGCTGGGCCAGGGCGGTGCGGGTTTCCTGCTGAAGGACTCGGCGCCGGGCGAGCTGATCGGCGCGGTGCGGGCGGCCGCGGCCGGGGACGCGTACCTCTCGCCGGCGGCGACCCGGCACGTGGTGGACCAGTTGGCGTCGGGGAAGGCCGCCGTGCGCGGCGAGGAGGCCCGGCGGCAGGTCGCGGAACTGAGCGAACGGGAGCGCGGGGTGCTGGCGCTGCTGGGGGAGGGTCTGTCGAACGCGGACGCGGGCCGTCGGCTGCACATGAGCGAGGCGACCGTGAAGACGTACGTGAGCCGGATCCTGGCGAAGCTGGGGTGCGAGAACCGGGTGCAGGCGGCGCTGCTGGCCAGGGACGCCGGGCTGTAGATACGGTTCAGCCCGTTCGGAAAGCGATCAATGCACGGGTGATGGGTGGGGGCGGCGCGAATGGCTGCGGTTTCGACGGTTGCCGGTCAGCGGATACCGGTGGTGGCGGGCTTCGGGCCGAAGGTGGCCGCGGGCTCTCCCAAGGAGGAGGGCAAGGCGCTGCGCGGCCGTGTGCCGAGGTCGGCGCACGCCCGCTTCGAGGCTCCCTCCGGGCGGCCGGACGCCGTGCGGGCGGTGGAGGAGTCCAACGCCGGGCGGGTCGCCGAGCTGACCCCGATACGGGTCGGCCGGATGGCCGCGAACCCCTTCGCCTTCCTGCGCGGGGCGGCCGGGCTGATGGCGCACGACCTGTCCGGCGGGGTCGTGACCGGCATCGGCACGCAGCTGTGCGGGGACGCGCACGCGGCGAACTTCGGCCTGTACGGGGATGCGCGCGGGCGGCTCGTCATCGACCTGAACGACTTCGACGAGACCGTCTTCGGTCCGTGGGAGTGGGACGTGAAGCGCCTGGCGAGCTCGCTGGTGCTGGCCGGGCGGGTGGCCGGCGCGGACGAGGACACCTGCCGGGCGGCCGCGCTGGACGCGGTGGGCGCGTACCGGCGGACCATGCGGCTGCTGGCCAAGCTGCCGGCGCTGGACTCGTGGAACGCCATCGCGGACGAGGAACTCGTCTCGCACACCGATGCCCGTGATCTGCTGGGCACGCTGGAGCGGGTCTCCGAGAAGGCCCGCAACAACACCTCGGCCCGGTTCGCGGCCAAGTCGACGGAGATCGGCCCCGACGGCGGTCGCCGCTTCGTGGACGCGCTGCCGGTGCTGCGCCGGGTCGGGGACGGGGAGGCGGCGGCCGTGGCGGCCTCGCTGGGCCCGTACCTGAGCACGCTCCAGGGGGACCGGCTGCCGCTGCTGGCCCGCTACGCGATCCACGACGTGGCGTTCCGGGTGGTGGGGACCGGGAGCGTGGGCACGCGTTCGTACGTGGTGCTGCTGCTGGACCACCGGGGCGAGCCGCTGGTGCTCCAGGTGAAGGAGGCGCGGCCGTCGGTGCTGCTTCCACACCTGCCGGCCGGTTTCGAGGCGGCGCCGGTGGAGCACGAGGGGCGCCGAGTGGTGGCCGGACAGAAGCGCATGCAGGTGGTCTCCGACATCATGCTCGGGTGGACCACGGTGGAGGGCCGGCCGTTCCAGGTGCGGCAGTTCCGCAACCGCAAGGGCAGCGTGGACCCGGCGGCGCTGTCCGCCGACCAGATCGACGACTACGGGCGGATGACGGGGGCGCTGCTGGCCCGGGCGCACGCGCACAGTGCCGATCCGCGGCTGCTGGCCGGGTACTGCGGCAAGAACGACGAGCTGGACGAGGCGATCGCCACCTTCGCGGTGGCCTACGCGGACCGTTCGGAGGCCGACCACGCGGATCTGGTGGCGGCGATACGGAGCGGTCGGATCGCGGCGGAGATGGGCGTCTGACGGGGCGCCCCACCGGGCGCCTCGCGGGGGGCCCGGTGGGGTGCCCCGCGACGGGCCGGGCGGGTCTGGGCGGGGCCCTGCGGGGCGGGTGTGGGTGGGGTGGTGTTTCACGTGAAACATCGCCGTAGGCTGGCCGGGTGAGTGAGCACACCGAGCAGCCTGAGCAGACCGCCGACGAGCGGCCCGACGAGCGGCCCGAGGCGCGGCTGGAGCGGGCCGTACGGGCCGCCGAGCAGGCGCTGATCGAGTTCGAGATCGCGGTGGAGACCTTCCGGGTGGAGGTGGAGAACTTCTCCCGCCTCCACCACCAGAAGCTCGGCCCGATGTACACGCGGCTCGACGAACTGGACGCGCTGATCGCCGAGGCGAAGGCGGCCCGCACCGGGGATCCCGAGGATCTGAGGCGGGCGCGGGACGCGCGTTCGCTGGTCATGCCGATGCCCGGGGTGGACGAGCTGTTCCACGACTGGATGGGCTCGGAAGGCATCTCCGACGACGCGGGCGCGATGCTCACCGATCAGCCCGTGCGGCCGCCGCAGCGGGTGCGGCCGACGGAGGAGGTCCGGCGCCTGTACCGCGAGCTGGTCCGTCAGGCCCACCCGGACCTCGCCCAGGACGAGGCCGAGCGGGAGCGGCGCGACGCGTTCATCGCCCGGGTCAATGCCGCGTACGGGCGGGGCGAGGAGGCGGTGCTGCGCGAGCTGGCCGAGGAATGGGCGGCCGGGCCCGCGGTCGCCCCGCCGGCTCCGAGCGAGAGCGAGGAGCTGTACGCGCGGCTGGAGTGGCTCTCGCAGCGCAAGGAGCTGCTGGCGCTGGTGGCCAAGGAGCTGGAGGACAGTGCGATCGGGTCCATGCTGAGGATGGCCCCGGACGACCCGGACCGTCTGCTGGAGGAGATCGCGGAGCAGCTGCTCGCGCAGGTCTCCGAGCGGGAGGCCGAGCTCGCCGCGCTGGCCTCCTGAGGCCGTGTGCGGGGTCGCTGCGCTGGCCGCCGCCATCGTGCCGGGCCGCTGCGCCAAGCGGCCCGGGCTGCGCCCGGCTCCTGGGGCTCCGCCCCAGACCCCGCGCCTCAAACGCCGGCGGGGCTGGATTTGCCCCAGACCCCGCGCCTCAAACGCCGGCGGGGCTGGATTGCCCCTGCGCGGGGCCTCGAATGCCGGCGGGGCTGGATTTGCCCCTGCGTGGGGCCTCGAATGCGGGCGGGGCTGGATTTGCCCTCGAACGCGGGCGGGGCTGGAGGGGTGGGGTGTCGGATAGGTTGGGAGTCGTATCTGTGATGAGAGAAGGCGACGTATGAACTTCGGACCGCTTCCCTCGGTGGACGCTGCCTCGGTGCCCGCCGAAGGCTTTGTCCTGGACGTCCGCGAGGACGACGAATGGGCGGCCGGGCACGTCGATGGTGCGCTGCACATCCCGATGAGCGACTTCGTGGCCCGTTTCGGCGAGCTGACGGAGGCCGTCGAGGACGGCCGCCGGGTGCACGTGATGTGCCGGGTGGGCGGGCGTTCCGCCCAGGTCACCCAGTACCTGGTGCGTCAGGAGATCGACGCCGTGAACATCGACGGCGGAATGCAGGCCTGGGAGCGTGCCGGGCGCCCGATGGTGACGGACAGCGGGAACCCGGCCTTCGTGCTGTAGGGGTTTCCGTCACGCGAGGGGATGGGCGGCCAGTAGGTCGCCCAGGGCCTCCTCGTGCGCTGCGGCCGGGCCGAGCTGGAGTTCCAGCTGCTTGGCCCACGCGTGGTAGCGGTGCAGCGGGTAGTCGGTGTCGGCGCCGAAGCCGCCGTGCAGGTGCTGGGCGGTCTGCACGACCCTGCGCACGCCCTCCGAGGCCCAGATCTTGGCCACCGCGACGTCACCGGCGCTCGGCAGCGGTCCGCCCGCGCCCGCCGTGGCCGCGTCGAGCCGCCAGGCGGCCTGCCAGAGGGTGACCTCCATGGCGCGCAGGTCGATGTAGCGGTCCGCGGCCTGGACGGCGACGGCCTGGAAGGTGGCCACCGGGAAGCCGAACTGCTCGCGCTTGCCGGTGTACTGGCTGGTCATCGTCAGGACGGCCTCGCCGAGTCCGAGGGCGAGGGCGCAGGTCCCGGTGGCCAGGAGCCGGCGCAGTGCCTCCCAGGCGCCGGGGGTGTCGATGAGGTGCGTGGCGGCCACCCGTACGCCGTCCAGGGCGAGTTCGGCGAACCGTTCCCCGTTGGTGGAGACCTGCTCGGCGAGCGCGAGGCCGCAGGCGGTCCGGGCGACGAGCGCGAGGACGGCGTCGCCTTCGCCGGTGTGGGCCGGTACGGCGATCCAATCGGCACCCTGCGCCCAGGGGACGGCGGTCTGGGTGCCGTCCAGGACCCACTCGGAGCCTTCCCGGCGGGTGGTGACGGCGAGTTCGGCCGGGTCGTGGCCGGAGCGGCCGTGCGCGGCGACGGTCAGGACGAGCGTGCCGTTCCCGGCGCCGGGCAGCAGGGCGGCCGCGAGTTCGGGGCTGCCGTGGGCCTGGACGGCCATGGCGGTGGCGCAGTGCTCCAGCAGCGGCACCCGGGCCAGTACCTTCGCCGCCTCGCGCAGCACGAGGCACAGGGCGATGGCGTCCAGACCGGCGCCGCCGTGTTCCTCGGCGAGGACCAGGCTCAGCAGGTCGGATCCGGCGAGCCTGGCCCACAGCGGCCGGTCGAAGTCGTCGGCGACGGCCCCGGGGGTGAGCGCGGGGCTGGGCACGCCGTCGGCCGCAACGTCCGCGAACACGGCCCTGGCCGCTTCGACGGCCGCCTGCTGCTCCTCGGTGAAGGTGAAGTCCACTGCCTGTCCTCCCGTGCGCGCACCGGATCCGTTCTGTCTGACGGTGCGTCAAGATAGAACACGTTCCTGTAAATGGACAGGGCCCTGGCAGCGGCACGGGAGGCCGGGAGCGTGGAGCCTCAGCGGTCGAAGTCGATCTCCACTTCCTCGGTCACCGCGTGCGACTGGCAGGCCAGGACGAAACCGGCCTCCGTCTCCTCCGACTCCAGCGCGAAGTTCCGCTCCATCGTGACCTCGCCCGACACCACGAAGGCCCGGCAGGTGCCGCAGACTCCGCCCTTGCAGGCGTACGGGGCGTCCGCGCGGTTGCGGAGCACCGCGTCGAGGAGGGATTCGCCCTCCTGGACCGGCCAGGTGCCGGAGCGGCCGTCGAGGCGGGCGGTGACCCGCACGTGGGAGGCGGCGGGAGCCGTAGTGCGGACCTGGGGCGCGGTGTCCTCGACGTGGAAGATCTCCTCGTGCACCCGGGTCCGGGCGACGCCGAGCGCGGCCAGGGCCCGCTCCGCGCCCTGAACCAGCCCGTACGGGCCGCACAGGAACCAGCCCGTCACCTCGGCCACCGGCAGCAGCGCGGGCAGCAGGCCGGCCAGGCGCTCCTCGTCGAGCCGGCCGGACGGCAGCCCGGCCTCCTGCTCCTCGCGGGAGAGGACCGTGACCAGCTGGAAGCGGGAGGGGTAGCGGTCCTTCAGGTCGGCGACCTCCTCCAGGAACATCGTCGACGCCGCGGTGCGGTCGCTGCGGACCAGGCAGAAACGGGCGTCGGGCCGCGCGGCCAGCAGGGAGGCGGCGATCGACAGCACCGGCGTGATGCCGCTGCCGCCCACGACCGCCGCGTAGTGCGCCGCGGCCGGGGCCGCGGCCGGGTCCAGCACGAACCGGCCGGCCGGGACCATCACGTCCAGCACGTCCCCGGCGCCGATCTCCTTGTGCGCGAACGTGGAGAACTCGCCGCCCTCCACCAGCCGCACCCCGACCCGCAGCAGCTCCGGCCCGGGGCCGTCCGGCGCCGGGGCGGGGGAGCAGATCGAGTAGGTGCGCCGGACCTCGGTGCCTCCCTCGGGGGCGGTGCGGCGCAGGGTCAGGTGCTGGCCGGGGGCGTGCCGGTAGTCCTCGCGCAGTTCCCCGGGAACCCGCAGGGTCAGGGCCACCGAGTCGTCGGTGAGCCGGTCGACTGCCGCCACCGTCAGCGGGTGGAACGCGCCGTGGCGGGGTGCGGCCATCTACAGCTCCTTGAAGTGGTCGAACGGTTCGCGGCAGGCCACGCAGCGGCGCAGCGCCTTGCACGCGGTGGAGGAGAACCGGCTGAGCAGCTCGGTGTCGGTCGATCCGCAGTTCGGGCAGCGGACGGACAGGGTGAGCGGGACCGGCCCCCCGGCCGCGTGCGGCCGGGGCGGGGCGATGCCGAACTCGGCGAGCTTGCGGCGGCCCTCGGCGCTGATGTCGTCGGTGGACCAGGCGGGGGAGAGCACCGTGGTCACCCGCACCTCGGGTATGCCGTGACCGGTCAGGGCCCGCTCGATGTCGGCGGACATGGCCTCGATGGCCGGGCAGCCGGTGTAGGTGGGGGTGAGGGTGACCTCGGCGTGGCCGTCCTCGTGCATCCGCACGCCGCGCACCACGCCGAGCTCCCCGAGGGTGAGCACGGGCAGTTCGGGATCCGGCACGGACCCGGCCAGGGCTGCCAGCTCGGCCTCCAGGCGGCTCGTCCCGGTGTCGGCCCCGGTGTCGGTTCCCGTGACCGCCCGGGTCACCACGACGCCCCCGGATGGCTGCGGTGCAGGTGCTGCATCTCGGCGAGCATCCGGCCGAAGGGCTCGGTGTGCAGGCCCTGGCGTCCGGCGCCGGCCGCCCAGGCCCCGGTGCGCGGCCCCTCGGGCAGCGCGAGCCCGGCCCGCTCCAGCACGCCGCCGACCGCCACCAGCCAGCGCTGCTCCAGGGCGGCCCAGTCCACGCCGTCGAGCCCCTCCACCGGCTGGAACATCTCCCCGGTGAACTTCCACAGCGCGCCCAGCGCGGTCCGCATGCGGGCGTGGCTCTCCTCGGTGCCGTCGCCCAGGCGCAGGGTCCACTGCTCGGCGTGGTCCCGGTGGTACGCGGTCTCCTTGACGGCCTTGGCCGCCAGCGGCGCGAACGGGCCGTCCCCGCGCGCCAGTTCCCCGTACAGCTCGTGCTGGTGGAAGGAGAAGAAGAGCTGGCGGACGATGGTGTGGGCGAAGTCGCCGTTCGGCTGCTCGACCAGCTGGAGGTTGCGGAAGGAGCGCTCCTCGCGCAGGAACGCCAGCTCGTCCTCGTCGCCCGCCATGGAGAGCAGGATGCGGGCCTGGCCCAGCAGGTCGAGGGCGATGTTGGCGAGCGCGACCTCCTCCTCCAGGACGGGGGCGTGCCCGGCCCATTCGCCGAGGCGGTGGGAGAGGATCAGCGCGTCGTCACCCAGGGCGAGGGCAGCCGACATCGTGACATCGGTGCTGGTCACAGGTGGCTCACCCCCTCCGGGATGTCGTAGAAGGTGGGGTGCCGGTACGGCTTGTCGGCGGACGGCGCGAAGAAGGGGTCGCGCTCGTCGGGCGAGGAGGCGGTTATCTCCGTGGAGGGCACCACCCAGATGGAGACGCCTTCGCTGCGCCGGGTGTACAGGTCGCGGGCGTTGCGCAGGGCCATTTCCGCGTCGGGGGCGTGCAGGCTTCCGGCGTGCGTGTGCGAGAGGCCGCGGCGCGAGCGCACGAACACCTCCCACAGGGGCCAGTTCTGCGTCATACCCGTGCCTCCACGTCGTTCTGTGCGTGCTCTGCGTTCTGTGCGTGCTCTGCGGCGGTCTTCGCCGTCTGCTTGCGCGCGTACGCCGCGGCGGCGTCGCGCACCCAGGCGCCTTCCTCGTGGGCCGCGCGCCGCTGGCCGAGCCGCTGCTCGTTGCAGGGGCCGTTGCCCTTGAGGACGTCCCAGAACTCGGCCCAGTCGATGGCGCCGAAGTCGTGGTGACCGCGCTCCTCGTTCCACTTCAGGTCCGGGTCGGGCAGCGTCAGGCCCAGGGCCTCCGCCTGCGGGACGGCGATGTCCACGAACCGCTGGCGCAGCTCGTCGTTGGAGTGCCTCTTGATCCGCCAGGCCATCGACTGCGCCGAGTGCGAGGACTCGTCGTCCGGCGGGCCGAACATCATCAGCGACGGCCACCACCAGCGGTCCACCGCGTCCTGCGCCATCGCGTGCTGGGCCTCGGTGCCCTTGGACAGGGCCATGAGGAGCTCGAAGCCCTGGCGCTGGTGGAAGGACTCCTCCTTGCAGATCCGGACCATGGCGCGGGCGTAGGGCCCGTACGAGCAGCGGCAGATCGGCACCTGGTTGGTGATCGCGGCGCCGTCCACGAGCCAGCCGATGGCGCCGACGTCCGCCCAGGTCAGGGTGGGGTAGTTGAAGATCGAGGAGTACTTCTGCTTGCCCGCGTGGAGCATGTCGAGCAGCTCGTCGCGGCTGGTGCCGAGGGTTTCGGCGGCGCTGTAGAGGTACAGCCCGTGGCCGGCCTCGTCCTGGACCTTGGCCATCAGGATGGCCTTGCGGCGCAGCGAGGGGGCGCGGGTGATCCAGTTCGCCTCGGGCTGCATGCCGATGATCTCGGAGTGGGCGTGCTGCGCCATCTGGCGGACCAGGGTCTTGCGGTACGCCTCCGGCATCCAGTCGCGCGGTTCCACGCGCTCTTCCGCCGCCACGGCCGCGTCGAACGCCGCCGCGAGCTGCGCGGTCATGCCCGGATCTGTTTCCGGGGTCACTGCCACCATCCCGGCCCCTCGTCAGTGTCTGATCTGCCAGTGCCTGCCGCCCGACCGACCGATCGTTCGGTTCATGCTCTTCAATGGTGAGACGGCGGCCCGTAGGGTGTCAACCTCTGTGGTCAACCTCTGTGGCCGACGCTGTGGACGCCGGACGATCGGGGCGGGATGGATTCGTACGAGCACGAGAGCGCCGAAGGGGCCGCCGAGCCACCCGATCCGGCGCCTCGGCGGGCGCCCGGGATCGCCGGTCTCTCCCCCCGCTTCCGTGTCGTCGCCGCCCTCGCCCTGGGGGTCGTGGCGGTGGCCGCCTGCGCGCACCTCGCGCTGGTCTTCCTGCACGTCGCCCCGTCCAACACGCTGAGCAAGCGGCACGCGGGGACGGTCGACGACTGGATCTATCCCGAGTTCGAGCAGAACTGGAAGCTCTTCGCGCCCAACCCGCTCCAGCAGAACATCGCCGTGCAGGTGCGCGCCCAGGTGCGCACCGACGGCGGGGACCTCGTCACCACCGACTGGCGCGACCTGAGCGCCGAGGACGGCGCGGCCATCCGGCACAGCCTGCTGCCGAGCCACACCGAGCAGAACGAGCTGCGCAGGGCCTGGGACTTCTTCACCGGCTCCCACGACGACGACGACGACCGGCCGAACGGCGAGCGCGGCGAGCTGTCCGAGCAGTACCTGCGGCGGATCGCGGTGGACCGGCTGACGCCGGAGCTCGTGGACCGCGCGGGCGGACGCCTGCTGCGGGTCCAGCTGCGCTCGGCGACGACGGCGGTGGCCGCGCCGAAGTGGAGCGACGAGACCACCGACACCCAGACGTACTACCGGGAGCTGCCGTGGTGGACCGTGTGAGAGCCGGTCTGGCGAGGGGGCTGGAACAGGTCACCGGGAGGGCGCTCGGCCCGTACCAGAGCGCCGTCGTACGCATCGGCTTCGCCGGGACCTGGCTGTTCTTCCTGCTGCGGGAGTTCCCGAACCGGGGCGAGCTCTACGGGCCGGACGGGCCGTGGAGCTGGGCGCTCGCGGAGCGGCTGACGACCTCCAACGGGGCGTTCAGCGTGCTGATGTGGTCCGGCTCGACGGTGTGGTTCGAGATCGTCTACGCGGTCGCGGTGCTGGCGAGCGCCGGGCTGCTGCTGGGCTGGCGGACACGGGCCATGTCGGTGCTTTTCATGGTCGGAGTGCTGTCGCTGCAGAACCGCAGCGTCTTCATGGGCGACGGCGGGGACAACGTCATCCACCTGATGGCGATCTACCTGGTGCTGACCCGGTGCGCGCAGGTGTGGTCGCTGGACGCGCGGCGGGCCCGGCGCGGGGCGGCCTCCGCGGGCGCTGCCGGGCCGGTGCTGTGGGGCGTGCTGGGGGCGGTGTACGCGTACGGGGCGGTCACCGGTCGGTTCGGCGCGGGCTGGCTGGCGGCGTTCGCGGCGGTGTGGGTGATGTGCGGGCTGTGGTGGCTGGTGGACCGCTACGAGCCGGAGGGGGAGGGCCGGGCCGTCCTGGACGTGCTGGCCAACCTGCTGCACAACGCGGGGATGCTGGTGATCATGGCGGAGGTCTGCCTGATCTACGCGACGGCGGGCTGGTACAAGATCCAGGGCTCGCGGTGGCAGGACGGCACGGCCCTGTACTACCCGCTGGGGCTGGACTACTTCACGCCGTGGCCGGGGCTGTCGGCGCTGCTGGCGGGCAGCGGGACGGCGGTGATGCTGCTGACGTACGGGACGGTGGCGGCGCAGGTGGCGTTCCCGTTCACACTGTTCAACCGGCGGATCAAGAACGTGCTGCTCGGCGTGATGATGCTGGAGCACGCGGGGATCGCGGTGCTGCTGGGGCTGCCCTTCTTTTCCCTGGCGATGATCGCCGCCGACGCGGTGTTCCTGCCGACGGGGTTCCTGGTGTGGGTGGGCGCGCGGGTGGCCGTGCGGCGGGCGGTGTCGGCCGAGCCGGCGCTCGCTCCTGCGGAGCCGGCCCCGAGCACGAGCGGCGGCTGACCGGTCCGGGCCCTGCGGGGCTGGGTCCCCCACCCGCCCTTCCACCGTTCCCCGGGGCTCCGCCCCGGCCCCCGCGCCTCAATCGCCGGCGAGGCTGGATTTTGCCGCTGCGCGGCAATTCCAGCCCGCGCGGCGTTTGAGCGCACGGGCGCGCAGCGCCCGGAACGGGTCCGGGCGGAGCCCGGGGAACGGTGGAAGGGCGGGTGCGGGACAGGCCCCGCGCAGCGGCCGGCACCAGGCCGGGCCAAGGCGGCGGCCCCGCGCAGCGGGCGGTACCGGGCCGGGGCGTACGGGCGGTACCGGGCCGGGCCGTAGGGTCGGTACCGGGCCGGGCCGTAGGGTCGGGGGTATGAGCGATGTGCAGGGGGACGAGGCGGCCGTGCGGGAGTGGCGGGAGGCCGCCGGGGACGACGGGCTCGTGCTGCTCGACGGGTTCCACGCGCTGAAGCACGCCCTGCGGTTCGGCGCCGACGTGCGGATGGTCGTGGCCGACGAGCCGGACGCCGTACGGGCACTGGCCCGCGAGCTGGCTCCCGATGTCGAGGCCGATGTGGCGCGGCTGGTGCGCGGGGCCGCCCTCAAGACGCTGCTGCCCCGCGTGCACCCCACCGGGGTCGCAGCGCTCGCCGTGCGGCCCGACCGGGCCCGGGGGCTCGCCGGGCTGGGGCGGATGCCGCGGCCCGCGCCGGTCGTCGTGCTCGACAACCCGCGCAACCTCGGCAACGTCGGCGCGGTCGTCCGCCTCGCGGCCGGCTTCGGCGCCACCGGCGTCGTGACCCGGGGCGACCTCGACCCCTGGCACCCGAACGTGGTCCGGGCCGGAGCCGGGCTGCACTACGCCACCACGGTGGAGCGGATCACGCTGGACACGCTGCCGCCCGGGCCGCTCTACGCCCTCGACCCCGAGGGAGAGTACATCCGTTCCCTCACCCTCCCGGACGACGCCCTGCTCGCCTTCGGCTCGGAACGCCACGGCATCTCGCCCGAGCTGCGCGCCCGCGCCGATCACCTGGTGTCCCTGCCGATGCGGCCGCAGGTCTCCAGCTACAACCTGGCGACGAGCGTCGCGATGACCCTGTTCCACTGGGGCGGCCCCCGGGAGACCGGGCAGGAAGTCGTTCAGTAGTTCGTTCAGCGGACATTCAAGGGACGTCCACGGCTCCCCCGCATCGTGGTCGTGTCGTGAAGCCGCCGTCCGCGAGGGGGATCCCGCCATGGCCACCGCAACGATCACCGGGAACGTCGTCAACGTCGCAGTGGAGGGAACCTGGCCGCTCCGGCTGGACATGTCCCTGCAGCGTCACTCCTACCGCCACTGCGGCAGCAGTCCGGCCGCCGTGGCGCTCAACAGCCTCTTCCACGCGTCGGTCGCCGACGCGACGATCCTCGCCGAGGCCGTGGAGGTGGGCGACTTCGTCGAAGGGCTGCTGCGCAAGTCGAGCGGCAGGTGGGCCGAACTGTTCGGCAAGGACCTGACGGTCCGGTCCGGCCGCACCTACCTGGTCGACAACAGCGCCCTCAACCCCAACGGCTCGCCCAACCACTTCTTCATCACGGGCGGCACCGGGGTCTGGGCGAGGATCTCCCAGGCCGACTACCTGGCCGCCCGGGACCTGCGCCGCGTCGAGGACGAGATCTCCGCCCGCCGCCTGCGGGGCGACACCTACGACTACGTGGACCCGAAGGCGCTCCACGCGAAGTCGCAGGAGCCCGGTGGCGCCGACAACCCGGTGGTGCGGGCCGTGAACGCGGCGCGCGTCAGCCTCGCCGCCGGCTCCCGCGACCAGGCGCCGCTCATCGCGGCGTCGGGCCGGGCGGACCTGGTCACCCTCGTCCGCGGCTGAGCGGAGGAACGTACTGCCGGGTCCCGGGCCGTGCGCGTCGCACGGCCCGGGACGCGGGCGCTCAGGCCTGTCGGCGGACCTCCACCACGCGGAAGCGGTTCGAGACGAACGCGCCGTCGCAGAGCGCCGCGTTGGCCGCCGGGTTGCCGCCCGAGCCGTGGAAGTCCGAGAAGGCCGCGGTCTGGTTGACGTAGACCCCGCCGGTCAGGTTCAGGGAGAGCTGCGCGGACTCCTCCAGGCAGACCTCCTCGATCGCCCGCTCGGTGTCCTCGGAGGTGGTGTAGGCGCCGACCGTCATGGCGCCCTTCTCCCGCACCGTGCGGCGCAGCAGGTCGAGGGCGTCCGCCGTGGAGTCCACCGCGACCGCGAAGGAGACCGGGCCGAAGCACTCCGACAGGTAGGGGGCCTCCGGGTCCGGCTTGGCGGCGTCGAGCTTGACCATCACCGGGGTGCGGACCACGGCGCCCGGGAACTCGGGGTTCACGACCTCGCGGGAGGGCAGCGCGACCTCACCGAGGGCGGCCGCGGCCTCCAGGCGGGCCTTGACGTCCGGGTTGACCAGCGCGCCGAGCAGGGCGTTGGCCCGGGCGTCGTCGCCCAGCAGGCCACCGACGGAGGCGGCGAGGTCCGCGACCACCTCGTCGTACGTCTTGTGGCCGGCGTCGGTGTCGATGCCGTCGCGCGGGATCAGCAGGTTCTGCGGGGTGGTGCACATCTGGCCGCTGTACAGGGACAGCGCGAAGGCCAGGTTGGACAGCATGCCCTTGTAGTTGTCGGTCGAGTCGATGACGACGGTGTTGACGCCCGCCTTCTCCGTGTAGACCTGCGCCTGACGGGCGTTGGCCTCCAGCCAGTCGCCGAACTCCGTCGAGCCCGTGTAGTCGATCAGCTTGATCTCGGGGCGGACGGCCAGGGTCTTGGCGATGCCCTCGCCCGGGCGCTCGACGGCGAGCGCGACCAGGTTCGGGTCGAAGCCGTTCTCGGCGAGGACCTCGCGGGCCACCTTGACCGTGAGGGCCAGCGGGAGGACGGCGCGCGGGTGCGGCTTGACCAGCACCGCGTTGCCCGTTGCCAGGGAGGCGAACAGGCCCGGGTAGCCGTTCCAGGTCGGGAAGGTGTTGCAGCCGATCATCAGGGAGATGCCCCGGGGGACCGCGGTGAAGGTCTTGCCGAGCTCCAGCGGCTCCTTCTTGCCCTGCGGCTTCGACCAGTCGGCCTGCGCGGGGACCCGCGTCTGCTCCTCGTACGCGTAGGCCACCGCCTCCAGGCCGCGGTCCTGCGCGTGGGGGCCGCCCGCCTGGAAGGCCATCATGAAGGCCTGGCCGCTGGTGTGCATGACCGCGTGCGCGAACTCGTGGGTGCGGGCGGAGATGCGCGAAAGGATCTCGATGCAGACCAGGGCGCGCGCCTCGGGGCCCGCGTCGCGCCAGGCGCCCATGCCGGCCTTCATCGCGGGCAGCAGTACGTCGATGTCCGCGTGCGGGTACTCCACGCCGAGCTCCGGGCCGTACGGGGAGACCTCGCCGCCCGTCCAGCCGTCGGTGCCGGGCTGGTCCAGCTCGAACCGGGTGCCGCTCAGCGCCTGGAACGCGGCGAGCCCGTCGGCGGGGGCGGTCTCTCCGTACGCCTTGGGGTGCTCGGGGTGCGGGGACCAGTAGGCGCGGCTGCGGATCGCGGACAGGGCCTGGTCCAGGGTGGGCCGGTGCCGGTCGGAGAGCGCGGACAGCTGGGGGACGGTGAGCTCGGCGGCCATCAGGGACCAACTCCTCGTTGAGCCGGGCGAAGGTGAGCAGACTGGAGTTAGAGTAACCGAACGATCGGTCGGGACAAGAGGGCCCGGCAGACCTGTGGATAAGTCGGTGCGGGAGGATCAGGACATGACAGCAATCGAGCGGTCCCGCACAGTGGCGGTCATCGGCGCGGGAACCATGGGGCAGGGCATCGCCCAGGTCGCCCTTCTCGCAGGTCACCGCGTGCTGATCCACGACATCGACGCCGCGCTCTCCGCCGACGGGGTCTCCATGGTGCAGGACCGCGTCGAGCGGATGGCCGCGAAGGGCCGCCTCGACCGCGCCGAGGCCGAGGACGCGATCGGCCGAATCGATTCGGCCGGTACCCTCGCGGACCTCGCCGGCGCCGCCCTCGTCATCGAGGCGATCGTCGAGAACGTCGCCGTCAAGAACGCGCTGTTCAAGGCCCTCGAAGAGGTGGTCTCGCCGGACGCGCTGCTGGCCACCAACACCTCCTCCCTCTCCGTGACCGAGCTCGCCGCCGGCCTCGCGCACCCCGGCCGCTTCCTCGGCCTGCACTTCTTCAACCCGGCGCCGCTGCTCCCGCTCGTCGAGGTGGTCAGCGGGTTCGCGACCGACCCGGCCGCCGCCGAGCGCGCGTACCGCACGGTCCTCGGCTGGGGGAAGACCCCGGTCCGCTGCGCCGACACCCCCGGATTCATCGTCAACCGGATCGCCCGCCCCTTCTACGCCGAGGCCTTCGCGGTCTACGAGGAGCAGGGCGCCGACCCGGCCACCATCGACGCCGTGCTCCGCGAGAGCGGCGGCTTCAAGATGGGCCCGTTCCAGCTCACCGACCTGATCGGCCAGGACGTCAACGAGGCCGTGACCCGCTCGGTGTGGGAGTCCTTCTTCCGCAGCCCCAAGTTCACCCCCTCCCTCGCGCAGCGCCGGCTGGTCCAGTCGGGCCGCCTCGGCCGCAAGTCGGGACACGGCTGGTACCCGTACGGCCCGGACGCGCAGGTGCCCGGACCGCACACCGCCGGTCCCGAGGACGCCCCGGAGAAGGTCACCGTCGTCGGCGACCTCGGCCCCGCGGCGGAGCTCGCCGAGCTCATGGAGGAGGCCGGGATCGCGGTCAAGTCCACCGAGCACGGAGGCCCGTACATCCAGCTGCCCGGCGACGGCCAGCTGGTCCTGGCCGACGGCAAGACCTCCGTGGAGTTCACGGACGTCGTCTACTTCGACCTCGCGCTCGACTACCGGGGCGCCACCCGGATCGCGCTCTCCGCCGGCACCGACACGAGCGAGCGGACCCTCGCCGAGGCGATCGGCCTCTTCCAGAAGCTCGGCAAGCGGGTCTCCGTCATCGGCGACGTCCCCGGCATGATCGTCGCCCGGACCGTCGCGATGCTGATCGACCTGACGGCCGACGCCGTCGCCCGCGGGGTCGCCTCCGCCGAAGACATCGACACGGCGATGCGGCTCGGGGTCAACTACCCGCTGGGCCCCTCCGAATGGCACGACCGGCTCGGCCGGGACTGGGCGTACGACCTGCTGCACCACCTGGACGAGCGCTGTCCCGGCGGCCGGTACGCGCCCTCGCTCGCGCTGTTCAAGCTGGGCTACGAGGCGGACGGGGACGAGGACGACACGGTGGACGACACGGGGGAGACGGAATGACCACGGCCAAGCGGGACACCTACACGCCCGAGACCCTGCTGTCCGTCGCCGTCCAGGTCTTCAACGAACGGGGCTACGACGGAACCTCGATGGAGCACCTCTCCAAGGCCGCCGGAATCTCCAAGTCCTCGATCTACCACCACGTCACGGGCAAGGAGGAACTGCTGCGCCGTGCCGTCAGCCGCGCCCTCGACGGCCTCTTCGGGATCCTGGAGGAACCGGGCGCCACGCGGGGCCGCGCGGTCGAGCGCGTCGAGTACGTCACGCGCCGCACGGTCGAGGTGCTGGTCTCGGAGCTGCCGTACGTGACGCTGCTGCTGCGCGTGCGCGGCAACACCCGCACCGAGCGCTGGGCGCTGGAGCGCCGCCGCGAGTTCGACCACCAGGTGGCGGACCTGCTCAAGGCCGCCGCGGCGGAAGGCGACCTGCGGGCGGACGTGGACATCCGGCTCGCCACCCGGCTGCTCTTCGGCATGGTCAACTCCCTGGTCGAGTGGTACCGCCCCCACCCGGGCACGAGCCACGCCCAGCTCGCCGACGCGGTGGTCCACATGGCCTTCGACGGGCTGCGCACGGCCCGCTGAATCCAGGGGCGGCGGGGGTGGGCGGCGTGTGAGCATGCCGCATGAGCACCTTCCTCCCCACCCTCACCGAACGTCGTTCGCCCTGGGTCACGCTCACCTCCTCCGCCGACCCCTGGGTGGCCGGGGCCGAGGCAGAGTTGCGGGCCCGGGGCGGGATCGTCCTGCGGCTGGACGGCGAGGAGCTGCACGAGGAGCGCTGCCTGTACCGGGCGTTCGCCCGTGAACTGGGCTTTCCCGGCTACTTCGGGCACAACTGGGACGCGATCGTCGACTGCCTCGGCGACTGGCACGGGCCGGGGCACGGCGAGCAGGACGTCGCGGTGCTGATCGACCGTGCGGACGGACTGCTCGGCGCGGAGTTCCTGGGCCTGTTCGTCTCCGTCCTGGCGCGAGGTGCCTGGCGGGCGAACTTCATGGTCGACGCCGACGGGGATCCGGATGAATGGCGAGATCCCTTCGCCCTGCACTTCGTCCTCCTGACGGACCACACCCCGCCCCCCGCGTTCGCCGACGCGGTGGCGGCGGCGGATCCCGATCTGGCCGTGGTCGACGGGCGGCTGCTGGCGACCCTGACGGACCTCGACTGGCCCGGCGGGGACCCGGTCTGGCCCCCGGCCGACGGGCGGCCCGCCCCGCCGCCGAAGGCCCGGACGGCCTAGTCCTCCGAGATCGCCGGAGTGGCCCCCTGGCCCGGGGTCGAGTCCAGGAGGTCCGTTTCCTCGAAGACCAGCAGGGTGCGGGTCGAGAGGACCTCCGGGATGGCCTGGAGGCGGGTCAGGACCAGCTCGCGCAGGGTGCGGTTGTCCGGGGTGTGCACCAGCAGGAGGACGTCGAAGTCGCCGCTGACCAGGGCGATGTGCGCGGCGCCCGGGAGCTCGCGGAGCTGTTCGCGGACCGTGCGCCAGGAGTTCTGGACGATCTTCAGCGTGATGTAGGCCGAGGCGCCCTGGCCTGCCCTTTCGTGGTTGACGCGGGCGGTGAACCCGCGGATCACGCCGTCGTCGATGAGCCGGTTGATGCGGGCGTACGCGTTCGCGCGCGAGACGTGCACCTGTTCCGCCACGGACCGTATCGACGTGCGGCCGTCCGCCTGGAGCAGTCTGATGATCGATCTGTCGATCGGATCCAGGGGTCGGGGTGCTGCCGGGGTGCCTCCCGGTGGGGCCGGTGTGGGACCCGCTCCGGCCATTTGTTCATCCGGCATTGCCCGATGCCTCCCTCTCCTGGACGTCCTGCATCCATCCCAGAGCCCCGGCGCCCGTTTGTCCACAGCCTGGAGCCGCCTGTAGCCAAATTGCGCGGACAACCGAACAATCGGTAGGTGAGGCGCCTCACACCCGAGCCGTCGCCCTGCCCGCTTCCCACGAGGAGGTGTACGCCGCCATGACGGTCCAAGAGCTGCCCGGTGCCGGTGCGTCCCACCGTTCCACCCCGCCGCCCGCCTGGAGGCCCCGTACGGACGCCGCTCCGCTGCTGCCCGACGCCGAGCCCTACCGGGTCCTCGGCACGTCGGCGGCCGAGCGTCTGGACCCCGCGCTGATGCGCCGCTGCTACGCCGAGCTCGTGCGCGGCCGCCGCTACAACGCGCAGGCCACGGCACTGACCAAGCAGGGGCGGCTCGCCGTGTACCCGTCGACCGTCGGGCAGGAGGCCTGCGAGATCGCGGCCGCGATGGTGCTGGAGGAGCAGGACTGGCTCTTCCCGAGCTACCGCGACACCCTGGCGGCCGTGGCGCGCGGACTGGACCCGGTCCAGGCGCTGACCCTGCTGCGCGGCGACTGGCACACCGGCTACGACCCCCGTGAGCACCGCATAGCCCCGCTGTCCACCCCGCTCGCCACCCAGCTGCCGCACGCGGTGGGCCTGGCCCACGCGGCCCGGCTGCGCGGCGACGACGTCGTCGCCCTGGCCATGGTCGGCGACGGCGGCACCAGCGAGGGCGACTTCCACGAGGCGCTGAACTTCGCCGCCGTCTGGCAGGCCCCCGTCGTCTTCCTCGTGCAGAACAACGGCTTCGCGATATCCGTCCCGCTCGCCAAGCAGAGTGCCGCCCCGACGCTGGCGCACAAGGCCGTCGGATACGGCATGCCCGGCCGGCTGGTCGACGGCAACGACATCGCGGCCATGCACGAGGTGCTCACCGAAGCCGTCCGGCGCGCCCGGTCCGGCGGCGGTCCGACCCTGATCGAGGCCGTCACCTACCGGATGGAGGCCCACACGAACGCCGACGACGCGACCCGCTACCGCGGAGACGCCGAGGTCGAGGCCTGGAAGGCGCACGACCCGATCGAGCTGTTGGAGCGCGAGCTGACCGCCCGCGGGATCCTCGACGAGGCGGGCGTGCGGCAGGCGCGCGACGACGCCGAGGCGATGGCGGCGGCCCTGCGCGAGGGCATGAACGCGGACCCCGTGCTCAACCCGATGGACCTGTTCGAAAACGTCTACGCGGAGCAGACCGGCCTGCTGCGCGAGCAGGCGGCCATGCTGCGTGCCGAGCTCGAAGCCGGGGACCAGGAGTGACGACGGTGGCGGCGAAGTCCGTGAAGTCGGGCGTCAAGCCCGCGACCATGGCCCAGGCCCTGACCCGGGCCATGCGCGACGCGATGGCCGAGGACCCGACCGTCCACGTCATGGGCGAGGACGTCGGCACGCTCGGCGGGGTCTTCCGGATCACCGACGGGCTCGCGAAGGAGTTCGGCGAGGACCGCTGCACGGACACCCCGCTCGCGGAGGCGGGAATCCTGGGCGCGGCCGTCGGCATGGCCATGTACGGGCTGCGGCCGGTCGTGGAGATGCAGTTCGACGCGTTCGCGTACCCGGCCTTCGAGCAGCTGATCTCGCACGTCGCGAAGATGCGCAACCGCACGCGCGGCGCCATGCCGCTGCCCATCACCATCCGCGTGCCGTACGGCGGCGGGATCGGCGGCGTGGAGCACCACTGCGACTCCTCCGAGGCGTACTACGTGGCCACCCCCGGCCTGCACGTGGTGACCCCGGCGACCGTCGAGGACGCGTACGGGCTGCTGCGCGCCTCGATCGCCAGCGACGACCCGGTGGTCTTCCTGGAGCCGAAGCGGCTGTACTGGTCCAAGGCAGACTGGTCCCCGGAGAAGCCGACGGCCGTCCCGGGCATCGGGAAGGCGCTGGTGCGCCGTACGGGCACGAGCGCCACGCTGATCACCTACGGGCCCTCGCTGCCGGTGTGCCTGGAAGCGGCCGAGGCGGCGCGCGAGGAGGGCTGGGACCTGGAGGTCGTGGACCTGCGCTCGCTCGTGCCCTTCGACGAGGAGACGGTCGTGCAGTCCGTACGCCGGACCGGGCGCGCCGTGGTGGTCCACGAGGCCGCGGGCTTCGGCGGACCGGGCGCGGAGATCGCCGCCCGCGTCACGGAGCGCTGCTTCCACCACCTGGAGGCGCCGGTGCTGCGCGTGACGGGCTTCGACATCCCCTACCCGCCGCCGATGCTGGAGAAGCACCACCTGCCCGGCGTGGACCGGATCCTGGACACCGTGGCCCGCCTGCAGTGGGAGAACTGATGGCGCAGGTAATGGAATTCAAGCTTCCCGATCTCGGGGAGGGCCTGACCGAGGCCGAGATCGTGCGCTGGCTGGTCGCGGTGGGCGATGTCGTCGCGATCGACCAGCCCGTGGTCGAGGTCGAGACGGCCAAGGCGATGGTGGAGGTTCCGTGCCCCTACGGCGGTGTCGTCACCGCCCGTTTCGGGGAGGAGGGCACGGAACTCCCCGTCGGGGCGCCGCTGATCACCGTGGCGGTGGGTGCGCGGGACCTGGCCGAGATGGCCGAGCCCGCGGAGCCGGAGGCCGAGTCCTCGGGCTCGGTGCCCCGGCCGCTGATCGGCTACGGCTCGGACGACTCGCGGCCGGCGCGTCGGCGACGGGTGCGACCCGTCACCGCCGCGGTGTCGGCGCCGGTTGCCCCGGCCGTGCCGGTGGCTCCGGTTGCTCCGGTTGCTCCGGTTGCTCCGGTGGTGCCGGTTGCTCCGGCCGGGCCCGTTCCGGTGATCTCGCCGCTGGTGCGCAAGCTCGCGCGGGACGGCGGGATCGACCTGCGCGGGCTCGCCGGGTCGGGGCCGGACGGACTGATCATGCGGGCGGACGTGGAGGCCGCGCTGGCGGCTCTGCGGGCTCCCGAGCCGGTCGCCGTCGCCGCCGCCCCCGCGCGGGTGGAGGGCGACCGCGTGCCGCTCAAGGGTGTGCGCGGGGCGGTCGCGGAGAAGCTCTCGCGCAGCCGGCGGGAGATCCCGGACGCCACGTGCTGGGTCGACGCGGACGCCACCGAGCTGATGGCGGCGCGGGCCGCGATGAACGCGGTGGGCGGGCCCAAGATCTCGGTGCTCGCGCTGCTGGCCCGGATCTGCACGGCCGCGCTCGCGAAGTACCCGGAGCTGAACTCCACGGTGGATCTGGCGGCGAACGAGATCGTCCGGCTCCCGTCGGTGCACCTGGGCTTCGCAGCCCAGACCGAGCGGGGCCTGATGGTCCCGGTCGTACGCGACGCCCATACCCGCAACCCGGAGTCGCTGTCGGCGGAGTTCGCCCGGCTGACGGAGCTGGCGCGGGGCGGGAAGCTGTCCCCGGCGGACCTCACCGGCGGGACGTTCACGCTGAACAACTACGGGGTGTTCGGGGTCGACGGCTCGACACCGATCATCAACCACCCGGAGGCGGCCATGCTCGGCGTGGGCCGGATCATGGCGAAGCCGTGGGTGCACCGGGGGGAGCTGGCGGTCCGTCAGGTCGTGCAGCTGTCCCTGACCTTCGACCACCGGGTGTGCGACGGGGGTACGGCGGGTGGGTTCCTGCGGTACGTCGCGGACTGCGTGGAGTCGCCGGCGGTGCTCTTGCGTTCGCTGTAACGGGTACGGGTACGGGTACGGGTACGGGTACGGGTGCGAGTGCGGGTGCCGCTGCGCGGAGCTGCTCCCCGCCCCGCCCTTCCTCCGTTCCCCGGGGCTCCGCCCCGGACCCCGGGCCTCAAACGCCGGCCGGGCTGAAGAATCCAGCCTCGCCGGCGTTTGAGGCGCGGGGATTCGCGGGCGGAGCCCCGCAGCGGCGCCGCACACGAACCGGGGTCAGAGTGTGAGCAGGACCTTGCCCACGTGGGTGCTGGATTCCAGTACACGGTGGGCCTCGGCCGCCCGGGCCATCGGGAACACCTCGTGCACGACCGGGAGGACCCGGCCCGCCGTCACCAGGGGCCACACGTGCTCCCGTACGGCCGCGACGATCGCCGCCTTCTCCTCCAGCGGGCGGCTGCGCAGGGAGGTGGCGGTGATCGCGGCGCGCTTGGCGAGGAGGGCGCCGAGGTTCAGTTCGGCCTTCAGCCCGCCCTGGAGGCCGATCACCGCGAGCCGGCCGTTCACGGCCAGGGCCGCCACGTTCCGCTCCAGGTACTTCGCGCCCATGATGTCCAGGATCACGTCCGCCCCGGCCCCGCCGGTCGCCGCCTTGATCTCCTCCACGAAGTCCTGTTCGCGGTAGTCGATCAGGATGTCCGCGCCCAGTTCCGCGCAGCGCTCCAGCTTCTCCTTGCTGCCCGCCGTCACCGCCACGCGCGCGCCGACCGCCTTGGCGAGCTGGATCGCCGTCGTCCCGATGCCACTGGATCCGCCGTGGACGAGGAGGGTCTCGCCGGGGCGCAGTCCCGCCACCATGAACACGTTGGACCACACGGTGCAGACCGTCTCGGGCAGCGCGGCCGCCGTCACCAGGTCCAGGCCGGCCGGGACCGGCAGCAGCTGGCCCGCCGGGACGGCGACCTTCTGCGCGTACCCGCCGCCCGCCAGCAGGGCGCAGACCTCGTCGCCGACCGCCCAGCCGGAGACGCCCGGCCCGATCGCGGCGATCCGCCCGGAGCACTCCAGCCCGGGGTAGGGGGAGGAGCCGGGCGGGGGATCGTAGAAGCCCTGCCGTTGCAGGAGGTCGGCGCGGTTCACGGCGCTCGCCGCGACCTCGACGAGGACCTCGCCCTCGCCCGCCACCGGATCGGGTACGTCGGTCCAGACGAGGGCCTCGGGGCCGCCGGGCTGCTCGATGGTGATCGCATGCATGGCCCGGAGGCTACGCGACTGTGCCCGCGCCGCCCAAGCACCTGGGATCCTTGGTGGCGCTGGGCACAGAGGAACCGTCAACTTCTTTGGAGGGACGCCGACATGTCCGAAGAACGCTTGCAGCGCAACCAGCTGGTGATCGATGAGTTCCGCGCCGCCGGGGGGAAGGTGGGCGGGGACTTCGCGGGGCTCCCGCTGCTGCTCCTCACCACCACCGGCGCCCGCAGCGGCGAGCAGCGCACCATGCCGATGGCCTACCTGCGCGACGGGGAGAGGCTGGTGGTGTTCGCCGCCAACGGCGGCCGTGAGAACCGTCCGGGCTGGTACTACAACCTGCTCGCCGACCCCTCCGCCCGCGTCGAGGTCGGCACCGAGGCGTACGGGGTGACGGCGGTGGAGACCGAGGGCGCCGAGCGGGAGCGGCTCTGGGAGCTCCAGTTGGAGAACACCCCGTTCCTCGCGGGGCTCCAGGAGCGGGCCGGCCGTCGCGTCCCGGTCCTCGCGCTGACCCGCACGGACGCCGCCTAGCGGACGACCGCCGGCCCTGGGTGCGGTGCTACTCCGCCGGGCCCAGGGTGACGGGCGGCCGGCCGTGCGCGGTCGCGCGGACGATGGTGATGAGACGGTCCGTCAGCTGGAGCGGGCTCGCGTGCGGATCGTCGTAGGGCAGCAGCCGGTGTCCGCGCAGCACGCTCACCACCAGGTCGGGGGTCTCCCGTACGGACTTGCCCACCTCGTCCTTGTTCACGGGCCGTTCGATGAGGTCGAGGCCGCTGCCCTGCTGGATGAGGTCCTCCATCACCGTGCCCGCGCTCGGGCTGAGCACCGACAGGCCCAGCAGCCGGCCGGCCGCGCTCGCGCTCGTGATGACGGCGTCGGCGCCGGACTGGCGCAGCAGCGGCGCGTTCTCCTCCTCGCGGACCGCGGCGACGATCTTCGCGCCCCGGTTGAGCTGGCGTGCCGTCAGGGTGACCAGTACGGCGGTGTCGTCCCGCTGGGTGGCGATGATGATCTGGCGGGCCTTCTGCAGTTCGGCGCGCAGCAGTACGTCGGAGCGGGTGGCGTCGCCGACCACGCCCGTGAAGCCCTCCGCGTTGGCCGTGTCGATGACCTTGGCGCTGGGATCGACGATGACGACGTGATCCCGGGGAAGTCCGGTGGCCAGCAGCGTCTGCAGGGCGGAGCGGCCCTTGGTGCCGAAGCCGACGACGACCGTGTGGTCACGCAAGTTCTTCCTCCAGCGGTTCAGCCGCCACTCTTCCCTCGTCCGCTCCGTGAGGACTTCCAGGGTGGTGCCGACCAGGATGATCAGGAACAGTACGCGCAACGGGGTGATCAGCAGGATGTTGATCAGCCGCGCACTGTCGCTGTACGGGACGATGTCGCCGTATCCGGTCGTCGACAGGGTGACGGTGGCGTAGTAGACGCAGTCGAGGAAGTCGACCGTCTCGTTGGCGTTGTCGTGGTAGCCGCCGCGGTCCAGCCACACGATCAGGACCGTCAGGGCCATCACGAACAGGGCCATCAGCAGGCGTTTGGCGACCTGCCGTATGGGCTTCTCGACGATGCGCTTGGGCATTCTGATGCGTTGGGCGGCGAGCTTCTCGTCGGCGTCACGCGCCATGGCGTCATGGCGGTGGAGTTTCACGTGAAACATCCTCCGGCGGCCCACGGCAGGTCCAGGATTTCCAGTTCCTGCCCGGACCGCGCGCCCTTGGGCGGTACGACGGCCAGCGCGTCGGCGGCCGCCACACCGCGCAGCATCGCGGGGCCGTGGTAGCGCAGTGGCACCGCGTGCTCGTCGCCCAGCATGACCGGGACGAGCCGGGTGTCGAACGGGTGGCCCGGTACGTCGCCCTCGATCGTCGCCGTGTAGCGCGGGCGCCGGCGGCGGCCCGCGAGGGCGCGCAGCAGCGGTTCGGCGAGGGTCAGCAGTCCGGAGACCGCGGCGAGGGGGTTCCCGGGCAGCCCGACCAGGTGCCGCCCGTCGGCCCGGTCGCCGATGCGGGCCAGCAGCATCGGATGGCCCGGACGTACGGCGACCCCGTCGACGAGCAGTTCGGCGCCGGCCCGCTCCAGCACGGGGTGGACGTGGTCCACGGGCCCGGAGGCGGTGCCGCCGGTGGTGACGATGAGATCGGCGGTGGAGGTGGTGACGGCCTTCAGCAGGGCCTCGACCCCGGCGGGGTCGTCGCCGAGCCGCCGAGTGGCCACGACCTCGGCGCCGAGCCGGCTGAGCCAGGGGCCGAGCATGGGGCTGAGGGCGTCGCGGATCAGGCCGTCGTGCGGGAGGCCCTCGGTCAGCAGCTCGTCACCCAGGACCAGGATCTCCACGCGGGGCCGGGGCCGGGTGGTCAGCTCGTCGTACCCGGCGGCCGCGGCGAGCCCGAGCACGGCCGGGGTGACCAGGGAGCCGGCGGGCAGCAGCAGGTCGCCCGAGCGGCACTCCTGGCCGCGCGGGCGGATGTCCTGGCCGGTGACGACGGTCCGCTCGGCGAAGAGCTGGCTGCCGGACTCGCGGCTGTGCTCGCTGCGGATGACGGCGGTGGCGTCGGCGGGGATCCGGGCGCCGGTGGCGATCCGTACGGCCTCGCCGTCCGCGAGCGGCTCGGGCCGGTCGGTGCCGGCGAGGACGTCCGCACCGCCGCGGACGGTCCAGGGGCCCGGGCCGGCGACGGCCCAGCCGTCCATGGCGGAGGTGTCGAAGGACGGCAGGTCGGTCAGGGCGTCCAGCGGCGCGGCCAGCACCTCGCCGAGGGCGTCCGCGAGGGGCACCCGGTGGGTCCGGGCCCGTACGCCGTTCCCGGCGCGGACGGCGGCCTCCCGGGCCCCCGGCCAGGGGGTGGCGCGGTGGCCGGAGCCGCCGGGGCCCGCGGGGCCCCCGGAGCCGCCGTGAGGGCCGTTGCCGGGGCCGTGGCCGGGGACGCTGCGGCTGACCAGAGCCAGTGCCTGGTCGAGGGCGTGGTCGGCGTCGGTGGGGGTCATCCGGAGCCGTTCTGTTCGTCGGCCTGCGCCTCGGCGGCCCAGCGCAGCGCCAGATCGGCGGCTTTGCGGGAGGCCTCGGCCACGGCCTGGGCGGGGTCGGCGCCGGTGGCCTCGGCCTGGGCGGCCGCGTAACCGACGAGGAAGGTGGTCAGTGGTGCGGCGGGCCGGGCGACGCCGTGCGCGGCATCACGGGCGAGGTCGAGCAGGGTCTTGGTGTCGACGGCGAGGTCGATGCCCAGCTCGTTCTTGACGGCGGTGATCCATTGGTCCAGCACGGTTCCATGCTCCCTGATCCGGGCCCGGGCGGCCGCGAGATCCTCCCAGGTGTCGCAGTCGAAGGAGGCGAGCGGCCGGGGTGCCGTGAGGCGGGTGAGGTCCAGTTCGGAGGTGAGGCCGCGCAGCGGGAGCCCCGTCAGGCGGCCGTGTTCGGCGGCGAGCAGGGCGATCTCGCGGCGCAGCGGCTCGGCCCGGTAGGCGGCGACCAGGGGCTGGTCGCGGCCGTCGGGGTCCCGTAGCAGGGCCCCCTCGGTGGCCCCGACACCGTCGAGGAGCGCCCGTACGGTGTCGCCGTCCAGGAACGGCAGGTCCGCGGAGAGCACGAGGACCGTCTCGGCGGTGGTCTGGCGGAGCCCCGCGTCCAGGGCGGCCACCGGGCCGCCGCCCGGCGGTTCCTCGCGGGCCCATCGCACCGGGCGCGTGGTCGCCCGGCGCCCGCCGACGACCACGGTGGTGCGGGCGTCCTCGCAGGCGTCGAGGACGCGGTCGAGGAGGGTGCGGCCGCCGACGCTCAGCGCGGGCTTGTCGGCCCCGCCGAGTCGCCTCGCGGCGCCGCCTGCCAGGACGATCGCGTCGTAGGTCATCCCCCGAGTATGCGGCGCCCATGTTTCGGGCGGGGAAACCCACTTAGCCGCCGGTCGCCTCCGGCGCGGTCGGCGGTACCGGGTGCGGGTCCGTTGCCGGGGCTCTGCCCCCGCGTCCCCGCGCCTCTCGCCTCCGGCGGGGCCGGAGGTTGGCTGGTGCCCGCTGTCCGGTGCGGGTCAACGATTCGGGGCTCCGCCCCGGACCCCGCTCCTCAATCGCCGGAGGGGCTGGAGTTTCCCGGGCCGGGGCCCCGCCCCTTGCGGGTCCTGCGCGGTGTCCCGGCGGGGCGTCTCCTCGTCCTCGCGCCTGCGGCCGTCGTGAAAGTGCTGAGGGTGGTTGCGCGCTCGTCCTGCGGGGACGCCCCACCGTGCCCCCGCTCCGACAGTCCGACAAGGCCCCGCCCGGGCGGGGCGGGATCGTGCTGTTGGGGTGGGGGTCCGCAGGAGGGTCCCCGCAGGACGAGCGCGCAACCACCCCGACACATCTCGCGGTGCCCGCAGGCGCGAGGACGAGGAGACCCTCCGGAGGGCCCCCGCCCCAACCCGGCCGGTCCCGCTCCAGGACACCACCCAGCCCCGCCGGCGTTTGAGGCGCGGGGGCGCGGGGGCAGCGCCCCCGGAACGGCGCCGCACCCGGCAAAACCACGCCAGCGCCCCCGGAACGGTGCCGCGCCCGGCAGGACCACGCCACCCCGCCGGAGGCGCGAGGCAGCGCCCCCGGCACGGCGCCGCACCCGGCAGCGGGCCGCGCGTACGGCGAAGGCGGGTCCCGCGCTCCGGGGAGCGTGGGACCCGCCTTCGTCCGGCCGGCCGCCGGAGGCTAGAGGTACGGCCCCGAGCGGATCGCGCCGTGGCCGTCCTCGTCGTCCGTCGGCGCCCCCGGAGGCAGCGCCCGGCGCATCTGTTCCAGTTGGGCCCGCGCCGCCATCTGCTGCGCGAACAGGGCCGTCTGGATGCCGTGGAAGAGGCCCTCCAGCCAGCCGACCAACTGTGCCTGCGCGATGCGCAGTTCCGCTTCCGAGGGAATGGCCTCGTTCGTGAACGGGAGGGACAGGCGCTCCAGTTCCTCCACGAGCTCGGGGGCCAGGCCGTCCTCCAGCTCCTTCACCGAGGCGGCATGGATGTCCTTGAGCCGGACCCGGCTCGCCTCGTCCAGAGGCGCTGCGCGTACCTCTTCCAGGAGTTGCTTGATCATGCTGCCGATCCGCATGACCTTGGCGGGCTGTTCGACCATCTCCGTCACCGGGACCTCGCGCGACTCGTCATCGGCGCCGCCGACCGCCATCCCGTCCTGTCCCACGATCATGACGTGCGGGGGGCTGTCCTGCGACCGTTCACTCCTCGGCATCTCCATGCCGTTCATTCTCTCGCACACCTTCGTCAGCAGACGTGTGCCCCCGTACGAGCGTGATCCACCCTGTACGAGGGCACGAGATCAGCCGGTCGTCCGCCGGGCCAGTGCGCCGTTCGAGCGGGTGACCAGTGCGGCCAGCAGCGCCGCGCCCAGCGGGACCAGGATCAGCAGCCCGCCCAGGGTCTCCCACGGCACCGCGATCGGCACGTACGGCACTTCGTCGGGCGACGCGTAGCCCATGTCGATCCCGGACTGGTAGAGGCGCTGCAACTGCCGTTCCTCGGTGAGCCGCAGCCCGACCGCCGGCAGGATCCCGGCCGCCGAGCCCAGGACCACGCCCATCAGGGCGACCACCCCGCACTGGAAGCCGCTGAGCGTGCGCCGGACGCGCGGCGCCGCACCCACCGCGGCCAGGGTCTTCAGGTCGGCTTCGGCGTCGGCCTGGGCGAGCCCGGTGGCGATGCCGGCCGCGCCGATGGTGACCAGGCCGGCGAAGACCGTGAGCGCGAGCAGGGCGAGGCTGTCGTCGCCCTGGTAGCCCGCCTCGATGCGCACGGACGCCTCCACGCCCATCCGGTCGATCTCCCCGGCGATCTCCTGCTTCTGTTCGCTGCCGGCCGGGCCGTCGAGGCTGAAGTAGGAGCCGAACGGGGCGGTGGTCAGCCCGGTGGCCTTCACGGCCGCCGCGGGCAGGACCGCCTCGATGCCCCAGCCCTCGGTGCTGTCGGGTGCCTGGTGGACGGGGAGGACCTTGTCCTCGCCCGGCGGGTCCTCGCCGGGGTTGCCGAGGCCGTCGGCGGCCTTCGGGTCGGTGATGATCCGCAGGACGAGCCTGCCGTCCTTGACGTTGCGCTTGTCGAAGGAGACGGCCTGGCCGGACTTGAGGGCGGCCACCGAGCCCGGATCGGTCACGGCGAGTACGGAGAGCAGCTTCTCGTCGGCGACGACGACCTCGTGCTGCGCGCTGTGCCGGTTCTGCTCGCACCGCCAGTCCCGGCTCAGCTCCTTGGCCTGCTCCCGGGTGAAGGAGGCGGGCCCGTTCGGGGCGTCGAAGAGCGGGCAGCGCTGTTCCTTGGGCGCGATGATCTGGACCCGGCCGCAGCCCGGTTCCGAGGAGTACGTGTCGCAGCCCGGCTTGCCGACGACCAGGCGGTCGACGTCCGCGCGCTGTGTCAGCGGGAGTTGCTTGGAGAGCACCTCGCGCAGGGCGGGCACCTCCTTGTGGGCGCTGTTCTCCGTGGTCTGCAACAACCCTGCGTGGTCCGGCAGTTGCGCCTCGTACTGGTGCCGGTTCTGGAGTTCCTGGCTGTGCTGGTACGTGGCCACCGCGACGGTTCCGGCGACGGCGGCCAGTACGGCGGCCACGGCGGGTGCCGTACGCCCCCGGTTGCGCACGGCGTCGCGCAGCGCGAGCCGCGGCGACAGCGGCAGCCACCGCCCGAGCCGGCCGAAGAGGCCGACCAGGACCGGGGTGAGGGCGACGACGCCGAGCTCGGCCAGCGCGCTGCCGCCCGCCACCACGGTGGGGCCCATCTCCGAGGCGGAGCCGTACAGGGCGATGGCGGCGCCGCCGCCGACGGCGACCAGGCCGAGGACGGGCAGCACCCGGTTGGCACGGCGGACCCCGCGGCGGCCGGTCAGCGAGGCCAGCACGGTCTGCCGGGAGGCGGTGACGGCCGGGACGACCGCGGCCAGCAGCCCGGTCACCACGGCCAGCAGGGCGATGCCGGCCAGCTCCAGCGGGCGCAGGTCGTAAGCGCCGAAGCGGGCGCCGATGTACTGCTCCAGCACCGGCCGGAGCACGACGGTCAGCGCCAGGCCGAGGGCGGTGCCGGTGACGGCGGCCACGGCGCCGATGACCAGGCCGCCGGAGAGCACGATGGAGCGGATGTGCCTGCGGTCGCCGCCGTTGGCGCCGACCAGGCCCAGCTGGCGGCGCGAGCGCCGGGCGCCGACCGCGAAGGCCGGCCCGGCGAGCAGGCAGATCTCCAGCATGGCCAGGCCGACGATGGTGGCCAGGATCGCCTTCTCGGTGTTCGAGGTGGCGATGCCGAGGGCGATCTCCGTCTTCGCCTCCTGTTGGTACAGGGGTACGTCGGAGTCGGCCGGCGGGTCGAGGAAGACGGCGCGGGACTTGACGAGCAGGCCCTTGGCGTTCGCCGCCTTGACCATGTTCCACGTGAAACCATCGCCGCCGACCTTCACCAGGTAGGCGTCCTCGGGCCGCACCCCGGGTGAGCCGGCGGCCTGAAGGGCCTTGTCGAGCGGGGCGAGCAGGGTCCCGGGCGGGGCGATGAGCTCGTCCGAGTTCAGCTCGTCGGGCAGCTCGTACGCCCCGACGATCTTGTACGGGGAACTCGCGCCGCGGGGGGTGACCGAGGAGCCGACGTGGAGGCCGGAGTTCTTCAGGAAGGCGGTGGTGGCCACCAGCTCGCCCGCGGTCTCGGGCAGCCGGCCGCGGTCGACCGTGATCAGGCCGGCCGTCAGCGGGCTGCTCGTGTCGAGTTCGCGCACCTTGGTGTCGAGCAGCCCGTGGGTGGTGCGGACCTTGGCGTAGGCGGTGGAGTCCTTGACGGCCTGGACGCCGGCCGGGAGCGCGGAGGCCACCGGATCGGGCTGGTCCTCCTTGGGCCTGGGCCCGCCGGTGTAGTCCTTGAAGCCGCCGACGGGCGCGTAGGTGGAGCCGTCGGGCCTCTGGTAGATGGGCACGCCCAGGTTCGACGTGCTCACCCGGGCGTCGGCGGCGCCGACCACGCGGGTGGCGTGCTGCCCGGGGGAGAGCTGCGCGCTGCGCAGGGTGAAGTCGGCCGCGCTCACCCCGACGATCGGCAGGGCGAGCATCGCGAGGACGAGGGAGCTGCGGCCCTTGGCGCGCCAGGCGTCGCGGCGGGCGATGCGCAGCGCCGCGACCCAGGAGTGGTACCAGCCTTGGAGCGAGGAGGTCACTGGGCGGCCGCCCGCCCGGAGAGCAGGGAGTCGGCCCCGCTGCGCAGGGTCTCGTCGATCACGTTGCCGTCGCGCAGGAAGACCACGCGGTCGGCCCAGGCGGCGAACCGCGGCTCGTGCGTGACGAGGATCCCGGCCGCGCCCGCGTCGCAGCGGGAGCGCAGCAGGCCCAGGACGGACTCGCCGGTCTCGGAGTCGAGGGCGCCGGTGGGCTCGTCGGCGAGGACGAGGCGGCGGTCGCCGACCAGGGCGCGGGCGATGGCCACGCGCTGCTGCTGGCCGCCGGACATCTCGTCGGGGAAGCGGTCGGCGAGCGAGCCCAGGCCCATCTCGTCCAGCGCGGCGAGCGCGGAGACGCGGGCCTTGCGGGCGGAGACGCCGTCGAGTTCGCGGGGCAGGGCCACGTTCTCCGCGGCGGTGAGCGCCGGGATCAGGTTGTAGTCCTGGAAGACGTAGCCGATGCTGCGGCGGCGCAGGGCGGCCATCTGCTTGCGGCTCGCGGTGGTGATGTCGGTGCCCTCGACGATCACCCGGCCGCTGGTCGGGGTGTCGAGGCCGCCCGCGAGGGTCAGCAGTGTGGACTTCCCGGAGCCGGACGGGCCCATGACGGCGACGAGTTCGCCCGGGTACACGGACAGGTCGATGCCGCGCAGGGCGTGCACCTCGGTGGTGCCGCTGCCGTGGGTGCGGACGAGCCGGTCCAACTGGAGTACGGGTTGCCGGGACTGGTGCTGTTCGGACATGAAGGGTCCCCCCTGGAGCGGTGGTTCAGCCTCGCCGCGTGCGGGCGGTGCGGGGCCGTGCGGTGGCGGTCGTCGCCGGGGACGGAGCCGGGGCGGTGGCCCCGGAGTCCTCGTCGGCGTGGGGCGGTTCGGCCTGGTGCGGTTCGGGTGCGGCGGCTCTCCCGTCGGCCGGCAGGGAGAGCCGGACCAGCCGGGATTCGCAGTGGTCCAGCCAGCGGGCCTCGGCCTCGGTCTGGAAGATCAGCTGTTCCAGGACGAGCAGCCAGGCCACGTCGTCGCGTTCGCGGGACTGTCCGCTCTCGATCGCGGCGAGCGCCGTGGCCTTGAGCCGGGTGTAGTCCTGCATCGCCCTGATGGTGGCGTGCCGCTGGGACTGGATGACGGCGCGGATGTCCACGCCGGGAGCGCCGACGGCCATGGCGAGCTTGATGGACAGCTCGTCCCGGGGCGGGTTGGCGCGGTCGACGGGGCGCTCGTACCACTCGCGCAGTTCGGAACGGCCCGTGTCGGTGATGGCGTAGAGGGTGTGCCCGGCGGAGTCCTCGCCGCCGGGGGCGACGAGCCCGTCGCGTTCGAGGCGGGCGAGGGTGGTGTACACCTGCCCGACGTTGAGCGGCCAGGTGGAGCCGGTGCGGGATTCGAACTCGGTGCGCAGCTGGGAGCCGTACCTGGGGCCCCGTTCGAGGAGGGCGAGCAGGCCGTGGCGGATCGACATACTCGGTATGTATACCGAGTATGTTCACGCACGGCAACCACCCCGGGTCGTGGTTCCGGTGCTTCAGGCGCTGCGGCGCAGCCGCATTCCGAGGTAGCCCAGACCCAGTCCCATCAGGGCGAACCCGGTTCCGAGCGGGAGTATGTGGGCGGCGAGATCGGCGGCCCGCTCGTTCGGTTCGGTGCCCAGCGCCCTGGCGGCCGGGGGCGGGGTCGGCACGGCCAGTGGCGGGGGTGGTGGTGGCGGCGGTGCCGGGGGCGTCGGCTCGGTGCGCGGGCGGGCCGGCAGCGGCCGGGAGGCCACCGTCAGCTCCGGGTCGGCGGGCTCGCCGACCGGTCTGCCGGGCCGCTCCCGGCCGGCTCCGGCGGCGGAGCCCGCCAGCTCTTCGAGCGGTTCGTCCACCGGCGCGGGCTCGGTGGCGGGGGCGGTGCGCGGGGCGGGGGAGAGGGGCCAGGCGCACGCGGGGGCGGCGGGCACGAGCGCGGCGGCGGCCAGTGCGGCGCAGGCCGCCCAGCGGGCCGGGCGGAAGCCTTGGATCACGGGGTGCCCCTCCCGTCCCGAGCGTGCCGACCGCGCGGAGTGCGGCGAAATGCGTTGCGCTCAGATTTACATGGCGGTGCAAAAGCGGCATCCCGGGCGCCCCATCGGGGTGCCCGGGATGCCGGTGTGGAGCAGTGTCGGCTGCGCGCGGGCTACTCCGGGTTGCCGGTCGACACGGTCAGCGTGTACTTGGTGCCTTCCTTGGCGATCGGGTCGCCGGGGCGCGGGGACTGGTCGAGCACCTGGTCCTTGCCGTACACGGCCTCGTCCTTCTCGATGACCACGTACGTGCCGCCCGAGGCCTGGATGCAGGCCTTCACGGACAGCGCGTCCTTGTACCGCAGCTCGGGCGCCGAGTACTTCTCCTTGTCGCTGAAGTGCTTCACCGGGTCCTTGCAGACCTTCGGGTCGACCGTGCGCGAGCGGTCCGGCCCCTTGGAGCTGGGCTTGGCGGAGGGAGCGGCCGCGGGGGCGCTGGAGCCGCCCTGCGAGGCGACGTTCTTGGCGTCCTTGTCGTCGTCCCCGTTGACGATCACCGCGATGAGGCCGCCGATCGCCAGCAGGGCCACCGCGATCGCGCCCACGACCACCGGCATGTTCTTCTTGCCGCCGCCCGCGCCGCCACCCGAGCCGGACTGGCTCTGCGAGGGCGAGATCGTGTACGGCGGCGGGGTCGGCGCCGCGTACTGCTGCGGCGGGGGCGTGTGCGGGTAGGCGTAGCCCCCCTGCGTCTGCGGCTGCGGAGCCGGGGTCGGCGGCCCGTACGGCGAGGCCGTCTGCGGCGACTGGTACGGCTGCTGCACCGACTGCGGCGGGGCCTGGTAGCCGGAGTCCAGCGGCGGGAACACGGCCGAGCCGACGCCCGCGCCGCTGTTCGTGGGCCCGACACCCTGGACGATGACCGGAGCCCCGGTCTGCCCGGCCGACAGGATCCGGGCGATCTCGTCCGCCATGGCCGCCGCGGACGGGAAGCGCTCGTTCGGGTTCTTCTTCAGCGAGCGCGCCACCAGCGCGTCCATCGCCGGGGTCACCGAGCGGTTGATGGAGGACGGAGCGACCGGCTCCTCCTGCACGTGTGCGTACGCGATGGCCAGCGGCGAGTCCGCGTCGAACGGGATCCGCCCGGTCAGCAGCTGGAACAGCATGATGCCGACCGAGTACAGGTCGGAGCGGGCGTCGACCGCGCGCCCCAGCGCCTGCTCGGGCGACAGGTACTGCGGGGTGCCGACGACCATGCCGGTCTGCGTCATCGAGGTGACCCCCGACTGCATGGCACGGGCGATGCCGAAGTCCATGACCTTGACCACGCCGCGCTTGGTCATCATGACGTTGCCGGGCTTGATGTCGCGGTGGACGAGCCCCATGTCGTGGCTGGTCTCCAGGGCGGCCAGTACGTCGGCCGTCACCTTCAGCGCCTTGTCCGCCGGCATCGCCCCGTACTGCGCGATGTCCGCCTGGAGCACGGAGCCGAGGGGCTGCCCCTCCACGTACTCCATGACGATGTACGGCATGAGCGAGCCCTCGAACTCGTCCTCACCCGTGTCGAAGACCGAGACGATGTTGGTGTGCGACAGTTTCGCTACAGCCTGCGCCTCGCGGCGGAACCGCTCACGGAAGGACTGCTCGCGTCCCAGCTCCGTGTGCAGGGTCTTGATGGCCACCTGGCGGTCGAGCGCCGTGTCGTACGCGAGGTACACCGCGGCCATGCCGCCCTCGCCGAGCAAATCCCGTAGCTGGTAACGGCCACGGGCCAGGGAACCGCCTGCGTACCGGCCCTGAGTGCCGTCCTGGCTCATGACTGTTGCTTCCCCTCGAGCTGCGTATGTCGGGCCCAGTCTGCCGGAGGGCAAGCACCAGTCAAGCCGGTGGCCCGTTCTGTGACCGGCCTGCCACAGGACGACTTGTCCGAACGGCGACCGGGTCCGAGGCTGTAGCGTTCATCGGAGCACCAAGGACGAGGACTACCGCCCAGCAGCGGACAAGAGAGACGACGGCGAGGACTGATGGCACCCGAACCCGAGGGAAACGGCGCCGGGATGACCGATGGTCCTGAGCACTGGGGCGCCGGCGGCCTGGTGGGAGACGGCCGTTACCGGCTGACGCACCGGCTGGGCCGCGGCGGCATGGCCGAGGTGTTCGCCGCCGAGGACGTCCGCCTGGGCCGTACGGTCGCCGTCAAGCTGCTCCGCGCCGACCTGGCCGAGGACCCCGTCTCCAAGGCCCGCTTCACGCGTGAGGCGCAGTCCGTCGCCGGACTCAACCACCACGCCGTCGTCGCCGTGTACGACTCGGGCGAGGACCGGGTCGGACCGAACACCGTCCCGTACATCGTGATGGAGCTGGTCGAGGGCCGCACCATCCGCGACCTGCTGCTCAGCGCCGAGGCCCCGGGCCCCGAGCAGGCCCTCATCATCGTCTCGGGCGTGCTGGAGGCGCTCGCGTACTCGCACCAGCACGGCATCGTGCACCGTGACATCAAGCCGGCGAACGTGATCATCACGGACGCGGGCGCGGTCAAGGTGATGGACTTCGGCATCGCCCGCGCCCTGCACGGCGCGCAGTCGACGATGACCCAGACCGGCATGGTCATGGGCACCCCGCAGTACCTGTCACCGGAACAGGCCCTCGGCAAGGCCGTGGACCACCGCTCCGACCTGTACGCGACCGGCTGCCTGCTGTACGAACTCCTCGCGCTGCGTCCCCCCTTCACCGGCGAGACCCCGCTGTCGGTGGTCTACCAGCACGTGCAGGACGCCCCGGTGCCGCCCTCGCAGCTGCCGGAGGGCCAGACCATCCCGCCGGAGCTCGACGGTCTGGTCATGCGCTCCCTCGCCAAGGACCCGGACGACCGGTTCCAGAGCGCCGAGGAGATGCGCGGCCTGGTCCAGTACGCGCTCCAGATGCTGCACGACCAGGGGCCGGGCACCGGCACCTGGAACACCGGCCCGGTCACCATGGCCCTGCCGCACGGCCGCGGCGGCGCGGCGCAGACCACGGCCATGCCCATGGGCGGTACGGGCGGTCAGCCGGCCTACGGCGCGAACGCCATGACCTCGCAGTTCCAGCAGCCGATGGTGCCGGGGCTGAACCCGGACGACGGCTCCGCCTTCCCCGGCGGCGGTCCGGGAGTTTCGGGCCGCGGGGGCTACGACGGCTACGACGACCGCAGGGGCGGCCGCTGGAAGATGTGGCTCTTCGCGGTGCTCGCGATCATCGCGATCGCGGGCGGCGTGGCCTACGCCGTCAACAACGGGACCAAGAAGGACGGGGGGAACACCCCGGCCACCCAGCAGACCACCCCCGGCGGGCAGGCGAGCACCCCGGGAGCGTCGGTGGACACGCCGTCGCAGCAGACTCCGGAGCACACGCCCTCGTCCAACGACTCCTTGCCCGCCACGCCCCGCACCCGGACTCCGAGCGCCACCCCGTCGACCACCCCGTCCGCGTCCACCTCGCCGACTCCCACGGAGTCCAAGAGCACCTCGCCGTCGCCCACGCCGTCGAAGAGCAGCTCCTCGCCGACGCCCACTCCGTCCAAGAGCGAGGGCGCCGGCCCGGGCAACGTGAACGAGCCGCAATAGCGGGAGTGCGGGGGCCGGGAGAGCGGGATACCGGCGCGTCAGAGGGCGTGCTGGTATTCGCGGTCCGGATTTCCGGCGAGCGAGTGCACGGTGACGAACTGGGGTTCGATGCGCATGTAGACGGGGTCGAAGACCTCTCCGTCCACGAAATGCGGACCCGGGCCGAAAAGTTCCAGTTCGGCCGTGGTCGGTTCGACGATCTCGGCCGTTCCGGTGAACTGCACCGACCACAGCCGGTGGTCCGGGGAATTGAAGTTGTCGGCCCCGTAGGCGACCACGCTGCCGTTGCACGCCTGGTGGTAGCCGAAACCGGCGTGCATTCTCAGTACGACCTTGCCGTCCACCACGATGTGGCGGGCCAGCGCGAGGAAGGGCAGCGCGCGCATGCTGGTGGCGACCCGGCCGTAAGGCACCTGGCGCAGCAGTTCGATGGCGTGGAGTTCCTCCGGTGACATGCACCCACTCTCGGGTACCGACATCGTGCCGGAAAGAGGACGCCGCCCCCATGATCGAGGACGTTGGTCCCGAATGGAACGGCCCGCCCCGTGGCACCACCCCGGTTCGACGAGTGGTGCGCCCACGGGGCGTCACGGCGTGTGATCGGGCGCGGTCGACCGCGAGGGGTCAGTTCCGCTTCTCGGCCTGGAGGCGGGCCACGTAGGCCGCGGCCTGGGAGCGGCGCTCCATACCCAGCTTGGAGAGCAGGCTGGAGACGTAGTTCTTGATCGTCTTCTCGGCCAGGTGGAGCCGCTCGCCGATGACGCGGTTGGTCAGGCCCTCGCCGATCAGGTCGAGGATCTTCCGCTCCTGGTCGGTCAGGTTGGCCAGGCGGTCGTCGCCCTTGCCCTTGGCGCCGTCGCGCAGCCGCTCCAGCACCCGCGCGGTGGCCACCGGGTCCAGCAGGGACTTGCCGGCCGCCACGTCCCGGACGGCGCTGAGCAGTTCGTTGCCGCGGATCGCCTTGAGGACGTAACCCGAGGCACCGGCCATGATCGCGTCGAACAGCGCCTCGTCGTCGGCGAACGAGGTCAGCATCAGGCACTTGATGTCCTCGTTCTGGGAGCGCACCTCACGGCACACCTCCACACCGCTGCCGTCGGGCAGCCGGACGTCGAGCACGGCCACGTCCGGGCGGGTGGCCGGGATGCGGACCAGCGCGTCGGCCGCCGTACCGGCTTCGCCGACGATCTCGATGTCCTCTTCGACCGACAACAGCTCATGGACGCCCCGACGTACCACTTCGTGGTCGTCCAGGAGGAATACCTTGATTTTTCCGTCTTCGCGCACGAAGTCAGTTTCACACACTCACCCCTTCCCTGCCGGAGTTACCCGGGATAACGTGCCGTTGTTCCCGGCCCCTGCAAGGCTGTGACCAGTGGTTGTTCCCGCCACTGCGGATTTACTTGGAAATCCAAGCAAAAACGCAGGTCAAACGGGGTTTCGCAGTTATGCGGCGCACTGGGTAACGTGCATTGCGCAGGGCACTCGCCGGGGCACCTGTCACGCCTTGATCCCGTACATGACGCGCACCCACCCCGTGCGCTGGTACGGATCCAGGTGAGCCGCACTGGACCCCGGAGAACCCGGGTGCCGGACCGACGGAGGAGCACCAAGTGACCGTGGAGAGCACTGCCGCGCGCAAGCCGCGACGCAGCAGCGGCACCAAGCGGGCGGCAGGCGCGGCAAGCGCCGCGAAGCCCGCCGCTGCCACCGCGCAGACGCAGGACGCTGAACCTCAGCTCGTACAGCTGCTGACGCCCGAAGGGAACCGCGTCGAGAGCGCGGAGAACGCCGAGTTCGCCCCCTTCGTCGCCGACATCACCACCGAGGACCTGCGCGGGCTGTACCGCGACATGGTGCTCACCCGCCGTTTCGACGGTGAGGCGACCGCACTCCAGCGTCAGGGCGAACTGGGCCTGTGGGCCTCGCTCCTCGGCCAGGAGGCCGCGCAGATCGGCTCCGGCCGGGCGCTCCGCGGCGACGACTACGTCTTCCCGACCTACCGCGAGCACGGTGTGGCCTGGTGCCGCGGGGTCGACCCGACCAACCTCCTCGGCATGTTCCGCGGCGTGAACCACGGCGGCTGGGACCCGAACACCAACAACTTCCACCTGTACACGATCGTCATCGGCTCGCAGACGCTGCACGCGACCGGTTACGCGATGGGTGTGGCCAAGGACGGCGCGGACTCCGCGGTCATCGCCTACTTCGGCGACGGCGCGTCCAGCCAGGGCGACGTGATGGAGGCCTTCAACTTCTCCGCCGTCTACAACTCGCCCGTGGTGTTCTTCTGCCAGAACAACCAGTGGGCGATCTCCGAGCCCACCGAGCGCCAGATGCGCGTACCGCTCTACCAGCGCGCCCAGGGCTTCGGCTTCCCGGGCGTCCGCGTCGACGGCAACGACGTCCTCGCCTGCCTCGCCGTCACCCGCTGGGCGCTGGAGCGGGCCCGCCGGGGAGAGGGCCCGACCCTGGTCGAGGCGTTCACGTACCGCATGGGCGCGCACACCACCTCCGACGACCCGACGAAGTACCGTCGGGACGAGGAGACGGTGGCCTGGGAGGCCAAGGACCCGATCCTGCGCCTGAAGGCCCACCTGCTGGCCACCGGGGGCGCCGACGAGGCGTTCTTCGAGGAGCTGGAGGCCGAGAGCGAGACCCTCGGCAAGCGCGTGCGCGAGGTCGTGCGCGCCATGCCCGACCCCGACACCATGGCGATCTTCGAGAACGTCTACGCGGACGGGCACGCGCTCGTCGACGAGGAGCGCGCCCAGTTCGCCGCCTACCTCGCGTCCTTCGAGGAGGGTCACTGATGGCTGTCGAGAAGATGTCGATCGCGAAGGCGCTCAACGAGTCGCTGCGCAAGGCCATGGACCAGGACCCGAAGGTCCTGATCATGGGCGAGGACGTCGGCAAGCTGGGCGGTGTCTTCCGGATCACCGACGGCCTGCAGAAGGACTTCGGCGAGGAGCGGGTCATCGACACCCCGCTCGCCGAGTCGGGCATCGTCGGCACCGCCATCGGCCTGGCCCTGCGCGGGTACCGGCCGGTCGTGGAGATCCAGTTCGACGGGTTCGTCTTCCCCGCGTACGACCAGATCGTCACGCAGCTCGCGAAGATGCACGCGCGTGCCCTCGGCAAGATCAAGATGCCGGTCGTCGTGCGCATCCCGTACGCGGGCGGCATCGGCGCGGTCGAGCACCACAGCGAGTCCCCGGAGGCGCTCTTCGCGCACGTGCCGGGCCTCAAGGTGGTCTCCCCGTCGAACGCCTCGGACGCGTACTGGATGCTCCAGCAGGCGATCCTCAGCGACGACCCGGTGATCTTCTTCGAGCCGAAGCGCCGCTACTGGGACAAGGGCGAGGTCGACACCGAGGCCATCCCGTACGAGCTGCACAAGGCGCGCGTGGCGCGCGAGGGCTCGGACGTCACCCTGGCGGCCTACGGTCCGATGGTGAAGGTCTGCCTGGAGGCGGCGGCCGCCGCGGCCGAGGAGGGCAAGTCCGTCGAGGTCGTGGACCTGCGCTCGATGTCCCCGGTGGACTTCGACGGGATCCAGGCGTCGGTCGAGAAGACCCGCCGGCTGGTCGTCGTCCACGAGGCCCCGGTCTTCCTGGGTGTGGGCTCGGAGATCGCCGCCCGCATCACGGAGCGGTGCTTCTACCACCTGGAGGCGCCGGTGCTGCGCGTGGGCGGTTTCCACGCCCCGTACCCGCCGGCCCGCCTGGAGGACGAGTACCTGCCGGGCCTGGACAGGGTGCTCGACGCCGTCGACCGCTCGCTGGCGTACTGAGGAGCCACGTTCATGACCATCCGCGAATTCAAGATGCCCGACGTGGGCGAGGGCCTCACCGAGGCCGAGATCCTCAAGTGGTACGTCCAGCCGGGTGACACCGTCACCGACGGGCAGGTCGTCTGCGAGGTCGAGACGGCGAAGGCGGCAGTCGAGCTGCCGATCCCCTTCGACGGCGTCGTGCACGCGCTCCTCTTCGAGGAGGGCGTCACCGTCGACGTCGGCCAGGTGATCATCTCGGTGCAGACCGCCGGTGGCGACGCCGCCGCCGAGGCCCCGGCCGCGGTGGCCGCCCCGGCAGCCGCCGCGCCCGCCGCGCCGGTCGTCGAGGAGCCGGCCGCCGAGGCGCGCCAGCCCGTCCTGGTCGGCTACGGCGTCTCCACCGCCTCCACCAAGCGCCGCCCGCGCAAGGCGGTGGCGGGTGCGCCCGCGCAGAACGGCACGGCCCCGGCGGCCGCTCCGGCCGCCCCGGTGCTCCCCGCGGTCCCGGCGCAGCCGGCCGGCGAGCGCCCGCTGGCCAAGCCGCCCGTGCGCAAGCTCGCCAAGGACCTCGGCATCGACCTGGCCGCCGTCGTCCCCACCGGCGACGGCGGGGTCGTGACCCGCGAGGACGTCCACGCGGCGGCGGCCGCGGCCATCGCCCCGCAGGCCGCACCGGCCGCGGCCCCGGTGCAGGTGCAGGCCCCGGCCCAGGCCGTTCAGGCCACCGAGGCCCCGGCCCTCGCGGTCGAGCAGGGCGTGCGGGAGACCCGTATCCCGGTCAAGGGCGTCCGCAAGGTCACCGCCCAGGCCATGGTCGGCTCCGCCTTCACCGCGCCGCACGTCACCGAGTTCATCACCCTCGACGTGACCCGCACGATGAAGCTGGTCCAGGAGCTCAAGGACGACCCGGACCTCGCGGGCTTGCGGATCAACCCGCTGCTCCTGATCGCCAAGGCCGTGCTGGTGGCCATCCGCCGCAACCCGGACGTCAACGCGTCCTGGGACGAGGCGGCCCAGGAGATCGTGCTCAAGCACTACGTCAACCTGGGCATCGCGGCGGCCACTCCGCGCGGGCTGATCGTCCCGAACATCAAGGACGCGCACGCCAAGACGCTCGGCGAGCTGTCGGAGTCCCTGTCCTCGCTGGTCGCCACGGCCCGCGACGGCAAGACCTCCCCGGCCGACATGCAGAACGGCACCATCACCATCACCAACGTCGGCGTCTTCGGCGTCGACACCGGTACGCCCATCCTGAACCCCGGCGAGTCCGCGATCCTCGCGGTCGGCGCGATCAAGCTCCAGCCGTGGGTCCACAAGGGCAAGGTGAAGCCGCGTCAGGTCACCACGCTGGCCCTGTCGTTCGACCACCGTCTCATCGACGGCGAACTCGGCTCCAAGTTCCTCGCCGACATCGCGGCGGTCCTGGAACACCCGCGCCGCCTGATCACCTGGGCGTAGCGGCACGCACGACGCATCAGCCGACGGCCGGTCTCCTTCCCGGGAGGCCGGCCGTCGGCGTCCTGTCCCGAGGAGGGAAATCGCCGGCCGTCGCGGTACGACCGTGTGATCATCGCCGGATGCTCTTTCGCGCTGCCACCGCAGACCCCGCAGACATCGACCGCGCCCTGGCCTACCCGGCCGACGGCCCCGTCGCCGCCCTGACCGCCGACAAGATCCGTGAGGAGCTCGCCGGGAACCGGTTCCGCGCCGAGTGGATCTGGTTCGCCGAGGACGAGGACGGAGAGGTCCTCGCCCGCGCCCTGTGGTGGGGGCGCGCCGACAGCGAGCGGCCCATCGCGCTCGACTGCCTCCAGGTCCGCTCCTCGGTGGCCGACCCGGCCGCCGTCGCCGCCGGGCTGCTCGCCGCCGGGCACGCCGCCTTCGGGAACCTGCCGCTCTACAACATGTCGCTGCCCCGCGACTGGCGCACCGACCCGGAGCTGACCGCGGCGGTCGCCTGGCGCACGGCGGCCGCGCACGAGGTCGGTCTGACGAGCGGGATCGAGCGGCTGCGCTACGAGTGGACCCCGGAGGCGGGCACCACCGAGCCCACCGGCCGGCTCGTCTTCCGCGAGGGCACCGACGAGGAGTTCCTCGACGCCTTCGCCCGGCTGTCCTCCGGCAGCCTCGACCTCCACACGCAGACCGAACTGCGGTCGATGGACGCGGAGCAACTGGCCCGCGAAGACGTCGAGTTCTACCTCGACTGCCCCGGCGAGCGCTCCTGGTGGCGCCTGGCCGACCTCCCGGACGGCACGCTGGCGGGCATGGCGATCCCCTCGGCGACCCCGTACCACCGCAACGTCGGCTACCTGGGCGTCGTACCGGAACAGCGCGGCCAGGGCCTGATCGACGAGATCCTCGCCGAGATCACCCGCTTCCACGCCTCCGAGGGTGCCGAGCGGATCACCGCGACCACGGACACCGTCAACGCGCCGATGGCCGCCGCCTTCGACCGTGCCGGGTACGAGGTGACGGAGATCCGCCTGGTCCTGGAGGAGCCCTCCGGGGTCTGAGGCGCGCCGGGTAGCCTCCGACCGGAAGGGGGTCGGGGTGCCATTCGCCGAACTGCAGGTGTACTCCGTCGAGGAGGCCGACGTCACGGGCGGTGTGTGCGTCGTCCGCTGCGTCGGCGGGGTCGCGCGGGCCGGGCAGGTCTACGCGGTGGGGGAGCTCAGGCTCTGGCTGCGACGGATCGAGCGGTACGGGCGGGCCGTCGGTTCCTTCGACGCCGGGCACACCGCGAAGGTCCACCTCACGGGGGCCGTGGTCGCGCTGCTCAGCCGCGGCCAGGTGCTGACCTCCGTACCCCCGGACGGGCACGCGCTCGCCGACCTGGAGGCCTGGCTGGCCACCGACCCGCCGCTGCTCGACGAGCCCGCGCCGCGGGCCCTGCGCGTCATGGCCGGCTCGCGCATGCAGGACGAGGGGCTGGCGGACGCTGTCCGGCTGCGCTGGGGCCGGGTGGCGCTGGCCGCGGTGTACCGCTGCGCACGGGCCGAGGGGACGGGCGACCTGGTCAGGGCGCCCGAGGTGGCCTACGTACGCGGCTACCTGATCCGCACCTTCGGCCCGGGCCCGGAACGCGGGGGCGACCCGGCGGCGCTGTGCCGGGAGCTGCTGGCGCTGATCGACCTGACCCCGGCCGAGGCCGCCGCGCGGGGCCGGATCTGGCGGGACCTCCCGGCCGCGGAGATCCTGCACCTGCGGCGCATCAAGTTCCTGATCCCGTGGCTGGTCCTCGTACGTCCGCACCTGGCGGACGGGGATCCGCTGGCGGGGGTGGTGGACGCGTGGGAGGCGGTGCGGGCGCGGATGCCGTAGGGCCCCTCCGGCGGTCCCGAACCACGTCACGGAGGGCTGATTCCTACAGTCCGCACCCCGCGGTCCCGGTCCCCGCGCGGTATGCGGAGACCGGGACTCCGTGCCTAGCCGTCGGCGCGTGCGGCGTTGCCGAGGACCTTGGTCGGGGTGATGCGCACGACCACGCGCAGGGCGCCGTCGCCGTCGTCGGCGTATTCCTTGCCGCCGCCCGGCCCCAGGTACTCCTCGGCGATGCGGACGGCCACGGCCCGGCCGGTGTCCTCGGTGACGGTGGCGGTGCCGCGGATCTCGGCGTACAGGTAGGGATTGGCCAGGTCGAAGACGGTCACGCCGACCCGCCCGTCGCGGACGATGTTGCGTTCCTTGCGGCGGCCCTGCTCGGTGGAGATCAGGATGTCGTGCCCGTCCCGGCTCACCCAGACCACGGAACTCTGCGGGCTGCCATCGGGATTGAGGGTGGAGAGGACGGCGGGATGCGGTGCGTCCAGCAGTTGGCGCACCTTCTCGGTCAGCTCAACAGTCATGTGCGTCACGCTAGTTGGCGGTCACCGTTTCGTCCTGCCGACTAGACGAAGTCGGGGCGGGGCTACGTCACGGTCACCAAGTCCGGACCATTGCCGCGCTCTCCCGGATCCCCTCACCCTGGCGTGGACATGCCACCTCATCCACGCTCGGAGGACCCCGATGTACCGACGCAAGGCCGCCGCCGCCCTGGCCGCCCTCGCGCTCACCTCGACCGGCCTGCTCGCCGTCTCGGCGGGCACGGCCCAGGCCGGCGCCCTGGCTTGCAACGACACGGCCCGGAACTTCGTGACCGACGAGGTCAACAGCTGGCCGCACGACACCCTCGCCGTGACCACGTCGTACTGCTACGACATCAACGTCAAACCGAGCGCGGACACGAAGGTGCGCACCTGCTTCGTCCCCTCCAACGCCCCCTGGTACTGCAACGCCGAGCGCTCGCTGAAGGCAGGGGTCTGGGGTCTGGCCGCCACCGACGTGAAGGACGGGACGAAGTTCTACCTGCTCTTCGACCGGTACTCGACGGGCCGCGTCTCCTACTGATCCGCCGCCGACCCGCCCCGCGCGCCGCCGACCCGCTCGGCGGCGCGTGGGAGCATCCCGCCATGGTCAATCCGAGCCTGCGGCAGGTCCGGGACGCCGCCGGCCTTCGATGACGGGGGTCAGGCCGTCCAGGAGGGCGGCCAGGCCGAATTCGAAGAGCTTGTCCAGTCGCAGGTCGTAGCCGTCCTCGAAGGAGCCGACGACCCTGGCGAACGCCGGGAAACGGCCGGACGTCACCAGGTTCCCGAGCGCGTCCGCGCGGCTGTCCATCCACTGCTCCTCCGACTGGCCCGTCGTGGCCTCGGCCTGCGCCTCCGTCTCCAGGTGCGCCGCCAGGCCCTGTACGTGGCTGTAGAGCAGGACGTGGATGTCGAACACCGTCTCCGGGTCCAGGCCCTGGCGGTCGAGGGCGTCCAGCACCCACTCCCCGTGGACCATCAGGTTCGGCACGAGCAACGGGCGGGTGAGGGAGCCGACCTGGGCCAGCCACGGGTGCCTGCGGTACAGGCGCCACAGGGTGCGCCCGCTCAGTTCCACGCGGGAACGCCAGTCCTCGGGGGCGTCGGCCGGGTAGGTCTCCTCGCCGAACGCCGCGTCGGCCATGAGCAGGACGAGGTCCTCCTTGCTCGGCACGTACCGGTACGTCGACATCGGCGCGACCCCGATCCGTGCCGCGATCCCGCGCATGGAGAGCGCGGCGAGCCCTTCGGCGTCGGCGATCTCGACGGCGGTGCGCACGATCCGGTCGAGGCTCAGCTCCCGCTCGGGGTCCGGGTCCGGGGCCGGTGACGGGCGTCGGCGGGGCGGGGCGGCCGTCGGGGATCCGGCGACGACCGTGCCCGTGCGGGGCCGGGTCTCGACGATCCCCTCCAGCCGGAGGGTGGTCAGCGCCTTGGTGGCGGTGGCGAGTGCGACGCCCCACTCCTTGGCCATCCGGCGGGTCGACGGCACCGGATCCCCGGGGCCGAGCTCACCGTCGGCGATGCGCTGCCGGATCGCGGCGACGATGCGCAGGTAGGGGGGATCCCCCGCCGGCAGTGTGGGTCGTGTGGCCTTCGTCACGTTCGGCCGCCTCCCTCTCCTGTACTAGTGCAGAGGGTACCAGCGGTGATCGCTCTCGCAGTCCATCTGCCCTAGTGCAGCAAGGCTATTTGGGCAGTTGAGGAGGCCTGTGGAGGCGTCGTACGGTCAGCTTGCGTACAGCGTACGAACCCGCACAGCGACGGAGGAGAAACCCATGCAGACCGTACTCATCTCAGGTGGCGGCATCGCCGGTCCCGTCCTCGCCCACTGGCTGCGCCGCCACGGCTTCCGCCCCACCGTCATCGAGCGCGCCCCCGGCCGGCGCCCCGGCGGGCAGGCCGTGGACATCCGGGGCGTCGCCCTCGAAGTCGTCCGCCGGATGGGCCTGCTGGAGCAGGCGAGCAGCGTGCGGACCCGGATGCGGGGCATGTCGGTCCTCGACCCGGAGGGCAACGAGGTCCACCGCTCGACCGAGGCCACCTTCAGCAGCGGGCGGCTCGACGGCGAGGACATCGAGGTGCTGCGGGACGACCTGGTGGGGATGGTCCACGAGCACACGCGGGAGGACGCCGAGTACCTCTTCGACGACACCGTCACCGCGCTCCACGAGGACGAGACGGGCGTGCGCGTCGACTTCGCGCGGCACGAGTCCCGCACCTTCGACCTCGTGATCGGGGCGGACGGGTTGCACTCCACCGTGCGGCGCCTCGCCTTCGGGCCCGAGGAGCGGTTCTCGCACCACCTGGGCAGCTACCTGTCGGTGTTCGGCGCGGACAACTTCCTCGGCCTGGACGACTGGCAGATGTGGCTGCGCGACGGGGACACGGGCTTCGGGATCATGCCGGTGCGCGACAACACCGAGCTCAGGATCGCCTTCGGCTTCGAGTCCGCCCCGCTCCCGGACGGACTGGGGCGCGACCTCGGCGCGCTGCGGGAGCTGATCATCGGCAAGCTGGAGAAGCTGCGGTGGGAGGGGGCCCGGCTGGCCGAGGCCGCGCGGAAGGCGCCCGACTTCTACTGCGACGCCATGGCCCAGATCCGCATGGACACGTGGTCGCGGGGTCGGGTCGCCCTGCTCGGGGACGCCGGCTACTGCCCCTCCCCGCTCTCGGGGCAGGGCACCAGCCTCGCCCTGGTGGGCGCGTACGTACTGGCCGACTGCCTCGCCCAGGCGCCCGACGGCGACCACCGGGCGGCGTTCGCGCACTACGAGCGGCGCATGCGGCCCTTCGTCACCGCCAACCAGGCCCTGGCCACCGAGAACCCCGGCGGCCCGGCCTCGGAGGAGTCCGTCGAGCGTGCCAAGAACGCCATCTCCCTGGACGGCTGACGCCGGTAACGCCGGGCGGCCACGCCCCAGCACAGGCCGAACAGCAGCCAGTACGGCGCCCACAGCAGCAGGTCCCACCAGGCCTGCTCGCGCGCGAGGTCCGCGTACCGGGCGGGTACGGAGGCCCGGCCCGACAGTACGCGCAGGTCCCCGACGAAGCCGTAGCCGAGCAGCCCCACCGCCCGCGCCGTCATGAACGCGCAGCCGGCCCACGCGCCCCCGAGCACCGCCCGGCGGCGCAGGCGGCCGTGCGGGCCGAAGCGGCCGGCGAGGTGCAGGGCGGCCGCCATGCCGAGCAGGGCGAGGGCCACCGAGAGCCAGTGCCCGGCCTGCGCGCTGTCGGCGCGGGCGAGCAACTCCTCCCGCAGGGACGGGGGGAGCGGGGTCTCGCGGGCCAGGAAATCCCCGCCCAGGGCCCAGTTCAGCTTCATCAGCCCGTACGACAGCGCGCAGCCGAAGGCTCCGTACGCCGCCCAGGCCCGGGATCGTGCCGGACGGCGAGTCCGCCTCGCATACGACACGGTCACCACGCACCACGCCACGAGCTGCACGCCGCTCGCGGCCCAGCCCGACGGGGAGTCCCCGCCGCCCTCGCGGACCGCGGTGGCCACCAACCCCGCCAACTGCAACGCCACCGCCGCCGCGAGCGCCCCCAGCAGCAGCGGGCGCCGGATCCGCGCCCCCCACCGGGCGACGGCCGCCCACACCACCACGGCCGCGCCGGCCCCCAGCACCGCGTTGCCGGCCTGAGACAGTGCGGGGTTCCCGTACCGGGCCTGCACCTCGGGCGGTGCCGGGCTGCCCGGCATGCCGATCTCCCCGCGCAGCGCCATGTACACCTTCAGCCCCGCGTACACGAGCATCCCGGCGCCCGCCACCCATGCGGCCACCCGCACCCCGCGCCCCGCGGGCACGTACCCGTCGACACCCATACGCCCATGCTGGCCAAGGCCCGGCCGACCCCACGTCCTGCCCGGGGACCATCCGGCTCCCCCACGCGGGGGAGGGGCGTCACCCGGCAGAGGCAGGGCAACGGCGTGTCCGGCACGGGCTCTTCGCCGGTTCGCGGCATGGTCGGCTCGATGGCGACGTCGAGTCGAAGGGCAGCAGCCCCATGAAACCCAATCGGATGCGGGCGGTCGTGGTCTCCGTCGTGCTGGCGACGTTGTCGGCCGCGGCCGGCGCCGGCACGGCGGCGCAGGCGCGCGAGAAGGAGCCTGCGCGGGCCGCGGCCCGGGCAGCCGTTCCTCCCGCCGATCACAACTGCCTGTCTCCCGACGGGACCAACCTCAACGCCTTCCTCGGCGTCAGCGAGCGGATCATCGGCCCTCCGGACTGCCGCGAGGCGTTCGTGGGCGAGCAGTGGGTGCGGACCTTCCCGAGCTGGGGCACCGCGGTCAACGGTGCCCGCGCCCGGTACCCGCGGGGTTACACGCCTGCACGGTTCAACCCGATGGACGACTTCGTCTCGAAGTTCCTCGGGATCCGGGTCGTCAACGACATCGGCACCGCCCAGGAGCGGAGCCACACCTTCGGCCCGGAGACGATCCGCCGGATCGCCCCCTTCGACCGGGACCTCTTCGCCTTCTTCGGTTCGGCCCCGTTGTCCTCGCTGAGCGCCGGCGCGCACACCACGACGGTCTTCATGCGGCTGAGCGCGGAGCACTGCGACGGCTTGGGCCGTCGCCCCCTGGAGAACTGCCTGCCCGCGGGTGAATTCGCGTACACCGGCGACACACCCGTCACGTTCTTCCCGCGGAGCAGGTAGGTCCGTACGCCCCGGCCGCGAGTGCCGCCTCCGGCCGGGCCGTCCCGGACGTGCCCCCGCGTGCCCCCGCGCGACCGCGCGGACCCCCTTGACGCCCCCCGCGCCCGGGGGGACGCTCCCGGGTCTGGCATTCGAACGGTTGCAGCTGGGGGGCGCCATGCCGGAGGAGCACGTCCAGTCGGCGGGGGAGCTGCGGGCGCGGCTCGCGTCGCGTGGGGCGCGGTGGTCGGTCTCGGAGCACCTGGCCGACGAGGAGCCCGTACCGAGGCCCTCGCTGGGCCTGGAGCCCGGGGCGAACCTCACGACCGCCGAGGAGGCGGGAACGGTCGATCTGCGGGGGCTGATCGGGCACGCGAGCGGCAACGAACACCTCACCCGGCGCCGCGCCGCCCACGGCCTGATACCGGGCACGCCGCCGACGGCCGCCGCCCGGCCCGCCGCCGTCGACTGGCGCCGCCGCTGGGGATGGCCCTGGATCACCAACGTCAAGGACCAGAACCCCTGCGGCTCCTGCTGGGCCTTCGGCGCGGCCGGGCTGGTCGAGTCGATGGCCCGGATCGAGCACGGCGTGTGGGCGGAGCGCTCCGAGGGGGACGTGCACGACGGGCTGCGGTTCAGCTGCGGACAGGGCTCCAATCCCGAGACCGCGCTCGACTGGGTCAGGGACAACGGCGGCCTCGCCGACCCGGACTGCTGGCCCTACAGCACCCCGCCCGACGGGCTGCCCGCCTCCCGCCGCGACGCCTGGCGCGCCGAGTACACGCCCAGCTGGGACCGCTCGGGCCGCACGGTCCGCATCACCGACTACGTCCGGCTCGGCGACGTGGAGCAGCAGAAGGTCTGGCTGGACACCGTCGGCCCGCTCACCGCCTGCTTCGACGTCTACGACGACTTCTTCGGGCTCGGATCGGGCGTCTACCACCGCACCGACGACCACCTGGCGGGCGGGCACTGCGTGCTGATCGTCGGCTACGACGACGCGGCCGGATGCTGGCTGTTCAAGAACTCCTGGGGGACGGGCTACCACGTCGGCGGCTACGGCCGGATCGCCTACGGCGAGGTCAACATCGACCACTGGGCCAAGTGCGGCCTGCGCGGCACCAACATCGACCCCTGGAGCAAGCGCCGCCTGCACGCCGGCAACGTCTACGAGAGCGGCAACGGCCGCGCCCACCGCAATTTCGAGCTGCTCGGGACGACGACGGGCAACCGCCTCCAGCACTGGTGGCGCGACGGCGACTCCCCCTTCCTCTGGGCCCGCGGGGGCATCTTCGCGAACGACGCCTCCGGCCAGCCCGCCTTCACCGGCACCACCTACAACCGCAACATGGAGTCCCTGCACGTCACCACGGGCGGCCGGCTGCGCCACTGGTACTACGAGCAGTCGGCCCGCGTCTGGCGCGACGGCGGAGCCTTCGGGCCGGGCGACGCGGCGATCGGATCGACCCCCGCCTTCATCCAGAGCGACTACGGCAAGCCCGGCAACTTCGAGGTGGTCGTCCGGACCGCCGACGGCCGGCTGGGCCACTGGTGGCGGATCAACGGCGCCCCCTGGACCTGGAACGACGGCGGCCGCTTCGCCTCCGGCATCGCCCACTTCGGTCCCGCGCTCGTCCAGACCCGCGGCCGCCACCTCGACCTGGTCGCCGCCCGCACCGACGGCCGGATGCAGTTGTGGTGGCGCGACGACCCGAACGGCTTCGCCTGGCGGGCCGGGGAGGTCTTCGGCAGCGGTACGGCGGCCGTCTCCGCGCCCTGCCTGATCGAGGCCCAGTACGGAGCCGCCGACGAGGACACCGCCGGGAACTACGAGCTGTGCGTGGCCGTGGCCGGCGGCCGCGTCGAGCACTGGTGGCGGGGGAACGCCTCCGGCGGCGCCTGGACCCGCAGCGCCGTCTTCGGGCACGACGTCGCCTCGGTCACCGGGATGCTCCAGGGCAGCTTCGGGTTCAACCTGGAGGTGATCGTGCTGCGCACCGACCGCACCCTCCAGCACTACTGGCGCGACGGCGCGGGCTGGCACGAGGGGTCGGTGATCGGCCCCGTGTGAGTCCCTGAGGTCCCGTGATTCGATCCGGGAGGTCGTGGCGGGTGGAGGTACGCGAGATCGCCCTCGACGCCGGCGAGTCGTACGAGCTGAGGCTCGCCGGGCGCGGGGCGCGCGGGTACGTGTGGACCTGGCAGGTCACCGGCGACGCGGACGCCGTCTCGGTGACCGAGGCCGCGCCCGCCCCGGCGCAGACCCTGCCGGGGGCCGCCCTGGAGCGGACGTACGTGGTCCGCGGCCGCTGCCCGGGCGGGCGGGCCCGGATCCGCTTCGCGCAGGTCCGGCCGCCGTACCCGCAGGAGGCCCCGTACGACGAGTTCGTGCTGGAGGTGGTGGTCACCGCCGGCTGACCCCCACCCGCCTTCATCGCCTGTGCCTATCGGACCGCTTCGGTCTTCGTCTTGGTGGTGGGAGGGCGGGTTCTCCTAGGTTGGTGGACGAGCAGCAGCCGCGAGCCGAACAGAGCCGAGCCCCGGAGGTCTCCCGTGTCCGACCAAGCCGTCCGTTCCGTCCTCGCCGACTACTTCGACGGGCTCCACCACTGCGATACGGAGCTCCTGGGCCGGGTCTTCCACCCGGAGGCCGTCTACGCCACGGCCACGGAAGGGCCCCTGCTGCGGCTCGGAATGGACGAGTACCTGCCGATCGTCGCGCGCAGGGAGCCCCCCTCCGCCCGGGGGGAGGCCCGGCGCGACCGGATCGTCTCGGTCGAGTTCGCCGGGCCCGTGACCGCGCTGGCGCGGGTGGAATGCGCGATCGGCCCGCGCCTGTACACCGATTTCCTGACCCTGCTGCGGGTGGACGGCCAGTGGCGGATCATCGCGAAGGTGTTCCACTTCGAGACCGACGAGGCCGGGGAGGAGCCGGTCACCGCCTCGTGAGCACCCACCCCTGTACGGATTCCAGCGGACCCCGTTCGAAGCGGCGCAGCCACAGCGCCGATCCGGCGGCCAGCGCGACGGACACCGCCGCCCACAGGCCCATCACCCACCAGGGGCCGCTGCCGCCCAAGCGCTCGGCCAGGCCCAGGCCGATGCCGTAGCAGAGCAGCACGCACAGCAGGTTCTGGGCGACGTAGCAGGACAGCGCGGTGCGCCCGACGGAGCCGAGCGCCTTCGCGCCCGGCACCGCGAAACGGTCGAGGGCGGTGCCGATCAGGCCGATGTACCCGACCGCGATCAGCGGCGCGATGCCGTAGCGGCCCAGCACGAAGAAGTCCTGCCCGCCGAGGGCCGCGGCCGCGCCCAGCGGCAGTCCCGGGCCCAGTCCCCAGGCGGCCATCCGGACACGGATGCGCCGCCCGGCGGCGGTCGGGGCGAACGCCCCCGCACGGTGCAGCCGGACCCCGAGGAGGAAGAGGGAGACGAGCAGCCCGAAGGTGAAGACGGGCTCGATGCGCAGGGCGCCGAAGTGGTCGAGCCGGAAGGCGATCTGGTCGGCCCAGCCGCCATGGGCGTAGAGCCGCACGGCCTCGGGGTCGGGGGCCTTCGGGCCGGAGTCCGGCTCGACCAGGGACCCCAGCGTCACCAGCCCGACCAACGTCAGGTGCACGCCCGCGGCCGTCCACAGGGCGACCCGCCGCGCGCGTTCGGAGCGGGCCAGGAGCCAGGCGACGAGGAGCGCGGTGACGGCGTACCCCATCAGCACGTCCCAGGCGAAGACGAGCAGGAAGTGGACGGTCCCCTCCAGGAAGAGGAAGGCGGCCCTGCGCGGGTACCGCCCCGGCCAGCGCTCGCCCCGCCGCGCGGCGGAGTCGTACTGGATGGCCAGGCCCACCCCGAACAGGATCGTGAGCAGGGACAGGAACTTGCCGTCGGCCAGGAAGCGGAAGACGCTCTCCGCGACGGTGGCGGCGGAGGGGTCGGCGACCGGGTCGGGCGAGCCGAGCCCGCCCTGGAGCACGCTCCACTCCGAGCCGGGAGAGGCGAAGATCCAGACGTTGGTCATGAGCGTGCCGAGGACGGCGGCGCCGCGCAGGACGTCGAGGAGCGGCAGCCGGGCGGCCGTCGTCGGACCCGCGCCGGTGAGCAGTGTGTCGGCCATGACTTCAGGGTCCCGGCGGGGGAGGCCCGGTACGTCCTGCCGGTGGACGAAGCCCGGGTACACACTTCGGTGCAGCGGCGGGCGCGCGCCGTCCGCATCCTGGACCGCACCCGGCTTGCACCCCTGTTGTATCTATGCTGTGCGCATGCCGGACCCAGTCACCACCACAGCCAGCGCCACGACCGCCCCCGCAACCGCCGCCGAACGCGTCTACCAGCACGTCAAGCAGGGTGTGCTCGACCGCCGCTACGAAGGCGGCACCCTCCTCACCGAGGGCGAACTCGCCGAGGCCGTCGGGGTGTCCCGGACCCCCGTCCGCGAGGCGCTGCTGCGGCTGGAGACCGAGGGGCTGCTGAAGCTGTACCCGAAGAAGGGCGCGCTGGTGCTGCCCGTCTCCGCGCAGGAGATCAACGACGTCCTCGAAACCCGGCTGCTGATCGAGGAGTTCACCGTACGCAGGGCCGTTCCGGCGCCGCCCGGCCTGCTCGACCGGCTCGCCGGGCTGATCGAGGAGCAGCGCCGGTACGCCGTCGCGGGCGACCTCCCCGGGATGACGGCCGCGGACCGGGCCTTCCACGCCGAGATCGTGGCCGCCACCGGCAACCAGATCCTGGGCCGGCTCTACGACCAGCTCCGCGACCGGCAGCTGCGGATGGGCGTCGCCGTGCTGCACGCCCACCCCGAGCGCCTGGAGCGGACGCTGGCCGAGCACACCGAGATCCTCGACGCGCTGCGCGCCGGGGACGCGGACACCGCCGCGGCGGCCGTGCGCGGGCACATCGGGCGGGTCGACGCGCTGGTGCGGGGGCAGGGCCGGTGACCGAGCTGCCCAAGGATCCGCCGGGCGGGCGCAGGGCCGTCGCCGTCTGGTGCATCGGTGTCGCCGTCTACTTCGTCGCGGTGATCTTCCGTACCAGCCTGGGCGTGGCCGGGCTGGAAGCCGCGGACCGCTTCCACGTGGGCGCCTCCGCCCTCGCCGTGTTCTCGCTCCTCCAACTGCTGGTCTACGCGGGCATGCAGGTCCCCGTCGGCCTGATGGTGGACCGGCTCGGTACCAAGAAGGTGCTGACGCTGGGCGCGGTGCTCTTCACCGTCGGGCAGCTCGGCTTCGCGCTCTCGCCCTCGTACGGGATGGCGCTCGCCGCCCGCGCGCTGCTGGGCTGCGGCGACGCGATGACCTTCATATCCGTGCTGCGGCTCGGCACCCGCTGGTTCCCGGCCCGGCGCGGCCCGCTGATGGCCCAGCTCGCCGGCCTGGCCGGCATGGCGGGCAACCTCGTCTCCACCCTCGTCCTCGCGCCCGTCCTGCACGGGGTCGGCTGGACGACGGCCTTCGCGGGGAGCGCGGTGGCGGGGCTGGTCGTCATGGTGCCGCTGGTGCTGTTCCTGCGGGACAACCCCGAGGGGCACGAGCCGCCGCCCGTGGCCCGGTCGCGGGGCGGGAGCGGCTTCGTGCGCCGCCAGATCAAGGAGTCCTGGAGCGAGCCCGGCACCCGGCTCGGGCTGTGGGTGCACTTCACGACGCAGTTCCCGGCGCAGGTGTTCCTGCTGCTGTGGGGCATGCCGTTCCTGGTGGAGGCGCAGGGGCTGTCGCGGACCACCGCGGGTGGGCTGCTGACGCTCGTCGTCGCCTCGAACATGGTGCTCGGACTGGTCTACGGCCAGATCATCGGCCGCCGCCAGTCCTCGCGGATCCCGCTCGCGCTGGGCACCGTCGGGGTGACCGCGTTGCTGTGGGGCTCGGTCCTGGCCTACCCGGGGGACCGGGCGCCGATGTGGCTGCTGGTAACGCTGTGCCTGGTGCTGGGGGGCTGCGGTCCGGCGTCGATGATCGGCTTCGACTTCGCCCGGCCGGCCAACCCGCCGGAGCGTCAGGGCACGGCCTCCGGGATCACCAACATGGGCGGTTTCATCGGCTCCATGACGACGCTGCTGGCGGTGGGCATCCTGCTGGACGCCACCGGGGACGACTACCGCATCGCCTTCTCGACGGTGTTCGTGCTGGAGGCGCTGGGCATCACCCAGATCCTGCGGCTGCGCGGCCGGGCCCTGGCCCGCGAGGCGGCCCGCGCCCGCGTCACGATCCCCGCGCAGTCCGCTCCGCAGGACCACCCGCACCCGCACCCGCGACCGGAACCGGAACCGGAACCGACCCCGCGCGCGTGTCCGGTCCCGGAGACCTCGGGGAAGGGGTCCCCGTAGGCCGAGGAGGATGCCGGGATGTGGACCAGCGCCTCCGCCACCGCAGTGCCGGTGGCGGACAGGTTCGAGTGGTTCAACGACGTCGTCGCCTCCGCGCTGATCCCGACCGCCATCGCCAGCGAGCGCCGCGCCGACTTCCACGCGGAAGCCTCCATGATCGGTCTCGGCCAGGCGCAGCTGTCGAGGTTCGCGCACTCGCCCCTGCACTCGCGCCGCACGCCCGCCCTGATCCGGCGCGGTGATCCGGAGCAGTACCAGTTGGCCCTGATCACCGGGGGCCGGTGGTGGATGTCCCACAACGGCGGCGACGAGGAGTTCGGCGTCGGCGACATGATCCTCTGGGACACCTCGCGCCCCCAGGAGACCGTCGCCCACCCCGGGCACGGCCCGAGCGGCTCGATCATCGTCCACCTGCCGAAGGACGCCCTGCCGATGCGCCCCGGCCGCGTCGACCGGCTCCTCGGCCGGCGGATCGCCACGGACAGCGGCACGGCGGCGGTCCTGGCCCGGTTCATGTCCTCGCTCGCCGAGCACGCCTCCGCCTGTACGCCGCAGGAGCTGAGCGCGCTGGGCACGGCCGCGGCCGACCTGGCCGCCGCCTGTTTCGCGCACCGCCTCGACGCCTACCGGGAACTCCCCGCCGAGACCCGCGCCCGCGCCCTGCGCGAGCGGATCCACGCCTTCGTCGAGCAGCACCTCGGGGACCCGTGGCTCACCCCCGGCACGATCGCCGCCGCGCACAGCATCTCCGTACGCGGCCTGCACGCGCTGTTCCGCGCGGAGGGCGAGGAGACCGTGGCGGCCTCCATCCGGCGCCGCCGCCTGGAACGCTGCCGCGCCGACCTGACCCGCCCCGACCGGGCGGCCCGCCCGGTCCACGAGGTCGCCGCCCGCTGGTGCTTCCCCAACGCCCCGTCCTTCAGTCGCGCCTTCCGGGAGGCGTACGGGGTCAGCCCGAGCGAGTTCCGCCGCGGGGCGGCGTCCCGGGACGCCACCCGGTAGGCGCGCTACGGCGTCACGGACGGCGCGGAATCACGGCGTCACGGCGTCACGGCGTCACGGCGTCACGGAGAAGTTCGCCAGGATCGCCTCCGCCAGCTCCGGGTCCCCCTCGACCTTCACCCGGTCCGCGACCGCCCGCGGCCGTACGCGGCCCGCCGCGAGGCGGACGTACGTCTCCCAGTCCAGGGTCAGGGTGACCGCCGGGCCCAGCGACGGCGACTTGTCCAGCGTCCCGCGGCCCTCCGCGTCCACGCGTACCGTCCGCATGAACTCAAGCGGGCCGTGGACGTCGATGACCACCGCGGAGTTCGCCGGCGCCCCCGCCAGCTTCGCGACCACCTTCGGCAGGCCGGCGAGGAGGATGTCCCGGGCCACGTACGCGCCGGGCGAGTCCCAGTTCCCCGGCGCGCCCAGCGCGGCCCGCAGGTCCTGCTCGTGGATCCACACGTCGAAGGCGCGCAGCCGCAGCGCGTGCTCCAGCGTCACCTGGTCGCCCAGCGGACCCCGCACCATCGTGTCCGGATCCCGCTTCTCGTTGCGCAGCTGGCGCGCGCGGCGGATGACGGTGTACTCCAGCTCCGAGGTCATCTCCGGCGCGGTGTGGTGACGGCGTACGTCCACCTGCACCTCCATGTACCGGCTGAATTCGTCCACCACGTGCCGCAGGTCCCGTGCGACCGTGTGGATCGGCCTCGGGTCCCCGAGCTGCTCGCATTCGATGCCGATGATGTGTGACACGACGTCACGGACGGACCAGCCCGGGCACGGCGTCGCACGGTTCCACTCGCCCTCCGTCAGCGGGAGGACCAGCTCGGATATCGCCTCGATGGAGTGCGTCCACGCTTCGGCATAGGGCTGGAGGCTGGGATGCGGATGGACGGTCAACGGGACCCCTCGCGGTGCTGTTCAGTGGCGCGTTCGGAAGCAGTGGCTCGCCATCCAAAACTACGCTGCCTGTGAGCACCCCGGCAGTGCTTTCGTGTGACGATCGTAGGCCCGAGTTGACGGCTTGAACGCCAGGACGGTGGTAATGTGCGCGCCTCGCTGATCCAAATCGCAGTGAACGAGGGCGAGTCGGTGTCTTCCCGACGTGCCCGGGTGGCCGATCTCGTACGGGAACAGGCCGGGTCCGATCTTGTCGTACTGCCCGAACTGTGGACGGTCGGCGCGTTCGCCTACGAACTTTTCGAGACCGAGGCCGAACCCCTCGACGGCCCGACCTTCGAGGTCATGTCCAAGGCCGCCCGCGACGCGGGGGTCTGGCTGCACGCCGGATCGGTCGTGGAGCGCGCCGGCGACGGCTCGCTCTACAACACCGTCCTCGTGGTCTCCCCGGAGGGCGAGCTGGCCGCCACCTACCGCAAGATCCACCGGTTCGGCTTCGACCAGGGCGAGGCGGTCATGATGACCCCCGGCGACTCCCTCACGACGGTGCGGCTGCCGGAACAGACCCTCGGCATCGCCACCTGCTACGACCTGCGCTTCCCGGAGCTCTTCCGCGGCCTCGTCGACGCCGGCGCCACCACGATGGTCGTCGCGGCCGGCTGGCCGGCGCGCCGGCGCGCCCACTGGACGCTGCTCAACCGGGCGCGGGCCGTCGAGGACCAGTCGTACGTCCTGGCCTGCGGGCTGGCCGGCACCCACGCGGGCGTCGAGCAGGCCGGGCACAGCCTGGTCGTCGACCCGTGGGGCGAGGTCCTCGCCGAGGCGGGCCCCGGCGAGGACGTCCTCACCGTGGACCTCGACCCGGCGAAGGTCGAGGAGACCCGCGAGCAGTTCCCGGCCCTGAAGGACCGGATGCTGGGGCTGCGACCGCCGCGCTAGATCCCCAACGGCCTTCTGTGGAAGGCGAGTTCCTCTTACGATCGGCCGTATGGGGGACGTGGTGGACGTGTTCGCGCAGGGCGAGACCTTGGCCGGGGGCCGGTACCGCATCGACGGGTCGCTCGGCCGAGGCGGGATGGCTCAGGTCTACAAGGCCTACGACCTGAGTCTCGCCCGGCCGGTGGCGATCAAGACGATGCTGCCGGGACTCGCCGTCGAGCCGGGCCTCCCGGAGCGCTTCCGGCGCGAGGCGCAGGCGATGGCGGCGCTCGCGCACCCGAACGTGGTGACCGTGCATGACACCGGCGAGGAGCCCCGCCCGGACGGGCCGCCGGTGCCGTACTTCGTGATGGAGCTGGTGACGGGGCCTTCGCTCGCGGACCGGATCCGCACGGGCGGCGCGCTCCGGGCGTCGGTCGCGGTGCACGTCGCGGACCAAGTCCTGAACGCACTGGAGGCCAGTCACAAGCAGGAACTCGTGCACCGCGACATCAAACCGTCGAACGTGCTGCTGGCCGAGGGCGGCATCACGAAGGTCGCGGACTTCGGGATCGTCCGCGTGATCGCCGGGACCGGGACGGCGCTGACGGATACCCGGGCGTCGATCGGCACCCCGGAGTACATGTCGCCGGAGCAGGCCCGGGGCCTTGACCTCGACGGGCGCTCGGACCTCTACGCGGTCGGCGTGCTGCTCTTCGAGATGCTGACGGGCCGGCCCCTCTTCGAGGGGCCCGACGGCCTCGCCATCGCGGTCCGGCACGTGAGCGACCCGCCACCGACGCTGGCCTCGTACGGGCTCCCGGGCCTGCCGGGGCTGGAGGCCGTCCTGGCCCGCGCCCTGGCGAAGCGGCCGGAGGACCGGTACCGGGACGCGGCGCAGATGCGCACGGCCCTGCGGGCGGCGGGGGCGACTCCCGCCACGGCCTTCGTTGCCGCGGCCACGGTCTCCGCCCAGGTCCAACCGCGGGCGCAGGGGTCTTTCGGGCCGCCGCCCGGGCCCGTGCCGGCCCGCCCCGTGCAGGGGCCGGCTTCCGTGTGGGTGCCGCCGGTGCACCGAGCCCCGGTGCCGCCCGGACTGCCCATGTCGCTGCGAGAGCACGTTCGTCACTGCCGCCGGCTCGGGGTGTGCGCGTTGCTGGTGGCAGCCGCGATCTGGCTCCTCGGCAAGGCCTACACCCACACGCTCTGGCCGGCGTACGTCGGCGCGGGCGTGTTCGTGCTCGCCGCCCTGGGCACACTGCCCACCTGGATCAAGCGGTCCGGGCCGAGGCTGAGTCTCCCGTACCAGGCGGTCTCCTGGATCCTGCTGGTCGGCAGCGTGTTCCTGGTGGTGGTGACACTGGTCATCGTCAGGACGTGAGCGCCCAGGCAAGTTCCGATCAGTCGGCCCCCGCCCCTTCACCCTCCTTCTCCGCCATCCGGATCACACACACCGCCACCGCCACGAGCAGCGCCGCGTCCGCGTCCTCCCGGACCACGTCCACCGCGTAGGTCTCGCGGATCCGGTACCACTGCCGCGAGATCAGCGCGAGCAGCTCCCCGTCGTACTCGATCTTGAACTCGCGGTCCAGGATCCGCCCGCTGACGTCGAGCTCCGTGCCCTCGATCAGGGTCACGAGGAAGTGGCCCCGCAGCAGCGACCACCGCTTGCGACGGATCCGCGCGAGCCGCCGGTCGTCCCGTTCCAGGGTCATCGTGTCGCGGAAGCCGAGGAGCTTCTCCCGCAGGGTGATCAGGATCCGCCCGTCCGGGTCCTTCAGCTCCAGCGTGTCCCGGAAGCGCAGCGCCTTGCCGTCGACGAGGAAGGCGTGGCGCCCGTCCTCGTCCTCGATCCAGTAGTCGTCCCCGATGGCCAGCATTTTGTCCCGTACGAGGTATTTCATGCGCTGATCAGTGCCCGCGATAGGTTGCGGGCATGCCTCTCCTCTACGTGACCGACCTGGCCTACCCGGCGCGCGGCCGCCGCTACTGCGACGAGGACATATTCCTCACCTCCCGCCTCCGGGCCGCCGGTTTCGAACTCGCCCTGTGCCACCCGGCCGACGCACAGGCGCTCGCGCCCCTCGGCTTCGACGCGGTGATCGTCCGCAACAGCGGCCCGGTCCTGCACTACCAGCAGGCCTACGACTCCTTCCGCGCCGCCGCCCTCGCCGCCGGGACCCGGGTCTACAACCCGCTCACCGGCCGAGCCGACATGGCGGGCAAGCAGTACCTCCTCGACCTCACCGCCGCCGGCTACCCGGTCATCCCGACCGTCGACGACCCGGCCAGGCTGTCCGAGCTGCCGCGGGTCCCGGTCTACGCGGTCAAGCCCAAGCAGGGCGCGGACTCCATCGGCCTCACCTTCACCGAGGACCCGCAGGGCCCGGCGGGGTCGGTCCTCATCCAGCCCCGCATCGACTTCGCCTACGAGGTGTCCTTCTACTTCGTCGACGACGCCTTCCAGTACGCCCTGTACGCCCCCGACCCGGCCCGCCGCTGGGAGCTCGTCCCCTACGAGCCGACCCCCGAGGACCTGGACTTCGCCCGGGCGTTCGTCGAGTGGAACACCCTCGCCCACGGCATCCAGCGCGTGGACGCCTGCCGGGCCCCCTCGGGCGAGCTGCTCCTGGTCGAGCTGGAGGACCTCAACCCGTACCTCTCCCTGGACCTCGTCGCCCCCGAGGTCCAGGACGCCTTCGTCGCGGCGCTCACCGGATCCCTGCAGTCCTTCCTCGGCTCCACCACGCCCTGATGTCAGACCCGGCTGCCACGCTTTCCCCATGGACAAGCAGACGTTCTGGAAGCTGATCGAATCGGCCCGCGCGCAGGCGGAGGCGGAGCCGGAGGAGGTCGCGTCGCGCGCCGCGGAGCTCCTCGCCGCGCTCCCGGAGGCGGAGATAGCCAAGGCGCAGCAGGTGCTGTGGGACCTCCTCTCCGAGTCCTACAGCGCCCCGCTGTGGGCCGCGGCGTACGTCATCAACGGCGGCTGCTCGGACGACGGATTCGACTACTTCCGCGGCTGGCTCCTCACGCAGGGGCAGGCGGCCTTCGAGGCGGCCCTGGCCGACCCGGACTCCCTGGCCGCCCACCCCGCGGTCCGCGAGGCCGCGGCGGAAGGCCTGGAGCTGTGGGACGAGGACGCCCTCTCGATCGCCTGGAGCGCCTACGAGTCCGCCACCGGCCGCGAACTGCCCCCCGACTCCTTCACGATCGGCTACCCGGCCCTGGACCCGTCCTGGGACTTCGACTTCGACGACACGCGGGAAACCGCCGCCCGCCTGCCCCGCCTCAGCTCCCTGTTCGATCACTCGTAGCGGTAGAGGAGTGATTCGCGCTCGCTCCGCAGGATGTCCTCGATGGTCACGTCCGGCATGTCGAGATGGGACTGCGTGACCTCGGCGGAGCTGGGGACGGTGTCCTCGGCCACCCACTTCTCGGGCTTCCAGGCGTTGCTGCGCAGGAACGCCTTCGGGCAGTGCTGGTAGACCTCCTCGACCCCCACGACGATCGCGCTGCGCGGCGGCTTGCCCACGGGCGTCAGCCGCTCCAGCAGCTCCGGGTCGGCGGAGACGCAGGCCCGCCCGTTCACGCGCAGGGTGGTGGTCCGGCCGGGGATGACGAAGATCAGCCCGGCGCGGCCCGTCTCCACGATGTTGCGGATGGTGTCGATCCGCTTGTTGCCGGTGGCGTCGGGGACGGCCAGGGTGAACTCGTCCAGCACGGCCACGAATCCGGCCGGTCCGCCCCGAGGCGTCACGTCGCAGGTCCCGTCGGACCCGGCGCTGGCGAGGAACACCAGCGAGGACCGACCGATGACCGCGCGGGCCACGTCGTGGATCCGGTCCACGGCCTTGTTTCGGACCAGCTCGCTGGGCTCCTCGTACAGTTCGCCCAGCTGCGCCGCGCTCCGGACGGCGTTGGCGTTCAGGGCGTCGAATATGCGCCTGCTCGGCGGCGTCGTGGCTGTCACGTGAACGCACGTTATCGGAGGTGATCGACGCCGCGCTCGTGTTATCCGGCGTTCACACCGGGATGGCAAGCTTGAAGCATGAACGATTCCGCCCCGGCGCCCACCCCTGCGCCCGTGCCCCGCCGCCGTGCCCGTCTCCGTGCCCCCGAGCTGATCGGCAAGGGTGGCTGGCTGAACACCGGAGGCAAAGACCTCACCCTCGCGGACCTGCGAGGAAAGTGCGTGATCATCGATTTCTGGACGTTCTGCTGCATCAACTGCCTGCACGTCCTCGATGAGCTGCGCGAGCTGGAGGAGAAGCACCGCGACACCCTCGTCATCATCGGCGTGCACTCGCCGAAGTTCGTGCACGAGGCCGAGCACGCCGCCGTCGTCGACGCCGTCGAGCGGTACGAGGTGCACCACCCGGTGCTGGACGATCCCGAGCTCGCCACCTGGAAGCAGTACGCCGTACGCGCCTGGCCCACGCTCGTCGTGATCGACCCCGAGGGGTACATCGTCGCCCAGCACGCCGGCGAGGGGCACGCGCACGCCATCGCGCGGCTGGTGGAGGAACTGGAGGCCGAGCACGAGGCCAAGGGGACGCTGCGGCGCGGCGACGGGCCGTACGTGGCGCCCGAACCCGTCGCGACCGACCTGCGGTTCCCCGGGAAGGCGCTGCTGCTGCCGAGCGGCAACTTCCTGGTCTCGGACTCGACGCGGCACCAGCTCGTCGAGCTGGCCGCCGACGGCGAGAGCGTCGTACGGCGCATCGGCAGCGGTGAGCGCGGCTTCGGCGGGGACGCGTTCAGCGAGCCGCAGGGGCTGGCGCTGCTGCCCGACGGGCGGGTCGTCGTCGCCGACACCGTCAACCACGCGCTGCGCGTCCTCGACCTGGAGAGCGGGTCCGTCGAGACGGTCGCCGGCACCGGGCGGCAGTGGTGGCAGGGGTCACCGACCTCCGGGCCGGCTCTCGAAGTGGACCTGTCCTCGCCGTGGGACGTGGCCTGGTGGCAGGGCAAGGTGTGGATCGCCATGGCGGGCGTGCACCAGCTGTGGACCTGGGACCCGGCCGAGGGCACCGTCGAGGTCGCCGCCGGAACCACCAACGAGGGCCTGCACGACGGGCCCGCCGCCGAGGCCTGGTTCGCGCAGCCGTCCGGGCTCGCGGCCGCCGGGGACCGGCTGTGGATCGCCGACTCCGAGACGAGCGCCCTGCGTTACGTCGAGCCGGCCGGCGAGGGCGACGGGTACGTCGTCAAGTCCGCCGTCGGCACCGGCCTGTTCGACTTCGGGCACCGTGACGGCGACGCCGGCCAGGCCCTGCTCCAACACCCGCTGGGCGTGACGGCCCTGCCCGACGGCTCGGTCGCGGTGTGCGACACGTACAACCACGCGCTGCGCCGCTACGACCCCGCCACCGGCCAGGTCTCGACCCTCGCCACCGACCTGCGCGAGCCCAGTGACGCCGTGCTGGTCGGCGAGGACATCGTGGTCGTGGAGTCCGCCCGCCACCGCCTGACCCGGCTGCGGCTCCCCGAGGAGGCCGTACGGGTCGACGCGGTCGCCCACCGCACCCAGCGGGCCGCCACCGAGGTCGCTCCCGGCACGCTCCGCCTCGACGTGGTCTTCCAGGCGCCGAGCGGCCAGAAGCTGGACACCCGCTACGGCCCCTCCACCCGCCTGCTGGTCTCCTCGACCCCGCCGGAGCTCCTCACCTCCGGCGAGGGCGCGGGCACGGACCTGTTCCGGGAGCTCGCGCTGAACCCGGACGTCACCGAGGGAGTCCTGCACGTCTCGGCGATGGCGGCGTCCTGCGACGACGACCCTGACAACGAGTACCCGGCCTGCCACGTCCACCAGCAGGACTGGGGCGTCCCGGTCCGCGTCACCGCCGAGGGCGCCGCCCGGCTGCCGCTGGTCCTGGCGGGCATGGACGACCGGGAGTAGGAGCGGACGACGCGGAAAGCCCCGCCCTGGACGCGGAGTTCAGGGCGGGGCTTTCCGTGCGCTTCAGGCCGTCAGACCGTCAGGCCTCCAGGAACGCCACCAGGGCGTTCGCCAGGAGGTACGGGTCGTCCGCGCCGCACAGTTCGCGGGCGCTGTGCATCGAGAGGATCGCGACGCCGATGTCCACGGTCTGGATGCCGTGGCGGGCGGCCGTGATCGGGCCGATCGTCGTGCCGCACGGCATCGAGTTGTTGGAGACGAAGGTCTGCCACGGCACCCCGGCCCGCTCGCAGGCGCCCGCGAACACCGCGCGGCCGCTGCCGTCCGTGGCGTAGCGCTGGTTCACGTTGACCTTGAGGATGGGGCCGCCGTTGGCGCGCGGGTGGTGCGAAGGGTCGTGCCGCTCACCGTAGTTGGGGTGGACCGCGTGGCCCGTGTCCGAGGAGAGGCAGATGGTGCCGGCGAAGGCGCGGGCCTTGTCCTCGTACGAGCCCCCGCGCGCGAAGACTGAACGTTCCAGCACGTTGCCGAGGAGCGGGCCGTCCGCGCCGGTGTCCGACTGCGAGCCGTTCTCCTCGTGGTCGAAGGCGGCGAGGACCGGGATGTGGTCGAGCTTGCCGGCCGTGGCGACGGCGGCCAGTGCCGCGACGCCGGCGTGGACGGACAGGAGGTTGTCCATGCGCGGACCGGCCAGCAGTTCACGGTCGCGGCCCAGGTAGGACGGCGGCTCGATGGAGTGGACCATCAGGTCCCAGCCGGCCACCGAGCCCTGCTCCAGGCCCTCTTCCTCCTCCAGGAAGGAGATCAGGTCGCCCTCCCGGACATCGCCGAGGCCCCAGATCGGCTGCATGTGGCGCTGCTTGTCGAGCTTGAGCCCGTCGCTGTTCACCGACCGGTCCAGGTGCACGGCGAGTTGGGGGACGCGCAGCAGCGCGCGGTCCACGTTGACCAGGCGCTCGGTGCCGTCGTGCAGGGTGAGCCGCCCGGCGAGGCCGAGGTCCCGGTCGAGCCAGGTGTTGAGCAGGGTGCCGCCGTAGATCTCGACGGCGACCTGCCGCCAGCCCTGGGAGCCCGTGTCCGGCAGCGGCTTGACCCGCAGGTTGGGGGAGTCGGTGTGCGCGCCGACGATGCGGAACGGGGTGTGCGCGTCAGCGCCCTCCGGGACGTACCAGGCGATGAGCGCGCCGCCGCGGAGCACGAACTTGCCTCCGGCCCCTGCGTCCCAGGCGTCCGTTTCCGACAACTGCCTGAAGCCTGCCTTCTCCAGCCGCTCGGCCGCATTGGCCACGGCGTGGTACGGCGACGGACTGGCCGTCAGGAAGGTCATCAGGTCGTCGGTGTGGCCGCGGTCGAAGCGGGCGGGAGAGCTCATGTGGTTCACCTTAACGACGGTTGTGTACGCCTTGGCCGGACTGCGGCGGATAGCCGAGAGCACGGGTCCGGGAGGTGTGGTCCGGGGCCCGGGGCGTCTCAGCCCGGTGGACGCTCGAAGCGGCGCTGCAGTTGTCTGCGCTCGCCCCGGCGGATGCGCGGGAGCATCTCCGGGGTCTGCGGGGAGCGCTGCGCGCGTCTCTTGCGTCCGGCGCAGAAGATACAGGCCTCGCCCGGGGGCGCGTCGGGGTCGATGGGCGCTCCGGGGTGCTCGGAGCAGCCCGAGGCGTTGCGGGGGCGGGAGAGTTCGCGGGCGACGATGAAGGCGCGGTGGAGGTCGTCCGCGATGCGCACGAAATCGTCGGAGGGCGAGGACAGGCCCAGGTGGAAGCGCTGGTCCTCGACGGTGCGCAGGTACTGGTGCAGCAACTGGAGGGTGTACGGGCCCTCGGGCACGGGGTAGCCGAGGCGCCGCTGCTCGCCGGCGCCGGCGGCGGGGGCGGGGGCGGCCTGGCGGGCGCCGTTCAGGCGCTGCCGCTGACCGAGGCGGCGGCGGTCGTTGCAGATCAGGCAGCGGCCCCAGCCCTCGGGCGCCTCGGGATCGAGGGCGCCGTTGGGGTGCTCGGCGCAGCCGGTGTAGCTCTTGGCGGGGGCCAGGCCGGCGGCCGTCTGGAAGGCCACGTAGAGGGCGTCGGCGATGGCCTCGTACTCGGCGGGGTGGGCACCGTCGTACAACTCGCGCAGGTGGTCCCCGAGACTGCCCAGGCTCGCCTGCAGCTCCTTGAGGGCGTACGGGCGCCCGGTGGGGACGGAGTACCCCCTGCTGCCGTGGTGATCCTGTGGACTCATGCGTACGAGCGTCCCATGAACGGCCGACAACGGAGAAAAACCGCAGTACGGAGGCGCTGCGCTGTGCCGCGCTTGACCGGGGTGGGTCGGGCACGGGAGGCGGTGCGGTGACGCTGCGCTGTGCTGCGCTTTGGCGGGGCGGGGGGTGCGGGCACCGGGTCGCACGGCCGGTGCGGTTGCGCTGCGCTGTGCTGCGCTTGAGGGGGGCGGGCGCGGGCACCGGGTCGCACGGCCGGTGCCCGCCACCGCCGTGCCCCGCCGTGCCCCCCGGCACGTGGGGCGGGCCGGTCCAGCCCATCCGGCGTTTGAGGACCGGGCAATCCCAGCCTCGCCGGCGTTTGAGGCGCGGGGTCCGGGGCGGAGCCCCGGGGAACGGTGGAAGGGCGGGTAGGGGACTGCTCCGCGCAGCGGCACCCCGGGGCGGCCCGCACGCGAGGGGCCGTCGGGGCCGGGCGCGCGCCGGGGCACCTCCTCGGGCGTCGAACCTGCAGGGGCAGCGGACATGTACGGCGTGGTTGCGTTCGACGCCCTGCGGGGGCGCCCCACCGCACACCCGACCCCGCCGGCGCGGGAGTGCGGGGCTGCGGGGACACCCGGAAGAGCACCCGCGTTCGATGCCCTGCGTGGCACGCGGCGCACCCGACCCCGACGGCGCGGCTGCCGGGCCCCCGTGCGGGAGGGTCCGGCCGCCGCACCCGTACCGCGTACGAGTGACTGCCGAGCGGCGCAGCCTAGAAGGCGGCCTCGTCCAGGTCCATCAGCGTGTTGTCGACGGCCTCGGCCAGCGCGCGCTGGACGGAGACGCCGGGCAGGACCTGCGACGCGAAGAACTTCGCGGCGGCGATCTTTCCGGTGTAGAACGGCGCGTCCTTGGCGGAGGCCGTCGGCAGCTTCTCGGCGGCCACGGCCGCGCCCTTGAGCAGCAGGTATCCGACGACCACGTCACCCGAGGCCATCAGCAGGCGGGTGGTGTTCTGGCCGACCTTGTAGATGTTCTTGACGTCCTCGCCGGTGGCGGTGAGGTCGACGATCATCTGGCCGACGATGGCCTCCAGGTCCACGGCGGCCTTGGCGAGCGCGTCGCGCGCCGGGGCGAGCTCCTCGCCGCCGACGGCCTCGGCCAGGAACTTCTTGATCGTCTCGGAGAGGACGTTCAGGGAGGCGCCCTGGTCGCGGACGATCTTGCGGAAGAAGAAGTCCTGGCCCTGGATCGCGGTGGTGCCCTCGTAGAGGGTGTCGATCTTGGCGTCGCGGATGTACTGCTCGATCGGGTACTCCTGCAGGTAGCCGGAGCCACCGAAGGTCTGCAGGGACTGGGCGAGCTGCTCGTAGGACTTCTCCGAGCCGTAGCCCTTCACGATCGGCAGGAGCAGGTCGTTGAGGCCGACCAGCGCGGTGGTGTCCTCGCCCGCGGCCTGCTTGATCTGGATGTCGTCCTGGACGGAGGCGGTGTACAGGACGAGGGCGCGCATGCCCTCCGCGTACGCCTTCTGCGTCATGAGCGAGCGGCGCACGTCGGGGTGGTGCGTGATGGTGACCTTGGGGGCCGTCTTGTCCATGAAGTTGGCCAGGTCCGGACCCTGCACGCGCTCCTTGGCGTACTCCAGGGCGTTCAGGTAGCCCGTCGAGAGCGTCGCGATGGCCTTCGTGCCGACCATCATGCGGGCGAACTCGATGATCATGAACATCTGGCGGATGCCGTCGTGCTTGTCGCCGATCAGCCAGCCCTTGGCGGGGTGCTTGTCGCCGAAGGTCATCTCGCACGTGTTGGAGGCCTTGAGGCCCATCTTGTGCTCGACGTTCGTCGCGTAGACGCCGTTGCGCTCGCCCAGCTCGCCGGTCTCCCAGTCGAAGTGGAACTTCGGGACGAGGAAGAGAGACAGGCCCTTGGTGCCCGGGCCGTGGCCCTCGGGGCGCGCGAGGACGTAGTGGAGGATGTTCTCCTCCATGTCGTGCTCACCGGACGTGATGAAGCGCTTCACGCCCTCGATGTGCCAGGAGCCGTCCTCCTGCTGCACGGCCTTGGTGCGGCCGGCGCCGACGTCCGAACCGGCGTCCGGCTCGGTGAGGACCATCGTGGAGCCCCAGCGCTTCTCGACCGCAATCTGCGCGATCTTCTTCTGCGCCTCGTTGCCCTCCTCGTGCAGCACGCCGGCGAAGGCCGGGCCGGAGGAGTACATCCAGATGGCCGGGTTCGAGCCGAGGAGGAGCTCCGCGTAGGCCCAGACGAGGGAGCGCGGGGAGACGGTGCCGCCGATCTCCTCCGGGATGCCCATGCGCCAGTACTCGGAGTCCATGAAGGCCTTGTAGCTCTTCTTGAAGGAGGCCGGGACCGGCGCCGTGTTCGTCTCCGGGTCGAAGACGGGCGGGTTGCGGTCGGCGTCCGCGAAGGACTCGGCGAGCTCGTTCTCGGCGAGGCGGGCTATCTCGGACAGGACGTCCTTGGCGGTCTCGGAGTCCATCTCCTCGAACGGACCGGTGCCGTACAGCTTGTCGCGGCCGAGCACCTCGAAGAGGTTGAACTCGATGTCGCGGAGATTCGACTTGTAGTGCCCCATGGCGACGGCTCCGTTAAGGCTCGGGGAGACAGGTTCCTCGTACATACCAATCGGTAACGTCATGATGCTACCCGTCGGTAATAAGGCGCAACCCTTACCGGCGGGACTGTGACGACGCTCTCGGCAACTCGCACCACACCGTTTTCCCCCGGGGGCCTTGAGCGACGCCCCAGCGCAGGGCCAGCGCCGCCACGAGGGCCAGCCCCCGCCCCGTTTCGTCCCTGTCTCCCGCCTGCCGTGGCACGGGCTGCGCGTGCGCGTCGGGGTCGGTGAGCTCGACCCGCGTACGGGTTGCCCTTCCGCTCCCGCTGCCGGTGCCTGTGACGCGCAGGGTGACCGGCGTCCCCTCGCCGAGGTGGGTGATCACGTTGCCGAGCAGCTCGCTGACGCACAGCTCCGCGTCGGGGGAGTCGGCGGCGCCGAGGTGCTCGCGCACGGCGTGCCGGGCCAGGGGTACGGCCCCTGGGGTGGCGAGCAGCCGGATCGTGAGCGCGTTCACGGCTTGGCCAGGGCGTCGGCCAGTCGCTGCGCGGTGGCGGCGTTGCAGTTGCCGAGGGTGATGAGGGGTGGGGTGGCGTAGCGGCCGGCGTAGGAGAGGAGGTGGAGGTCGAGGGACGGGAGTGTGATCCCGTGCGTGTGCAGTGCGGTGCGGAGTGCTTCCAGGGCCTCTTGGGCCTCGCGGTCGCGGTCGTGCTCGCTCATGGCTGGGCCTGCCGTTCCTGTGGGTGCGGAGTGTGACGAACTGCTCACAGGCTGGCGTGAGGCTGCGTACCGTGGGAAGGGTTTCGAGTCCACAGTGCGAGGTGTGGAAAGCGGACGATTGTGGCTGCGCGTAAGGACATTGACGGTTCGGCGAGCGTGCCGGCCTTTTACGGCAAGGAGTTGCGCTGGAAGCGGGAGGCGGCGGGGCTCACGCTCCAGCAGGTGATTGAGGGGTCCTTCTACGGGGTCAGCTACCTGAGCGAGATCGAGCGGGGCCAGCGGCGCATGCCGGAGGAATTGGCTCGCCATGTGGACCTGGTCCTGAAGACGGATGGCTTCTTCTCTCGGAGTTGCGAGGACGTCCGCAAGGCCCGCCTGGGTGGCCATGCCGAGTACTTCGCGCCGGTCGCCGAGGCCGAGAAACGGGCTCGGTCCATCGAGGATTGGGCCAATGCGCTCATCCCCGGGTTGCTGCACACAGGGCCTTACACTCGCGCGATTACGAACGCCACGCACCCGCTGGACCTGCCGGAGGTGGTGGACACGAAGGTCCGGAACCGGCTGCGGCGGGGGCGGCTCTTCGAGGACCCTCAGCGACCGGAGTACTGGGTGATCCTGCACGAGTCGCTGCTGCGCAGTCCACTGCTTCCGCCCCAAGAGATGGCGGAACAGTTGGACCACGTGGCAGCACTTGCCCGGCGTCGCCGGGTCGTTCCACAGATCCTTCCGTGGAACGCGCCGGTGAGCCCGTTCATGGCGCATTCGATCAAGCTCATGGAGTTCGACGACGAGCCGCCGATCATGTACACCGAAGGCCCGTACTCCGGGCAAGTCATTGACGATCCGGCCATCGTGAGGCGATATCGGAAGGCATACGATCTGCTCAGGGCCGCCGCGCTCCCCGCTGAGGCGTCTCTCGACATGATCGAATCGACAGCCGAGGAACTCCGAAATGGCACGCAGCGGAACTGACTTGAGCAACGCCGCCTGGAGGACAAGCACCTATTCCAACGGCGACGAGGGTGACTGCGTAGAGGTCGCCGACGGGGTGGCCGGACTGGTCCCCGTGCGGGACTCCAAGGTCGAGGGCGGGCCCGTCCTCGTGGTCTCGGCGGCGGCCTGGGGCCCCTTCGTCGCCGCCCTCAAGGCAGGCTGACCCGAACCGCGCGCCCGGCCGGCCGAGGCCTCGGTAGGCTTCGGCCCATGTACGGCTACGACCAGAACCCGGGTGCCCAGCAGCAGTACGCCCAGCAGCCGCCGCCGCAGGGCTACGGGCAGCAGGCGCCGCTGTACCCCGAGCCCTCGCCGCCCTCCCTCGCGGACGCGGTGCGGGCGTTCACGACCGGGTCGCTGTCCGCCGAGGACTTCCAGCAGATCTTCGCCTCCTCGAAGGTCTACTGCCCGCGCGGCGACACCCCGGGATTCCTCGCGCTGCACAACACGCAGCAGCCGGTCATCCCGATGTTCTCCACGCTCAAGGAGCTGCGCCGGTACGCCGGCAAGGAGTCCAAGTACTTCGTGATCACGGGCGCCGAGGTGATCGACCTCCTGCCCACCGGCTACGGCTTCGTCCTCGACATGGAGGGCGACCACCGGATGGTCTTCGACGCGAAGGCGGTCGAGCAGATGGTCGACTTCGCGATGCGCCGCATGTACGGCTAGGCAACGGCAGGGTCAGTGCGTCGAGACCTGGAGACAGGCCACGTCGTACTGGGAGACCGAGTGGGGGTTGTTGTCGTTCTGGTCCTGCTCACCCGCGTAGCGGGTGCCGGCGACGCCGTCGGGGTTGAAGGCCGAGCCGGGGGCGCTCGCGGAGTGGCCGGGGCGGACGCTGGTGGCCGGGTCCTCGCAGGACGCGCCCGGCTGGCCCGCGAAGGCGGGGGCGACGAAGGCGCCCACGGTGAGAGCGGCGGAGGCCAAGAGGAGCGCGGCACGCTTCAGCTGGTTCATGATCGCTTCCCTTTCACGGAGTGCCTACCCAAGGAGTACGTACGATCTCCGGGCAGGGATTGCCTGACGCCTGGCGCCTGACGGGGGGCGGACGATGCTGCGGGTGCACTTCACGGCCGAGGACCTGTTCAACGTCACCTTCGCCAACGAGCCGCTGCCGCTCGTCGAGCTGGGGATGGCCCTCGTGGCCTCGCAGCGCGTGGACGAGCAGGCTGTCTTCGGCCGCTGGCGGGCCAAGGCCGCCCGGGAGTTACCGGGCCGCACGCGGCCGCTGCTCGACCTGCTGCGGCCGGACGGCGACAACCCGCAGTTCGTGGAGCCGTACTCGCCGACCCTGGAAGAGGGGCTGGCGGACGTACGCGACGCCGCCCCGCTGCTGACCGGGGAGGAACTGCACCGCACCGCCGCGCGCGCCCACGGCTCCACGACCTGGCTGCGCGCGCTGTGGCGGCAGGACCGCGAGGCCTGGGACCGGCTCGACGACGCGATCCGGTCCGCGTACGAGGTGCTCATCGCGCCGCACTGGCCGCGGATCCGGCAGTCCTTCCAGGCCGACGTGGCCTGGCGGACCCGGCTGCTGGCCGCCCACGGCATCAAGGCGGCACTGGCGAGCACGCACCCCGCGGCCCGCTGGAACGGCACGGTCTTCGAGGCCGGCGGACCCCCGGACTACGACGCCGAACTGGGCGGGCACGGGCTGATCCTGATGCCCTCGCCGTTCTGGACGGGCCGCCCGCTGCTCGCCGGCCACCCGTCGGGGGCGCACGTCCTGCTCTACCCCGCGCTGACCCCGCTCCCGCTGGTCGGGCCGGGCCCGGCGGAGGGGGCGCTGGACGCGCTGCTCGGCCGGACCAGGGCGGCCGTGCTCCAGTTGCTCGTCCAGCAACGCACGACGAGCGAGCTGGCCCGGGACCTCGACATCAGCCTCCCCTCGGTCTCGGAGCACACCCGCACGCTGCGCGCGGCCGGCCTGATCACCACCCGGCGGGACGGCAAGGCGGTGCTCCACTCGGCGACCGGCCTGGGCGTGGACCTGCTGCACAGCGGCGGCTGAACGTTTCGGCGACGACCGAAAGCATCGCGGCCCCGACCGGGTGCGGCGGAACATCGGTGGCGCGGGGGAAGCCCGCTCCTACCGATCAGGGGAGAGCGCGATGTCACGTACGTCGTTACGCACGAAGCTCGCGGCGCTGGCGGCCACGGGGGTGATGGCGCTGGGTACGGGGGTCCTGGCGGCGTCGCCGGCCGAGGCGGCGGCAACGGCGACCGACTGCCAGTCCGGGCACGCCTGCATCTACTGGGGGACGACCTTCGGGAGCGGGATCAGGAACGACTACTGGGCCCGCGGAACGTACAAGCTCTACGACCTGTACGGCCGCCACCTGGTCGTCAACCACCAGACGGCCGGCTGGAAGCTCTGGCTCTGCCGGAACAGCGACGGCACCAACTGTGACTACGCCCTGTGGCCGGGCAATGAGCTGGTCATCGACATGACGCCCTTCAACTCGGTGGTCGTCACGCCGTAGCGGCCGCAGTGCACCGCGGAGCGGGGCCGGGGAATCCTCCCCGGCCCCGCTCCGTCGCGTTCAGGCGGCCCGACGCCCCCGCAGCCGCCCCAGGGCCGTGGCCGACGCGGCGAGCGCCAGCGCGGAGCCCCCGTACAGCCACAGCAGCGCGGTGTCGGGGCGGTGGGCCAGGGAGAGGCGGATGCCCGCGACGGTGACGGCGAGGAGGGCGTAGCCGTTGCCCTCCATGGCGCGGAGCCGGGTCGCCCAGCGCAGCAGCAGACAGCCGGCGAGGCAGAGGGTGCCCCAGACCGCGAGGTAGGGCCACGGCGAGCCGGGCAGCGGTTCGAGGGGGTAGCCGGTGGAGGCCCAGCGGGAGGCCGCGTACCCGGCGGCCAGGGCCGCGGCCGTGACGGCGGCGGCCCAGCCCAGCGCCGCGAGCACGGTCCCCGGCTCCGGGTCCGGGTCAGGCTTCGGAACCGGCTCCGTTGCGGCGTCGTCGGTGGTCGGGGTGGTCACTGGCCGGGCTCCTGCCGTGTGCGTGGATCCGTACGAATCGATCGGGAAGACGCCCGCCCCGGGGGTTCGGGTTGCCCCGGGAATGGACGCGCGGTGTCCTCTGTTCCGAGGGGGTGTGGCAGAAAGTTCGAGTTTCAACTAAACTCGACGCAGAAGGAGGTCCTGACCATGCCCGCAGTGACTGTTGAGAACCCGTTGACCCTTCCGCGAGTGGCCGAGCCGCAGGCCGCCGTCGCGCGCAAGGTGCTGGCCGTCGTCGATGCCCCCAGTGGGTTCGAGGGCGAGGGATTCCCGGTGCGCCGCGCGTTCGCGGGGATCAACTACCGGTACCTCGACCCGTTCATCATGATGGACCAGATGGGCGAGGTGGAGTACGCGCCGGGTGAGCCCAAGGGCACCCCGTGGCACCCGCACCGCGGCTTCGAGACCGTCACGTACCTGATCGACGGGACCTTCGTCCACCAGGACAGCAACGGCGGCGGTGGAGTCATCAACGGCGGTGACACCCAGTGGATGACCGCCGGTTCGGGCCTGCTGCACATCGAGGCCCCGCCGGAGGCCCTCGTCGTGTCCGGCGGGCTGTTCCACGGCCTCCAGCTGTGGGTCAACCTCCCGGCCTCCGACAAGATGATGCCCCCGCGCTACCAGGACATCGGCGGCGGCCAGGTCCAGCTGCTGACGACCCCCGACGGCGGTTCCCTGCTCCGGGTGATCGCCGGCGAGCTCGACGGCCACCAGGGCCCGGGCATCACGCACACCCCGATCACGATGATCCACGCGACCGTCAGCCCGGGCGCGCAGATCACCCTCCCCTGGCGCGAGGACTTCAACGGCCTCGCGTACGTCCTGGCCGGGCGGGGCTCGGTCGGCGAGGACCGGCGGCCGATCCACACCGGGCAGACGGCGGTCTTCGGCGAGGGCGGCTCGATCACGGTGCGGGCGGACGAGTCGCAGGACTCCAACGCGCCGGCCCTGGAGGTCGTCCTCCTCGGCGGGCGTCCGATCCGCGAGCCGATGGCGCACTACGGGCCGTTCGTGATGAACAGCAAGCACGAGCTCCAGCAGGCCTTCGACGACTTCCAGGCCGGCCGCCTCGGCCGCATCCCCACCACCGCGCGCACGGGCCTCGGCCACCGCGGCACGGGCGAGGCCGAGGAGGACTGAGGCCGCACCCGGTCTGAGTACCCGCGCGCCCGGGGGTGAGTACCCGGGCGCCTGTGCCGGGCCGGGGGACCGCGTTGGATCGGGGCATGGACAACGCCCCCTCCCCCTCCGCGATCCCCGCGAGCCCGGCTTCCGCGGGAGCCAAGGACCGGACCCGCCTCTGGGCCGGTCTGTTCGCGGCGCTCTTCCCCGCGGTCTTGGTGGTGACGGTCGTCCTGCTCCTGGCGTCCGCGCTGGGGTCGGGCTGCGTGACCTACGGAGTGGACTGCACCCGGGGGCTGCCCGGGTGGCTGTTCCTGTGGAGCGCCGCAGCCGCCGCGGTGGCCTTCCTCGTCGCACTGGCGGCGCCCCGCCCACGGGTCCGCCGGTGGGCGCTGGGCGCCCAGGTCATCGCGGAGTGCACGGCGGTCCTGGTGGTCCTCAGCTACTTCCCGGGCCTGGCCTAGACCGGGTCCAGCGGGCTGGGGGCCGCGTCCTCGCCGTACCGGGCCTTCAGCTCCGAGACCACCCCGAAGACGGCCGCCGTCAGCGGTACCGCCAGCAGCATGCCGAGGATCCCGGCGGCGCTCGCGCCGGCCGTGATGGCCAGCATGACCACCGCCGGATGCATCTGGACCGTACGGCTCTGCACCAGCGGCTGGAGGACGTACCCCTCGACCATCTGGACCAGGAGCACCAGGGCGAGCACCCACAGGCCGATGACCCAGCCCCGGTCGGCGAGGGCCACGAGGACCGCGACGGCGCCGGAGAGGAAGGCGCCGAGGTAGGGGATGTAGGCGGTCACGAAGACCAGCGCGGCCAGCCCCACCGCACCCGGCACGTCGAGCACGAGCAGACCGGCGCCGATCAGCACGCCGTCCACCAGGGCCACCAGGGTGGTCCCCCGCATGAAGCCCTCGACGGCCCCGAACGCGCGCCGGCCCATGGCCTCCATGAGGTCGCCCGAGCGGCGCGGGACGAGCGAGCGCAGGGTTCCCACGGCACGGTCGGAGTCGCGGAGGAAGAAGAAGATCAGTACGAGCGCCAGCAGGGCCGTCGCGACCATCGCGGCGACCACGCTGAGCCCGGCGACCACGCCGGAGGCAGCCGTGCCGCCGAACTTCGCCAGGAGGTCCTGCGAGTTCTTCGCGACGTCCTCCAGGGAGGTGCCCAGCGCCCCGAAGTGCTCGGCGAGGCTCTCGCCGGCCCGCCGCAGCGCGTCGACGATCTGGTCGCCGGTCCCGACGATCGCGAGGACGACGACGTACGCGGCCCCGCCGACGACCGCGACCACGGCGAGGCAGGTGAGGGCCGCGGCGAGGGAGCGGTTCACCCCCGTGCGGACCAGCCGCCGGTGCATCGGCCCGAGCAGGGCCGTGCCGAGCACGGCGAGCAGCACGGGCGTCACGACCGTCCGGAAGACGGTGCACAGCCATACGACGAGGGCCAGTACGGCCGCGACGAGCAGGACGACGGCGCACCAGGCGGCGAGGCGCCGCACGGGCTCGGGGAGCAGGGAGTTCGGCACCTCGTCATCCAAGCACTTCGGATGATCATTTCGGGTGAACGGCTCAGTGGCCGCCCGGAGCCGTGAGCCCGGAGCCGTGAGCCCGGAGCCGTGACAGCCCGGAGCCGGAGCCCGTGATCAGTCGGGGTCGGGGTGCTTCGACTGTTCGTACAGCTCGAACCAGATCGTCTTGCCCTCGCCCCGCGGGTCCACGCCCCAGTTGTCGGCGAGCATCTCCATCAGCAGCACCCCGCGTCCGCTGGAGGCCATCTCGCCCGGGTGGCGCTTGTGGGGGAGTTCGTCGCTGCCGTCCGCGACCTCCACGCGCAACCGGCGCTCGCCCAGCTCGCCGACCGCTTCCGCGACCAGCAGCGCGTCGCCGTCGGTGTGCATGAGTACGTTCGTCACCATCTCGGAGACCATCAGCACCGCCGAGTCCAGCTGCTCCTCGTCGGCCCAGTCGTGCAGCAGTTCCCGGATCTGCTGCCGGGCGCCCGCGATCCGCTCCGGCTCGGCCTGGGCCACGGTCAGCATGGTGCGGCGGGCCGGGCGGGACGGGTGCAGCAGCGGGGTCCCGCCGCCGCGGCTCTCGCCCTCGCGGCACAGCAGCACCACGGCTATGTCGTCCTCGCGGCGGTCGGCCAGCGGGCCCGTGGTGTGGTGCGAGGAGGGCCCGTGCACCGCCTGGACCAGCAGGTCGGCGAGCCTTTCCAGGTGGCCGCCGTCCGGGTGCGCGGCCTCCGGGTCCCCGGGGAGCGGGGTCTCGGACTCCAGGATCGCGCGCAGCCGGGCCCAGCCGGTGTCGAGGTCGTGCCCGCCGGTCTCGATGAGCCCGTCGGTGCAGAGCATCAGCGTCTCGCCGGGCTCCAGGGTGAAGCGGGTCGTGGGGTAGTCCGTGTCGGGGACGATCCCGAGGGGGAGTCCGCCCGCGGTGGGCCGCATCAGGACGGTGCCGTCCGTCATCAGGATCGCCGGGTCGGGATGGCCGGCGCGGGCCACCTCCAGGATCCCGGTCCGGGGGTCGCACTCCGCGTACAGGCAGGTCGCGAAGCGCGGGCTCAGCAGGTCGGAGTCCAGGTCGGAGAGCTCGTCCGCATCGGCGTCGGCCTCCTGCGAGGAGCACAGCCCGGCGAGGAAGCGGGAGGCGCGCGAGAGCACCGCGTCGGGGCGGTGGCCCTCCGAGGCGTACGCGCGCACCGCGATCCGCAGCTGGCCCATCAGCCCGGCCGCCCGTACGTCGTGGCCCTGGACGTCGCCGATGACCAGGGCGAACCGTCCCGACGGCAGCGGGATCATGTCGTACCAGTCGCCGCCGACCTGGAGCCCGCCGCCCGTCGGGACGTAGCGTGCGGCGATCCGCATCCCGGGGATCTCCGGGCCGAGCTGGGGCATCATCGACCGCTGCAGGCCGGTGGTGAGCTCCCGCTCGGATTCGGCCACCCCGGCGCGTTGGAGGGCCTGGGCCAGCATCCGGGCCACGGTCGTCAGGACGGAGCGCTCGTCGGGGGAGAAGGACACCGGGTGCTTGAAGGCGGCCATCCAGGCGCCCATGGTGCGCCCGGCCACGATCAGCGGCAGGAAGGCCCAGGAGGTCCGGCCGAAGCGCTGGGCGAGCGGCCAGGTGGCCGGAAAGCGCCGCTTGTAGTCCTCGGGGGAGGGCAGGTAGATCGCCCGGCCGGTACGGACGACGTCCGCGGCGGGGTAGGCGGTGTCGAGCCGCATGTCCGAGAAGGGGCCCTCGTCGCCCGGGCCGTGCCCGTGGTGGCCGATGACCGACAGCCGGTCCCCGGCCACGCCGAAGACGGCCAGCCCGTCCGGGCTGAAGCCGGGCATGGACAGCGAGGCGGCGACCCGCAGCACCTCCGCCGTGGACCGGGCCTCGGCCAGCGCCCGTCCCGCGTCCAGCAGGAAGGCCTCGCGGGAGCGCCGCCAGTCGCCGGTGATCGGGGTGTGCGCGGCGGTGGTGCCGGGCTGCGGCTCGGCGATCTCCTGGATGGTGCCGATCAGCTCGTAGTCGACGCGGCCGTCGGCCGTCCGGTTCTCCAGGGGTTTCGAGCGGCTGCGCACGGTGCGCAGTACCCGGCCGTCCTCGTCCATGATCCGCAGCCGGGCCTCGGCGAGGGTGCCCTCGGCGACGGCCAGGTTCACGATGCCGTTGATCTCGTTCCAGTCCACCGGATGGAAGCGGGAGCGTACGGCGACCTCCGCGAGCTCCGTCGGCTCCGCGGGCAGACCGAGGAGCCGGGCGGCCTCGCTGTCCAGGGAGACCGTCCCGGAGGCGTTGTCCCATCGCCAGAGGCCCGTTGCGATGGCGGCCAGCACGTCCTCGGTGCGCACCCGGTCATCTTTACAGGTCATACACCTGACGTGCCTGTTCACCGGGTCCACCGGGCGTGCCCGACCCGGCCGCTTCCCGGACGGTAACCTTGGGACGGTTGAATCCACCCTGGTATCGCGAAGAACTGGATGACTGATGCATCGGTACAGGTCCCACACGTGCGGCGAGCTCCGAGCCTCTGACGTCGGCACCGACGTCCGGCTGAGCGGCTGGCTGCACAATCGTCGAGACCTGGGCGGCATCCTCTTCATCGATCTGCGCGACCACTACGGCATCACGCAGCTCGTCGCCCGTCCGGGTACCGCCGCCGCCGCGGTCCTGGACAAGCTCTCCAAGGAGACCGTGGTCCGGGTCGACGGCAAGGTCGTCTCGCGCGGCACCGAGAACATCAACCCCGACCTGCCGACCGGTGAGATCGAGATCGAGGCCGCCGAGGTCGAGGTGCTCGGCGCCGCCGCCCCGCTGCCCTTCACCATCAACACCGACGACGGTGTGAACGAGGAGCGGCGCCTGGAGTACCGCTTCCTCGACCTGCGCCGCGAGCGCATGCACCGCAACATCATGCTGCGCTCGGCGGTCATCGCCTCGATCCGCTCGAAGATGGTGGCGCTCGGCTTCAACGAGATGGCGACCCCGATCCTCACCGCGACCTCCCCCGAGGGCGCCCGTGACTTCGTCGTCCCGTCCCGCCTGAACCCGGGCAAGTTCTACGCCCTGCCGCAGGCCCCGCAGCAGTTCAAGCAGCTGCTGATGATCTCCGGCTTCGACCGGTACTTCCAGATCGCGCCCTGCTTCCGCGACGAGGACGCCCGCGCCGACCGCTCGCCGGGCGAGTTCTACCAGCTCGACGTCGAGATGTCCTTCGTCGAGCAGGAGGACGTCTTCCAGCCGATCGAGCGTCTGATGACCGAGCTCTTCACCGAGTTCGGCAACGGCCGCGAGGTCACCTCGCCGTTCCCGCGGATCCCGTTCCGCGAGTCGATGCTGAAGTACGGCAACGACAAGCCCGACCTGCGCGCCAAGCTGGAGCTCGTCGACATCACCGACGTCTTCGAGGGCTCGGAGTTCAAGGCGTTCGCCGGCAAGCACGTGCGCGCCCTGCCCGTCCCGGACACCGCCGCGCAGCCGCGCAAGTTCTTCGACGGCCTCGGCGACTACGCGGTCTCGCTCGGCGCGAAGGGCCTGGCCTGGGTCCGCGTCGGCGAGGACGGCGCCCTCACCGGCCCGATCGCGAAGTTCCTCACCGAGGAGAACGTCAAGGTCCTCACCGAGCGCCTGGGCCTGGCCGCCGGCCACGCCGTGTTCTTCGGCGCGGGCGAGTTCGACGAGGTCTCCAAGATCATGTCCGGCGTCCGCGTCGAGGCGGCCAAGCGTGCGGGCCAGTTCGAGGAGAACGTCTTCCGCTTCTGCTGGATCGTCGACTTCCCGATGTACGAGAAGGACGAGGAGACCGGCAAGATCGACTTCTCCCACAACCCCTTCTCCATGCCGCAGGGCGGCATGAAGGACCTGGAGGAGAAGGACCCGCTCGACATCCTGGCGTGGCAGTACGACATCGTCTGCAACGGCATCGAGCTGTCGTCCGGCGCCATCCGCAACCACGAGCCCGAGGTCATGCTGAAGGCCTTCGAGATCGCCGGTTACGAGGCCGAGACCGTCGAGCGCGAGTTCGCGGGCATGCTGCGCGCGTTCCGCCTGGGCGCCCCGCCGCACGGTGGCATCGCCCCGGGCGTGGACCGCATCGTGATGCTGCTGGCCGACGAGCCGAACATCCGCGAGACGATCGCCTTCCCGCTCAACGGCAACGCGCAGGACCTGATGATGGGCGCGCCGACGGTGCTGGAGGAGGCCCGTCTGCGTGAGCTGAACATCGCGCTCCGCAAGCCGGTCGAGACGAAGGCGGCCGACGCCAAGCCGATCGCCGAGGCCGTGCACCCGGACGCCGCGCGGTAGTTCCGACACGACATGAGGAAGGGGCCCGGGATGTGATCCCGGGCCCCTTCCGTTTGCTCGTCGCCCGTCGCTCGTCGCTCAGAAGCGGTCGAGCACGCCCTTGACCAGGGCGGCGGAGGTCAGCTCCGCGGGGGCCGGGCCGGCGTGGAAGAAGCCGGCGTTCTCGGCGTCCAGCTTGCGCAGGAAGTCGAAGGCCTTGGAGTCGTGCTCGCCGAAGGCGACGAACTGCCAGTGGATGCCGGGGGCGGTGGTGGCCGCGTCCGTGATCGCCTGGCGGGCGGGGCGGACGTTGTCGGGCGCGCCGTCCGTCTGGAACACGACCAGGGCCGGGCCCTCGCCGCCGTCCTTCTGGTACCGCTCGATGACGGCCTCCACGGCCACGTGGTAGCTGGTGCGGCCCATCCGGCCGAGCTCGGCGTGGCGGGCCTCGACCCAGGACGCGTCGTGGGCGTCGAGGGCGAGGTCGGCGGTGCCGTCCACCTCCGTGGAGAAGAAGACCGTGTGCACGGTCGCCGCCTCGTCGAGGTGCGCGGCGAGTGCGAGGGCGTGGTCGGCGAGGTGCTGCGCACTGCCGTCCTTGTAGAACCCGCGCATCGACCCGGAGCGGTCCAGCACGAGGTACACCTTGGCCCGCGCCCCGGCCTTGCCCTTGCCGCGGAGCACCTGCCCGACGGTCTTGTACGCCGCCACGACCCCGGGCGCGACGCGCTTGACGTCGGCCAGCGCGCGCGCCGCTGCCGCTGCCTCCGGCTCGGTGTCCTGGTCCTGCCGTTCCGCCTGCGGCGCGTCGGCCTGCTCGTCGGCGGCGGCCACGGGCTCGACCTCCGGTGCCTCGGCCGCAGTCTCGTCCTGCGCCTCCGGCGCGGCCGGCTCGGCAGCGGCGGCGACGGGCTCCGCAGGGACCTCGGCCGGGTCGCCGGCCTCCGGCGCGTCGGTGTCGGCCTGTTCGGCGGCGGCGGCCACGGGCTCGGCCTCCGGTGCCTCGGCGGCGACCGGCTCCGCCGGGGTGTCGTCCTGGGCCTCGGTCCCGGTCTCGTCCTGCGCCTCCGGCGCGGCCGGCTCGGCAGCGGCGGCGACGGGCTCCGCCACGACCTCGGCCGGGTCGGCCGCCTCCGGCGCGGTGGCCTCGGCCTGCGGGGCGTCGGTGTCGGCCTGTTCGGCGGCGGCGGCAACCGGCTCGGCCTCCGGTGCCTCGGCGGCTACCGGCTCCGCCGGGGCGTCGGCTTCGGCGGCCACGGGCTCGGCTTCGGCCAGGTCCTGCGCCTCCGGCGTGGTGGCTTCGGCGGTGGCCGGTTCGGCCTCGGCCGTGACCGGCTCTGCCTCCGGCGCCTCGGCGACTGCCACCGGCTCCGCCGCAACCTCGGCCTCGGCCTGCGCCTCCGGCGCGGGGGCCGGCTCTGCCGCAACCTCGGCCTGGTCCTCCGCCTGCGGGGCGTCGGTCTCGTCCTGCTCCGCAGCAGGGGCAACCGGCTCTACCGCAACCTCCGCCTCGGCGGGAGCCGGCTCGGCGGGAGCCAGCTCGGCGGGGGTGTCCTTGCGGGGCTTCGCCGCAGGCGACCGGCGGGCCTCCGGGACCGTCGGGTCCGTCGTCGGGGCGGGGGCCGTGAGGAGGGCACCCGCTTCGCGGTCCCGCGGACTCGACTGCGGCGGGACGGACGGGTTGTCGAAGGACGCCGCGACCAGTTCGGCGGCCGCGTCGAGCGGGTTACGTTCCGCCTGGTTCGGGACAGCCGCCGAAGGGGCGTCCGAAGTCTCCGGAACCGGTTCCGCAGACCGTCCGAACACCTTGCGCAACAAGCTCCGAATACCCATGGGCCAGGCCTTTCGCGGGAGTGCGTGCGTCATTTGTCCGTGCTGCGCGGATGATCCCTGCCCAGAGTGGACACGTAAGGTTATCGGCCGCCAAGCTCGATCTTCGGGAGGGGCACCTTTCGTGGCGTGCGCCCTTACCACCCCACCCGGGCCTCCGCCGAACTGCCGCTCCGACGTGCCGGGTTCACCAATCGTTCATCCCTCCGCCGCCGCTTCGGCGCAACCCGCGCCTAGCGTCGCCGCTGGATCGTCCCGACACGTTGTCGGCGCCCACGCAGCTACTCGGAGGACACTCGTGCGCAAGCTTCTGCCGCTCATCGGCACCCCGCATGGGGGCGGCCGTTCCGCCCTCACCTGTCGCTACCGCTGCGGCGACGCATGCTTCCACGAGGTGCCCAACACCAGCGACAACGAGTACGTCGGCGACGTCATAGCCAAGGCCTACTCCCGTCGCTCGATGCTGCGCACGGCCGCCGTCGTCACCGTCGCCACCGCCGGCGGCACGGCCATCGCCCTCACCGGCCCCGGCCAGAGCGCCAACGCCACCCCGGCCGGTGAGGCTGCCGCCGCCGGCACCGGTGCCGGCGAGGCCGCCCGAGGCCTGCGCTTCAAGCCCGTCGCGCCGAACACCGCCGACCAGGTCACCATCCCCGAGGGCCACGACCAGAACGTGGTCATCCGCTGGGGCGACCCGATCGTCAAGGGTGCCCCGGGCTTCAACGCCGACAAGCAGACCGCCGCCGCCCAGGCCGGTCAGTTCGGCTACAACAACGACTTCCTGAGCCTTCTCCCGCTCGGCGACAAGTACGCCCGCCAGCAGCTGCTCGTGGCCAACCACGAGTACACCGACGAGAACCTCATGTTCAAGGGCTACGACCCGGCCAACCCGACCCGCGAGCAGGTCGAGATCGCCTGGGCCGCCCACGGCCTCGGTGTCGTCGTGGTCCAGGAGGACCACCGCAGCGGCAAGCTGACCTCCGTCAGCCGCCACGAGCTCAACCGCCGCCTCACCGCGACCAGCGAGTTCAAGCTGACCGGTCCGGCCGCGGGCAGCGCCCTGCTCAAGACCTCCGTCGACCCGACCGGCACCAAGGTCCTCGGCACGCTGAACAACTGCTCCGGTGGCACCACCCCGTGGGGCACCACGCTCCACGGCGAGGAGAACATCAACCAGTACTTCGCCAACGCCGGCAAGGTCACCGAGCCCGTCCAGGCCGCCCGCCTGAAGCGCTACGGCGTGACGACCGGCGAGACCGAGCGCAAGTGGGAGCGGTTCGACAAGCGCTTCGACGTCGCCCAGGAGCCCAACGAGGTCAACCGCTTCGGCTGGGTCGTCGAGCTCGACCCGTACGACCCGCACTCGGTGCCGCGCAAGCGCACCGCGCTGGGCCGCTTCAAGCACGAGGGCGCGCAGCCCCGCCTGACCGAGGACGGCCGCCCGGTCGTCTACATGGGCGACGACGAGCGCTTCGACTACTTCTACAAGTTCGTGTCGAGCAAGCAGATGAAGAAGGGGAACAGCCGCGCGGCGAAGGAGCACAACCTGACGCTCCTCGACGAGGGCACCCTCTACGTCGCCAAGCTCACCGGCGACTCCCCGGCCGAGCAGATCGACGGCTCCGGCAAGCTCCCGAACGACGGCGAGTTCGACGGCACGGGCGTCTGGATCAAGCTCGCCACCGCGACCGCGACCGGCGCCGTCTCGCACGTCGAGGGCATGACCGCCGAGGAGGTGTACACCTTCACTCGCCAGGCCGGCGACAAGGTGGGCGCCACCAAGATGGACCGTCCCGAGGACATCGAGCCGTCCCCGCGCACCGGCCGCGTCTACGTCGTGCTGACGAACAACACCAACCGCGGCAAGGCCGGTCAGCCCGGTGCGGACGAGGCCAACCCGCGCAACCTGAACAAGCACGGCCAGATCCTGGAGCTCGCCGAGTTCTTCGACGACCCGGCCGGCGAGGGCTTCGCCTGGCGCCTCTTCCTGGTCGCCGGTGACCCGAACGACCCGGCCACCTACTTCGCGGGCTTCCCGAAGGACAAGGTCAGCCCGATCTCCTGCCCGGACAACGTGACCTTCGACCCGCACGGCAACCTGTGGATCTCCACGGACGGCAACCAGCTCGGCTCGCACGACGGCCTGTTCGGCGTCGCCACCGCCGGTGAGCGCCGTGGTGAGCTGAAGCAGTTCCTGACCGTTCCGCGCGGCGCCGAGACCTGCGGTCCGCTCGTCCAGGACAAGCGCGTCCTGGTCGCCGTCCAGCACCCGGGCGAGATCGACGGCGCGTCCGTCGAGAAGCCGCAGTCGGTGTGGCCCGACGGTCCGGGCAAGATCGTCCGCCCGGCGGTCGTGTCGGTCTGGCGCAAGGACGGCAAGAACATCGGTCTCTGACCGGTGCGTTGACGACTGACGGTCGAGGAGTGTTTCTCCCCCCGGCTACCGCTGGGAGGTGCCCCCTGCGAAACACTCCTCAACCGCCCTGGGGCAGGCGGCCCACGGGAAGTCCGAGCGTCGTGACCGCGCCTCCGTCCGGCGCGTTGGCGAAGCTCAGCTCGATCTCCAGTACCGCCGCCTGCCCCGCCGCGATCGTCAGCCCCAGCCCGTGGCCCCGCCCGCGACCCGGGTCGCCGGTGCGGAAGCGCTGCGGGCCGTGCTCGATCAGCTCCGCCGGATAGCCCGGCCCGTGGTCGCGGAGCACCACGACGGGCCCGTCCACCGTCACCTCCACCGGCGGCCGGCCGTGTTTGTGGGCGTTGGCCAGCAGGTTCGCCAGGATCCGGTCCAGGCGCCGCCGATCGGTCAGCACCTCCGTGTCACGGACCACCCGCACCGAGGCGGGCAGCCCGGTCCCGGCGACGGCCCGTTCCACCGCCCGGCCGAGTTCCATCCGGCTGAGGTCGGCCCGTTCGACCCCGGAGTCGAGCCGGGAGATCTCCAGCAGGTCCTCGGTCAGCAGGTGCATGGCCTTGAGCCGGTCGTTGATCATCTCCTTGGGGCGTCCCTCCGGCAGCAGCGCGGCCGCCGCCAGTGAGCCCGTGAGCGGGGTGCGCAGTTCGTGCGCGACATCCGCCGTGAACCGCTTCTCCGCCTCCAGCCGTTCCTGGAGCGAGCCGGCCATCGAGTCCAGCGCATGGGCCACGTCCCGTACCTCGTCGCGGGAGCCGGTCTGCGAGGCATCGCCGCCGTCGGCGGGGAAGTCCATCCGGGCGTCGAGGTCGCCGGCGCTGATCCGGCGGGCCACCGCGGCCGTGGCCGTGAGCCGCCGGCTGATGCGGTTGGCGAGGAACAGCCCGGCCAGCGCCACCACCCCGGCCGCGACCACGGCGGAGGCCAGGATCGCGGTGTCGATGTCCCGCAGCCGCTTGCGGGTGTTCTCGAACGGGATCCACACCGCGAGGGCCTTGTCGTCGGCGGGGCCGGCGGCCCACATCACGGGCTTGTCCTTGTACGAGCCGACCATGCTCCCGGTGTCCCCGCGTGCGACGAGCGCGCGCAGCGGGCCGGGCAGGTCGGCCGGGTCCAGGACGGAGTTCACGTCGCCGTGCGCGGTCCCGTACTCGTAGTGGCCGAGGGCGTGGTCGAGGTCCCGGTCCGCCTCCTTGCGGACCTCGCCGACGACCTGCCGGGCGACCACGTTGTGCACGAGGATGCCCAGGGCGGCGGCGACCATGCAGCACACCATGGTCGTGGTCAGGGCGATCCGCCAGCGCAGACTGCTCATGGCGTGCATCGGGCCCCGTTTCCGCCGGGGCAGTCGTCGAGGGTGAGCTGGGACAGGTTCATGGTCCCGGACGCGGGATCCCACACGTAGTCGGAGACGGCGACGTAGGCGGGGTTCGAGGTCGGCTCACGGACCGCGAGGTGCTCGGCGGCCACCTCCACGCCCTCCAGTACCGCACGGCGGGACAGGATCCGGGCGATGCCGCCGTCGTCCCGGAGGGAGTAGACGCGAAGCTCGCCGAGGCGGCCGTCGAGGTCCAGGGCGGTGATCAGCTCCTCGCGGCCGTCGCCGGTCAGGTCGTGCAGCACGGCCGGGCGGAGCGGGCAGTCGTCCACAGCCTGTGTGCAGAGCGCGAGCCGCTGGAGGGCGCGGGGGTCGACGAGGCGGCCGGTGCCGCCGTCCTGGGTGACGGCGGCCTTCACGTCGGCCCGTACGACGGCCAGGGCGTCCACTCCGCGCAGGCCGGCCTTTCCCGTCACCTTGGGTATCCCGGGGACGGTGGCGGCGGTTCCCGGCTGCTGGCCGGGGTCAAGCGGGGCGGGGCGGTACTCCTTCCAGAGGGTATGCGGCGCGTGGACGGTGCCGAGGTCGCCGGAGCTCTGGAGGCCCTCCGCGTCGGCGCAGCCCGTCGCCACCGCCAAGAGGGCGGCGGTGGCCAGGAGGCGGCGGGTGCGCATGCCTCGATGCTCCCCCGCCGGCCGCTCTCCAGCCCGGCCCCGCGTCTGTTCGGGCGACCCGCCCCTTGGCCCCCGGCCCGGTCGGTGGGGGTGCGCGGGCGCCCCGGCCCATCGGGTCCCGCTGCGCGGAGCCGGTGGCCTCCGGCCCGGTCGGTGGGGTGTCCATGTGGTCCGGACCGTTGCCTCCCGCTGCGCGGAGCCGCTCCCCGCCCCGCCCTTCCTCCGTTCCCCGGGCGCTGCCCGGACCTGGTCCTCAAACGCCGGACGGGCTGGATTTGCCGGCGCACCGACAGGGGCAAATCCAGCCTCGCCGGCGTTTGAGGCGCGGGGTCTGGGGCGGAGCCCCAGGGCGGGTCCGGGCGGAGCCCGGGGAACGGAGGAAGGGCGGGTAGGGGACGGGCCCCGCGCGGCGGGCGGTAGGAGGGCAGGGGGTCAGGGGTCTTGGCGGGTGATGGCTCGGGCTGCCGCCACCTCCTGGCGGACCGGGGCCAGGACGCTGGATTCGTCGGGGTCCAGGGGGACCTCCACATGGAACGGGGTCGTGCTGGCGCGGACGTTCTCCGCCAGCTCGCGCAATTGGCGGGTGATCCACTCGACCTCGCCCGCCGCAGGCGGCACCGCTCCGTGGTTGACGCGGACGCGGGCGGCGGTGGTCGAGTCCACGATGCGTTCGACGGCCACCACCAGCGGCCACCACGCCGTGGCGCGGGTTCCCGTCGGCGGGGGTTCCGTCAGGGCCCGCTGGAACTCGCTGCGCACCCCGGACAGGTCCCGGTAGATCCGCCGCCGCGCCTGGAGTCGGGCCTGCCGGGCCGCCCGGAGCGCGGCGTCGTCCGCGACCGGCGCGAAGGCCCGCTCCACGTATCCGGCGGCGTCGTCCACGGCCTGCGCGAGTCGGTCCCCGATCCGGGTGTGCCAGCTCTCGGGCCACAGGAGGTAGCCGAAGACCAGGGTGATGGCACAGCCGATCAGGCTGTCCAGCAGCCGCGGCCGGATCAGGTCGAAGCCCTGGTGGTTGAGCAGGTCCGAGAGGAGCAGGATGACCGGGGTGATCGCCGCGGTCTGGAAGGCGTACCCCTTGGCGGAGAAGGCGGGGATGAGGGCGGCCAGGACCATCATCACCGGTACGTCCCACCAGCCGCGCGGCACTTCCCCCAGCACGGCGGCCGCGATCACCAGCCCCCCGGCGGTGCCCAGCGCGCGCAGCACGGCCCGTGAGAACACCGAGCCGAAGTCGGGCTTGAGGACGAAGGTGACGGTCAGCGCGACCCAGTAGGACCGTTCCACCTCGATGAGGGAGACGAACGACTGCGCGAGGCCGATGCACAGTGCGAGGCGCAGGCCGTACCGCCAGGAAGCGCCGGAGAGCATCATGCCGCGCACCGCCCGCCGGGCCCGCAGCCGCAGGGCGGCGGGCCGGCCGAGGCGGTCGTCGACGTTGTGGATGTCGGGCTCGGCCAGGTACACGATGGTCGCCGCGTGCCGCAGCGCGGCGTCGACGGCCCGCTCGGCCGGGGTGTGCGGTGCGGGCAGGTCCAGTACCGGGGTGCCGGTGCGGCCCTCCTCGACGGCCGTGGCCAGTTCCCGTACGGCCGCCGGGATCTCGGGCGGCACGGGCCGGCGGCGCTGGTGCGCGGCGGGCACGGCCTCCACCAGCGGGATCACCACGTTGAGCTGGGCCAGCATCCGCACCAGCGAGGGACTGCGGCCGTGCACCCGGGTCCGTCGGCCGAGCACGAGGTCGTAGGCCTGGTTCAGGGACTGGGTGACCTGCCGGCGGCGCTCGTCGAAGGCGGCGGCCGGTCCCCCGGCGGCCTCCAGGGCGTCGGCCAGGGCCCGGTAGGTGGCGGCGACGGCGGCCCGCTCCGGCTGCCGCCCGCGAAGCGGCCAGCCCAGCAGGGTCAGGACGAGGACGAACAGCCCGCCCGCGCTCAGCAGCAGCGGGGCGATCCACCAGGGCCGGGGCATCGGCAGCCCGGCGCCGACGACGGCGTTCAGCAGGAGCAGCAGCCCGGACGCGGAGGCGACCGTGCCGATGGACGAGATCATCCCGGAGACCAGGGCGACGAAGGTGAGGGCTCCGACGGCCACCCAGCCGTGCCCGTAGACCAGCGTGCCCAGCGCGATGCCGACGGCGCCGAAGAACTGCGGTACGGCGATGTTCAGGATCCGCATGCGGTAGGCGTCGGCGGTGTCGCTGATGACTCCGGAGAGGGCGCCCATGGACACGAGCGCGCCGTACTCGGGCTCGTCCAGGGCGAAACCGACCGCCAGCGGGGCGGCCAGCGCGATCGAGGCCCGCACCACGGCGGCCCACGGGATCGGGGCGGAACTCGGCTTCAGTCCCGAGAGGAGCCAGTCGGGCGGGGCCAGCGGATGGTGCCGGGCCCGCCGCGAAGCTATGTGTTCGGTGCGTTCGGTGCTCATTCCCGTTTCCGTGCCGCCGCTCGCGAATCGGTTCTTCTGGTGTTTTACGCGTCGTTCTACGTACGTGGGTACGTTCCGAGCTTATGGGGTGCGGCGGCGTCGTCCCGTCAGCCAGGCCGCCAGTGCGGTGGCGAGGCCGACCGCCAGCACCACCCAGGCGGTGGTCCGCAGGAACGCGGTGAGGGCGTCGTACACGGCCCCGGCGGCCGCCCGGTCGATGTCGGCGGGCAGATCGTCCAGGGTGAGCCGGCGGCACAGGTCCACCGCGATCCACAGCAGGCCGGCTCCGATCGCGAGCCCCAGCCCCGTGGCGATCACCGCGTGGCGCCGCCGGACCGAGACCGCGATGGCGGCGGCTGCCAGGGCGAGGGTCAGCACGGGGAGCCAGATGCCCGCGATCTGGAGCATGTGGAACCCCTTCCGGAGGGCGCCGAGGTTGTCGTACTCCATGACCTTCACCGAGATGTGCGTCACCGGGATCCGGTCGGCGAAGGGCACGCCGTCGTCGACGAGTTCCCCTTTGACCTGTGCGATGACCGGGGCGAGGTCGATGGTGACGGCGTCCCCGTGGCCGGTGGTGAGCGCGTCGAGGAAGGCGGCGTGCGCGGCGCGGTTGGCGGCGTCCCAGGCGGTCCGGTAGGCGGGGGTGCCGGCGAAGGAGCGCAGGGCCTCGCCGAGCAGGGCGTCCACCCCGCTCTGGAAGGGACCCGCGTCGATCTGCCCGGACAGGGCCCGGCCGGCCTGGGTGACGACGACGGTCCGCACGGCGGGGTCCTCGGCGAGCGGGGCCATGGCGGCGGTGTAGCGGTCGGCGTCGCCCAACTCGCGGTCGGCCCAGTACGCGACGGCGCTCGCCGGCACGAGCAGCGTCATGAGCACGATGAGTACCGCCGACAGGATGGTGCGCACGTCACCAGGGAAAGCGGGCGCGGGCCCGGGCGCGAGCGGTGCTGCTGCGGGCGGGTGGCGCGGCACCCTTGCGTCCAAGATTCTGGACATCTAATATCCAGAATATGAAGATGAGCGAGGGCGTCGAGTGGGCGCTGCACAGTTGCGTCAACCTGGCCTGGATCGGCCCCGACCGGGCCGTGTCCGCGGCGCGGCTGGCCGCCTGGCACGAACTGCCCGCGGCCTACCTCAACAAGCAGCTCCAGGCGCTGGCCCGGGCGGGCATCCTCACCTCCAGCCCCGGCCCCCGAGGCGGCTTCCGGCTGGCCCGCCCGCTCGCCGCCATCTCGCTCATGGACGTGGTCGCCGCCGTCGAGGGGCCCGAGGAGGCCTTCCGGTGCGCGGAGATCCGGCAGCAGGGCCCCGGCGCGGCCCAGGCCCCCGAGCCGGACCAGGGCGCGAATCAGGGCGTGGGCCAGGGCGGGGGCCAAGGCGCCGAGTGCGCCATCGCGCACGCCATGGCCCGGGCCGAACTGGCCTGGCGCCAGGCCCTCGCCGCCCAGGACCTCGACGGGATCCGGCAGCAGGCCGAACGGCAGGCCCCCGAGGCCGCCGAACGGCTCCGCGCCTGGCTCGCCGAGCAGTAGTCAGCCCACGGACAACGGGCAACGGACACGGACACGGATTCAGGAGATCGGCATGACGCGCAGCATCATCAATCCGGCAGGACTCCACACGCCGACCGACTACGGATACAGCCACATCGTCTCCGCTCCCGGCGAGCAGGTCTTCATAGCCGGCCAGTACGGCTCCGACGAGAACGGCCACGTCGTCTCCGACGACTTCGCCGAGCAGGTCGAGCGGGCCTTCGCCAACCTCCTCACCGCCCTCGCGGCCGTCGGCCTCGGCCCCGCCGACGTGGTCCGCATCGGCACGTACGTCGTCGGCCACGACCAGAGCAGGCTGGAGGTCCTCCTCAAGCGGTTGCACGCCACCTGGGGCACCGAACTGCCCGCCCAGACCCTGATCGGGGTCGCCGCCCTCGCCCTGCCCGACATGCTCTTCGAGATCGACGCCGTGGCCGTGCGCGGCTGACCCGCACGGCCGGCCCACACGGGTGATCCACTTGCCGCTCGGGGGTGCCGGGTGTGCCCTGGATGATGGGAGAGAGGAGCCCGTCATGGCACATGCGGCACCCGCTGCCCATCGGCAGCACCGGCAGATGACGGACATGACCCACCTGGGCATGCTCGCCTACGCCGGGCCCCTGCTTCTCGGAGTCGTCTACGGATTCTGGGCCGCCTACATCGAGCGGCAGGCGGGTCCGGTCACCACCGCCAACGTGTTCTACGGGATCCTGTGCGGCGTGCTCTTCGCCGCGATCGCCTTCGGCCTCGGCCGGATGGGCACGAGCGTCATGCAGGAGATCCGCGCCGCGGCGTACGGGGCCTTCGGCGGTATCGCCGTGGGCTACCTGCACAGCCTCACCAACCAGTCGATCCTCAAAGCCGTCGTGGTGGGCCTCTTCGCCGGCATCGGCGTCGGGGTGGCGGCCTTCTACCGTTTCCACACCCACGAGGACTGAGAGGGTCCCGTGGGCGGAGGTACCTCCGGCCGGTACTTTCGGCCCGGATGTGTCGGTACTTCCGCCCGGCGCGGCCGTCGGGCCGCACACCCCAGACTGAACAGTGGCGCCGGTTCCCGTGCCGTGGTCGAACCTCACGTGACCACCCTCCGTTGCCGAGGGCACGGGAACCGGCGCTCCCTCATTCCTGCGGGGCCTTGCGGGGCCCTGCGGGGCTTGCGGGGCCTTGCGTAGGGCCTTACGCGGCCGGGTCCGCCGGAGCGGCGGCGTTCTGCTCCTGCTCGTGGTCTGCGGCGACAGGCTGGGCCGGACGCACCGGCTCGTTCTTCTGCCGGACCGGCGGGGCGAAGCGGGCGGCCTCGGCACGGAGCATGGCGTTCAGCGCGGCGTACGGGTCGATGGGCATGACGGAACCTCACGGTGTGCGGTGTGCGAAGTGGGGGGTGTGGTGCTGCTCTCGGGCTCGGCCCGGTCAGCAGCGCAGGACCACGCTCCGCGCCGTCCCCGTGGACGGCACCGCTTCGATCGGCCCGCACTCGGCGGCCTCGGGGTGTTTCACGTGAAACACCGGGAGCTGCCCCAGCCGTGCGCCGGGGACCCCGCGCACGGCCAGTCGTACGGCAGCGCGCAGTTCGGGATCGGCTCCCGGATCGGAGGGCCCCTCGGTGGGTTCCGCGGGCGCGGTGGAGGCGGGCCGCGACTCGGCGGCCGTCGCGGCGGCCGGACCGGCGCCGAACACGCACAGCAGCACGACGCAGGCCGCTGTCAGGGCCCGGGTCAGTGCCGCAAGCACGCATTGCCTCCCGCTCATGCGAGGGGTGTGCCCAGGCATCGGCGGCGGCACCCGGCCGCGCCGCGAGCGTCCCCCGACCGGGGTACGAAGACCCCCCTACCGGGTGCGGCGCTGACCGGTGAGCCGGGCCAGTACGGCGGTCTCCCCACCGACCAGGCGCAGTTGGGGCCGCCCCTGCGCGTCCTCGGTCCCGGAGGCCTCACCGGGGGAAACCCGTACGACGGTGAACACGGCGGTACGACCGTCCGCGCGCGGGATCTCGACGGTCCGGCCCGGCCGCAGTTCGCCGAGGCGGAGCACCGCCCCGCTGATCGCGGCGGTGCCGGCCGCGCCGGGCGCCGGGCTGCCGGAGTCCCAGGAGGCCGCCCCCTCGGTGCCGGTCAGGGGCAGGTCGACACGCAGGCTCGGGATCCGCAGCCGCAGCGGCCGGGCGGCCCGGAGCGGCCCGTGGACCGCCCGCAGCGGTCCCGGAGCGGTCCTCGGCGACCGGGCCCCCTTGCCGGGGGTGTGTTCCCCGGCGTGCTCCAGCTGCCGGACGAGCCGGCGGTGGCCGGACAGGCCCAGTGCCCGTGAGGGCAGCGAGTCGTCGGTGGTCGCGGTCGAGGTGGAGGGCCGGGCGCCCTCGGTACTCTGCAACACCCCGATGCCGGTGGACAGCAGAGTCACCGTCAGCGCGGCGACGACCCACTTGGCGCGGGGCATGGCGATCCTTCCTGTCCGGCTCGGACGGCCGGGTCATGTGAGCAGTGGACACCTCCACTGCCCATCCGCACCCTGTGAAACACCCGAGACTGACGGTGCGTCACGGGTGTCCTCCCGTCGAACTCGGGTGTCTTCGCAGATGGCGGCCGGTCCGCGGGCCGGCCGCCGGAGATGGGGGACGTGCACCCGAACGGGTGAGGCGCGGGAGCGGCCCCCCGGGCGTGTCGAGGTGATGACGCACTCCACCACATGCGGAAACCGGTCAAACCGGGGCGCCCGGCCTGTTGTTGGCATGAGTTGCGGGGGTCCGCCCATGCCCTTTGCCTTGATCCATGACCGACCCTTTTGCATATGCCCTTGCCATGGGCGCCGCCGCTTCGCCGCCCAGGACCCGTTCCGAGGCGGCCTCCCGGAGGACCTCCGCCAGGCCCTCCACCACGTGCCGCTCCCTCCACGGGTGCCCCGGCGCGCTCATGCCGGCACCGCCGGAGGCGGCGACGTCAGAGCCGGAGCCGCGGCCCGGATGAGGTACGGGGCGCCGACCGGCGGGAGGGTGATCGCGGTGGTCGGCGCCGTCGGTTGCAGGGCGGAGAGCCGCCGCAGCAGTCGCGCAGCCTGCTCCGGACCGACCGCCTCGGCCACCACCGCGGCCGGAGTGGGCCGCGAGTGCACCCACCCGATGCGGCGCAGCCCCGACCAGCCCGCCTCCTCGCCGGCATCGGCCAGGGCGCGGGCGGTGGCGGCGAGCGGCAGCAGGTTGACCGCCGCGGGGGCGCCCCCGAAGTCCTCGTCGGGGGTCCCGCCCGCGACGGCGGCTCGGGCCGCCTCGGCGACGGCGATCCGGGTGAAGGTCGGGCGGGGCAGCTCCGGATGGTCGGCGAGGTCGCTCACGGTCGGGGCCAGGCAGTGCACCCCGGCCGGGAACCCCTCCCGTACGGACGCGGCCGCCACCGCCCGCCCGGCGGGGCCCGCGTCCCCGGCGGTGACCAGGTGGAACGCCGTACGCCGCTCCCCTCCGGCGGCCAGCGGCAGCAGGGCGGCCACGGATCCGGCCGGCATCTCCACGCACCAGACGGCGTCGAAGCGGGTGGTGGAGCGGGAGTCCAGGGCGTCGACGGCCCGCCGCGCGTCGAGGCGGGCCGCGAGGAAGTCGACGTACTCGGGATACAGCCCGGTCAGCATCAGCTGACGGGCCAGCAGGAGGCGGGCCTGCCGTACGTCGGTGGCGGTGAGCAGGGTCAGGTGGTGGCCGCGGCCGAGGAGTTCCGCGGCCAGGCGGATTCCGGTGGGGCCGGCCGCGCCGGCGAGGGCGATGTGCACAGCTGACTCGTTTCGGAGGTGGAATCGGTGCGTTTACGCGGTGGCGGTGGCGGTGGCGGTGGCGGTGGCGGTGGCGCGGGAGCGGGCCGGGCGGGCCGGCGGGCCGGTCGCGGGTCAGGCCGTCGGCGCGCCGGCCAGGCGGGTCGCGGATGCGCCCGCGGGGCCGGTCCCCGTCACGCGCGCGCCGAGCGGCACGGCCTCCGGGACGGGCGGCAGCGGCTCGGTCACCGTGACCTCGCCGGCGATGGCCACCCGGGCGAGGAAGGCCCCGCGCTCCGGTCCCGCGCCGATCACCGAGAAGGCGGCGATGTCACCCTCCCCGATCAGCCCGTTCACCACGTCCGTGTAGAAGAGCACCGGGGTCGCCGACGTGACGAGGTTGCCCAGCTCACGGGCGTGCGCGGGGGCCTTCGTCCCGTCCAGGCCGGCGAGCCGGTGGTAGTCCTCGACCAGCGCCGGACCCGCCTGGTGGGTGTAGATGCGCCGGACCTCGTCGACGAAGCCAGGCCGGTGCGCCTCCATCGTCTGCTGGTTGAGCATCATGCCGCGCGAGTAATAGCGGGCCAGTTCCGGGCCGTTGAGGCCGAATGCGGAGAGTTCCGCGGAGCCCGGGAAACCGGGCGGGTGCGCCGCGCCGCCGCCGGGGTAGTGGATGAGCGGATCGCTGAATCCCGGCTCGCCGCCGAATTCGAGGGAATCGCGCGAATAGAAGCCGAGCCCGTCGAAATCCTCGTCCCGTTCCAGCACGAACGCGGTGGCGGCGTCGGAGAACAGGGCCCCGGAGCACCACAGGGTGTGCGCGAAGGGGTGCTCGTCGTTCTCGCTGCCGTAGGAGGCGATGATCCCGTCCTCGTCGATGCCGATCGGGCTGGCCGCGTTGTAGGTGACGACCAGGGCCCGCTCGGCGCCCGTCCGGGCCAGGTGGGCCGCCACACGGGACAGGCCGCCGCAGCCGGCGCCGAGCTGGAACGGGGGCACGCTGTCGGGGATGCGGAGGCGACGCAGCAGGTTGAAGGCGTCCTGGTCGAGCATGATCTCGTACGGGGTGCAGGTCGCGACGAAGACGGCGTCGATGTCGCCGGGCTCGGCGTGGGCGGAGCGCAGCGCCTGGCGCGCGACGGTGACGACGGTGTCGAGCGCGCCGAACCGCTCCCGGTCCCAGCTCTTGGACACGACCCCGAGTATCCGCTCGACGTCGGCGCCCCGGACCTCCTCGCCGAGGCGGCGGCGGTGCGGGATGTGGGCGAGGCGGGCCCAGTCGTCCACGGAGATGATCTCGCCGATCTGGGCTCCGATTCCGGAAATCCGGTACGGGAAGTCGTACGCGTAGGTCGTCGTGGTCGACGTGGTCGTCGCGGAAGTCATGGTTCTCCGGTCCGTCGATTCCGATGGGGACGAATTCAGGGAACACCAGGGCCTGGAGCGGAAGAAGGAAATGCGTGGCCGGAATGGTGAACGCGTTGAACGGTGGCGCGGCGGGGCGGAGGCGACGGCGGCTGCCGAACGACCGGCTGGCGGCGCTGCTGGCGGAGGCGGGGTGCACGGGGGCCGAGCTGGCCCGTAGCGTCAACGCCCTCGGAACCCTCCAGGGGCTCGCCCTGCGCTACGACCGCACGGCGGTGGCGCACTGGCTGTCGGGAACGCGGCCAAGGCAGCCGGTGCCGGCACTGATCGCGGCGGCCCTGACCAACCGCTGCGGCCGCCTGATCACCCCGGAGGAGGCGGGCCTCGCCGCCCCACCAACCTGGACGCCTCGCGAAGCGACTCCCGGGGCGGTGCCGGGCCCGGTTCCCGGGGCGGGTTCCGGGGTGGGCCCTGGCGCGGGCCCTGCGGTGGCACCGGGTGCGGGTCTGGGGGTGGATCCCGGCACGGCGCCTGGCGCGGCCCCCGGGGTGGGTTCCGGGGTGGGCCCTGGCGCGGGCCCTGCGGTGGCACCGGGTGCGGGTCTGGGGGTGGATCCCGGCACGGCGCCCGGCACGGCCCCCGGGGTGGGCCCCGGCGCGGCCCCCGGTGCGGTTTTTGGGGTGGGCCCCGGGGCGGCCCCCGGGGTGGGCCCTGCGCGTCGCTCCGGGGTTGGCCCCGATCCCGGGCCTGATCCCGGGCCCGATCCCGGGCCTGATCCCGGGCCCGCGGCCGACCCCGGCGCCGGGCCCGCCGTCGACCGTGGAGCCGGGTACCGGGCCGACCCCGGCGGTGGGTTCGTGGTGGGTTCGGGGGGTGGGTCGGGTGTCGAGGGGATGCCGCTGTACCGGCTGGCCGTCCAGACCCTCGCGGACACCGACCCGCGCACCCGCCCCCGGCTGCTGCGCAGCCCGTACCAGCCGGGGCCGGTCGCGGCCTGGTCCGCGGCCCGGGGGCCCGGGGCGGCCGCTTCCGCCCCGCCCGGCACCTCGGTCGCCCGGCTCGCGGCCCGGCGCCACCTCGCGGGGCACGCGGAGCAACTGCGCGCCCTCGTGCACAGTTTCGCCGGGCTCTACCTCGCGCACGGCGGCGTCCACACCCGCGCTGCCCTGGCCGCCTGGCTGGCCCGGGACGCGGGCGCCTTCGCCGCCCGCTGCCTGCCGCTCCCGGGAGGCCCGGCAGCCCGCGCGTCCGGCCCGGCGGGCTCCGCCAGCGGCACGGCCGAACCGTGTGCCGACGGGCGGGAGGTACTCGGCGGGTACGCGCAACTCGTGCACCTGCTCGCCGACATGACCGCCGACGCCGGGCACCACGGGCTGGCGCAGGAGTACCACGCCATATCCCTCGGGCTGGCCCGGCAGGCCGGTGATCGGCGGATGTACGCCATCACCCTGCGCGCCATGAGCGCGCACGCAGGCCGGCTCGGGCAGCCCGCGCACGCGGCGCACCTGGCACGGCTCGCCATGAACTCCGCCCCCGGCGACGGGGATCCGGCGGTACGCGCCTACCTCCTCGCCCAGCGTGCCGCGGCCCACGCCCACGCCGGGGAACGCGCCGCCGCGCTCGCCGACCTGGCGACCGCCGACGAACTGCTGGCCCGCGCCCCGCAGGACCCCGGCCCGTTCGACTCGTACGGCAGGGCCGACCTCGACTTCGCCCGGGCCAGGACCCACATCGCGCTCGGCGAGCACCGGTCCGCCGCCGACGCGCTCGAACGGTCCCTGCGCCACAGGCCACCCGGGCACCACCGGGCCACCGCGCTCACCCACGCCCTGCTCGCCGAGACCGTCCTGCGGCTCGGCCACCTCACGCGCGCCTGCGAACACTGGCGGGCCTTCCTCAGCGCGCTGCCCGTCGTGCGGTCCCGCGCGGTCCGCGAGGCCCTCGGGCGGCTGCTGCGCGACCTCACCCCGTACCGGCACCATCGCGAGGCGGTCCCGACCCTGGCCATGGCCCGGGCCTTCGCGGAACGCCTCCGAGACGACCCGGTGCTCTAGCCGGGCGACCGCCGGTCGCTGCGGAAGCGCCCGGGAGGGATCCCGTAGGCACGTTTGAAGGCGTGGGCGAAGGCGTACTCCGCGGTGTAGCCGGAGCGGCGCGCGATGACCGACAGGGGAGTGTCGGTGGTGCGCAGCAGGCGCGCGGCGGTCGTCATGCGCCACCACGTGAGGTACACGAGCGGTGGCTGCCCGACGCGTTCGCGGAACCGGCGGGCGAAGGCGGCCCGGGACAGCCCGGCCCGCTCCGCGAGGGTGGCGACCGTCCAAGGGCGGTGCGGTTCGCCGTGCATCACCGCCAGTGCGGCGCCGACGGCGGGATCGGTGAGCGCCGCCGCCCAGCCGGTCCCGCCGGCCGCGGTCCCGCCGGCCGCGAGACCGCCGGCCGCGTTCCCGCCGCTCATGTGTGCCCGCAGGACGTACAGCAGCAGCACGTCCAGCAGCGCCGGGAACAGCGTGTCCGTCCCGGGCCCCGGTGCCTCCGCCTCCCGGGCCAGCAGGGCCACCGCCTCGGCCACCCCGGGGTGCCCGCCGGGAAGGTGCAGCACCGCCGGGAGTTCCCGCACCAGCGGATGCGCGTGCTCGGGGTCGAGGCGGTAGCCGGCGCACAGCGTGACGGTCACCGGGCCGTCACCCGGCTCCCCGACGGTGTCGCGGACCAGCCGGGCGTGCTCGCCGCCGGGCAGCACCGGGGGAGGATCGGCCACCACCGCGGAAGCGTCGCTGACGAGCGTGTACGCGTGCCCGTGCGGCATGAACAGCACGTCCCCGGCACTCAACCGCACCGGACCCCCGGGCTGGTCCCCGGCCAGCAGGCAGCTCCCGCCGAGCACCACCTGCACCCCGGCGGACCCGGGGGCCGCCGGGAACCGCTGGCCCCAGGGCGCGTGCCACCGTACGAGCGCCGATGTGGGCTGCCCCGTACGCATGAGGGCGATGACATCGCTGAGTACGTCCATGCCGGGCAGCCTAGGCGTGGACGATCACGCAGGAAGGCGAGATCGTCACGCATGGATCGTCTCCCGCCCGGTCCCTAGCGTCGACGGCATGAAGGAAGACGACCTCGGCACCACGCCCACCACGCCCACCACGTCCACCATGCGAGCGGCCCGCTTCCACTCCTACGGCAGCCCCGATGTCATCCGCGACGAGGAGGTCCCGCGCCCCGTACCGTCTCCCGGCGAGGTGCTCGTGGAGGTGGCGGCCACCTCGTTCAATCCCTCGGAACTCGCCCTGCGAGCCGGGATGTTGCGTGACGTCCTTCCCTTGACCCTTCCGCACACCCCGGGCTGGGACCTGGCCGGTACGGTCGTCTCCACCGGGGAACGGGTCATCGGGCGGCTCGACGCGGGCGGCGCCGCGGCCCACTACGTGGCGGTCGCCCCGGAGCTCCTGGTCCCGGCACCGCGATCCATCCCCCTCACGGCGGCCGCCGCCATTCCGGTGGCCGGACTGACCGCCTGGCAGGCCCTGTTCGAGGCGGCGCGCATCGGCGCGGGCAGCCGGATCCTGATCATCGGGGCGGGCGGTGGTGTCGGCTCCTTCGCCGTGCAGCTCGCCCGCCGGGCCGGGGCCGAGGTGCTCACGGCCGAGGACGGTGAACCGGTGGACGTCGTCCTCAACCTGGCCCCGATCGCCCCCGCGGCGGCCGCCGCCCTGCCCGCCCTGCTCCGTCCCGGCGGGACCGCGGTGTCGGTGGCGACCCCGATACCGGGCGGCATCCACCTGGTGGCCCGCCCCGACACCGGGCAGCTGTCCCGTCTGGTCGGGCTGGTGGACGAGGGAGAGCTCGCGGTGACCCCGGCGGCGGTCCGCCCGCTGGCCGAACTGGCCGACGTACACGCGGAGGCGGAAGCGGGAACCCTCGCGCGCGGCAAGACGATCCTGGTCCCCGACGCCTCCCGGACGGCTGCCCTGACCCGTATCGGACCCGGTCCCCGACTCCCTTCGGGGTCCCGGACCGGGGAGGTATCGGGGCCGGTCCCGGATGGCCGGGCGCGGCGGCGTTCGTAGCGTCATGAGCATGTTCGACCTGCGGATGCAGCAGGGCCGGACGGAGTTCGAACCCGGTGCCCCAACCCCCACCCGGGGCTTCAACGGCAGCTACCTCGGCCCCACCCTGCGCGCGGCGAAGGGCGAGAAGGTCCGGGTCAAGGTGGCCAACGGGCTCCCGGAGGAGTCCACCGTCCACTGGCACGGCATGCACCTGCCCGCCGCGATGGACGGCGGCCCGCACCAGATGGTGCCGGCGGGCGGCAGTTGGGCACCGGAGTGGGACCGTCGACCAGCCCGCCGCCACGCTCTGGTACCACCCGCACCCGCACGGGGCGACCGAGACGCACGTCCAGCGTGGCCTCGCGGGCATGTTCCTCCTCGACGACGAGGAGAGCCGGAACCCGGCGCTTCCGGGGCGGTCGGGGTCGACGACGTGCCCGTCATCGTCCAGGACGTGCGGTTCGACGGCGGGCGGTTCGACCACGGCCACGAGCTCATGAGGAGCGTCGGATTCCTGGGCGACCGGACGCTGGTCAACGGCACCCTCGACCCGTACCTCACGGTCGGCGACGAACCGGGAGGACTCGGCCCGCAGCCGGTTCTTCGAGCTCAGGGCTTCCGGGATCAACGGCCGGAAGATGGACATGGCCCGGGTGGACGAGACGGTCACGCGGGGCACCGCAGGGAACCGGCCGGCGCCGCGGGCACCCCGAGGCCGTCCGCCGCGGGTGGCTCACATCAGCACCAGCGCCGCCGCCCCAGCCCCCATCGCCGCCGCCGCGAGGTGCATCGCCGGATGGCCGTAGTCGCCGGACCACAGGTGCCGGACCAGCCCGCCCAGTGCGGCGAGGGCGGTGATGACGCCGATCTGGCCGAACAGCGTGACGGCGGTGAGGGGGGCCAGGAGCAGCAGGAGCGAGTTCAGCCAGAACGGGCCGGCGCCCGTCCATCCCCGCCATTCCCTGACCGCCGTCGGCACGTACGGCGCGTACGGCATCTACTACCGGCCCCCTCGGGATCCTTCTCGTCAACTCGTCGGCTGCAAAGCCTCCTTGGGTGCGGCGGACGGCACAAGAGCCCGTTCGGCTAGAAAACCGAAGGCGAGGCCGAAAGTCGTCCACAGCGCGGTCTGGATGGCCAGCGACGCGAGGCGGAACTCCCAGATCAGCGCGGCCGGGAAGTCCGCCGGGACCTCGTTGATGCCGGGCAGGCCGGCGTACGAGATTCCGACGAGCAGGACGAAGCCCAGGCCGGCGACGACCGAGGCGTTCCAGTTGCCGAGCTTCGGCGCGAGCCGCCGGCCGAGGATCAGCATGCCCGCCGCGAGCAGGGCGCTCAGGGCGATCATCATCAGGTACAGGGCGGTTCGCCGCGCGGCCGTGTCGGGGTCGCCGACGGCCGGCGGGTTGGCCGGGTACTTGAAGAACGGGACCAGGGTGACGGTCACGAACAGACCGGCGGTGACCAGTGCCGCCGTGGCCCGCGGGCCGAAGCGGCCGATGCGGCCCAGGGCGAAGCAGAAGACGAGCGCGGCGATGCCGCCGAGCGCGACCCCGTAGAGGATCACGCCGGTGCCGAGGCCCGCCGTCGCCTGGAGGGCCCGGCTGACCGGGGCATCCTCGGCGCCGTGGTCGTGGCCGGCCGCGAGGTGGCCGGCCTCCTCGATGGCGATGGCCGCGTCGACCTTGGACTCACCGATGAGGTAGGCGACGAGGAAGGCGGCCAGGCCCGCGAGGGCACCGGCCAGCATGCCCCGGACCAGCAGGATGCGGGGGGAGACGGAATTCATTTGTGGCGATTCCCTTGCTGAGGCGTCAGATCAGGCAGGGGAGATCAGTGGCAGGGGAACCCGAGCAGGTGGCGGCCGTCGTGCAGCCACTCGTGGACGTTCTCGCCCTGGAAGACGGCGGTGGCGCCCTGCTCGATGCCGACGAAGTACAGCAGGACCAGCGTGAGGACGGCGACGAAGGCCGCCCAGGGGGCGAGCGCGGAGAGCGAAATCGGGGCGACGGCGGGAGCCGTCGTGGGCACGGCGGTGTTGGCCATGTCAGGAACCTCCAGAGGGAACACGCGTCCCGGTCAGTGGTGCTCGCGACGACGGGGGCGGGTCTGACTTACCTCCCCTGCGGGAGGATTCACAGTGGCGCGACCGTGCCGGATTCTCACCGATACTTCCGTCGTACCGTCGTCATGTAGTTATGTCGTCCGGAACCGTACCGCGCTTACGCTCGCCTTATGAACCCCCCATTGGTACGAGTTCATCTCGTGAGACTCCCGCTGGACACCGCTGCCCGCCAGGGACGCTTCCCAAACGCGGGAAGCGCGATGCCCGAGGGGCACCAGGGAAACCAGGGGCCGCTGGGGCCACGGGGATTGCGGGGGCTGGACGCGGGCGAGTGGGCGGGCCGGACCTTGGACGAGGTGGCCGCCGAGGACCCGGCGGGCGTGCACGCCTGGCTGACGGATCCCGGATACGCGCCGCCCGGCGGGGAGTCGGTGGACGCGCTGATCGCGCGCGTCGGGGCGGAGCTGGCCGCCCTGGCCCCGGGCACGCACCGGTTCACGGTGGAACAGGCCGTCGTACGGGCGGCCGTGGTGCACGCCCTGGAGCTGCCGGCGGCGGCGTTCTGGCGGCTCGACGTACGTCCGGAGTCGGTGACCACCCTCACGGGCCGCGCCGGCCGCTGGAACCTGCTCGTCGGGGAGCAGCAGAACGGCCCGGACCCCGCGACGCGGTCCGGGCCGAACTGAGGAACCTGGGTACCAGGGGTGTTACGCGGTGATCCAGTCGGACGTGGCGATCACGGGCTGGACGCCGTCGCGGTGGATGGTGCCCTCGATCAGGCCGTACGGGCGGTCCGCCGCGAAGTAGACCTCGTTGTCGTTCTTGAGGCCGAAGGGCTCCAGGTCGACGAGGAAGTGGTGCTTGTTGGGGAGGTTGAGGCGGACCTCGTTGACCTTGGGGCAGTTGTCGAGCACGCGCTCGGCCATCTGGTTCAGGGTCTGCTGCAGCGAGTAGGAGTAGGTCTCCGCGAAGGCTTCCAGCATGTTGCGGCGGACCTTCTTGTACGACTGGTCCCAGTCGTACTCGGTGTCGTCGGCGGCGAGCGCCGAGTGCGCCCAGCGCGCGGTGACCTTGGTCGCCAGGATGCGGTCGTACGCTTCCTTCAGCGTCGTGTACTTGTCCTTGATGTAGCCGTGGAACTCGGAGTTGGTCGAGTTCATCACCGTCAGGTCCTTCAGACCCGAGATGACCTGCAGGCCGGTGGTCTCGCTGTAGGTGATCTGCGCGGTGCGCACTTCCTGGCCCTTGCGGACGAAGGAGTGCTGCTCCTTGCGGGTCGGGACCGGGATGCGGTCCCAGGCGAACTCCTCGATGCGGATCTGCGCCTCGCGGATCGGGGACTGGGAGGAGACGAAGTGCTTCGCGAGCAGGATGCCGAAGGCCTCCGGCGACTCGATGCCGTGCTCCTTGCCGAAGGCGTACACCGTGTTCTTGGTGGTGTCGGTCGGCAGGCAGTTGGCGTTGTCGCCGGTCAGGTGGACGTCGCGGAACTCACCGCGCAGCGCCACCGACACGTTGAGGTCGCGGATCTCGGCCCAGGAACCGTCGCTGCCCTTGCGGGTGACCTTGACGATGCGGTTCTCGGCCTTGCCGTACTGGTTCTGGCCCAGGACGTGCTTGCTCATGGCTGTCTTCCTTCGGGTACACGGAGTCCGGCTGACTGGATCCCGTACGCCCGGCGTCCAGCGGTAGGCCCGCTCCCCGCCGTTCGGTCCGGAGGACCGCCCCGGGACTGACGTGCATCCCGGTCCGTAGGTGCTCTGTGTCGGATTTCAGCACGTTCACGCGTTGTTCGTAATGGCGCGGAACGTCCAAGACAGGCACCCACGGATTGGGCGACCGTACATCTGCGCAGGTCAGGCCATGTGCGCATCGGCGACGGAGAGAGCCTCGTCGAGGATTTCCAGCCCCTTCGCGACGTCCTCGGCCGAAATGTTGCAGGGCGGGGCGACATGGATGCGGTTGCCCGCGATCAGCGGCCAGAGCCCGCCCTTCTTGCAGGCGGCCCCGAAGGCGACCATCGGCGCGTTGTCCGCTCCCGCGGCGTTGTACGGGACGAGCGGCTCGCGCGTGGCCGGATCCCGTACGAGTTCCAGCGCCCAGAAGGTGCCGAGCCCGCGGACCTCGCCGACCGAGGGGTGCCGCTCGGCGAGCGCGCGCAGGCCCGGGCCGAGCAGCTCGGCGCCCGTGCGGGCGGACTGCTCGACGATGCCCTCCTCGGCCATGACGTTGATGGTGGCGACGGCGGCCGCGCAGGCCAGCACGTGCCCCGAGTACGTCAGACCGCCCGGGTAGGGGCGGGTGGCGAAGGTGGCGGCGACGGCGGGCGAGATGGCGACGCCGCCGAGGGGCACGTAGCCGCTGTTGACGCCCTTGGCGAAGCAGAGCAGGTCGGGGACGACGCCCCAGTGGTCGGCGGCGAACCACTCGCCGGTGCGGCCGAAGCCGACCATGACCTCGTCGAGGACGAGCAGGATGCCGTAGCGGTCGCAGAGGGCGCGCACGCCGGGCAGGTAGCCGTCGGGGTGGACGAGCACTCCGGGGGCGCCGGCGACGGTCTCCAGGACGATCGCGGCGATGGACTGCGGCCCCTCGAAGACGATGGTGTCCTCGAGGTGGCGCAGGGCGCGCTCGCACTCCTCGGCCTCGTTCGCCGCGTAGAAGGGCGAGCGGTAGGCGAAGGGGCCCCAGAAGTGCACGACGCCCGCGGTGGCGGTGTCGTTGCCGAAGCGGCGGGCATCACCGGTCAGGTTGATCGCGGTGGAGGTGGCGCCGTGGTACGAGCGGTACGCGGACATCACCTTGGGCCGGCCGGTGTGCAGCCGGGCCATGCGGACGGCGTTCTCGACGGCCTCGGCGCCGCCGTTGGTGAAGAAGATCTGGTCGAGATCGCCCGGGGTGCGCTCGGCGATGAGCCGGGCCGCCTCGGAGCGCACGTCGACGGCGAAGCCGGGCGCGACGGTGCACAGCCTGGCCGCCTGCTCCTGGATGGCCGCGGTGACCTTGGGGTGCTGGTAGCCGATGTTGGTGTAGACGAGGGCGCTGGAGAAGTCGAGGTAGCGGTTCCCGTCGTAGTCCCAGAAGTAGGAACCCTCGGCCCCGGCCACGGCGAGCGGGTCGATGAGGTCCTGCGCCGACCAGGAATGGAAGACGTGCTTCCGGTCGGCGTCCTTGACTGCGTCTCGTGCTGCTGAGAGGGCGTCGGCTTCTGCGTTCATGAAACGAGGGTAGTCGTCCAGGATGTGGACACGAGGCCGTGTCCACACCGCGGGACGGCCCGGGGCCCCGCCGCCCTCCGGACGATCGGGCCGTCAGACGATGTGGCGGCCGCCGTCCACGGTGAGGACGTCTCCCGTGGTGTACGCGGCGTTGACGAGGTAGAGGGCGGCCTCCGCCACGTCCTCGGGGGTGCCGACGCGGTGCAGCGGGGTGTTCTCGGTGATCCAGTCGCGCGAGCTCTCCCAGACCTGCTCGGCGTCCTCGTACCAGGGGGTGTCGATGAGGCCGGGGGCCACCGCGTTGACGCGGACGGCGGGGCCGAGCTGCGAGGCGAGCAGGCGCGTCATGTGGTTGAGCGCGGCCTTGCTGACGGCGTACGGAACGGAGCTGCCCAGCGCGCGGGTGGCGGAGACGGAGGAGATGTTGACGATCGAGGCCGACTCGGACTTCCGCAGGTGCGGGACGGCCGCGGTGATCATCTGCCAGGCGCCGATGACGTTGACGTCGAAGATCTCGCGCCAGGCGTCGGCGTCGGCCGCCTCCAGGTCGTCGAGCGGGATGAACCGGGTGACGCCCGCGTTGTTGACCAGGATGTCCAGCCGGCCGTGGGCGTCGGCGGCGCTCTGCACGATCCGCTGCGCGTCCGCCGCGTCGGCCACGTCGCCCTGTACGTAGAGCGCCCCGGGCAGCTCTGCGGCCAGTGCCCGTCCGGCGCTCTCGCTGCGGGCGGAGTTCACGACGACGCGGATGCCCTCGGAGCTCAGTCGGCGGGCGATGGCGGCACCGATCCCGGACGAGGAGCCGGTGATGAGCGCGACACGGCTCTCGGTCATGGTCTGCCTCCTGGGTCCTTGATCGTGACGGGCGGAGGCGATCGTAACTTGTCACATCGCGGAATTTCCTTTCCGCGATGTGAAAGTTCAGTGGTTGTCGGGGGGCGTCAGTGATCCGAGTAGCGGAAGTCCCCCACGGTCCAGCCGCCGACGTCCGCGATGGCGATCCGGTACATCCCGCCGGTCTCGGGGATGCCCAGGGTGCCCTGGAGGATGCGCGCCACGTGGAAGTGGAGATGGGAGGGCGGTGACCCGGTGCGGTCGGATTCGCCGGGGGCGCTGAAGATCTCGGAGAACGGGCCCAGCTGATCGGAATCCCGCAGGACTTCCGCGACGCGCTGGCGCCAGACGCGTTCGGGGGCGAGCCGGCCGGTGATGACGGCGCCGTGGACCACGACGGTCAGGGACATCTGATTGGTTTGCTCCGACTCGACCATGGCGGCGAGATCGATGAGCAGCTCATCAGGAATCGACATGCCCAGGCACTCTAGCGGCATTCGTGGCGGCGGGCAGTGCGAACGGGCCGGGGCCCGCACCGAAAAGTGCGGCCCCGGCCCGTGCGCGTGTCCGCGTGTCCGTGTCCGCTTGTCAGGCGGGAACGATGTTCTCGGCCTGCGGGCCCTTCTGGCCCTGCGTGACGTCGAAGGTGACCTTCTGGCCTTCCTGAAGCTCGCGGAAACCGGACGCGGCGATGTTCGAGTAGTGGGCGAACACGTCGGCGCCGCCGCCTTCCTGCTCGATGAAGCCGAAGCCCTTTTCCGAGTTGAACCACTTCACGGTGCCAGATGCCATATGAATTCTCCTTCGTGGAATAAAGGGAAAGTATTTTCGGCCGCGATTGCGGATGTCGGAACACTAGCACGGGCGGAGTCTCGGACGCGGAAATCGAGGGCCGGGAAATTCCGGACCGGCGATAATTAAAATCCGTGTGTGAAATTCCTATGAGATGTGGCGCACGGTGTTGCGCATGACGTGACGTGACGCGTGACGTGACGCGTGACGTGGCGTGCTATGTGACGCAGGTCACGGGGAATGTTCGCCGCCCCGGCCCCCTCTTCCTTCCCGAGACACCGTCAAGGAGGAGCAGATGAGGCCCACTTCGCCGATCGGAAAGCGGACCGGTACGTATCCGCGGCTGTGCGGGGCCGCGGCGGCCGTGCTGTTGCTCGCCGCGGGCACGGCGCCCGCCTCCGCCGCCCCCGCGCCGCGGCCCTCCGTGCGCGAGGCCTACGTCTCCCTGCGCGGCGCCGACGCCCCCGGCCCCGCCGCCGAGGACCGCATCCAAATGCTGAAGGCGGGCTCTCCCCGGGCCCGGCAGGTCCTGGTCCTGGAGCCGGGGCAGTTCGCGGCCGCCGGCAGCCTCGCCCCCGTGGTCCGGGAGCTGGCCGCCCGCCTGCCCGACACCGAGGTGTGGGCCGTGGACCGGCGCGAGCAGAACCTCGCCGACCTCGACGGTTTCCGGCTCCCGCCGGACCGCGCCGCCGAGCACTACCTCGGCGGGCACTACCGCTCGCGGAGCCCGCAGAGCGCCCCGTACGTCGGCCGGTGGGGCCTCGCGGTCGAACTGGCCGACCTGCGCCGGGTCGTGCTGGCGGCCCGGGACGGCGGCCGCCGGCAGGTGGTGCTCGGCGGCCACTCCTGGGGCGGGACCATCGCCCTCGCCTACGCCGGCTGGGACTTCGACGGCCGCCCCGGCCACCGCGACCTGTCCGGCCTCCTCCTGATCGACGCCGGGGTGCACGACGCGTTCGCCGGGGAGGGCATCACGTACCGGCTGACCGCGGAGCAGGCCGACGCCCGGCGCGCCCGGATCGAAGGGGGCGAAGTCTTCGACGAGGCACTGAACATGGGCCGCACCGAGACCTACGCGATCCTCATGCAGCTCGCGGGCGCGTACGCGACGGCCGCCCCGGACCGGCCCTCGGCGCTCGCCGCGCACCTGCCGTCCTGGCTGCGCCCGCCCGCCGGGACCGAGGTGACCAACGCGGGCCTGGTCGAGTGGCTGTACGCCACCCACCCGATGGTGCCGGACATCAGCGTCAACCCGGAGTTCACCCCGCCCGCCGACCTGGCCCGCGCCCTGGCCGGTCCCGAACCCGCCCTCTACCAGTGGTACTGGCCCGCCAGGCTCACCCTCGACCTGGAGGCCGCCGACGCCTTCGACGACACCGACGTCGCCCGCCGGCTGGGCCTGCGGCTGACGCACACGCGGGAGATCGACGTACCCCTGTACTCCTTCCAGACCGGCCTGACGCACGGCACGGTCAACGCGTCCGCGCGGTGGCTGGCGGGACGGTCGCGGATCACCTCGGCGACGTACGCCGAGAATGCGGCCATGACGCACCTGGACCCGCTGTTCGCGTCCCCGGGCCGCAACACCTTCGTGGACACGGCCGTCCCCTTCCTGGCGGGACTCGGCCGCCGGTGACCGGGACCGCCACGACCCCCACGACCACCGGCCCCGCGCGGGACGCCGACGAGGTCGCCGCGCTCGTACGGGCCGCCCAGCGCGGCGACCGGATGGCCGCCTCGGAGCTGCTGGACCTGCTGACCCCGTACATCGGCCGGCTCTGCGGCCCGATCGCCCTCCAGGACGGCCCGGACGCCACCCAGGAGGCACTCATCGTGATCTTCCGCAGCCTGGGTCGACTGCGGGAGCCCGCCGCGCTGTTCGGCTGGGCGCGGGTGATCGCCGTACGGGAGGCCGTACGCATCGCCCGCAAGGCGGCGCGCAGCGTCCCCGACCCGCTCGACGACGTCCCCGCGCGGGACGATCCGCAACTCGCCGCCGACGTGCACGACGTACTGGAGCGGCTCTCGCCGGCGCACCGGGCCGTACTGGTCCTGCGCGATCTCGAAGGGCTGGACGAGCGCTCCGTCAGTGCGCTCCTCGGCGTGCCCGAACCCACCGTGCGGACCCGGCTGTTCCGGGCCCGCCGCAACTTCCGGAAGGCGTGGGAACGTTGATGGACTCCTGGCCGGTCGCCGAACTCGACCCCGTCCGCAGGCTCCGCGTGCTCGCCCGCACCACCCCCGGAACGGGCCACGCGGAGCACCTGATCGACGCGCCCTTCGACCGGGTCTGGGCACTCGCCTCCGACCTGGAGCGGCAGATGCCGATGCTGATCACCGACATCCGATCCTTCACCGTGACCGCGGCCGACGGCGAGCACCTCGAAGCCCGGGCCCGCAGCCCGCTCGGCATGCGGGCGCGCTTCGACGTGGTCCTGCGGCCGGGCTGGTGCCTCATGCAGAGCCGTTTCGTGATCGGCGGGATGGCCGCCGTACCGGAGGGGGAGGGGACCCGGTTCGGCTTCTTCGGCGGCCTGCGGCTGCCCGGCATCGGCCTCGTCGACGGGGCGCTGCGGCCGCTGCTCGCCCCGATGGGCGCACGCGCCCTGAAACGCTTCACGGACCAGCTCCGGGAGGCCCCCGCTACGCGTTGACGCGGACCAGCGCGAGGGTGATGTTGTCGGGGCCCCCGGCCTCGATGGCCGCCTTCCACAGCTCGAAGGCGGCCTTGCCGTCGTCGTGGACCCGCAGCAGTCCGTCGATCTCCTCGTCGGGCAGCGGGTCGGTCAGCCCGTCGCTGCACAGCAGGTAGCGGTCGTCCCCGGTCAGCGGGAAGGCCGCCAAGTGGGGGGTGACGGAGCTGTAGCCGCGGCTGCCGCCGAGGGTCTGGGTGACGAGGGACGTGGTGCGCCGTCCCGGCTCCGGCGGGGGGCTGTCGTCCACGCTGACCTGGCGCAGCCCGCCCTTGTCCGCGTGGTAGACCCGGCTGTCGCCGACGTTGAAGACCAGCAGCGACTCCCCGAGGACGAGCGCGCCCGCCACGGTGGTGCCCATGGCGGTCAGTTCCGGCCGGCCGTCGGCGGCCGAGTACACCATGCCGTTGCACAGCTTCAGCGCGTCGTCGACGCTCTCCTCGCCCTCCAGGGAGGGGCCGAGCGAGGCGAGCTGGCGTACGACGAGGGCACTGGCCACCTCGCCGGCCGGCTGCCCGCCGAGCCCGTCCGCGACGGCGACGACCAACGGACGGCCGAGTGGGAACAGGAAGGTCTGGGGGCTCTCGGTCACGGTCCCGCACAGCGTCCACGGCCCGACGACCAGGCTGTCCTCGTTGTGATCGCGCACCAGCCCGGTGTGGCTCAGGGCGGTCACGGCTACGTACGGCACCACGACGTCCCGCCTCTCCTCGGTGGAAGCGTTCCCCGCTACCCATTGTCCGCTCGGCATGCGCCGGACGGCCCGCCAGAGCACTCTGGTCGTGGAGCTGCCGACCCCAGACGGGCAGCCCGGTCAGGAAGGACTGCCGGAGATGTTCGCGAGGCTCAGCACCTACCAGGGATCACCGCTTCCGGCGGAGGGGGATCTGGCGGCGAATTCGCAGGCGATCGTCGAGCAGATCCGGGACGCCCCCGGCTTCCGGGGCGCGTACTACCTCGTCGACCGGGCCTCTGGGAAGGCCAAGTCGCTCACCCTGTGGGACGACGAGGAGACCATGATGGCGAGCGAGGACCGTGCCACGCGCCTGCGCGCGGAATCCGCCCACCGCGAGGGCCAGCGGATCATCACGGTCGAACGCTACGAGGTGGGCTTCAGCTACCTGCAGTCCTGAGGGAGTCGAGCCAGCTCAGCAGGCGGGCCCCCTCGCGGGTCATGACCTCCGGGTCGCGCAGGGCGTTGGCCATGAGCGACATGCCCTGGTAGCCGGAGACGAGGGTGAGGGCGAGGCCGTCCGGGTCGGCCAGGCCCGCGGCGTGGAACTGGACGCCGGCCCAGTCCAACAGCCGGCGGATCACCGCGCCGGCCTCGGCGTCCAGGGTGCCTTCGGCGCGCTTGTCGAGTTCGGCGGCGAGGGTCCCGGTGGGGCAGCCGTGGCGGGCGGCGGTGTCGCGCCGCTCGATCCAGCCCTCGACCAGGCCCTTCAGCCGGTCGAGGGGGTCGGGCAACTCGTCCAGGCGCACGGTGAGTTCGTCCAGGTGGCGGCTGTGCTCGGAGAGCGCGGCCCGTACGAGGTCGTCCTTGGTCTTGAAGTAGTAGTAGAGGTTCCCGACGGGTACGTCGGCCACGCGCGCGATGTCGGCGAGGGTGGTGCGCTCGACGCCCTGCTCGTGGAGGACCCGCGCCGCGGCGGCCGTGAGGCGCCGCCGTTTGTCGGCCGCCCGCGCCCGAGGCGCCTTTGAGTCAGTCACCCAACCAACTATAGACAGCCCCCGGGGTGGTGGTGCTACGGTCACCCCATCAGTAAGTCAGTCAACTGACTAACTAGCACGGGGAGACCGAAATGATCGTGGTGACGGGTGCGACCGGCAACATCGGGCGGACGCTGGTACAGGTGCTGACGGAGGCGGGCGAGGAGGTCACGGCCGTCTCGCGGCGCCCGCACTCCGAGCCGCCCGCGCCCGGGGCCCGCCGCGCCGTGGCCGACCCGGGGAACGCCGCGGGCATGCGGCCGGTCCTCGAAGGCGCCGACGCCCTCTTCGTCCTGCTGGGCGGCGAACTGAACGGCCACGGCGAAAGCCCCGACGCCCTCGTGGACGTCGCACGGGACGCGGGGGTCAAGCGGATCGTCCTGCTCTCCTCGCAGATCAACTCCACCCGCCCCGAGGCGCCTTCGCACGCCCGGCTGCGAGCCTTCGAAACCGCCGTGCGGGGCTCCGGACTGGACTTCACGGTCCTGCGCCCGGGCGGTTTCGCCTCCAACGCCTTCGCCTGGGCCGAGTCGGTCCGTACCCGACGCACGGTCTTCGCCCCCTTCGCCGACGTGGCGCTGCCGGTCGTGGACCCGGCGGACATCGCCGAGGTCGCCGCGGCCGCGCTGCGCGAGGACGGCCACGCGGGCCGTACGTACGAGCTGACGGGCCCCGAGGCGATCAGCCCGCGCCGGCAGGCCGCGGTGATCGCCGAAGCGCTGGGCGAGGAGGTGGCCTTCGTGGAGCTGTCCCGCGAGGACGCCCACGCCCACATGGCGCAGTTCATGGCACCGGAGGTGATCGGCGGCACCCTCGACGTCCTCGGCGTCCCGCTGCCGGCGGAGGTCGAGATCGGCCCCGACGTGCGGAGGGTCCTCCACCGGCCGGCCCGGCCGTTCGCCGACTGGGTCGCACGCAACCTGCCGGCGTTCCGCTAGCTCGTCTCCAAGCCGTCTCCAGGACGTTCTTCCGGGCCCGGCCGGCTTCCCCGGGGACGCCCCCGCGGGTGCCCCGGGGAAGCCGGCCCGGTCCCTATGCCGTCGCCACCGCCCGCAGGGGCGACAGGGCGGCGGCCCGGCGGGCGGGGACGATCGCCGCCGCCGCGCCGACCGCGAGGGAGGCCAGGCAGACCAGCAGCAGGGTCCCCCACGGCACGACGAGCTCGTACCGCTCCATCGCGCCCGCCGCCAGGGAGCCCACCGCCCAGGCCCCGGACACCCCGGCCGCCAGCCCCAGCAGGGTGCCGAAGGCCGCCACGGTCAGGGCCTCCAGCCGGATCATCCGGCGGATCCCGGCGCGGTCCATGCCGATGGCGCGCAGCACCCCGATCTCCCGGGTGCGCTCGGCCACGGACATGGCCAGGGTGTTCACGATGCCGAGGGCGCTGATCGCGGTGCCGATGGCGAGCAGCCCGTACATCAGGGTCAGCAGGTCGCCGAGGCCGCCGGCCGCCTCGTGGACCAGGGCCTCCCGGTCCTGCACCTTCAGCAGCGGGTTGTTCCCCACGGCCGCGCGCAGCGCGAGCTCGGTGCTGTCGGAGACGCCGCCGGGGCCGGTGCGTACGAGGACCCGCTGGACGGAGCCGGCCAGGAAGCCGTTCTCCTGCACCTCGGCGCGGGCGCCCAGCGCGTCGCGGGCCACCGGGTTGTCCCGGTAGACCCCGACGACGGTGTACTGCCGGAACTCCTGCGCACGGCCCATGCGCGCGTTGACGTGCCCGCCCGCGCTCAGCCCGTGCTCCTTGGCGAGGGTGCTGGAGACCGCGATCCGGCCGGGTCCGAGGTCCTTCGCGGAGCCGCTGGTGAAGTCGAGCTCCAGGACGGCGTCCAGGCCGGCCGGGTCGACCCCGGAGATCTCCCGGACGCCGCCGCCGACGAACAGGGTGGAGTCCGCGACGGCCACCGCGGTCCGCACGCCGGCGGTCTCTCCGACCCGGCGCACGGCGGCCGGGTCGATGCCGGTCGTGGGACTGCCGGCGGCGATCACGTAGTCGGCGCCGAGGCCGTCGGCGGCCTGCCGGTCCAGGGCCCGGCCCGTGGAGTTCCCGATGACGGCGAGCCCCGCCACCAGCGCCGTACTGATCATCAGGGTGGCGGCGGTGGCCGCGGTGCGCCGAGGGTCGCGCAGCGCGTTCTCCCGCGCGAGGTGCCCGACGACGCCGAAGCGGCCGGTCAGCCGGCCCGTCAGCCTGATCACCGGCCCGGCGAGCAGCGGCGCCGGCACGATCAGGGCGGCGACCAGGACACCGCAGGCGACCATCGCGTCCTGGAGGTTCTCCACCGAGGCGTCCTTCGCGCCGGTGACCGACACCAGCAGCCCGGCGCCGAGCACGAGCAGCACCAGCCCCACGGCGCCGCGCAGCCGGGACCGGGCGGCGGAGGGCGGCTGCTCGGCGCCGCGCATCGCCTCGACGGGGGCGACCCTCGCGGCCCGGCGGGACGGCAGCCACGCGGCGAGCACCGTGACGCCCACCCCGACGGCGAGAGCGGCCGCGACCGGGCGCGCGCCGATCACCAGCGGCCCGTCGGGCAGCGTCTGCTGAGCGGTGCTCAGCAGCCGGGGCAGGACGGAGGCGATGCCGAGGCCGAGCGGGAAGCCGGCCACCGAGGAGACGAGACCGGTCAGGGCCGCTTCGAGCAGGACCGAGCGGGCCACCTGGCGGCGCGAGGCGCCGATCGCCCGCAGCATCGCGATCTCGCGGGTGCGCCGGGTCACGAGCATCGTGAAGGTGTTGACGATGAGGAAGGAGCCGATGAAGAGCGAGACCCCGGCGAAGACCAGCGGCAGCTTGGCGTAGCCGCGGGTCAGGGTGTCGACGAGTACGGTCTGCTGCGCGGCCAGGGCGTCGGCGGTGGTGGCCTCGGCCCGGTCCGCCGGGAGCACGGCGGTGACCCGGGCGGCCAGTTCGGACTGGCCGGTGCCGGCCGCGGCGGTCAGGTCGATGCCGGTGTAGAGGCCCGGGGCGGCGAACAGCTCCTGCGCGGTGGCCTTGTCGAAGAGGGCGAGGGTGCCGCCCGCGTTCACCCGGGGGTCGTCGGTACGGACGATGCCGACGAGCCGCTTCCTCATCACCGGGCCGTCGGTGGCCAGGCTGACGGTGTCCCCGACGCGGAACTTCCCGGCGGCCGCGGTGCCGCTGTCCACCGCGAGCTCGTCCCCGTCGGCCGGGGCGCGGCCCTCGACGAGCGGGTGGCGGCCGTCCGTACCGTCCTTGCCCGGCACGTAGGCGGCCGCCAGGTTGGCCCAGGTCTTCCCGGCCCGCAGCGGGCTCCCGTCGGCGGCGGCCAGGGTGGCGGAGCCGTCGACGGAGGGGCGGACGGCGGCGACGCCCGGCACCGCGGCCAGTTTCCGCGCGAGGGCGTCGTCGAGCCCCGTCGTACGTTGATCATCGGCCGATCCGGCCGGGGAGTACTTCGGGGTCACGGTGACCGAGGTGTCCGCGAACCCCTTGGAAGCGGCGGCGCGGTGGGCGGCGGCGGAGGAGTCCGCGAAGACGAGGGTGCCGGAGACGAAGGCGACACCGAGACAGACCGCGAGGACGGTCATGGCCAGACGGGCCTTGTGCGCGAGGACGTTGCGCAGGGCTGTTCGCAGCATGGGGGACTTCCGGTAGTGCGGGCGGTAGCGGTGGTGTCGGCGGGCGGGTGTCAGCCCGTGTCAGCCCGTGTGGCCCTGGGCCTCGAAGCGGAGCATCCGGTCGAGCACGGCGCCGGAGGTCGGCCCGTACAGTTCGTCGACCACCCGGCCGTCGGCAAGGAACACCACCCGGTCCGCGTGGGCGGCGGCCACCGGATCATGGGTGACCATCACCACCGTCTGCCCCAACTCCCTTACGGAGTCGCGCAGGAAGCCGAGGATCTCGGCGCCGGAGCGCGAGTCGAGGTTCCCGGTGGGCTCGTCGGCGAAGACGATGTCGGGCCGGGAGACGAGCGCGCGGGCCACCGCGACCCGCTGCTGCTGACCGCCGGACAGCTCGGCCGGACGGTGCTCCAGCCGCCCCGCCAGTCCGACGGTGGCGACGACCACCTCCAGCCACTTCGCGTCCGGCCGGCGCCCGGCGATCCGCAGCGGAAGCGTGATGTTCTCCAGCGCGGTGAGGGTGGGCAGCAGGTTGAAGCCCTGGAACACGAAGCCCACCTTGTCCCGCCGCAGGTTGGTGAGCTGTCGTTCCGTCAGGGAGGACAGCTCGGTGCCGCCGATGCGCGCCGAACCGGAGGTGGCCGTGTCCAGCCCGGCCAGGCAGTGCATCAGCGTGGACTTCCCGGACCCGGAGGGGCCCATGACCGCGGTGAACCGGCCCCGGGGGAAGTCGACCGAGACCCCGTCCAGGGCGGTGACCCGGGCGTCCCCCTTCCCGTACACCTTCGTCAGGCCGGCCGCCCGGGCGGCCGGTTCGGGGAGGGACGCGGTGGGCTGTGGGTGCTGCGCGAGCTGTGACATGACATCCATCGTCACGGCACTCACCTGCGGAAACATCGTGCTGGGGGCTGGAGTTGGGCTCTGCCGGAGGGGATGGTCCGGGGGGCCCGGCTCTGCCCTTCGGCAGAGAGCGGCGGACGCGTCCCTCCCCCCGGGCAGAGGCCCGGCGTTCCCGGGGCTCCGCCCCGGACCCCGCGCCTCGAACTCCCCCGGCCACCGCTGGGAGGTGCCCCCTGGCGGGGCCGGATTTTGCCGCTGCGCGGCGGCGCCGGCCCGCCGCGGTGTTCACGCGCACCGGGCACCCGGCGCCCGAACGGGTCCGGGCGGAGCCTGGGGCAGGGAGTGCGCACGCCGCCCGCGTCAGGCGTCGGCCCGCCGTCGCGTCAGCGCGCCAGGCCCGTGCGGTGGGCGAGGAGGGCCGCCTGTACCCGGCTCGCCGAGCCCGTCTTCTCCAGGATGGCCCGGACGTGCGTCTTCACCGTGCCGATCCCGATGCCGAGCCGCTCGGCGATGTCCTGGTTGGACAGGCCCCCGCCGAGCATCGTGAGGACCTCCCGCTCCCGGGCCGTGAGCCGGGCGATCCGCTCGTCCGCGAGAGCGGAGGCCTCGGCTTCGGGGTCGCCGCCCCGCAGCATCCGGGTGATCAGCGCCCCGGTGACGCCGGGGGAGAGCACGGCGTCGCCGGCGGCCGCCGCCCGTACGGCACTGATCAGCTCCTGCGGGCCCTCGTCCTTCAGCAGGAAGCCCACCGCGCCTTCCCGCAGGGCGCGTACGACGTTGTCCTCGTCGCCGAAGGTCGTCAGCATCACCACGCGCGGCGCGGGATCGAGCGCGAGCAGCGGTGCGATGGCGCTCAGGCCGTCGCACACCGGCATCCGGATGTCGACCAGCGCCACGTCGGGGTGGTGGGCGGCGGCCAGGTCGACGGCCTCCCGCCCGTTGGCGGCCTCGGCGACGACGTCGATGTCCTCGGCGTGCCGGAGGATCAGGCGGACACCGTGCCGGATCATCGTCTCGTCGTCGGCGAGCAGGACGCGGATGGGGCGGGCGGGCTCGGTCACGGGGTCTCCCAGGGCATGGCGTCCCGGACCGACGGGACGTCGAAACGGTCGATGGCGATCAGGCGCTGCGAGGCGTCGAAGCAGTAGCGGGCGACGGTGAGGGTGCCGGGGCGGGTCTCGGTGGCGCCGTTGAACGGATACACGCAGCCGACCGCGGCGGCAGGGCGCGGCGGCTCGTGGCCGGTGGCCGCGGCCCGTACCGCCTTGTTGTCGCTCACACCCGCCGCGCCCACCTCCTGGTAGGTGTCGCCCACGCGGGGCAGTGGGGGCGGTCCGTGGTGGCGGCCGTCCGGGTGGGCCGCGTACACGAAGGCGATCCCGAGGACCATCAGCACGCACAGCGTCACCAGTCCGCAGACGAGCGTCAGCACCTCGGCCGTCCGCCGCTCGGGCGCACCTGCCGGGGGGTACGCGTCGGCGGGCCGGTCGCCCCCGCCCGCCGCCGGGCCGGTGACCCGGTCGGGGGCGTCACCGGGCTCGGCCGGTACGACCGCCGCCACCCGGAAGCCGCCCGAGGGGAGGGCGGCGGCGTCGAAGGTCCCGCCGAGCAGCTCGACCCGTTCCCGCAGGCCGGTGAGGCCGCGGCCGGTGCCGAGTTCGGCGGGGGGCGCCGCCGGGCTCGGCGGGGCGCCGTTGCGGACGGCGACCCGTACGGTCTCCTCGTCGTGCGCGACGGTCACGGTGACGTGCGCCGAGGGCGCGTACCGGTGCACGTTGGTCAGGGCCTCCCGGACGACCCGGTGCACGGCCCGGCGGACCGGGGCGGGGCGGGCGTCGAGGTCGGGCCCCGTCCAGTCGAGCTCCACGGCGATGCCCCCGTCGCCGGACTCCGCGACCAGGGTCTCGATGTCGGCGCGGGTGCCGGTGGCGTCGGTGAGCGCGTCGGAGCCGGTGTCCCGGCCGAGCGGGCCCAGTACGCCGAGGGCCTGGCGCAGCTCGCGCATCGCGTCCCGGGTGGTGCGCCGTACGAGGACGGCCTCCTCGCGCAGCCCGGGCTCGGCGCGGGCCAGGGAGAGCTCCAGGCCGCCCGCGTAGAGGGAGATGAGGCTGAGGCGGTGGCCGACCAGGTCGTGCATCTCGGCGGCGATCCGGGACCGTTCGTGGATGCGGGCCTCGCTGTCGGCGAGCAGGCGGGCGCGTTCCGCCGCGTCCCCGCGCTCGCGCAGGGCCCGCAGCAGGCGCCGCTGCTGCCCCCGGACCGTGCCGACCAGGCCGGGCACGACCACGGCCGTCGCCGCGAGGACGAGGCCCAGCGCGAGCCCGTACGGCATGGAACCCGGCCCGAGCCGGGGCCCGGCCGCCGCCGCGACCACCACGACGAGCACCCCGGCCGCCGCGAGCAGCCGCGTCCGCTCCCGCGCCCTGTCCGACTCACGGGCCACGGTGTAGGCGGTCGCCGCCGTCACCGGCCCGAGCACGGGCACCAGACCGGTGAGCCCGGCGAGGACCGGCAGCACGGCGTCCGGGAAGCGGCGGCGCAGCGGGAAGAGGGCGGTTCCGGCGGCGAGCCCCAGGAACTGGAACAGGGGCCGCGGAAGGAACCCCAGGTACCCGAGCACGACGTACACACCCAGCCCCGCACCGGCCACGGCCGCGGTCTCCGCCACGACGTGCACGAGGCCGGGGGGACGTCGGAAACGGCTGGTACGGACCACGCTGACCAGTATCTACGTCCGCATGCGCGAGGACATGGACCCCGAGACGGATCCGCACCCCGCCGGCCTCTGCCCAAAGGCAGAGCCCGTCACCCCCTGTCGGAAGAGTCGGAAGGGCCGGAAGAGGTCGCGGGCACACGTCGGGGGCACCCTCACGCCCCCGCGGCGAGGAAGCGGCCGTCCGGTGCGCCGTGGAGGTGTCCCGGCGGGAGCCGGCGTCCGAACGCGAGCAGGAGGAGGTCCTGCGCGGCGCCGGACACGGGCGTTCCCGCGCCGAAGGACCAGTCGAGGTCGGTGGCGCGGAGTTCGATGCCGCTCAGGTCGGCTCCGAAGAACCTGAGCGTCCTGGCGTCGACGCCCGCCAGGAGGATCCGCACGCGGTCCGCGGGCACCCTGCGCCCGAGGCCCAGCGCGACGGTGATGTCCAGGCCGTGGACCACGTCGTGCCCCAGGGCCGAGGCGAGTCCGCCGACCGGGGGCCGCCAGGGGTGGTCCGCGTTGTCCGCGAGCAGTGCGGCGAGTTCACGTGTCGAATGGGCGGCCGCGTCCGCGCGGGCGCACCGGTCGGTCATCCGGTGGAGGCTGCCCCGGGCCCGGACCAGTTCCCGTGCCGTCCTGGCGAGCGAGTACCGGAACCCCATCGTCATGTGCGCCGCGACCTCCCGGACCCGCCACCCCGCGCACAGGCTCGGGGCGTCCCACTGCTCGTCCCGCAAGGAGTCCAGTACGGCGGCGAGTTCGCGGCGCTCGGCTGCGATCGCGGCCTTGATGTCCGTGTTCGTGTCCGTGTTCCCCATGACTTCAAGGCTGTTGGCCGGCCCGCCGCAAGTCCAAGAGTTTGCGTGTCTCGCAACTAGCATGATCCGTTATGGACATCCGGCAGCTGCGGTACTTCGTCACGGTCGCCGAGGAAGCCAACTTCACGCGTGCCGCGGCCCGTTTGCATCTGGCGCAGCCCGGACTGAGCGCCCAGGTCCGGCAGCTCGAACGGGAGCTCGGGCACCCGCTGCTCGACCGCTCCGGTCGGTCGGTGACCCTGACGGAGGTGGGCGAGGCCGTACTGCCGTACGCACGGGCCGCGCTCGCGGCCGTCGAGGCGGCACGGCAGACCGCCGACGAGTTCACCGGACTGCTGCGCGGCCGCGTCGCCCTCGGCCTCGTCTCGGGTGCGGCCGGCGCGGGTCGGGGCTTCGACGTGGCGGCCGTCCTGGCCGGCTTCCACGAGGAGCACCCTCGGGTGGAGATCGCCCTGACCGAGGACACCTCGGAGCGGATGCTCGCCGCTCTGCGCCGGGGGGAACTCGACATCGCCGTGATCGGGCTCGCGGACGAGGAGCCCCCACCCGGGATCTCGCTCCAGGTCGTCGTCGACATCGCCGTCGTCGCGGCCGTCGCCCCGGCCGACCCCGCCCTCAGGCCCCCGGACCGTACGGTCCCGGACCGTCCGCCCCCGGACCGTACGGCCATCGCCCTGGCCGAGCTCCGCGACCGTCCGCTGATCAGCCTGCCGCGCGGCACGGGTGTGCGCGCGGTGGTCGACCGTGCGTGCGCGGGGGCGGGGTTCGACCCCCGTATCGCCTTCGAGGCGAGCGCTCCGCAGTTCCTCGCGCAGCTCGCGGCGCGCGGCCTCGGGGTGGCGGTGATCCCGGCGCTCCCCGCCGAGACGGCGGCGGCCCTGGGAGTGCGGACGCTGGAGATCACCGAGCCCCGGCTGCGCGCCCGGGCCGCCATCGCCTGGCGGACGGACGGCCCCTCCGGGCCCGCGGCCGGCGTCTTCCTGGAGCTGCTGCGCAGGCACTTCCCGCCGCCCGGCCGCTCCTGAGGGCGGCCGGGCCGCGGGCTACGCGGCCGCGGCGGCCGGGTCGAGGGAGTCGACGTCCTCCATGAACGACAGCATCCGGGCGTTGACCACGTCGGGGTGGTCGATCTGCGGGCCGTGACCGGTCGCGGAGATGATCTCGGCGCGGGCGCCCCGGATCAGCCGTGGCACGCGCTCCAACTGCCGCTTCGGGTGCACCAGCAGGCTGCGCTTGCCCATGATCAGGTAGAACGGCGTCCGGATGGAGCCCAGTTCGGCGTCGGACAGCGGCAGCGGGGCCGGCCGACGGATCCGGAAGGCCCGCACCCCGGCCTGGATCCACTTGCGCAGCTCCGGGACGATGAGCACCGGCTGCTCCAGCCACTTGGCGAGGGCCGGGCGCAGTGCCTTCGGGGCGAAGGTGGCGAAGAGGCTCGCGAAGATCCAGACGAAGAAGCGCAGGCCCACCTTCTCCAGGCCGCCCGGGTCGAGGGCGGTGACCGAGGCGAGGCGGCCGGGTCGCAGGTGCACCTGGTTGATGACCAGCCAGCCGCCGTAGGAGGAGCCGACGAGGTGGACCTTGTCGAGGCCGAGCGCGTCGAGGGCCTCGTCCATCCACTGAGCGGCCCGCTCGGGCTGCCACATGGGCTCGCGCTGGACGCTGCGCCCGGGGTCGCCGGGGGTGTCGAGGGCGTAGACGGGTCGATCGGCGCTGAGCGCACGGGTGTTGGGGTACCACTGCGCGGAGCAGCCGCCGGAACCGTGGATCAGGACGATCGGGGTCCGGGACTCGGCCGCAGGGTCCGTGGGTCCGTACCGGTAGACGTGCGTGGTGCCGAAGCTGGTCTCGACGTCCGTCTCGGAGCGTATGGGCGCCCCCATCGCGAAGAGCGCGTCGCAGGTGGCGAAGTAGCGGTCGCGCAGTTCGTCGCTGACGTAGCGGCCGATGTCGCGGCGCGGCTTACGGGTCGTGTTCTCGGGCATGGGGCACCTCCGGGAAGATCCGTTCTTCGTGATACGATCGTACCACGATGTTGATACGGCGGTACCATGAAAAAGGTCCGGGGGCCGGACCGCTGACGAACCCACCACCACCGACGGGCGGAGACACCGGCACATGCCTAAGCGCGTGGATCACGAGGAACGGCGTGCCCAGATCGCCGAGGCGCTCATCCGGGTCGCCGGACGGCAGGGCCTGCACGCCGTCGGCATGCGGGACGTCGCCGCGGAGGCGGGCGTGTCGCTGCGGCTCGTGCAGTACTACTTCGAGACCAAGGAGAAGCTGCTCTTCTACGGGCTCCAGCACCTGACGAACCGCTTCACCGCCCGGGTCGGCGCCCGCCTCGCCGCGATCGGCCCGGCTCCGGGTCCGCGCGCGACCATCGAGGCGCTGCTGCTGGCCTCCCTCCCGACCGACGAGGAGGGTCGCACCTTCCACCTCCTCTACAGCTCGTACTCGATCCTGTCGGTCACCGACGAGGCGCTGGCCGCCCAGCCGTTCATCGACAACCCCGACGCCGCCGAGGACGCCGTGGCCGGTCTGCTCGAAGGGGCCCGGGCGTCCGGCCTGGCCGATCCCGGCATCGACGCGCGCACGGAGGCGATCAGCCTGCTCGCGATGACGGCGACGATGGGCACCAGCATCCTCGTGGGCCAGCGGAGCCCGGAGTCCGCCATCGCCGTGCTCGACCACCACCTCGACCGGATCTTCCGGGCGGACGGGGAGCGTGTGGCGCCGGTCACCGGGTAGGGCGGCCCGGTCACGGGCTGTGGCCGGTTTCATGGTCTTGAGGGGTGGGCGCGCATTGACGACGGCGTCGCTTTAGGTAAGCCTTACCTAGCTTCCGCGTGTCGGAGGTCAGTCCGTCCGCCCTCACCGGAGTCAGCTCACATGTCGTCCACCGCAGCCAGACCCACCGCCCGCCCGATCCGCCTCTTCGACTCGTGGTGGACGGTGGCGGCGGGAGCGTTCTTCGCGCTGGTCGTGCTGACGGCCGGGGTGTGGTGTTCGCTGCACGTGCAGGCGGACGCGGCGATGCACACGGCCGCGCTCTTCGCGCACCTGGCCTCGCTCGTGCTCGGCTTCGGCGCCGTGCTGTCCGCCGACTACTACGGGCTGCTCTGGGCGACGGGGCGCTGCACGCTGGCCGAGGTGGTGGGCGCGACCGCCCGGCTCCACGTGCCGATCTGGGCCGGCCTCGGCGGGCTCGTCCTCAGCGGGCTGATGCTGAGCCCCGACATCGACTCCCCTCTGACCCTGACGAAGCTCGGCCTGGTGGCCGCACTCACCGTCAACGGCCTCCAGGCGGGCCTCCTCGCCCGCCGCCTCGAAGCCGCCGGCGAGACGGTCGAGCGCAAGCTGCTGGTCTGGGGAGGCGCCACCGCCCTCGTCTCGCAGGCGTGCTGGTGGGGCGCCGTGGTCATCGGCTTCCTCAACAGCAACACCTGACCCACGCCGCGGCAGCCCTGTGCCGGCGGCGGCGCGGCCGTGACGACCAGTCCTCCGCCGTCGCGGGGTTCCGAGCGCGCCGGCGGCAACAGCCCCTCGATCAACCGCTCGTGCCGCGCCGTCCGTCCCGGTCGCTCACGCCGCCTCGGCCCGGACCCGTCCGGCCTTGACGGCATCGAGGAGCGCCTGGTGGTCCTTCTCGTTCTGGTCCGCGTACAGCTCGGCGAAGTCCGCCATGGCCCGGTCGAAGACGTCGCCGCCGCCCAGGTACGCGGCGATGGCGATCCGGTCCCCGGACCTCGCGTGGGCGCGGGCCAGAGTGGCGCCGCACAGCCTGCCGAAGTTCGCCATCCGCTTCGGTGACATCTCCTCGGCGACCGCGATGCCCTTCCAGTCCCGCAGCTGGCGTACGTAGAAGTCCCGCCGTTTGCCGTCGATGCCCTGGATGCGCTCCCAGCCGAGGAAGATGTCGCTGGTGGCCTGCATGAGCCGCTGGCCCGCGACGACGCGCTCGCCCTGGGTGCGGAAGGCACTGGCGCCCGCGTAGGGCGCCAGGACGGACTGGTCCGCCTCCTTGGCCTGGAGCAGCAGCGGGTCCTCGTCGTCCTTGCCGAGCAGCAGGATGACCCAGCAGCGGGTTCCCACACTGCCCACGCCGACGACCTTGCGGGCGATGTCGCCGATCCGGTAGCCCTTCAGCAGGAACCTGCGGTCCGTCTGCAGGGTCTTGCCGTAGTGCTCGATCAACCGGCTGATCTCCTTCTCCGTCGGACCGCGTTCGGAGGGCTCCAGCAGATCGTCGAGCCGCGTGAGCAGCGGCGGGTCGGGAGTGATCAGCCGCCTTCCGTCGACCACCCGCGTGAGCTTGTCGAAGACCTGCAACGTGTCGTGCGCGTACGCCCGCTTCTGGACACGGCTCCAGCGTTCGAGCTGTCCCGCGCCCACGATCGGACCCCACCGCTCCGTGAGCGCTTCAGCGGAGTCGCTGGTGTACCAGACCTCCAGGTTGCCCATCCCGGCGAAGCTCCGCATGCGCTCGCGGTAGGACGCCACGGCCGCCCGGACCACCGTGGCCCGCTCCCCGGTGCTGAAGCCGTTCGCCCGGCCCGCGATGACGAAGCTGGCCGACAGCCGCTTGACGTCCCATTCCCACGGTCCGGGCAGCGTCTCGTCGAAGTCGTTGATGTCGAACATCAGGCGGCGTTCGGGCGAGGCCAGCAGCCGGAAGTTCAGCATGTGCGCGTCGCCGCAGCACTGGACCCTGAACCCGCTGCGCGGTGTGTCCGCGAGGTCCGCGGCCATGATCGCGGCGGCCCCGCGGTAGAAGCGGAACGGCGACTCGCTCATCCTGCCGTAGCGGATCGGCACCAGCTCCGGCACCCGCCTCGCGGACTGCTTCTCGATGATGTCCACCGGATCCGCGCGGTTCGGCGAGGGCTCGTACGCGGCATGGCCGGAACGGGGAGCGTCCGCGCGGGCGGCCTTGCCGCGGGCGGCCCGCTCCTGCGGGGTGAGGTTCCGCGTCTCGTCGCCGGAGAGATGGTTGTCGGTCATTGCGGACCCTCCCAGACGCTCCACGAAGCTCCACGAAGCTCCACGAACACGGTCGCCGACGCGCGGCGCGCGCCCGCCTGATGCCCTGGTACGGCTCCCTTCCCCGCGCATCCGCCGGCCCCTTCCCAACGTATCCGCGGGTGCCGCTCCCAGCGACCCGGGCGGCCGCCCGTCGCACCGACGTGACGCGGCACGCCGGAGCCCGGCCGGTGCGCGGTCGCCCCGGCCGGGCTCCGTCGTGCGGTGCGGACGGTCAGAACGACTCGCCGTGCAGGTCCTCTTCGCGCAGCAGGTCGTCCTCACGGCCGCGCGAGGGCTCCTTCTGCCCCTGTTCCTTCTGACCCTGCTCGCGGGACTGCCGGCCCGGCTGCGGGCGCGCGGGGTCCCCGGGGCGCTGATGCCCCTGCGCCTCGCGGCTCCTGCCCGGCTGCTGACGCTTGTCGTGCTTACCGCCCATGATGGCGACTCCTCGTGATGGGTGGGGTACGGATTTCCCCCCGCAACACGCTGACACGCGCCGTGACGCTCTGCACCACGTCGCCCGCGAACCGGAGCACCCGGGTGAAACCACCGGGCCCGGACTCCGCCGCCGAGAGCGGAGCGGAGCGTCATGGGTGCACCGTGCAGGCACCTCCGGCCGGCCGGCATACTGCACGGGCACAGCCCTTCGCGCATCCCCGTCACGAAGGGCCGACCGCTGGGCGGCCGACATCGCGGACGCGGTCGAGAAGCTGCGCCACCACGGGCCCGACAGCCTGCCGACCGCAGCCAAGGAGGCCGCCGCGGGCGAGGGCACCGACCTCGCGAAGACCGGCTCGCTCACCAACGCCCACTGGATCCAGGCGGCCGTGGTGGCCAAGGCCGAGGGCGCCCCCGCGGGGAAGGCCGCCGCCTTCGAGACCAAGCACGCCACCGACCAGGACGGCGAAATCGCCTGGCTGGTCCGGGTGGCCGCCGCCTACAAGTCCATCCCGGAGCAGCGGACCCGCGCCGTTCTGCGATCCTCCCTGGAGCACAGCGCGTGACCGCCCCGAACACCAACCCCGGCTCCACCACCACGACCACGGTGGCCCGCACCGTCACGGACGTGCTGCAACCCCGCAACGTCCTGCTCGCGGGCATGCTCGGGATCGGTCTGGCCGCGGCCGGCGACTGGACCGGCCTGCCCTGGGGCCTGCTCGGCGCCCTGTGCGCCGGACTGGTCCCGGCCGGCTACATCGAGTGGGAGCGCAAACGGGGCACCTGGGGCGACCGCCACGTGGTCGACCGCACCCAGCGCGCGCCCATCTTCTTCGTCATCCTCGGCTCCCTGGGCACCGGCTCCGTGGTCATGGTCCTCGGCGGGGCCCCCAAGCCCATCCTGGTCGCGATGCTCGGCCTGTGGGTGATGACCATCGGGCTGCTCCTCGTGAACACCGTCTGGAAGATCTCGGTGGACTCCGCCGTGGCCTCGGCGGTGGTGGCCCTGCTGGCCGTGGTGCACTCGCCGTGGTGGCTGCTCGCCTACTCGCTCGCGGCCGCCGTGTGCTGGTCCCGGGTCGCGCTGGCGTACCACACGGTGGCCCAGACGATCGTCGGCTCCGCCTTCGGCGCGGCCACCACGGCCGCGTTCCTCTTCGTCTGAGCCCGGCGCCGACCCGGTCCTCCGTACGAGAGCGGATGACGGGAATCGAACCCGCGCCACGGGCCCGGGCTTGGCGTCAGCGGAGGTTCTTCCAGAACGCGTAGTCGTGGTCCTTGGCGAACTCCGCGCGGCTCCAGGGCCCCGAGGCCAGCGACTGCACGTAGCCTCCGTCGCGGAAGCCCGGCCAGTTCGTCTTCCCGGACTCGGCGAAGTCCACCCAGGTGTCCGTCATCCGCTTCCCGAGGTGTCGCTGCTCCTCCGTCATCTTCTCGTACAGGGGCAGCTTCAAGTCGAAGAGGTAGGGCAGCTCCGACATGTGCGAGGCGCGGGGTTCGAAGCCGAGCTCCGGGTTGCCTGCCCAAGTGAACGTTTCGCGCTCGCTGAACTCGTACATCCGGGTCGGTGTCCACCGTGCCAGCAGCCGGGCGGTGTCCAGCGTCGGCACCGACCAGTCGCGGTCGGTCAGGGCCGCCGCCAGGGCCTCGCCGGCCGAACCGAAGCGATTCAGCGGGTAGCGTGCCAGCACGGCGTCGGCCTCGGTGGGGAACTTCTCTCGTACCTCGGCCTCGTATGCCTCGGGCCGTATGGGTCCGTCCCTCAGCTCCTCGCCGAGGATCCGGCCGCGCTCCTCGTCGTGGTTGACCCCGACGAGGACCGGGACCCGGTTGAACTTCCCGGTGCGCAGGGCTTCGGCGGGGGCCAGCGGCATCAGGTCCGTGCCGGCGATCGGGCGGGGCTCGTTCTCGGTCCCGTACGCCTTCAGGAGCGCGGCCGGGTCCGCGTGGCGCAGGCAGGACTCCGCGTCCTGGTGGCCGTCGCAAACCCCCAGCACCCCAAGGTTCTTGACGGTCGTCTCGGCCTCGACCTCGGCCTCCTGCCGGGTGCGGGAGCCGCCCGTGGCACAGGGCGCGCTCTGCACGATGGCGCGGTGGAACAGTCCGGCCGACTTCGGCGAGGCGAGGTGGCCGCAGACGCTGTAGCCGCCGCCCGACTGCCCCATGATCGTGACGTTGCCGGGATCGCCGCCGAAGGCACCGGCGTTGGCGCGGACCCAGCGCAGCGCGGCCTGCTGGTCCTCCAGGCCGAGGCCCCCGGAGGTCCCCAACGCCGGGTGGGACAGGAAACCCATGACGCCGAGCCGGTAGTTGACCGACACGACGACGGCGCCCTCGGCGGCAAGCCGCTCGGGGCCGTAGAGGTCGCCGCTGCCGAACATCAGGCTGCCGCCGTGGATCCACACGATCACCGGCCGCTTGCCGTTCTGCTTCGCGGGGGTGGTGACGTTCAGATAGAGGCAGTCCTCGGCCTCGCTCGGGACCCCGATGGGGAGCCCGGCCGGCTGTGCGCAGGCGGACCCCGGCGCGGTCGCCTCCCGCACCCCGGTCCAGGGCGCGGCGGGCCGCGGCGAGGCCCAGCGAAGGTCGCCCACCGGCGGGGCGGCGTACGGGATGCCCTGGAAGGCGCGCAGGCCGTTGCTGTCGGTGGTGCCGCGCACGGTGCCGCCGGTGGTGGCGACCACCGGCCTGCCCTCGGCTGCCGCTGCCGGGCCGGCCGGCCCGATGCCGAGGGCGACGCCCAACGTGGCCAGCGTCAGAGCGGTGGTGGTGAACCCCTTGGAAACGTTCTTGGTGCGTCTCATGCCCCGCACGCTACGGCGATTCAAACGATCGTGCAAGACAAATGTATAACTCGATCGTATGAGACGTTCGTGCCACACGGCCGTTAGGCTCCGGGTATGGGAAACCGCGAAGCCCTGCTCGTCGGCGCCAAGGCCTGCCTGCGGCAAAAGGGCTACGACCGAACGTCCGTGCGTGACATCGCCTCGGCCGCCGGAGTGAGCACGGCTGCCGTCGGCTACCACTACGGCTCACGGGAAGCGCTGCTCAACCAGGCCCTGTTCGAGATCCTCGACGAGTGGGGCGACGCGATGGGCCGGGCGCTGGTCCCCGACGCCGACGGCTCCGCCCGTGCGCATTTCGAGCGCGTCTGGGAGAGCCTGATCGAGGAATTCGGTGCGCACCCCGACCTGTGGCTCGCCTCGGTGGAGCTGTTCATGCAGGCCCAGCGTCAGCCGGAGCTGCGCCCCGCGCTGGCCGGAGGCATCTCCCAGGGGCGGCGCGGCATGGCGGCCATCCTGGACGGCGTCCCGGAAGACAAAGTGCCGGAGCCCTCTGTCCGCACCCTCGGCACCGTGCAACTCGCGCTCGTGTCGGGTGTGATGCTCCAGTGCCTCAGCGATCCCGGCAGTGCCCCCACGGCCGCCGAGGTACTCGAAGGCATCCGGGCCCTGGCGAAGATCGCGAGCTGATCCGGCGCGGGGAGCACGGAGGTCGTGGCACGGGGTGCGGGCGGCGCTCCGCGGCGCGATCAGTGATGGCCATGGCCGGCCACGGGCAGGCGGCGCGGGGTGGTGTCCTCGGAACCCGGGGGGACGATCACGAACTGGCCCATCATGCCTTTGTCCTCGTGCCTGAGGATGTGGCAGTGGTACATGTACGGGGTGCCCGGGTCGGTGTGGCGGCCGAACTCGACGGCCAGCCGGACCTTCGTCCTGCCGGGCACGTAGACCGTGTCCTTCGGGCCGCGCAGGTGCTCCGGCGGACGCTCGCCGTCGATGTCGAGGACGCGGAAGACGGCGTCGTGGATGTGGAAGTTGTGGGAGAAGGTGACGTTGTCCACCTCCCACGTCTCGCGGGCGCCCGCCGGTACGACCTCGTCTATGCGGGCCATGTCCATGTCCCGGCCGTTGATGTTCGAGCCGCCCAGCCTGAACGTACGAGTCCGTGTCCCCCGGTCCGGCGGGGCGAGCGGGGTGAGCCGCGCGGGCAGCGGGGCCGACGGCCGCAGCTGCGGGGCGGCGGCCAGCTTCAGCAGGTCGTAATCGCCCTCCTCGACGTCCGCGCCCGTGTCCCCGCCGTGGCTCTTCAGGAGGACCTCCTCGCCCGCCTCGAACGCGGCGACGATCTCGAACCGTTCACCGGGGCTGATCCGGAACCGGCGCACGGCCACCGGACGCTCCAGCAGCCCGGCGTCGTTCGCGACGACGTGGAACTCCCTCTCATCCGAGAACCCGATGGTGTAGACGCGCGCACTGGAGCCGTTGAGCACCCGGAAGCGCACTCGGGTCGTGGTCACCCGGAAGTGCGGGTCGTACGTTCCGTTGATCAGGATGTCGTCGCCGAGCGGGCCGAACGTGCCGCCGAAGCCCTCGTCCAGCTCGCCGTTCCGCTCGAACTTCCGGTCCTGGAGGATCAACGGGATGTCGTCCTCGCCGTACGCGCTCGGCAGCCCGGTGCCGTCCCCGCCCTTCTCGTCGTCCAGGATGAACATCCCTGCGAGGCCCCGGTAGACGTGGAGCCCGGTCCGGCCGTGCGGATGCGGGTGGTACCAGGTGGTCGCGGCGGGCTGGTCGACGGTCCATTCCGGGCTCCACACGGCGCCCGGCTCGATCATCTGGTGCGGGCCGCCGTCCATCACCGCGGGCAGCCGCATGCCGTGCCAGTGCAGCGTGCTCGCCTCGCCGAGCGTGTTCGTCACCGTCATCGCGAGGCGGTCGCCGCGCCGGGCGCGCAGAGTCGGGCCGAGGTGGCCGCCGTTGATGCCCCAGGTCCTGGCGGGCTTGCCGGGCCGCAGTTCGGTGCGGCCCTCGACCAGCCGCAGCGGGTACCGCTTCACCCCGTCCGGGCCGGGCTCCGGGTCCAGCAGGGGCGGTATGCGCAACGGGTTGCGAAAGGCCAGGGTGTTCGCGTTGCCCTGCGAGCCGGCGCACCCGGCCAGGGCGAGTCCCACCAGTCCGGTCAGTGCGAGGAAGCCGCGTCGTCTCATGGCCCCGAGCGTGCCGCCGGGTGCCGCCGCGTCGCGTCGGCTCTGGGCGGCAACATCCGCTTACGACCGGGGCGGTAGCGTCATACTCCGGCGGTACGCCGCGGCTGTCGCCGCCCGGCCGACGCGATGACGGGAGCCCGGACGGCAGGGTTGCCGACATGAAGCGAACCCTGGTTTCCACCGTCCTCGCCGGCTCGCTCGCCGGCTCCCTGATGCTGTCGTTCGCCCCCGGGGCGCAGGCGTCCGCGACCTCGCAGGTGCCGGCCGCGGCTGCTTCCTCCGCCGCCCCGCAGGAGGTGGACATCCCCGTCACGCCCGACGGATTCACCGCCCCGTCCGTCCTGCGGGCCGGTCCGGTCACCCTCCGGGTCCGGTCCACCGATCCACGGGGTGCGTGGATCGGGCTCGTACGGCTCCGCCCGGGCGTGCCGTTGGAGCGGTACCTCGAAGATCTGGAACGCGCCATGGGCGACGACCCCGTCGAGGGCGGCAAAGCGGTGGCAAGGGACGCGGAGATGCTCGGCGGCGCGGCCGTCGCCCACGCCCCGGCCGCGGTCACCATGAAGCTCACCCCCGGCGAGTACCACCTCATCGACTTCCGGGACGTGGGCCTGCCGGACCTCGCGGACCGGGTGCGGCCGGTACGGGCCCTGGCCGGGCACCCGCGGACGGACACGGCCGACATCCGCCCCGCCGCGCGCATCACCCTGCGGGACGGGGCCTTCGAGGCTCCCGACGTGCTGAGCGGGCCCGTCCAGGTGGTCAACCGGTCGCGGCAGCACAACGAGGCCATGCTGATGCCCGTACGCCCCGGAACCACCCTCGCGGACCTCGACGCCTTCTTCGCCGACGTCGACGCGGGGCGCCGGCCTTCCGGATCGCCGTTCACCGGCGGGCCGACGGGTGTGGTGCCGCTGTCGCCGGGCCGGTCGGCGGTGCTCACGACCGACCTTCCGCCCGGTGAGTACGCACTCGTCACCTGGGTCCGCGACCTGCGCACTGGCAGTATGTTCGCGGCGCGGGGGATGCGCATGCTGATCACGGTCCAGGGCTAGGGGAGGGCGGCGTGCCGCGAACGGCCGACGTGACACTGGGCGCCGGACTGCTGCTCCTGGTCCTCGGGGGCGGTCTGCTGCGAGTGGGACCGCCAGGGCCGACCGGCCCGGTGGACTGGGGCGCGTTCGCCCTCGCGGTGACTGCGGGCACGGCCGTCGCGTACCGGCTCCGCTTCCCCGTCGCGGCCCTGGCCGTGGTCAACGCGGTGACGGCCGCCTGGTTCCACCTCGACTACCACGGCCGTCTGATCACCATCGCCCCCCTGATCGGCTGCTACACGCTGGCCGCGCGCCGGGGCTGGCAGGCAGGGGCGGTCGGCGGTCTGCTGACCGCCGCCTGCACCGTCGTCACCGTACGGTTCACGATGAGCGGAGAGTGGCTCGGCGACCAGGTGTTCAACGCCCTGCCCCTGGTGGCCGTCGCCACCGCCCTCGGCGCGGCCGTGCACTCGCACAGGGCGTTCGCGGCGGGGGCGCGTGACTGGGCCGAGCGGCTCGCGGAGGCGCGCACCGACCAGGTCCGCCGCCAGGCCGCCGAGGAACGGCTGGAGATCGCCCGCGAACTGCACGACGTGTTCGGTCACACCATGGCCGCGATCAGCGTGCAGGCCGGCGTCGCCGTGCACGTGATGCAGCGCAGGCCCGAGCAGGCCGCCGACGCGCTGAGCACCATCAAGCGGATCAGCGACGAGGGCCTGGCCGAGGTGCAGGTGCTGCTCGGCGCGATGCGGGCGCAGGACCTGCGCACGGCCACGGGCGGACTGGCCAAGCTCGACAAGCTGCTCGCCACGGCCGGCGTGAAGGCCGAGGTGTCGGTGCGCGGCGAGAACCGGACCGTGCCGGTCGCAGCCGACCTCGCCGCGTACCGGATCATCCAGGAGTCCCTGACCAACGTACGACGCCACGCGCGCGGAGCCACGACCGTGCGCCTGGAACTGTCCTACGGGGACGAGCTGCACATCGCCGTACGCGACGACGGGCGCCCCGGCGAGGAGCCCACGACGGTCGGCGGGCACGGCATCGAAGGCATGCGCGCCCGGGCCGAGAAGCTGGGCGGCACCCTGACGGCGGGCCGGGTGGAAGACGGATTCGGATTCGAAGTGCGGTGCGCGTTGCCGCTCGGAAGGGACATCCCGTGATCAAGGTGCTCATCGCCGACGACCAGGCGCTCGTCCGGGGCGGCTTCCGCGTCCTGATCGACAGCGAGCCCGACATGACGGTGGTCGGCGAGGCGGGCGACGGAGCCGCGGCGGCCGAACTCGCCCGGACCGAGCGCCCGGACGTGATCCTCATGGACGTCCAGATGCCGGGCGTGGACGGCATCGAGGGCATCCGCAGGATCACGGCCGACCCGGCCCTCTCAGAGGTGCGGATCCTCGTCCTGACCACCTTCGACGAGGACGAGTACGCCATCGAGGGCCTGAACGCGGGCGCGAGCGGGTTCCTGCTCAAGAACACCGACCCGGCGCAACTCCTCCACGGCATCCGGGTCGTGGCGGGCGGGGAGGAACTGCTCGCCCCGGGCCTGACCCGACGGCTGATCGCCCGTATGACCAGACCCGCCCGCACCCCGAACCACGACGTGTTCGCCCAACTCACCACCCGTGAACGCGAGGTCGTGGCGCTCGTGGCCCAGGGCCTGAGCAACGAGGAGATCACCCGCGACCTGGTGATCAGTCCGGCCACGACGAAGACCCACGTCAGCCGGGCCCTGGCCAAACTGGGCGCCCGCGACCGAGCCCACCTGGTCGCCCTCGCCTACCAGCACGGGTTGCTCGGAGCGCCCTGACCTTCCGGCACCCCGGCCGAAAAGTGTCGGGCAGTCGATCAGTTCGTCCGCACCGAGCTCACGCACGAAGTCGTGCTTGGCCGTCCGGGCCGTGCCGATCACGTGGGCCCCGCGCGCCTTGGCGATCTGGACGGCGAGATGCCCCACACCGCCTGCCGCCGCGTGCACGAAAGCCCGTCCTGCCGGGGCGTGCGGCACTGAGTCGCACGCCCCGGCGAGGAGGGCTACGTCGAGGCCGAAGCCTTGTCGGGGTACTGGTCGTACCGGACACTGCTCTTGCCCCTGAACTGAAGGGGCTTGCCGACGAGTGTGTGGTCTGCGCGGACGACTTGGAGGCTGTTGGAGCCGACCCAGGCCGCCAGGGACGTGTTGGGCAGCACGTCCTTCTCCACGGTGACGGACTTGGACTCCAGCTCCTTGACGGATGTCGAATGGGAGAAGCCGAGCTCCAGGCTGTACGTGGTGCTGACCGACGCGCTGGCGATACCGCTGCTGACTCCCGCGGTCGTGTTGACCTGGACGCCCGTGGTGATCTGGAAGCTGTTCGCGCTCTCCGTCTCCACACCCGTCGTGATGCTCCTGGAGAGCTTGGCGGGTGATTCGGTGTTGTTGTCGACGTGGTCGACCAGCTCCCAGCTCACCTTCCGCTCGATCTTGTAGAACGGCGAGTGCTCAAGCTTCCAGGGAACCGACCGCTCGGCGTCGGTGATGGCGGTGAACGGAATCCACAGGGCGTTGGCGGTGACCGGAGCCGTCCTTTCGGCCGGCCGCGACCTGTCGGACAGTTCGGGTGCGGGCGGCCAGGGTGCCTTCACCACGGGCATGGGCAGGCAGAGGACCCGCATGTCCGGCAGTGACTTGGGCTCGCCGTAGGCGGCGTGGGCGGTGAACGTGTTGGCGCTCATCAACGCACGGGTGTCGCCGCTCGTGTTGTCGACGTAGGCCGGCGGGACGTTGTTGTGCCAGACGCTCACGTCCTGCTTCCCGCCGGTGCCCTTGTCGTTGTAGATCAGGGTCCCCGTGGAGTGGTCGGTCAGGTCGGCGCGCACGCACATGACGGCGTCCAACGGCGGTTCTTCGTAGGTGTCCTTGGGCACGACGCACCCCATGGCCACGTAGCCCTCGGGCGGGATGGGCCTCCACAGGGAGCCCTTGTACTTGCCTCCTGTGCCGACGTCCGTCCAGATCTTCTCGTAGGCGACCGGGGCGGCGAGCGCCGGCGCCTTGTCCTTCGGAGTCGTGCCGCTCTCCTTCACGCAGAGGGCGACCACGTGGTCCTTGACCTTCTTGGCCCCGGTCGTGGGGTTCAGATTCGCCGATCCCCAGGCCGGGATGGCCGTCGTTCCCAGGGGCAGGAAGCCCTTGGGGGCTTCGGGGTGCCAGAAGCTGACCCAGTGCTTCCCGCCGGTGTCCTCGTCGTCCCAGCACCACACGAACTTGTCCGTGAAGGCGAGTTCGAGTTCGCCGAACGCCATCGTCTTCGTAGCCATGTCCACCTCTCTTGCCGCACTCCGACGCGCGGCGCGCCACGGAGCCCCTGCGGGCTGCGGACACTTGTGCCTCGATCGCGAATGCGTACGTAACGTAGTGACATGACTACGATTAGCAATGTCTCCGTTGTCCTGCATAGGGCCGATCGGGTTGGTGGCGTGAGCGCGGATGCCGTTGGGCAAGGCGGCATCGACTGGGCCGGTTCGCCGTCTCGGGAGACCCGCAAGGGGCCACTTCTTCGTGATCCGGCCTGCCGATTCCTGCCGAACACGGCACTCCTTCGGGAGGGCTCCTGCCGTGAGTGGGGAATGCGATGACCGTTTCACGGCCTGCGCGCCCCGGTCGCGCCGCCCGGGTGGGACGCGCCCGGAATTGGAACGCTGTCTGACTCGCATGCCAACCGCCGCGTACCGGGAGACTCCGTTCCGGCCGGATCAGTGGCGGGCCCGGCCCGCGCCCGGTGCTGCCGGCAGCGTCGATCTGTCACTCGAACGCGGAGCGCGGGCCACCCCATCCAGCCTGAATCGGCATATACGGTCCATAGCGGATCAATCGGGGCCAGGTCCGGGCTTCCCGGAGGGAGGGGCGGGCTCTGATCCACCAGCGCCGCAGCGCCTTGGCGCCGCAGTGCCCGTACGACGTTCCAGTCGACACTCGGAGGTCTCCCATGCCCTTGCCGCCCGTTACCCCGCAGCCTTCGAGGAAGAGGCCCCACCACCCGGCATCCTGGGGGACGCTCACCGTCGGCTTCGTCACCACGGCCCTGTTCGTGCTGAGCGTCCCCCTGGCCGCAGCGGGACCCGGCCAGCCGACGTGCTTCGGCCGACCGGCGACGATCACGGGTTCCGGTGTCATCGACGGGACCCCGGGCGACGACGTCATCATCGGCTCTTCCGGCGCTGACACCATCGACGGCAAGGGCGGCAATGACCGGATCTGCGGACTCGCCGGGATGGACGTGCTCAGCGGGGGACTCGGGAACGACCGGATCGACGGCGGCGACGACCGCGACATCGTGGCGGGCGACGTACGCACCGATACCGGCGACGCCATCGGCGGCGGGGACGACCTGCTGCTTCTCGGGCCGGGTGACGACGCGGCCACCGGCGACAGCCTCGCCCTCGACGGCAACGCCTCGGGGGGCGGCCGTGACCGCATCGAGGGCGGCCCCGGCGACGACGCCATCGCGGGAGACAGTACCTCTTTCACCGGCTACGCGACGGGCGCGGGCAACGACGTCCTCCTCGGCGGCCCGGGCCTCATGGACAACCTGCGGGGCGACGGCAATGCTGCGCTCGGCGCGAGCGGGAGCGGAGACGACCTCCTGGACCTCGGTGCGGACGGCGGATACTTCGCCATCGGTGACCACAACACGTTCACGCCGGGCGCCGCGGCAAGCGGTTCGGGCGACGACCGGATCATCGGTGGAGCGGGAGCCGAACTCCTCATCGGCGACAGTGCCGCCGACAATGCCACCGACGCCGGCAATGACCGCATCGAAGGCCGTGGCGGGAACGACACGCTCTTCGGAGACAACACCGACGTCGACGGTGGCAGGACCGTCGGCACGGCGGGCGGCCGGGACCGTCTCGCCGGCGGCGCGGGGGACGACGCGCTGCGAGCGGGCCCGGGCAACGACTGGCTCGACGGCGGACGCCAGATCGACCACTGTGACGGCGAAGCCGGCACCGGCGACACCGCCGTGCGCTGCGAGACGGTCGTCGGCATCCCGTAGCGGCCGGCGGAGAACGGGCGCACTCAACCGGACGCGCCGGCTGGGCACTTATGGCACGCGAACGGCATGCGGGCCCTGAGAAGTCCAGACAAAGAAGAAGGCCCAGGTCGCCGACCTGGGCCTTCACATCTGAGCGGATGACGGGAATCGAACCCGCGCTATAAGCTTGGGAAGCTCATGTTCTACCATTAAACTACATCCGCAAGGCGGACCAGTTGCCCGGATCCTTACCGTTGCACACTCTACCCCATGATCGACCCCCGGTGTGTTCGCCGCGGGGTCGTTGTCGTGTGTGGCGTGCACCGAGGCGTGTGCGTGCGGGAGTTGGGGCGTACCGTATGGGTTCGGAGCGGCGGCTGGAGCTGGGTCCCGATCATCCCCTAATGTGGCGATTCGTCGCAGTACAGCTCGTTGGGGAAAGGGACTCGATGGAGCACACCGTCGTCCGTTGTGCCGAAGGGCACGTTTTCAGTACCGCCTCCTTCCCGCTGCAGCACCTCGGTGCCGGCCGGATCGGGCCCGGACGGCTGCTGCGGTGTCCGCGGTGCGCGCGGTTGCGGCAGGCCGTGCCCGTGGGTGGCGTGAAGCGGTAGCAGGAGGCAGGCCGAGGCGGGAGGCGCGCGGGGTGCCGCTCTCGATTGGGGGTGGCCCGCGCGCCTGCGTATCCTCGGGACGTGCTTCTCTCTGACAAAGACATCCGGGCCGAGATCGACAGCGGACGGGTTCGCATCGACCCGTTCGAGGAGTCGATGATCCAACCCTCCAGCATCGACGTGCGCCTCGACCGGTTCTTCCGGGTGTTCGAGAACCACCGCTACGCCCACATCGACCCCGCCATCGAGCAGGCCGACCTGACCCGCATGGTCGAGCCGGAGGGGGACGAGGCCTTCATCCTGCACCCGGGCGAGTTCGTCCTCGCCTCGACGTACGAGGTCATCTCGCTCCCCGACGACATCGCCTCCAGACTGGAGGGGAAGTCCAGCCTCGGCCGCCTCGGCCTGGTGACGCATTCGACCGCCGGGTTCATCGACCCCGGGTTCTCGGGTCACGTGACCCTGGAGCTGTCGAACCTCGCCACGCTGCCGATCAAGCTCTGGCCGGGCATGAAGATCGGGCAGCTGTGCATGTTCCGCCTCAGCTCGCCCGCGGAGTTCCCGTACGGCAGCGACCGCTACGGGTCCCGGTACCAGGGGCAGCGCGGGCCGACCGCCTCGCGCTCCTTCCAGAACTTCCACCGCACCCAGGTGAGGCACGAGGCATGAGTGACGTCGAACGCGAGAACCTCTCCTACGAGGGCTTCGGGAACGCCATTCGCGAGCTGGCGCAGACCATCGCCGCGGACGGCTACGAGCCCGACATCATCCTGAGCATCGCCCGGGGCGGGGTGTTCGTCGCGGGCGGGCTGGCGTACGCGCTCGACTGCAAGAACATCCACCTGGTGAACGTCGAGTTCTACACGGGCGTCGGGACCACGCTGGAGATGCCGGTCATGCTGGCCCCCGTGCCCGAGGCGATCGACTTCACGAACAAGAAGGTGCTGATCGCCGACGACGTCGCCGACACCGGCAAGACGCTGAAGCTGGTCCACGACTTCTGCCTCGGCCACGTCGCCGAGGTGCGCTCCGCCGTCATCTACGAGAAGTCGCACTCCCTGGTGAAGTGCGAGTACGCCTGGAAGCGCACGGACGCCTGGATCGAGTTCCCGTGGTCGGTCCTGCCGCCCGTCGTGAAGCGCGAGGGACAGGTGCTCGACGCCTAGTCCCGGTCCACGGGCCGACAGGAGGGCCCGCCGTGCGGAGGATCGCGCGGCGGGCCCTTTTCGTGTCGGGAGGGATGCGGCCGCTACGTGCCCAGGCCCAGCTTGATGATCGACAGCAGGGCGATCAGCTGGATCGCGGACGCGCCCAGTGCCTTGGGCCACGGCAGGTCGTGCGACTTGCTGATCAGCGACGTGAAGAGCGCGCCGGCCGCCACCCAGGTGGCCCAGCCCAGGACCTGGACCAGGCCGTTGTCCCCGCCCAGGAACACCGCGAAGAGCAGGCGCGGGGCGTCGGTCAGCGACATGACCAGCATCGACAGGCCCACGGTCGGCTGCCAGGACCCGTCGCCGCCCATCTGGCGGGCCAGCGTGTGCGTGACCGCTCCCAGGAGCAGGCCGCAGATGACGAAGGCGACGCCGGCGAAGAGGACGATCGGGACGGCCTGCGACAGCGTCGACTTGATCACGTCCTTGCGGGCGTCGTCGAAGCCGAAGACCGCGAGGAGCCCGTAGAGGAAGGTCACGGTCAGCGCCGGGCCCCAGACGGCGTGGTCGCGCATCTGGAGGAAGGTCTGCCCGGGCCGGGTCACGATGCCGCGGAGCAGTTCCTTCCAGGGCAGCCTCGGCCCGGCCGGAGCCGCCGCCGCACCGGCCTGGTAGGTCGCGCCCTGGCTGTACGGGTCCTCGCCGAAGGCGAAGACCTGGGTGTGCCCCGGGTTGTCGTTCGTGTATCCCGGTCCGGGCGCTCCGTGGCCGTACGGCTGCTGCTGTTGCTGCTGACCGTACGGGTCGAAGTACTCGGGCTCGCCGTGCCCGCCGCCACCGCCCGGCTGCGGCCACTGCTGCTGCGGGGGCGCGGAGCCGGCGGGAGGGTAGGGCTGCTGGCCGTACGGCGGCTGCGGTTGCTGCTGACCGTACGGCTGCTGCTGCGGGGGTTGTTGGGGCGGGCGGTTGTTGTCCCGGCCGCGTCCGATCCTGAATCCAGCCACGTGATCGAACGTACCTGGTCCTGCGGGGCCCGGTGACCGGGCGGCGGAAAGACGCACCCATTGCGGCTGAGCTGTGACATCCCTTAGGGGAACCCCTAGCTGTCCGGTTTACGTGTTTGCGTCGCGTTCTGGGGCCCTTCGTTACATTCCCGATGGAATACGCACATATCGGGTCCGTAGCTTCGTGAGTGTCGCTGAACGAACGCACGAACCAACGAGAAGAGCCGCCCGCCATGCGCAGCACCCGACGTACCGCCCTCCGTACCGCCGCCGTCGTCACCGGCGCGGCCGCCGTCATGGCCCTCCCGGTGGGATCCGCCTTCGCGGACTCCCCGGCGGTCCCGGAGCCGCAGGTCCTGCCGGGGATCGAGCAGCCGTCGGTGGAACCGCCGGTCGAGCCGCCGGTGGACCCGTCCGTGAAGCCGTCCGTGCAGCCGCCGGTGAAGCCTTCCGAGAAGCCTTCCGAGAAGCCGCGGCCGAGCGTGCGGGCCTACGTCACCACCGTGAAGTTGGCGGACGGCTCGATCGCCAAGATCTACAAGATCTCCGACAGCCACTTCGAGGCGGACATCTTCTCCGGCGGCACGAAGCTGGACACGCTGGTCGGCAAGGACGGGGCCGCGACGTACGGCCAGAGCAACGGCCTGCACGTGGTGCTCCACCCGAACGGCACCGTGACCTCGTGGGTGGAGGGAGCCGAGAAGCCGAAGCCGGGGAAGAAGCCGGAGGTCAGGAAGGAGAGCTCGGTCCGGCTGACCATGCCCGACGGGCGGATCGCGAAGCTCGTCGACGGCTCGAACGGCAAGCGCGTCGACATCTCCATGCCGAACGGGAACGCCCTCGGCACGATCGACCTGAAGCACCCGAGCGCGCAGAACGACGGCTGGACGTACAAGCTCGTCCAGGACGGCAAGCGCGTGAAGTTCGTCGTCATCGACGGCAGGGGCGGCGGGAACAGCTGGGTGTACGACTTCAACGGCAAGCTGATCGAGAAGTACACGGTGGACACGAAGCGTGACGCGAAGCGGGACACGAAGAAGTACGCCACGAAGGACGTAGCCAAGCCGGACGTCGCCAAGCCGGCCGTCGAGAGGATCGTCCCGAAGGGCGGAGTGAAGGCCGGTGCGGAAGGGGTCGCCACGGCGGAATCCGACACCCCGCTGCTGGTTGCCGCGGGCGGCGGCATGGCCGCTGTCGGCGCGGCGGGCCTGGGCTTCGCGATGCTCCGCCGCAACCGCACCTGACCCCCGGCCCCGCGCGCCAGGCCGAGCCGGACCCCGGACCCCTCGCGGGGAGCTCCATTGCGGGGCTGGGCCGCCCCCCGCCGGACCGAGCCGGGCCGTTTTGCGGGGGGCCGGACACACCGGAACGGCCGGTCCCCCGGGTGGGGGACCGGCCGTTCCGGTGTTGTGCGGTTGAGCCCAGGGCCTACTTGGTGTCCTCGGCCTGGACCGCCTCGGGCTTCGCTTCGGTCGCGGCGTCCGCCGCTGCCGGCTCGGTCTCGGCCTTGGCCTTCGCCTCCGGCTCGGCTTCGCCCTCGGGCTTTGCCTCCGGCTCGGCTTCAGCCTCGGGGGCCTCGGCGGCGGCTTCCGCCTCGGCTGCGGGGGCCTCGGCCTCGGCCTCGGCGGGAGCCGCAGCCGCGGCATCCGCCTCGGCCTTGGCCTCGGATTCCGGCTCCGCGTCCGCCTTGGTCTCGGCTTCGGCCTTGGCTTCCGCTTCGGCCTTCGCCTTCGCTTCGGCCTCCACCTTGGCCTTTGCCTCCGCCTCGGCCTTGGCCTGGGCAGCCGCCTCCGCGGCAGCGGCCTCGGCCGCAGCGATCTCCGCCGCCTCCGCGGCAGCGGCCTCGGCGGCGGCTTCGGCCAGTTCGGCCTCCGTCGGGCCCGGGGTCTTCACCGACTCCAGGAGGAGCTGGGCCACGTCCACCACCTGGACGGACTCCTTGGCCTGGCCCTCGTTCTTCTTGCCGTTCACCGAGTCGGTCAGCATGACGAGGCAGAACGGGCAGGCGGTCGAGACGATGTCCGGGTTCAGGGACAGGGCCTCGTCCACGCGCTCGTTGTTGATGCGCTTGCCGATCCGCTCCTCCATCCACATCCGCGCACCACCGGCGCCACAGCAGAAGCCCCGCTCCTTGTGGCGGTGCATCTCCTGCTGCCGCAGGCCCGGTACGGCCGACATGATCTCGCGCGGCGGCGTGTAGACCTTGTTGTGGCGGCCCAGGTAGCACGGGTCGTGGTACGTGATCAACCCGTCGACCGGCGTCACCGGCGTGAGGCGGCCCTCGTCGATCAGGTGCTGGAGCAGCTGCGTGTGGTGGATGACCTCGTACTCGCCGCCCAGCTGCGGGTACTCGTTCGCGATGGTGTTGAAGCAGTGCGGGCAGGTCGAGACGATCCGCTTCGCCGACTTCGGCTTCTTCGTGGCCGGGTCGTCGTCGTCCTCGCCGAACGCCATGTTCAGCATGGCCACGTTCTCCTGGCCCAGCTGCTGGAACAGCGGCTCGTTGCCCAGGCGGCGCGGCGAGTCACCGGTGCACTTCTCGTCGCCGCCCATGATCGCGAACTTGACGCCCGCGATGTTCAGGAGCTCCGCGAAGGCCTTCGTGGTCTTCTTGGCCCGGTCCTCCAGCGCGCCCGCGCAGCCGACCCAGTACAGGTAGTCGAACTCGGAGAGGTCCTCCGCGTCCTTGCCGATGATCGGGACCTCGAAGTCCACCTCCTTGGTCCACTCGACGCGCTGCTTCTTGGCCAGGCCCCAGGGGTTGCCCTTCTTCTCCAGGTTCTTGAGCATCGTGCCCGCCTCCGACGGGAACGCGCTCTCGATCATCACCTGGTAGCGGCGCATGTCGACGATGTGGTCGATGTGCTCGATGTCGACCGGGCACTGCTCCACGCACGCACCGCAGGTGGTGCAGGACCACAGCACGTCCGGGTCGATGACGCCGTTCTCCTCGGCGGTGCCGATCAGCGGGCGCTCGGCCTCGGCCAGCGCCGCCGCCGGGACGTCCTTCAGCTGCTCCGCCGTCGCCTTCTCGTCGCCCTCCATCGTCTTGCCGCCGCCGGCCAGCAGGTACGGGGCCTTGGCGTGCGCGTGGTCGCGCAGCGACATGATCAGGAGCTTGGGGGAGAGGGGCTTGCCGGTGTTCCAGGCGGGGCACTGCGACTGGCAGCGGCCGCACTCGGTGCACGTGGAGAAGTCGAGGATGCCCTTCCAGGAGAACTGCTCGACCTGGGAGACGCCGAAGACGTCGTCCTCGCCCGGCTCCTCGAAGTCGATCTCCTTGCCGCCGCTGGTCATCGGCTGGAGCGCGCCGAGCGCGCTCGCACCGTCCGCGTTGCGCTTGAACCAGATGTTCGGGAAGCCGAGGAAGCGGTGCCAGGCGACACCCATGTTGGTGTTCAGCGAGACCGTGATCATCCAGGTGAAGGACGTGACGATCTTGAGGGCGGCGAAGAAGTAGGTGAGGTGCTGGATCGTGCTCAGGCTCAGCCCGTCGAAGGCGGCGATCAGCGGGTACGAGGCGAAGAAGCCCGGCTCCCAGCCGTCGACGTGGTGCTGGACGCCTTCCAGCGCGCGCAGCGTCATGATGCAGACGCCGACGATCAGGATGACGGCCTCGACGAAGTACGCCTGGCCGGTCTTGGACCCGGCGAAGCGGGACTTGCGGCCCGCCTTGCTCGGTCGGCTCAGCTGCCGGATCACGATCAGGGTGACGATGCCGAGCACGGTCATCAGGCCGAGGAACTCGGTGAAGATCTCGTACGGCAGCCAGTCGCCGATGATCGGGATCAGCCAGTCGGCCTGGAAGAGCTGGCCGAAGGCGTTGACGATCGTCAGCAGCAGGGAGAAGAAGCCCACCGCCACGAACCAGTGGGCGAAGCCGACGATGCCCCAGCGGTTCATGCGGGTGTGGCCGAGGAATTCCTTGGCCAGGGTGATGGTGCGCTGCGTGGGGTCGCCGGTGCGCGTGCCCGCGGGCACTGGCTGGCCGAGGCGCACGAAGCGGTAGATCTGCGCGATGGCACGGCCGAACAGCGCGACGGCTACCACCGTGATGACCAGCGACACGATGATCGCGGCGAGTTGCATGGGCGGGCTCCTCGGGCAGCACTTACTAAGCGGTAACTTATGAAGTCAAGGCTTGAGGTTACCCATTCCCGACGCCGCAATGTAGCCGAGCGTGCGGTGATCTGTGTCGCTCAGGCGAGCCTTTGCCGCAAGGCCGCCCGCGGGGTCTGCGCGAGGATCGCCAGGTCCATCCCGAGCCAGTGGTTCTCCACATAATGCCGGTCGAGCAGGGCCATCTCCTCCCAGGGCAGGTCGGAGCGCGCGCTGACCTGCCACAACCCGGTCATTCCGGGGCGTACGAGCAGTCTGTCGGCCCGGTCGGTACGGGATTCCGGGCGCGGGCCGACGAGGGACATCTCCCCGCGGAGCACGTTGAGCAGCTGGGGCAGCGCGTCGAGCGCGCAGCGTTCCACGGCGGCCCCGGCGCGGCCCGCCGGGGCGGTACGGAACCTCCAGGTCCGGAACGGCCGCCCGGACAGGCCCGCCACCGGCTCCCGTACGAAGACCCGCCCGCCCTGGGTCAGGCAGAGCAGCCCGGCGGCCAGTGCGAGCGGTACGGCGCACAGCGCCAGCAGGGCGGCCGCCCCGAGCAGGTCGAACACCCGCTTCGCCGAGGGCCTGGCCGGCCGTGATTCCGACCGGGCGATGAGGGACGTTGCCATGCCAGCACCGTGCCGTACGCCTCCGGCGGTGCGGGGGTGCCGCGCGGCCGGGTGACCCGTTCGGCGGCGCCGCCGGGGCTCCGCCCCGGACCCCGCTCCTCAGATGCCGGAGGGGCTGGAGTTCCGCCCGGCGGGGCCGGAATCGCATCCGGGATTGCGCGTAAGGGTGACCTAAAGGTTGAGTCGACTCGACTCAGCTCTGTTGACGTGCGCGCCGCGATACGTCATGGTTGAGTCTGTTCCACTCAAGTCAGCTGGAGGAATCAAAATGGCACGTGCGGTCGGCATCGACCTGGGCACCACTAACTCCGTCGTCAGCGTTCTGGAAGGCGGCGAGCCCACCGTCATCACCAACGCCGAGGGCGCCAGGACCACGCCGTCCGTCGTCGCCTTCGCCAAGAACGGCGAGGTCCTCGTCGGCGAGGTGGCCAAGCGCCAGGCGGTCACGAACGTGGACCGGACCATCCGCTCCGTCAAGCGCCACATGGGCACTGACTGGAAGATCAACCTGGATGGCAAGGACTTCAACCCGCAGCAGATGAGCGCCTTCATCCTGCAGAAGCTGAAGCGCGACGCCGAGGCCTACCTGGGTGAGAAGGTCACGGACGCGGTCATCACCGTCCCGGCCTACTTCAACGACTCCGAGCGTCAGGCGACGAAGGAGGCCGGCGAGATCGCGGGCCTGAACGTCCTGCGCATCGTCAACGAGCCGACGGCCGCCGCCCTGGCCTACGGTCTCGACAAGGACGACCAGACCATCCTCGTCTTCGACCTCGGTGGCGGCACCTTCGACGTGTCGCTCCTGGAGATCGGCGACGGTGTCGTCGAGGTCAAGGCCACCAACGGTGACAACCACCTCGGTGGCGACGACTGGGACCAGCGCGTCGTCGACTACCTGGTGAAGCAGTTCCAGAACGGCCACGGCGTCGACCTGTCCAAGGACAAGATGGCGCTCCAGCGTCTGCGCGAGGCCGCCGAGAAGGCGAAGATCGAGCTGTCGTCCTCCACCGAGACGACCATCAACCTGCCGTACATCACGGCCTCCGCCGAGGGCCCGCTGCACCTGGACGAGAAGCTCACGCGCTCCCAGTTCCAGCAGCTGACCGCGGACCTGCTCGACCGCTGCAAGACCCCGTTCCACAACGTCATCAAGGACGCGGGCATCAACCTGTCCGAGATCGACCACGTGGTCCTGGTCGGCGGCTCCACCCGCATGCCGGCCGTCGCCGAGCTCGTCAAGGAGCTCACCGGCGGTCAGGACGCCAACAAGGGCGTCAACCCGGACGAGGTCGTCGCCATCGGCGCCACCCTCCAGGCCGGTGTCCTCAAGGGTGAGGTCAAGGACGTCCTGCTCCTCGACGTGACCCCGCTGTCCCTCGGCATCGAGACCAAGGGCGGCATCATGACCAAGCTCATCGAGCGCAACACCACGATCCCGACCAAGCGGTCCGAGATCTTCACGACGGCCGAGGACAACCAGCCGTCCGTGCAGATCCAGGTCTACCAGGGCGAGCGCGAGATCGCGGCGTACAACAAGAAGCTCGGCATGTTCGAGCTGACCGGCCTGCCGCCGGCCCCGCGTGGCGTCCCGCAGATCGAGGTCTCCTTCGACATCGACGCGAACGGCATCATGCACGTCACGGCCAAGGACCTTGGCACGGGCAAGGAGCAGAAGATGACCGTCACCGGCGGCTCCTCGCTCGGCAAGGACGAGGTCGACCGCATGCGCCAGGAGGCGGAGCAGTACGCGGACGAGGACCTGCGTCGCAAGGAGGCGGCCGAGTCCCGCAACCAGGGCGAGCAGCTCGTCTACCAGACGGAGAAGTTCGTCAAGGACAACGAGGACAAGGTCCCGGCCGAGGTCAAGGCCGAGGTCGAGGCCGCCGTCACCGAGCTGAAGGACAAGCTCAAGGGCGAGGACACCGCCGAGATCCGCACCGCGACCGAGAAGCTCGCCGCGGTCAGCCAGAAGCTGGGCCAGGCGATCTACGCCGACGCGCAGGCCGCCCAGGGTGCCGCCGGCGCCGAGGGTGCCCAGGACAAGGCCGCCGATGACGACGTCGTCGACGCCGAGATCGTCGACGACGAGAAGCCGAAGGGCGGCGCTGCCTGATGTCGGAGGAGACCCCGGGCTTCGAGGAGAAGCCCGAAGTCCCCGCCGACGGCAAGCCCGAAGAGCCGAAGGCCGCCGAGTCCGCGAAGGACGAAGCGGCCCCGGCCGGGGACGAGAGCGCTCAGGACGTAGCCCTGCTGGCGCAGCTGGACCAGGCCCGTACCGCGCTCAGCGAGCGCACCACGGACCTCCAGCGGCTCCAGGCGGAGTACCAGAACTACCGCCGCCGGGTGGAGCGGGACCGGATCACCGTCAAGGAGATCGCGGTCGCGTCCCTCCTGACGGAGCTGCTCCCGACCCTGGACGACATCGGCCGGGCGCGGGAACATGGCGAGCTGGTCGGCGGCTTCAAGTCGGTGGCCGAATCGCTGGAGACGGTCGCCGCCAAGATGGGTCTGCAGCAGTTCGGCAAGGAGGGCGAGCCCTTCGACCCGACGGTCCACGAGGCCCTGATGCACTCGTACGCGCCGGACGTCACCGAGACGACCTGCGTGGCGATCCTGCAGCCTGGGTACCGGATCGGCGAGCGTACGATCCGTCCCGCACGGGTCGCGGTGGCCGAGCCCCAGCCGGGTGCGGCCCCCAAGTCCGAGTCGTCGGAAGGCGACGCGTCGTCCGACAAGGACGCGGATGCAGCCGACAACGGCTGAGCTTGAACCAGTAGTGGCACGGGAGGAGGGACACCGGGGATGAACACGAAGGACTTCGTCGAGAAGGACTACTACAAGGTCCTCGGTGTCCCGAAGGACGCCACCGAGGCCGAGATCAAGAAGGCGTACCGGAAGCTCGCCCGCGAGTTCCACCCGGACGCCAACAAGGGCGACTCCTCGGCCGAGGAGCGCTTCAAGGAGATCTCCGAAGCGAACGACATCCTCGGCGACCCGAAGAAGCGCAAGGAGTACGACGAGGCCCGCGCGCTGTTCGGGAACGGCGGCTTCCGCCCCGGTCCCGGCGCGGGCGGCGGCTCGTTCAACTTCGACCTGGGCGACCTCTTCGGCGGCACCCAGCCGGGTGGCGCCGGGGCCGGCGGTTTCGGCGGCGGCCTGGGCGACGTCTTCGGCGGCCTGTTCGGCGGCCGGGGCGGTACGGCGGGTGCGGGCACCCGCACCCAGCCGCGCCGCGGCCAGGACATCGAGTCGGAGGTCACCCTCTCCTTCACGGAGGCGGTGGACGGGGCCACGGTCCCGCTCCGGATGTCCTCCCAGGCGCCCTGCAAGGCCTGTGCGGGCACCGGCGACAAGAACGGCACGCCCCGCGTGTGCCCGACCTGCGTCGGCACCGGCCAGGTCTCCCGGGGCAGTGGCGGAGGCTTCTCGCTGACCGACCCCTGCGCCGACTGCAAGGGCCGCGGCCTGATCGCGGAGGACCCGTGCGAGGTCTGCAAGGGCAGCGGCCGGGCCCGTTCCTCGCGCACCATGCAGGTCCGGATCCCGGCGGGCGTCTCCGACGGCCAGCGGATCCGGCTGCGCGGCAAGGGCGCGCCGGGCGAGCGCGGCGGTCCCGCCGGTGACCTCTACGTCGTCGTGCACGTCGACTCCCACCCGGTGTTCGGCCGCCGCGACGACAACCTGACGGTGACCGTCCCGGTGACCTTCGCCGAGGCGGCCCTCGGGGCCGACATCAAGGTGCCCACCCTGAACGGCCCCTCGGTGACGCTGAAGCTGCCGCCGGGCACCCCGGGCGGCCGCACCATGCGGGCCCGCGGCAAGGGAGCGGTCCGCAAGGACGGCACCCGCGGCGACCTGCTGGTCACCATCGAGGTCGCGGTGCCCGCGCAGCTGTCGGACAAGGCGCGTGAGGCGCTGGAGATGTACCGCGAGGCGACCGGGTCCGAGGACCCGCGCTCCGCGCTGTTCGAGTCCGCGAAGGGAGCATGACCATGGACGGCCGCCGACGACAGTCCTCCCGCCTGGGCGGGGGCTACCAGCTCACCGACGAGACCCCGGTCTACGTGATCTCGGTGGCCGCCCAGCTCTCGGGCCTGCATCCGCAGACCCTCCGTCAGTACGACCGCCTCGGCCTGGTCTCCCCGGACCGTACGGCCGGGCGCGGCCGGCGGTATTCGGCCAGGGACATCGAACTGCTCCGCACGGTGCAGGCGCTGTCCCAGGACGAGGGCATCAACCTGGCGGGCATCAAGCGGATCATCGAGCTGGAGAACCAGGTCGCCGCGCTCCAGCAGCGCGTGGCCGAGCTCGCCGCGGCGGTCGACGGTGCGGCGGCCACCCTCCGGGCCCGCGAGGCCCAGGTGCACGCCTCCTACCGGCGTGACCTGGTCCCGTACCAGCCCCCGCAGCCGGGCAACGCCCTGGTGGTGTGGCGGCCGGCGCCGAAGCGGCCGATGGACTGAGCGGCCGATGGACTGAGCGGTCGGTTCGCCGAGCGGTCGGTTCGCCGAGCGCACCGCACGGCGCACGCGCGCACGAGAAGGGCCCCTGACCGGACGACCGTCCGCTCAGGGGCCCTTCTCCCTTTTCCCGCAAGGCCGTTCCATTCAGATCCCCGGGGGGCCGTCGGGCCTCGACGGCCCCCCGGGGCGGCCCAGGATGCCGGACTGGGCGATGAGGAAGCCGAGTTGGGCACGGCTGCCGCTGCCCAGGGCGGTGGCGAGCTTCGCGATGTGCGCGCGGCAGGTGCGTACGTTCATCCCCAGGCGGCGCGCGATGGCCTCGTCCACGTGCCCCTCGACGAGGAGCTGGGCGATGGTGCGCTGCACGCCGGAGATGCCGTCCGGGGCGTGCGTGTACGTCACCTCTTCGGTCAACGGGACGGCCCTGCGCCACAGTTGCTCGAAGACCCTGATGAGGTAGTCGACCAGCCCGGGGTGTCGCAGCTCAAGCGCCACCGTCCGGTCGTCGCTCACCGGGATGAAGGCCACCGTGCGGTCGAAGATCATGAGGCGTTCGATGAGTTCTTCGAGCGTGCGGATCTCCACCTTCCCCGTGGAGATCCGGTCCACGTAGGCGAGCGTGCCCTGGCTGTGCCGTACCGTGTGCTGGTAGAGCGTCCGTATGCTCACCCCGCGGTCGATCAGCGGCGCGGCCCGCTCCAGGGCCTCGGTGAGGACGAAGGTGGGGCGGGCGCCGCCCGGTTGGACGGTCAGCGCCTCGGTGTGACACTCCGCGGTGGCCAGGTCGAGGGCGGCGTTGATCTGGTCGAAGCCCTCCAGCACGGTGATGGCGTGGGTGGTCGCGGGGGTCTGGGCGCTGATGGTCAGGAACGGCTCGAATGCATCGGCGAGATCTACGGCACTGCGCCGGCGGTCGCGGATCTCGCGTTCGAGCGGATGGAGGCGCTGCGCGAGCGCGACGGACGGTGGAACCGCGCGGAGTTGGTTCGCGTCATCCGGGTCGGGTCGCAGAAGGGCGAATTCGAGCAGGCAGGGGGCGTTCTTCACCTCGCCGCGGGTCACGCGGCCGGTGCTCAGCGCTGCCGCGTAGAGCCGGGTTCCCTCGGGGCACATGGCCGTGACCGGGTGGGGATGTGTCGGGTTTGTGTCGCTCTTGGGCAAATCTCCACCCCCCAGGGTCCTGAACATGTAAGAACATGATGCATCGTCCCTGTGGCACTGACGTGCCTGAATGAGCCATCGTCAGTCACGCGGGGGAGAGGATTCCATCAAGTGAGGACGAAGCCGACCATGTATAAGAGAATGCTTCGCTCGGTGCTTGCCGTTGTTTTCTCCGTCGTCGCGGTCTACGGGGCAGTCGTCGCCTTCAACGGGGACGCGGGAAGCGTTCGGGCCGGCACCACCGGTACGCCCGCCGAGCCGGTGGGCAAGACCGATCTCGGCTGGAACGCCACGCCGGCGGATCTCGGCTGGAACGCCACGCCGGCCGACCTCGGCTGGAACGCCACTCCGGTCGACCTCGGGTGGAACGCCACCCCGGCGGACCTCGGCTGGAACGTCATCCCGGCGGACCTCGGCTGGAACGCCAAGCCCGCCGACCTCGGCTGGAACGTCATCCCGGCGGATCTCGGGTGGAACGCCACTCCGGCCGATCTCGGGTGGAACGCCACGCCCGTCGACCTCGGCTGGAACGCCAAGCCGGCCGACCTCGGGTGGAACGCCACTCCGGTCGACCTCGGCTGGAACGCCAAGCCGGCCGACCTCGGCTGGAACACCGCTCCTGCCAAGGCCTTCGTGTGACCCCCGACGACCGCGGCTTCCGCCGCGAAATGGCCTCTGCCTACCGCTCCGGCTGGCAGTTCATCGACCTCGCCACGGCCATCCCCCACCCTGGCGACTCGTTGATGGTCACGCTCTTCGGACAGCCGATCGTCATCGTGCGCGAGGAGGACGAGGACGTACGTGCCTACAGGTGCCTGCGCCGGCCGCGCGGCGCGCCGCAGCCGGTCCGCTGCGAGGTGCGCTACGGAATGGTCTTCGTCAATCTCGATCAGCGCGACCACCAGCTCTTCGAACCCGATATCACCACCGCCACCCCCCGCAGTGCCTGAAGCGATTCCCCCGTCGTTGCAGATCGCTCAGGTGCTACCCCCACACAACGGCGCCATCGTGGACCTGACCACGATGGCGCCGTTGTGATGTCCCCGTCCAGTGGTTGAACGGGACAATATGAGCGGGCCGATTTCCGGCCCGCGCGTCTCGCCGGTGCCGTTCAGGCCCGGCCCATCGCCCGCTCCAGCGTGATCTCCAGGACCACCCGGTCGGGATTGGGCGAGGGAGTGCGTCCGTACCGCTGCGCGTAGCGCGCCACCGCCTCGGCGACCGAGGCCTCGTCGGTACGGATCACCGCGCGCCCCTCCAGCGTCGCCCAGCGGCGCCCCTCCATCTGGCAGACCGCGACCCGGGCCCCGCCCGGCTCGGTCGCCTGTGCCGCCAGGACGTTGCGGACCTTCCTGCTCTGCTTGTTGGTGATGACTCGGGCCAGGCCTGCCTCCGGGTCGTACGTCACGCCCACCGGGACCACGTGCGGGGAGCCGTCGGGCCGCGTGGTGGTCAGCGTGCAGAGGTGGCGCTCCCGCCAGTAGGCGAGGTACTCGGGCGTCGGGTTGAGTACGTCATGGGACATGGGCCGAAGGGTACGGGCAGGCCGTCCCCGAATCTCCCTTGAGTGGAATAGACTCAACTTTACGTACGCTGATCCTGTCAGAATTATTGTTCGGTACTACCCCTTGGGGAGAGGAGAAGACGCAGTGGACGCCGAGCTGACCAACAAGAGCAGGGACGCCCTGAACGCGGCCACCGGCAGGGCCGTCAAGGACGGCCACGCCGACCTGACCCCCGCGCACCTGCTGCTGGCGCTCCTCGCCGGCGAGGACAACGAGAACGTCATCGACCTGCTGGTCGCCACCGACGCCGACCAGGCGGCCGTCCGGGCCGGCGCCGAACGCCTCCTCGCCGCCCTGCCCAGCGTCACCGGCTCCACCGTCGCGCCCCCGCAGCCCAGCCGCGACCTGCTCGCCGTCCTCGCCGAGGCCGACGCCCAGGCGGGCAAGCTCGGTGACGAATACCTCTCCACCGAGCACCTGCTCATCGCCATCGCCGCCAAGGGCGGGGCGGCCGGCGAGGTCCTGTCCAGCCAGGGGGCGAGCGCGAAGAAGCTGCTGGACGCCTTCCAGAACGCGAGAGGAGGCCGGCGGGTGACCACCCCCGACCCCGAGGGCCAGTACAAGGCCCTGGAGAAGTTCGGCACCGACTTCACGGCCGCCGCCCGCGACGGCAAGCTCGACCCGGTCATCGGCCGCGACCACGAGATCCGCCGCGTCGTCCAGGTGCTCTCGCGCCGCACCAAGAACAACCCGGTGCTCATCGGCGAGCCCGGCGTCGGCAAGACGGCCGTCGTCGAGGGCCTGGCCCAGCGCATCGTCAAGGGCGACGTCCCCGAGTCCCTCAAGAACAAGCGCCTCGTCTCCCTCGACCTCGGCGCCATGGTCGCCGGAGCCAAGTACCGCGGCGAGTTCGAGGAGCGGCTCAAGACGGTCCTCGCCGAGATCAAGTCGAGCGAAGGCCAGATCATCACCTTCATCGACGAGCTGCACACCGTCGTCGGCGCGGGCGCCGGAGGCGACTCCGCCATGGACGCGGGCAACATGCTCAAGCCCATGCTGGCCCGCGGCGAGCTGCGCATGGTCGGCGCGACCACCCTCGACGAGTACCGCGAGCGCATCGAGAAGGACCCGGCGCTGGAGCGGCGGTTCCAGCAGGTGCTGGTCGCCGAGCCGTCCGTCGAGGACACGATCGCCATCCTGCGCGGACTCAAGGGCCGCTACGAGGCCCACCACAAGGTGGTCATCAACGACAGCGCGCTCGTCGCCGCCGCGACCCTCTCCGACCGGTACATCACCTCCCGCTTCCTCCCGGACAAGGCCATCGACCTCGTCGACGAGGCCGCGTCCCGACTGCGCATGGAGATCGACTCCTCGCCTGTGGAGATCGACGAGCTCCAGCGCTCCGTCGACCGGCTGCGGATGGAGGAGCTGGCGCTGAACAACGAGTCCGACCCGGCCTCCCGCGAACGCCTCGACAAGATCCGCAAGGACCTCGCCGACAAGGAGGAGGAGCTGCGCGGCCTGACCGCCCGCTGGGAGAAGGAGAAGCAGTCCCTCAACCGGGTCGGCGAGCTCAAGGAGCGCCTGGACGAGCTGCGCGGGCAGGCCGAGCGCGCCCAGCGCGACGGCGACTTCGACTCCGCCTCCAAGCTGCTCTACGGGGAGATCCCCGCCCTGGAGCGCGAGCTCGCGGAGGCCACCGAGGCCGAGGAGGAGGCCTCCAAGGCCGGCAAGGCCAAGGACAGCATGGTCAAGGACGAGGTCGGCCCCGACGACATCGCGGACGTGGTCGGCGCCTGGACCGGCATCCCGGCCGGCCGCCTCCTCGAAGGGGAGACCCAGAAGCTGCTCCGCATGGAGGACGAGCTGGGCCGCCGCCTGATCGGCCAGACCGAGGCCGTGCGGGCCGTGTCGGACGCCGTGCGCCGCACCCGCGCCGGCATCGCCGACCCGGACCGCCCGACCGGCTCCTTCCTCTTCCTCGGCCCCACCGGCGTCGGCAAGACCGAGCTGGCCAAGGCCCTCGCCGACTTCCTCTTCGACGACGAGCGGGCCATGGTCCGCATCGACATGTCGGAGTACGGCGAGAAGCACAGCGTGGCCCGCCTCGTCGGTGCCCCGCCCGGGTACGTGGGCTACGAGGAGGGTGGCCAGCTGACCGAGGCCGTGCGCAGGCGCCCGTACTCCGTCGTCCTCCTGGACGAGGTGGAGAAGGCCCACCCCGAGGTCTTCGACGTCCTGCTCCAGGTCCTCGACGACGGCCGCCTCACGGACGGCCAGGGCCGCACGGTGGACTTCCGCAACGCCATCCTGATCCTCACCTCGAACCTGGGCAGCCAGTTCTTGATGAACCCGTCCACACCTGTGGACGAGAAGAAGAAGCAGGTCCTGGACGTGGTCAGGGCCAGTTTCAAGCCGGAGTTCCTCAACCGCCTCGACGACCTCGTGGTCTTCTCCGCCCTCGGCGCGGACGAGCTGGCCCACATCGCCGAGCTCCAGATCGGCCGCCTCGCCAAGCGGCTGGCCGACCGCCGCCTGACCCTGGACGTCACCCCCGAGGCCCTGGCCTGGCTGGCGGAGAAGGGCAACGACCCGGCGTACGGAGCCCGGCCGCTCCGCCGCCTGATCCAGACGGCCATCGGGGACCGGCTGGCGAAGGAGATCCTCGCCGGCGAGGTCCGCGACGGCGACACCGTGCGCGTGGACGTGGCGGGCGAGGACCTGCTGGTCGGCAAGGCCCTGTGACGCCCTCCGGGCCGCCGTGACCAGGGTGATCCGGACAACTTCACCCTTACGGCGGCCCGGTCCTGTCCGCCCTGCGCGGATCGAGCCTGCGGGGCTGGACACGGGGTGGGACGGATGGGGGAGGATGCATGTATCCGCACGAAGGGAAGAACACGGTGAGCATCGACCCGGCCTCGATTCCGAATTTCGGAGGGCAGCAGCCCGAACCGCAGGCCTCAGGACCGGCGGGCCCCGTCGTCCCCGACCAGGATCTGGTCAAGCAGCTGCTGGAGCAGATGGAGCTCAAGTACGTCGTCGACGACGAGGGCGACCTCGCGGCGCCGTGGGAGGACTTCCGCACGTACTTCATGTTCCGTGGCGAGGACGAGCAGCAGGTCTTCTCGGTGCGGACCTTCTACGACCGTCCGCACAAGATCGACGAGAAGCCCCAGCTTCTCGAGTCGATCGACGACTGGAACCGCCGCACCCTGTGGCCCAAGGTCTACAGCCACACGCACGACGACGGCTCGGTCCGTCTGATCGGTGAGGCGCAGATGCTGATCGGCACCGGCGTCAACCTGGAGCACTTCGTGTCCTCCACGGTCAGCTGGGTCCGCGCCTCCATCGAGTTCGACAAGTGGCTCGTCGAGCAGCTCGGCCTCGAGAAGGAGATCGACTCCTCCGAGGACGACGGCGAAGGCGACGACACCAACTAGTCGGCTACAGCGGTACGCGGGCGACCAGCAACAGGTACAGCCCGTAGCCGTAACCGAGCCCGGCCAGCACCGCGGTCACCACGATCGCGGTGCGCGGCCGGGCTCTCGCCATCACGGCGGCCATCGGCAGGAGCAGCGGGAACGCCGGCAGCAGGAAGCGCGGCTTCGACTCGAAGTAGCCGGCCCCGCCGAAGGTGATGAGCAGCAGTATCCCGGTGTAGGCGAGCAGCGGCAGCGGGGTCCGGTCCAGTACGAGGAGCATCGCGAGCAGCCCCGCGGCGGCCAGCAGCACCACCGTCACGGTGGTGGCGAGCGGCACGTGCCCGCCGGTCAGCACCTGCTCCGCAGAGCGCAGCGCCCCGACGCCGAAGTCGAACCTCGACCCCCAGTGCCGCTGCACGGCGAAGTAGCCGCCGAGGGGATCGCCCACGTGCACCCCGACGGCCAGGACGTACGCGGCCCAGCCCGCCGGTGCCAGCAGCCCGGCCGCCCACACCTCGGGCGCGCGGGATCTCCGTACGACGATCGCGTGCAGCGCCATGGCGGACACGGCGGTCGCGACGGCCAGCCCCGTGGGCCGGGTCAGCCCGGCGAGCACGGCGAGGCCGGCGGCCCACAGCCAGTGGCCCCGCAGCAGGGCGTACAGGGCCCAGGCGGCGAGCGCGGCCAGCAGGGCCTCGGTATAGGCCAGGGACAGCACCACGGCGTGCGGGAGGGCCGCCCAGAGCCCCACGAGCAGCAGCCCGGCGCGCGGGCCGATGACCCGCTCGCCGATCTTGTACACGCCGACGGCGGCCACGGCGGCCGACACCCAGGCGATGAGGATCCCGGCGGGGACGAGCCCGCCGGGCAGCACGGAGCCGAGGAGCCGTATCAGCGTCGGGTAGAGCGGGAAGAAGGCGAAGTCGCTCTGGATCAGCCCGCTGCCGGTGCCGTGGGTGCTGGGCCACATCTGGGTCCGCCCGTAGCCGTTGGCGGCGATCTTCAGGTACCAGACGGAGTCCCAGGAGGCCCCGAGCACCTTCAGCGGAGACCTCCCGGCCCACCAGGACCCGATGGCGAGCACCAGCACCCCGGCCCCGCGCACGGCGGCGAACAGTGCGAGTGCGATGAGGCTCGTCGGCGCGGCCGACCGGACGACTTTGAGCGCGCGGATCTCCAGGGGCGACGAGGTCACCGTCGCTCTGCCCGTTGCCATGTGTCCCGACTTTCGGCTCGTGATGGTTCCGCTCACGGCGTCGTGAGTGGCTTCGGGCACGTTCGCACCGTCAGCTTCACATCGGCCTCAGTCACCTCGCAAGCACGCACGAATGCGCCTAGAGGCCGCGCAGTCGCGCAACGGCCTCCTGGAGCACGTCGGTCCGCTTGCAGAAGGCCCAGCGGACCTGGGTGGCGCCGGCGGCGGTGTCGTCGTAGAAGACCTGGTTCGGGATGGCGACGACCCCGCAGCGCTCGGGCAGGGCGCGGCAGAAGGCGAGGCCGTCCTTCTCGCCCAGCGGGGTGATGTCGGTGGTGATGAAGTAGGTGCCCTGGGGGCGGAAGACCTCGAAGCCGGCCGCCCTGAGTCCCTCGGAGAGCAGGTCGCGCTTGGCGGCCAGGTCGGCGCGGAAGCCGTCGTAATAGGCGTCGGGGAGGGCGAGGGCCTCGGCGATCGCGTACTGGAAGGGGCCCGAGGAGACGTAGGTGAGGAACTGCTTCGCCGAGCGGACCGCCGTGATCAGCTCCGGGGGCGCGGTGACCCAGCCGACCTTCCAGCCGGTGAAGGAGAAGGTCTTCCCGGCCGAGGAGATGGTGACCGTGCGCTCGCGCATGCCCGGCAGGCCGGCCAGTGGGGTGTGGGCGCCGTCGAAGACCAGGTGCTCGTACACCTCGTCCGTGACGACGAGGAGGTCGCGCTCCACGGCGAGGGCGGCGATCGCGGCCAGTTCCTCGCCGGTCAGGACGGTGCCCGTCGGGTTGTGCGGGGTGTTGAGCAGCAGCAGGCGGGTGCGCGGGGTGACGGCGGCGCGCAGTTCGTCCAGGTCGAGGGCGAAGGCCCCGGCGTGCGGGCGCAGGGTGACGGGGACGCGGACCGCGCCGGCCAGGGCGATGCAGGCCGCGTACGAGTCGTAGTACGGCTCCAGGGCGATGACCTCGTCACCCGGCTCCAGGAGGGCCAGGAGGGCGGCGGCGATGGCCTCGGTGGCCCCCGCGGTGACCAGCACCTCGGTGTCGGGGTCGTAGGACAGGCCGTAGAAGCGCTGCTGGTGGGCGGCGATCGCGGTGCGCAGCTCCGGGACGCCGGGGCCGGGCGGGTACTGGTTGCCGAGACCCGTGAGGACCGCGCGGGAGGCCGCCTCGGCGATGGCCGCCGGGCCGTCGGTGTCGGGGAAGCCCTGGCCCAGGTTGATCGACCCGGTGCGGGCGGCCAGTGCCGACATCTCCGCGAAGATCGTCGTGCCGAAGGCCGCGAGGCGGCGGTTCAGGAAGGGGCGGTCGCTGCCCACGGGTGCGCTCATGGGCGCCATCCTGGGGGCAACCTCTGGACTTGCTCAAGTGTGCTTTGGGCCGCGTGGCCTGCGGGCATCCCCCTTGCACGCGGGACGAGGGGATCCCGCTCCCCGGGAGGACCGGGGCGTGAGAGAGGGGGCGGACATGACGTTCGTCTTCATTGTGATCGGACTCCTGCTCGTCGCTTTCGTCGTGACCATCGCAGTCCGTTCGTTCCGTCAGGGGTACTCGGGCTCCGGCTCGGGCGGCAGCAGTGGCAGCAACAGCAGCTGGTGGGCGGGGAACCACTCGGGATCCTCCGGCTGCGGCGGCTCGTCCTCCTGCGGCTCGTCCTCCTCCTGCGGCTCGTCGTCCTCGTGCGGCGGCGGTGGCGGGGGGTGCGGCGGTTCCAGCTGACACGGGGCAGCGGGCACCGCGGAGAGGAGGGCGCGCGGCGGTCGGGACACCGCCGGGCGCCCTCTCGTTCGCCACCGCACCACGACGCGCCGGCGGGGGTCGGTTGAACACCTGAACTGTGGAGCCCCCGGGGGGATGTAAACCCCGTCAAGTTGGGTAAAAACGCTGTGAGTGCCGTGCCTTTCATGATTCCCTCGGTTGAGTAGACCAGTCCTCGGACCTACCTGGACTTCCTGTGGACCCGTGCCGGTGTCCCTCCACCCGTTGCCTACCGCTGGCGGACTCCGGCCCATCTCCCTCGCGCGTTTGCGGAGCCGACTCATGCTCACGACCCTCCAGACCTCCTACACCGACACGCGTGCCGCCGATCTCGCCTGGGCCCTGGGACGGGACCGGCTGCCCGCCCTGGCCGTACTGAACCTCGAACTGGCTCATGCCAAAGTGGAGTTGCGTCTGCTCGGGGCCTCCCATCAGGTGCTCCTGGAGGAGGGTGAGGTGCTCTGCTCGGAGACGGTCGCCTGCATGCCCGGCAGCAGCACGCCGCTGCCGCTCGGTGTGGCGAAGCGGGTGGGCGACTGGGAGTACGAGTTCGCCGCGAGGGTCGAGACCCTCTCCCGCGGGTCCTTCGCGGGGCGGGCGCAGGAACTGCTCGCACTGGTGGCGGACCACCCGAACGGGCTAGCGGGAACCTTCCCGGGCAGCCCGCACGCGTTCACCGCCATGCTCGCGCAGCGCTGGGAGGGCCAGGTGCGGTGGCGTACCTGGCACGCGTACCCCCAGGAGGGCCAACTGGTGGCCACCCGTACGCGCGTCGGCGTGCGCATGGGCGCCCCGGCGCCCGTGCCCGCGGAATCCCCCGCGCTGCTCTAGCTCTGCTGTTCGGGGAGCGGGCGCCTGCGCCGCGGCTACGCCAACTGGGTGGATCAGTGCGCCAGTTGCACCCATGTGGGTGACCGGGTGCGAGTGGGTGGTGACGTACGGTTCGCTTCATGATCGACCGTTCCGTCCCGCGCCGGGTGCTCCCGGCCCCGGAGCCGAGGGGTGCGTCGGCCGTCCCGTCCGCCCTGCCCGTACGGCCCCGGACCGGCCGACTCCTCGTCCTGGCCACGGTGTTCGTCTGCGCCGCCTGCGGGCTCGTGTACGAACTGGAGCTGCTCGCCCTCGGCTCCTACCTCATCGGCGACTCCGTCACCCAGGCGTCGGTCGTGCTGTCCGTCATGGTCTTCGCCATGGGCGTCGGCTCCCTGCTGGCCAAACGGCTCCGCCGCCGCCCGGCCCTCGGCTTCGGCGTCATCGAAGCCGCGCTGGCGCTCCTCGGCGGGCTCTCGGCCATGGCGCTGTACGCGAGTTTCGCCTGGCTGGGGGAGTCCCGCCCGGCGCTCGTGGCCTTCTCCTTCGCCATCGGGGTGCTCATCGGCGCGGAGATCCCGCTGCTGATGGTCCTCATCCAGCGCATCCGCAGACAGGACGCGGGCGGGGCCGTCGCCGACCTGTTCGCCGCCGACTACGTGGGCGCCCTCGTCGGCGGGCTGGCCTTCCCCTTCCTGCTGCTCCCGCTCCTCGGGCAGCTCACCGGCGCCATGCTCACCGGCACCGTCAACGCGGCGGTCGGGGGCGTCCTGGTGCTGTGGCTGTTCCGCCGCGACCTGAGCCGGCGCAGCCGCTGGCTGCTGATCACCGCGAACCTCGCCGTCCTCGCCGTCCTCGCCTCCGCGACCGTCCTCGCCGGCGACTTCGAGCGGATCGCCCGGCGCGCCGTCTACGGCGCGGAGGTCCGCGTCGCCGTCCAGACCGGCGTGCAGGAACTGGTCCTCACCGGGCCCGCGACCGGCTCCCCGCGCTCCCTCGACCTCTACCTCGACGGGCGGCTGCGGGTCAGCGGCTACGACGAGTACCGCTACCACGAGGCCCTCGTGCACCCCGCGATGGCGGGCCCGCACCGCCGGGTCCTGGTCCTGGGCGGCGGCGACGGGCTGGCCGCCCGCGAGGTGCTGCGCTACCGGGACGTCGACTCCGTCACCGTCGTGGAGCTCGACCCGGGCGTGGTCCGGCTGGCCCGTACCGACCCCATGCTCTCCGCGCTCAACGCGGGGGTCTACGAGGACCCGCGCCTGGGCGTCGTCACCCAGGACGCCTTCCGCTGGCTGCGGGGGCCGGCCGCCGAGGACCGCTTCGACGTCATCGTCTCCGACCTCCCCGACCCGGGGATCACCCCCAGCACGAAGCTGTACTCGCAGGAGTTCTACGGGCTGGCCGCGCGGGCCCTGCGCCCCGGCGGCCGGATCGCCGTGCACGCCGGACCGGTGGCCACCAGGCCGCGGGCGTACTGGACCGTCGAGTCCACGCTGCGCGCGGCCGGGCTGCACACCGCGCCGTACAGCGCCGGCGGCCGCCTCTCGGGCTTCGCCGCGGGGCCCGACCGCACCCCGCTCGGCGTGACCGGCACACCGCCGCAGGACTGGGGGTTCGTACTCGCCGCCCGCGATGCGACTCCGGCCCTGCGAGTGGACCGCGACACGCCGGGGCTGCGCTCGCTGTCGACGGGGTCCCTGCAGGACTCCGCGCGGGACGCGGAACGGACCAGGGTGCCGGGACTGCCGCCGTCGACCCTGCCGCATCCGCGGTATTCGTGACCGTGAGCGGGTGTCGTCGGTAGGCTCGACCGCATGGAGCATCAGGCGTTCGTTCCGGTACCCGCAGACGATCTCCGCGCCGTGCTGCGCGACCCGGCCCGGGTGGCCCGGTGCGTACCGGGGCTCCAGCAGGACGCCGACACCGCGACCGGGCCGCTGGCGGGCCGCCTCAAGATCCGGGTCGACGGGCACACCGTGACCTACCGGGGGGCGCTGTCCCTGACCGAGCGGGACCCGGACCACTTCGTCCTCGAAGGCGAGGGCACCGAGGTCCGCGGCAGCGGCACGGTCAAGCTCACCCTCGACGTGACGCTGACCCCGCAGGGCGACGGGACCCGGCTGGACTTCACCGCCGAAGCCGCCGCCGACGGCCGCGCCGCGGCCTTCACCCCGGAATCCGCGGCCGCGGCCGTACGCCGTCTCCTGGACCGGTCGACCACCCGCCTGGCCGCCACTGCGGCTGCGCCGGGCCCGGCTTCCCCGGCCCCGGAACCCGCGGAACCCGGCCGCTCCACCACCGGTGCCTCGGACGGCCCCGGTGCCGGGCCGCTCGGCGGCGTCACGGCGGACCTGGACGACGCCGGCGTCTCGGACCCCGTTGCCGAAGCCGAGGAAGCCGAAGCGGACTTCGCCGAGCCCACGGCGCCCGGCGCCGCCCGCACGGCCGAGCCCGGCACACCCGACGAGGACGACCTGCCCGGCGCGGCGGACCGGGCCGCACCCGGCGCAGCCGACGCCGCCGACCGGGCCGCACCCCGCGCGGCCGACCGCCCCGAGCCCGGCGCAGCCGATGCGGCAGCCGATGCGGCAGCCGAACCCGCCGAACCCGCCGAACCCGCCGAACCCGCCGAGCCCGGCGCAGCCGGTTCGGCCGACGCGGTCGAACCGGTGGTGCCGTCCTCGCTCGACCCCTTCCTCGCCGGGGAGTTCGACGAGCTCGACGGCGCGCCCCGCCCCCCGGCCGAAGCCGCGCACGCCCGTCGGACGATGATCGGCCGCAGCGCCGAGGAGGTCGACCACGCGCCGCCGCGCGGCCGGTACGCCCCGGTCCCCGCACCGGCCGCCACCACCGCCGGGGCGGGCCTGCGCTGGATCGCACCGGCCGCCGCCCTCGCCCTGGCCTCGGCCGTGGTCATCGGGCGGGCGCTGCGCCGCCGTCGCTGAGGGGGGACATCCCCGGACACCCCCTAATCTCGGTCGCATGACTACGCAACTGAAGGCCGGCGGCGCCGAGCTGACCGTCGACCAGGAGAACGGCTGCCGGATCAGCAGCCTGCGCATCGACGGGACCGAGCTGCTGCGCCAGGGCTCGCACTACGGGGCCTTCCCGATGGTCCCGTGGTGCGGCCGGATCGAGAACGGTCGGTTCCGCGACGGTGCCACCCTCCACCAGATGCCGGTCAACCACCCCCCGCACGCCCTCCACGGCTTCGGTCGTGACGCGCCCTGGCGCCGGGCCCGGGCCACCGCCACCGACGCGGTGTTCACCTACGACCTCGCCGACCCGTGGCCCTACCCGGGCAAGGTCACCCAGATCGTCGAGCTCGCCGAGGACTCGCTGACCCTCACCATGGGCGTCGAGACCTACGAGGACTCCTTCCCGGCCCAGGCCGGCTGGCACCCCTGGTTCCTCCGCGAGCTCACGCCCGGCGGCGGGGACGTGGAGGTCTACTTCGAGGCCGCCTGGCAGGAGGAGCGCGGCGCCGACCACCTCCCCAACGGACACCGCATCGAGCCCCGGCCCGGCCCCTGGGACGACTGCTTCGGCATGCCGGACGGGGTCGACGTCACCCTCACCTGGCCCGGGGCACTGGAACTGCGGGTCACCAGCCGGGCCGAATGGGTGGTCGTCTACGACGAGCAGCCCGAGGCCGTCTGCGTGGAGCCCCAGTCCGGCCCGCCGAACGGCCTGAACACGCTGCCGCGCCTGGTCACCCCGGTGGATCCCCTGGAGATCTCCACGACGTGGACCTGGCGGCGGCTCTCCTAGCTCGCAATTAAGCTCGGGACCATGACTGACGTACGCGATGCGCTTCTGCAGCAGATCAAGGACAAGGCCGTCGTGCACGGCAAGGTGATCCTCTCCTCCGGCCGCGAGGCCGACTACTACATCGACCTCCGCCGGGTCACCCTCGACGGCGAGGCGGCCCCGATGGTCGGTCAGGTCATGCTCGACCTGACCGCGGAGCTCGACTTCGACTGCGTCGGCGGTCTGACCCTGGGTGCCGACCCGGTCGCGACCTCGATGCTGCACGCCTCCGCCGCGCGCGGTCAGCGCCTGGACGCCTTCGTCGTGCGCAAGGCGCAGAAGGCCCACGGCATGCAGCGCCGTATCGAGGGCACCGACGTCAAGGGCAAGCGCTGCCTGGTCGTCGAGGACACCTCGACCACGGGCGGCTCCCCGCTGACCGCCGTCGAGGCCGTCCGCGAGGCCGGCGGCGAGGTCGTCGCGGTCGCCACGATCGTCGACCGGGGCGCGGCCGACGCCATCGCCGAAGCGGGCCTGCAGTACCTCACCGGCTACCGCCTCGAGGACCTCGGTCTTTCCTAGGTCTCTCCCGGGTCCCTCCCGGGCCTCTCCCCGTGCGGTGATCGTCAGCGTGCAGGTACCGGGCGTCCGGTGCTCCGGGACTACTTGCGACCAAGGTCCCGAGATGTCCTGATCAAGGTCCTGACCTGGTCTTTCCCGGCCGGCCGAGATGTTTCACGTGAAACGTCCCGGCCGGCCGTGCCCGTACCGGAACGCAGGTGGGCTGGACGGTCGCGCCGAGTCTGGAAAGATAGGCGCGACGATGACGTCGCCCCCAGGTCAGGGCCGTAATAAGCACACTCCCCGCACATCCAAGGAGCGGACAGATGCCCATCGCAACCCCCGAGGTCTACAACGAGATGCTCGACCGGGCGAAGGCAGGCAAGTTCGCCTACCCGGCCATCAACGTGACCTCCTCCCAGACCCTGCACGCTGCCCTGCGCGGCTTCGCGGAGGCCGAGAGCGACGGCATCATCCAGATCTCCACCGGTGGTGCGGAGTTCCTGGGTGGCCAGCACAACAAGGACATGGTCACCGGCGCCGTGGCCCTGGCCGAGTTCGCCCACATCGTGGCCGCCAAGTACGACATCACGGTCGCCCTGCACACGGACCACTGCCCCAAGGACAAGCTGGACGGCTACGTCCGCCCGCTGCTCGACATCTCCGCCGAGCGCGTCGCCAAGGGCCAGAACCCGCTCTTCCAGTCGCACATGTGGGACGGCTCCGCCGAGACCCTGGCCGACAACCTGGCCATCGGCCAGGAGCTGCTCGCCAAGGCCGCGGCCGCGAAGATCATCCTTGAGGTCGAGATCACCCCGACCGGCGGCGAGGAGGACGGCGTCAGCCACGAGATCAACGACGAGCTGTACACCACCGTCGAGGACGCGATCCGCACCGCCGAGGCCCTCGGCCTGGGCGAGAAGGGCCGCTACCTGCTGGCCGCCTCCTTCGGCAACGTGCACGGCGTCTACAAGCCGGGCAACGTCGTCCTGCGCCCCGAGCTCCTGAAGGACCTCCAGGCCGGTGTCGCGGAGAAGTTCGGCAAGGCCTCGCCGTTCGACTTCGTCTTCCACGGCGGTTCGGGCTCCACGGCCGAGGAGATCGCCACCGCGCTGGAGAACGGCGTCGTGAAGATGAACCTGGACACCGACACCCAGTACGCCTTCACCCGCCCGGTCGTGGACCACATGTTCAGCAACTACGCCGGCGTCCTGAAGGTCGACGGCGAGGTCGGCACGAAGTCCAAGTACGACCCGCGCACCTGGGGCAAGGCCGCCGAGGCGGGCATGGCCGCGCGCGTCGCCGAGGCCTGCGCGAACCTGCGCTCCACCGGAACCCGGCTGAAGTAGTACTGCTCGGGTACGAGTACTCCGAAGGGCCCGGCCCCCGTCCCACGACGGCGGCCGGGCCCTTCGTGTTTCCCGTGAGGAGGGAGACGGGGTCCGTGCAGAGGTGAGACGCATGTGGACTGCGGCGTCGGGATGGGGTGGACTGTCCGCAAAAACGTACGGGGGTATGTTCGTGATGAGGACTGATCGACCGCAGGTGAAGCAGGACCGTGCGCTGCGTACGCGCCGGGCGATCGTGGATGCCGCCGCAGTGGTGTTCGAGGACCGGGGCTACGACGGCGCCACGCTGTCGGACATAGCCCGGCTGGCCAAGGTCACCAAGGGCGCGCTCTACTTCCACTTCGCCTCGAAGGAAGACATCGCGCAGGCGGTGATCGAGGCCCAGGGGAGCATCCACCCGCCCTTCACCCCGCAGGAGTTCAAGGCGCAGGAGTTCGTCGACGTCGGCATGGTCTTCGCGCACCGGCTGCGGCACGACGTGCTGACGCGCGGAAGCGTACGGCTCACCCTGGAGGAGAGCTGCCGAAGACTGAACCGGGCGGCGCCCTACCAGAAGTGGATCGACCTGCACACCGCCTTGATGGCGGAGGCCAAGGCCTGCGGTGAGTTGCTCCCGCACGTGGATCCGGCGCAGCCCGCACGGCTGGTGGTCGGCGCCTTCGCGGGGCTCAACGTGATGTCGCAGACCCTCGCGCTGGACCTGGACCGCGAGGTTTCGGTGCTCTACACGGGGGTGATGCAGAGTCTGGTGTTCCCTGCCGTGGCCGCCCGGCTCGACACCGCGCCGGGCCGCGGTGCCAGGGCCCTGCACGGTCCGGACGGGGAGTTGTCGTGCGACTGCGCGGCGCGGTCCGTCGCGGAGCCGCCCGTGGAGGCGCTCTCCGCGGGCTGACGTCCGTACGCACGCCCGCCTCCGGGGGAACTCCCGCCCCGGGGGCCGGTGATGGCCGGAAACAAAAATCTCGATACTGTTTTTTCAAGTCGAGTCGAGTCCGTGCCGACGCGGACTCCGCCTGCCTGGGAGAAGATTGTGGACATTGACGTGCTCGGAAGGCTGAACGTTCTCGAGAACGGTGTGCCCATCGCGCCTGCCGAACCGTCCGAGCGGCAGGTCCTCGCCGTCCTGGCCGCGCACGCCGACCAGGTGGTTCCGATCGACGTACTCGCGGAGGAGCTGCGGGCGTTAGTGCCACGGGAACGGGCGCATCCGGTGCTGCGGACCGTCGTGCGCAGGCTGCGCGAACGGCTGGCCGCGGCCGTAGCCCCGTGCGGTGACCGTACGGCGGAAACCGCGCTCATACGGACGGCCGACGGCTACCGCCTCGACACCGGTGGCGGCCGCCTCGACCTACGGGAGTTCGCCCGTGAGGCGGACGCGGGACACCTCGCGCTGGCCCGCGGGGAGTACGCGACGGCGGCCGTCCGGCTGCGGGGCGCGCTGCGCCTCTGGAAGGGCCCGGCCTTCGACGGGGTGACCCCCGGTCCCCGTCTCACCGAGCGGATCACGGAGCTGGAGTTGACCCGGAAGAGCGCCGTGGAGGGTTGGGTGGAGGCCGAGTTGGAGCTCGACAGGCTGCGGCGGTCCTTCGATGGGGCGGAAGCACCGGCCCCGGTGTTCGACGGCGTGCGCGAGTCCAGGCCCGCGCCCGTGTCCGCGCCCGCGCCCGTGTCCGCGCCCGTGCCTGCGTCCGTGCCCGGACTTCGGCCGCTGTCCCGGCAGTTCGCGCCCGTCGTCGCGGGCGACCTCGGGTGGAACCGGATGCGGACCGCCCGCGCGTCCATCCGTACGGTCGCACCGGCCACCGCCTCCGACCACGGCGGCATCCGCCTCGCCGCCTGCCGGATGCGGCGGACGCACACGCGCTGACCCCGCGCGAGCGGGTGGGGCGGATGCCGTCGGGGCGGTGGGCCCGGCAGACTGGGGGCATGTCGATTCACCAGAACCTGCTCGGGGGCCCCGCCCCCACCCACCTCCCCGACGAGCCGGGCCGTGAGGCCATCGCCGCCGGCACCCCCGCCGTCGAGGTGGCCGCCGCGCACCCCACCTCCTCCCTCGCCTGGGCGGTCCTCGCCGACGAGGCCTTCGAGGCCGGCCGCACCGTCGAGTCGTACGCGTACGCCCGTACGGGCTACCACCGAGGCCTCGACGCCCTGCGCCGGGCCGGCTGGAAGGGCCACGGCCCGGTGCCGTGGGAGCACGAGCCGAACCGGGGCTTCCTGCGCGCCCTGTACGCGCTGTCCCGCGCGGCCGAGGCGATCGGCGAGAAGGAGGAGTACGAGCGCTGCTCGACCTTCCTGCGGGACTCCTCCGCGACGGCGGCCGACGTCCTGACCGCCTGAGTCCGCACGAAGGGTGTGACACAGGGCCCGATGTGACCTGTGTCACTCTCCGCTGGAGCCCCGCCCCGACCGTGTCCTACGATGCGGGCAGGGGACCGGGGCTCCACTTGCCTCACGGAAGGAGCGGACCGCTACCCGGAAGCACGTGTCGAGGAGACAGCGATGTCGAACACCCTTGATGCCTCCGGAGCCGGTTCGGACACCCCGAACCTCGACTTCGCCGGCACGACCCCGTACGAGGACTACGTCCAGGCGGACGTCCTCACCCACCTCCAGCACCCCCGTTCGGACGATCCGGGCGAGATGGTCTTCCTGGTCACGACCCAGGTCATGGAGCTGTGGTTCACGGTCATCGTCCACGAATGGGAGACGGCCGCCCGCGCGCTCGGCGAGGACCGGATCCCCGTCGCGATGGACGCGCTGAAACGATCCCTCCGCGAGCTGGAGGCCCTCAACAGCTCCTGGCGGCCGCTCGCCCAGCTCACCCCGGGCCAGTTCAACGCCTACCGGGCCGCCCTCGGCGAGGGTTCCGGTTTCCAGTCGGCGATGTACCGGCGCATGGAGTTCCTGCTCGGCGAGAAGTCCTCCTCGATGCTCGTCCCGCACCGCGGCGCCCCGCGCGTCCACGCGGAGCTGGAGAAGGCCCTCCAGGAACCGAGCCTGTACGACGAGGTGCTGCGCCTGCTGGCCCGCCGCGGGTTCCCGGTCCCGGCGGAGGTCCTGAACCGCGACCTCTCCCTGCGCTACGAGGCCTCTCCCGAGGTCGAAGCCGTCTGGACGGGCCTGTACGCCGCCCCGGAGGAGCACCCGGACCTGCACCGCCTCGGCGAGGTCCTCACCGACGTGGCCGAACTGGTCTGGCGCTGGCGCAACGACCACCTGGTGGCGACCCGCCGCGCGATGGGCGCGAAGACGGGCACGGGTGGCTCCGCCGGCGTCACCTGGCTGGAGAAGCGGGCGACGAAGAACGTCTTCCCCGAGCTCTGGACGGCCCGCAGCCATGTCTGACGAGACCCTGATACCCGCCGCCCCCGCCGCACAGGACCTTGTGGCCCGGGCCGCCGCTCTGGACGCCGCCGACGAGCTCGGCAAGCTCAAGGAGCGCTTCGTCCTGCCCGACGGCGTCGTCTACCTCGACGGCAACAGCCTCGGCGCGCTCCCCGCAGGGGTCACCGGCCGGCTCGCCGACGTCGCCTCCCGCGAGTGGGGCGAACTCCTCATCCGATCTTGGGACGAGAGCGAGTGGTGGACCGCCCCCGAGCGGATCGGCGACAGGATCGCCCCCCTCGTCGGCGCGGCCCCCGGCCAGGTCGTCGTCGGCGACTCGACCAGCGTCAACCTCTTCAAGGCCCTCGTCGGAGCCGCCCGCCTCGCCCTCCCGGGGCGGACGAAGCTGCTGGTGGACGCCACCACCTTCCCCACGGACGGCTACATCGCCGAGTCCGCGGCCCGGATGACCGGGCTCACGGTCGTCCCCGTGGAACCGGGCCGCGCGGCCGGGGCGATCGACGGCGACACCGCCGTCGTCCTCCTCAACCACGTCGACTACCGCTCCGGCCGCCTCCACGACCTGCCCGCCCTCACCGCCGCCGCCCGCGCGGCCGGGGCGATCACGGTCTGGGACCTGTGCCACTCGGCCGGCGCGCTCCCCGTGGGCCTCGACGCCCACGGCGTCGACCTGGCCGTGGGCTGCACGTACAAGTACCTCAACGGCGGCCCCGGCGCCCCCGCGTACCTGTACATCGCCGCCCGCCACCAGGCCGGCTTCGACTCCCCCCTCCCCGGCTGGAACGGGCACGCGGACCCCTTCGCGATGACCCCGGACTACCGGCCGGCGGACGGCGCCCGCCGCGGCCGCGTCGGCACCCCGGACATCCTGTCGATGCTGGCCCTGGAGGCGGCGCTCGACGCCTGGGACGGGGTCTCCGTGGAGTCCGTACGGGCCAAGTCCCTGGCGCTGACCGACTTCTTCCTCGAATGCGTGGCGGCGTACGTTCCGCGGGGCAAGGTGGAAACGGTCACCCCGACCGGCCACGCCGAGCGCGGCAGCCAGGTGTCGCTGCGCACCGAGAACGCCCGCGAGGTCATGGGCGAGCTCATCTCCCGGGGAGTGATCGGCGACTTCCGGGCGCCCGACGTCCTGCGCTTCGGTTTCACTCCGCTCTACGTCGGTTTCGCCGACGCCGAGCGCGCCGCGCGCACGCTGGGTCACATTTTCGGGTGACCCGGTAGCGAAACGTCACGGCGCGGGGCGGGCGGGGCTACGGCTCCGCCCGCCCTTCCACATTCCGGGCCTCGCACGGAACGCCGTGTTCCAGACTGATACGGTCCCGCTCTGCCGGACCACCGGAACATCTGTCCCCGCTGTCCCACGCGTTACCGAGAGGTTGAGCCGATGACGGACCCCGCCGCCGTGGAACGGGACGCCGCCGAGGCCGCCTCGGCCTTCTCCCATCCGGCCGTCGCGCCGGACTCGACGGCTTCGTACGGTGAACACCCCGACCATGTCGTCGAGTTCTACGCCCCGCGTGATGCGGGACGGGGGCCGGCCCCACTGGTGGTGCTCCTGCACGGCGGGGCGTGGCGGGCCCCGTACGACCGCCGACACGTCACCCCGCTCGCGGACTTCCTGGCCAGGCAGGGTTTCGCCGTAGCCAATGTCGAGTACCGGCGCGGGAGTTCCCTGCCGCACCAGGGCGCCGGGGGGCCGGTCGCCGGCCGCTGGCCGGAGACCTTCGACGACGTGGCCGCCGCGATGGACGCCCTCCCGGGCCTCACGGCGACGGCCCTCCCGCAGGCCGATGTCCGCCGAGTGGTCGTCACCGGCCACTCCGCGGGCGGCCACCTCGCCCTGTGGGCCGCCGCCCGCCACGTGCTCCCGTCCGACTCCCCGTGGCGGCTGCCCTCCCCGCCGGAACTGCGCGGCGTGGTGGCGTTGGCCCCGATCGCGGACTTCGTGGTGGCGGAGGAACTGGGCGTGTGCGGCGGAGCCTCGGCCCAGCTGCTCGGCGGGGACCCGCACTTCACGGCCCGCCTGCCGTACGCGGACCCGGCGGCGCTGCTGCCGACGGGCATCGCCACGGCGGTGGTGCAGGGGCGGGAGGACATCGTCGTCCCGGCGGCGGTGGCGGAGTCGTACGTGGCGGCGGCCGCGAAGGCGGGGGAGACGGTCGGGCTGACCCTGCTGGACGGGATCGGTCACTTCCCGCTGATCGACCCGGCCGCGGACGCGTGCGCGGTGGTGGCGGAGGAGATCTCCCAGCTGGCCTGGTAGGACCACGGGCCGCACCGGCCTCCCGCGCACCGCCCCTGCGGCGTCCCGGGCCCGATCGGGGTCAGTCCCACTGCTCGTCGGCGAGCGAGGCGACCGGCTGCGGCTTGCCGATGACCGCGAGGGCGATGAAGAAGTTGATCTGACCGATCGCGATGGTGAGGGTGGCCAGCGCCTTCTCGTCGTAGTGCTTCGCCACCTCGGCGTACAGCTCGTCCGAAACCCGCTCCCTGCCGTGCGGGGCGGGCTGGAGGGTGGCTTCCACCAGGGCGAGCGCTGCCCGCTCGGCGTGGTTGAAGTAGGGCGCGTCCTGCCACGAGGAGACGGCGGTGATGCGCTCCTCGGACTCCCCGGCCTTGCGCAGGAACGCGGTGTTCAGGATGGTCAGGTAGGTGTTCCCGACGATCTGCCCGGCGCGCAGGTGCACGAGGCTCATCGTGGCGCGCGGCACGGAGCGGTTGCCCGTGGCCCGGAAGAGGGCGGCGCTGATGTCGGCGAGCTCGGGGACGAATTCACCGGGGTTGGGCATCCGGGAGATGTGGGTCTTCGTCATGGCTGCTGCTCTCCTTCTGGCCACCGGTCTGGCGGCCACACAGCACTGACGTTTCGGATCGCGGGAGTGTGACAGGAATCCGGGAAGATCTTCCGGGGATCTTCCTTCCGGCGATCTCCGGATGCCTCCGGATGCCTCCGGATACCTCTGGATACCTTTGGAACGGTGTCTTCCACCGGGCGGCTTTGCCGGCATCACGGCATGGGAGCGGGGGCCCGGCAGGCGCCGGTACGGGAGAGCAGGGACCGGTTACTCGTGCGGCGGTTCATGGAGCCGCCGCGGGACGCCGTGTTGAACGACCGGTACGTCCGGGTCCTGCAAGGGTTCCGGTTCTGGGGCGGTCTGGGGATCGCGCTCTTCCTGAGGGCGCCCGCCCTGATGCGGCACGAGGGCGACTGGATCGCACGTTGGGCACTGGACGGCCTGGTCAAGCTGCTGATCACGCCGGTGCTGCTGCTGGCCGGCGTGCCGCTCGTGGTCGGCGTCTTCATCGCCTGCGCCAGGCCCGTGCGGCGGACGCGGATGAGGGCGAAACTGCGCGGGCCGCTGATCGCGGTGGCCGCCTTCCTCGGGCACATCGTGCCGGCCGCCGGCGGGGTGGTCGGCATGCTCCTGGTCGTCTCCACCTACGGAGTGGGCTCCGCGTGGTCGGTCCTGGCCCTCCTGGGGTGCGTCGTCGTCGCGGGCCGGGGCGCCGCCTTCGTCTGGTTCGCCGTGCCCGCGATATCCCGGCACATGTTCCGCACGGTGGAGGTCCACCAGGCGCTCCCGGCCCTGCTGACGGTCGTCCTGGCCTGGGAGCTGGTGATCCAGGGCTCCTTGTTCTCGGCGAGCGGCCCCTCCGACCACCCGTGGCTGCCCGTCGGCGGCGCGCTCGCCACCACGGCCGTCGCCGTCTTCGAGATCCACCGCCTGGCCACCCGCCACGGCATCAGGCTGCGGGGGTAGGGCCGGGTCCCGCGCCCGCGGATGCGCCGACGGGGGCGGGCGCGCGGTGTGCGCGGCCCGCCCCCGTCGGGGGTGCCGTCTAGAGGAACGAGTTGATCTCGATCGTCTCGGTGCGGCCCGGGCCGACGCCGATCGCGGAGATCGGGGCGCCCGACATCTCCTCCAGCGCCTTCACGTACGCCTGCGCGTTCTTCGGCAGGTCGGAGAAGGTCTTGGCCTTGGTGATGTCCTCGGACCAGCCGGGCAGGTTTTCGTAGATCGGCTTAGCGTGGTGGAAGTCCGTCTGCGAGTACGGGAGCTCCTCGACGCGCTTGCCGTCGATCTCGTACGCGACGCAGACCGGGATCTCCTCCCAGCCGGTCAGCACGTCCAGCTTGGTGAGGAAGAAGTCCGTCAGGCCGTTGACGCGGGTCGCGTAGCGCGCGATCGGGGCGTCGAACCAGCCGCAGCGGCGGTCACGGCCGGTGGTCACACCGCGCTCGCCACCGATGCGGCGCAGGTCCTCGCCGTCCTGGTCGAACAGCTCGGTCGGGAACGGGCCGGCGCCGACGCGGGTCGTGTAGGCCTTCAGGATGCCGATGACGCGGCTGATCTTCGTCGGGCCGACACCGGTACCGGTGCAGGCGCCGCCCGCGGTCGGGTTCGAGGAGGTGACGAAGGGGTACGTGCCGTGGTCGACGTCGAGCAGGGTGCCCTGGCCGCCCTCGAAGAGCACGACCTTGTCCTCGTCCAGCGCGTTGTTGAGGATCAGGGTGGTGTCGGCGACGTAGCCCTTGATCTGGTCCGCGTACTGGAGCATCTCCTCGACGATCGCGGCGGACTCGATGGCGCGGCGGTTGTACAGCTTCGCGAGGAGCTGGTTCTTGCCCTCCAGAGCCGCTTCGACCTTCTGGGTGAGGATCGACTCGTCGTAGAGGTCCTGGACGCGGATGCCGACGCGGTTGATCTTGTCCGCGTAGGTCGGACCGATGCCGCGGCCGGTCGTACCGATCTTGCGCTTGCCGAGGAAGCGCTCGCCGACCTTGTCGAGGGTGACGTTGTACGGCGTGATCAGGTGCGCGTTGCCGCTGATGAGCAGCTTGGAGGTGTCGATGCCGCGCTCGTTCAGGCCGCGCAGCTCGGAGAGCAGGACGGCCGGGTCGACGACGACACCGTTACCGATGACCGGGGTGCATCCGGGGGAGAGGATGCCGGAAGGGAGAAGGTGCAGCGCGTACTTCTGGTCACCCACGACGACCGTGTGGCCGGCGTTGTTGCCACCCTGGTAGCGCACTACATAGTCAACGGATCCACCGAGCAGGTCGGTGGCCTTTCCCTTGCCCTCGTCACCCCACTGAGCTCCGAGCAGCACAAGAGCGGGCACAGGCGTACACCTCTTCCGGATGGGGCATGTCCAAGGTCAGGGGGCGTACGACGATGTACACCGCAGGCTGAGCCGTCGGACCGGTACCCCGGAATAGACGAAGGCCCTGGCGCAATAGCGCAAGGGCCTCTTGCACAAAGATGCTACCCGAGGAAGGACCGAGGTGTCGGCTCCAGAGCCCACCATGAGCCACGCGGGCGCGCCGGTAGGCGGCCTGCTCGTGCTCGTCGACCCGGTCGCCCGCCGTCTTGACGGCGAGTCCGTGCGGATCGCGAAAGATGTGTTGTCAGCGGGCGCGGCGGCGAAGATCTGCCTCCCCGACTCTCGGGAGGAGTTCGCGCGGGCTCTTGCCCGCCGGGGTCAAAGGCGGCCGGTGATCGTGGGCGACGACCGGGCTCTGGTGCGGGCCGTCGGGCTGCTGCACCGGGAGCGGGCGCTGTCGGGCGGGGTGGTCTCCCTGATTCCCGTGGGGCCCGTGGGGTCCCTGGTGCTGGCGAGATCGCTCGGCGTGCCGCTTTCGGCCGTTTCCGCGGCGCGGGCGGTCCTGGACGGCGTGGTCCGGCTCTGCGACCTGCTGGTCGACGACAGCGACGGGGTGGTGCTGGGCGACCTGAGGATCGCCTCGCCCGAGCGGTCGGGGGCCCGTCCGGCGGCCCCGTCGGTGTGGAACGCGTACCGCTCGCTCGTACGGACCCTGGTGCGCCCGCCCGTGGGCGGCGGGCTGCGCGTGGAGGCGGACGGGGTGCTGCTGGCGGACCTGGACGAGCCGGTGCTCGACGTGTCGGTGGTGGCGCGGGAGGGCTTGGCGGAGGTGGTGGTCCGGGCCGGATCGGGATCCGGTGTCGGGGGCGGTGGCACGGGCGGGCCGCGGGTGGCCCGGGTGCGGTCGGTGACGGTGTCGGGGCCGGACTTCCGCTATCGGGCGGACCAGGCCGTGACCGGCCCGGTCAGGCGCCGCACGTGGACGCTGCGGCCGGACGCGTGGGGGCTGACGGTGCCGCGCCGGCGGTGACCGGCCCGCGGGGGCCGCTCCCGGCCCCGGGTGGGGTCGGGGGGCCGGGGCTGCCCGGGGTCAGGTGCCCGGGGTCAGATGCGCCGGGGTCAGGTGCTCTGGGTCAGGGGCTCGGGTTCAGCGTGGCGCGGTGGGTGCGCCAGCGGTCCAGCAGGCCGAGGAGTTCCTTCTGCATGAACTCGAAGAACTCCGCCGTCTCCGCGACCCTCGCCCCCGCCGCGGAGTCGGCGCCCAGGCTCGCCGCGCCCTCGCGCAGGGTCTTCTCCCACAGGGTCAGGACCTGGTCGCGCCGGGTGAAGGTCTCGTACCAGAGCTCGTTGTGCAGCACGTACCGGTCCCGGCGGGAGCCGGGCTCGCGCTCGCGGCTGACCATGTTGACCTGGGTCAGGTAGGAGACGGCCCCCGACACCGCCGCTGGGCTGATCCGCAGCGCTTCGCCCAGCTCGGCCGAGGTCATCGCGCCGCCGTCGCTCGCCAGCAGTTGCGCGAAGACGCGCGCGGCCATCCGCTGCATGCCCGCGTCGGTCAGCTGCGCCGCGAACCGCTCCACGAAGCGGGAGACCGCTTCCTCGTCCCGTGCCGCCGGTACCGCCGTCTCTTCCGTCATCTCTTCCGCCACCCTCCAAACTTTATACGATTCGTTAAGTTCACAATTTTGTGAAAGTCGCGTACGTTCGGAAGTATGACGAAGGCCATCAGGGTCGCCGGACTCCACAAAGCGTTCGGCCGCACCCACGCACTGGACGGACTCGACCTCGCGGTCACCACCGGGGAGGTCCACGGCTTCCTCGGCCCCAACGGCGCCGGCAAGTCCACCACCATCCGGGTCCTGCTGGGCCTGCTGCGCGCCGACTCCGGCACCGCCGAACTCCTCGGCGGGGACCCCTGGGCCGACGCCGTCGCCCTCCACCGCCGCGTCGCCTACGTCCCCGGGGACGTCACGCTGTGGCGCAACCTCTCGGGCGGCGAGGTCATCGACCTGTACGGGCGCCTCCGCGGCGGCCTCGACCGGGCCCGCCGCGCCGAGCTCACGGAGCGGTTCGAGCTCGACCCCACGAAGAAGGGGCGCACGTACTCCAAGGGCAACCGGCAGAAGGTCGCCCTGGTCGCCGCCTTCGCCTCCGACGCCGAACTGCTCATCCTCGACGAGCCCACCTCCGGCCTCGACCCGCTCATGGAGGAGGTCTTCCAGGGTTGCGTCGCCGAGGCGCGCGCCGCCGGGCGCACGATCCTGCTCAGCTCGCACCTCCTCAGCGAGGTCGAGGCCCTCTGCGACCGGGTCAGCATCATCCGCGCGGGCCGCACGGTGGAAACCGGCACCCTCGCCGAACTGCGCCACCTCACCCGTACGTCGATCAGCGCCGAGCTGGCCGGCCCGCCGAACGGCCTCGCGCACCTGCCGGGCGTCCACGACGTCGAGGTACGGGGGCTGAAGGTCCGCCTCCAGGCCGACACCGACAAGCTGGACGCCGTACTGCGGTCCCTCACCGCCTCCGGGGTGCGGTCGCTCATCTCGACGCCGCCCACCCTCGAAGAACTCTTCCTGCGGCACTACACCCAGAGCACGGAAGAAGCGGCGCGATGAGGAACGACCGGCTGGCCGGGACCGGAACCCTGCTGAGGCTCGCCCTGCGCCGCGACCGCGTGATGGTGCCGGTCTGGGTGCTGGGCACCACGCTGCTGGTGGCGAGCATGCCCGGCGCGCTGGGGAGCGTGTACTCCACCGCCGCCGAACGCGCCGCGGCCGCCGCCTCGATGAACGCCAACAGCTCGATGCGCGCCCTGTACGGGCCCGTCTTCAGCGACTCCCTCGGCGGCCTGACCGCCTGGCGCACCGGCGTCTACGGTGCGGTCCTCGCGGCCGCCATGAGCCTGGTGATCGTGGTCCGGCACACCCGCGAGGAGGAGGAGACGGGCCGTCAGGAGCTGCTCTCCGCGGCGATGGTGGGGCGGCGGGCCCCGCTGACCGCGGCCCTGCTCACCGCGCTCGTCGCCAACACCTGCGTGGCCCTGCTCGTCACGCTCGCGCTCGCCGGGCAGGGCGCGGGTGGCGCGCTCGCCCTCGGGGCGGCCCTCGCCGGCACCGGGATGCTCTTCGCGGGCACGGCCGCCGTCGCCGCCCAGCTGACCGGGAGCGCCCGCGCCGCGAAGGGGCTCGCGGCCGCCGTGCTGGGCGCCGCCTTCGTGCTGAAGGCGGCGGGCGACGCGGGTACGGCGGGCGGTACCTCGCCGCTGACCTGGCTCTCGCCGCTCGGCTGGGTGGAGAACGTACGGGCCTTCGCCCCGACCCGCTGGTGGGTGCTCGCGCTGCTCGCCGCGGCCGGCATGGCGCAGGCGGGCGCGGCCTACGCCCTGGCGGGCCGGCGCGACCTGGGCATGGGCTTCCTCCCGGCCCGGCCCGGGCCGGCCGAGGGGCGGTTGGGCACGGCGGGCGCGCTGGCCTGGCGGCTCCAGCGCGGCAGCGTCATCGGCTGGAGCTCGGGCTTCCTGATTGCCGGGGTCGTCTTCGGCGGGATGGCGGACGGCGCGGCCGACCTGGTCGGCGGCAACGAGAAGACCCGGGAGATCATCGAGCGGATGGGCGGGCAGAGCGGGCTCACCGACGCCTTCCTCGCCACGATGGCGGGCATGTTCGGGCTGATCGCCGCCCTGTACATCGTCGCCTCGGTGCTGCGCCTGAGCGGCGAGGAGTCGGGGCAGCGCGCCGAACCGCTGCTGGCGAACGCGGTCGGCCGACTGCGCTGGGCCGGCGGCCACCTGGTCGTGGCCTTCGGCGGATCGGCGCTGATCCTGCTGCTGGCGGGGCTCGGCCTGGGCATCGGGCACGGTCAGGACCTGCCCGGGACGATCGGCGCCACCCTCGCGCAGCTCCCGGCGGTCTGGGTGATCGGAGCACTCGCGGCGCTGTTGTACGGCGCGGCCCCCCAGTACGCCGTCGCCGCCTGGGCGGCAGCCGGGACCGCGCTCGCGCTGGGCTGGATCGGTCCCGCGCTGAACCTCCCCCAGTCGGTCCTGGACCTCTCGCCCTTCGCCCACCTGCCGAAACTCCCGGGCGCCTCATCCCTGGCCTGGGTCCCGCTGCTGACCCTGACGGCCCTGGCCGTCGCCCTGACGGCCGCCGGCCTCACGGCCCTGCGCCGCCGGGACCTCCTGGCCTAGGGGCATCGCCGGACGGTCAGAACTCGACCAGCAACCGCTCCAGCCCCCGGATGACGTACCCGTCCCGCCACCGCGGCTCCTCGACGAGCCGCAGTGGCGGGACACCGTCCGCCAGCAGCGCCCCGAACGAGGCCTCCAGCTCCCGGCGCGCGAGCGGCGCCCCCAGGCAGTAGTGGATCCCGGCCCCGAAACTCAGGTGCGGATTGTCGGCCCGTACGAGGTCCAGCACGTCGGGGTCGGCGAACCGTGCGGGATCCCGGTTCGCGGAGCCGAAGAGCAGCGCGACCTCGGCCCCGCGGGGGATGACGGTGTCCCCGATCCGGATCTCGTCGAGCACCCAGCGTTCGAACATCTGCAGGGGAGTGTCGTAGCGCATGAGTTCATCCACAGCTGTGGACAACTTTTCGGGATTCCGCCTGAGGTCCGCCAACTGGGCCGGATTGCGGAACAGCGCCCACCACCCGTTGACGGTCGTGTTGACCGTCGCCTCGTGGCCGGCGTTCAGCAGGAGCACGCAGGTGGAGATCATCTCCTGCTCGCTGAGCCGGCCCTCGTCATCGTGGGCGGCGATCAGTCCGGAGATCAAATCCTCCCCGGGGTGCGCCCGCCGTTCGGCGATCAGGCCCCGCAGGTAGGAGCTGAACTCCACGCTCGCCCGCACCGCCCGCCGAGCCGTCTCCTCGTCGGGCCGGAGCTCGAACATCCCGCAGATCTCCGCCGACCAGGGCCGCAGCAGCCCCCGGTCCGCCTCCGGAATCCCCAGCAGCTCCGCGATCACGGCCACCGGCAGCGGCTCGGCGACGGCGGTGAGCAGATCCCCGCCCCCGTCCGCGAGCAGCCGCCCCACCAGCCCCTCGGCGAGGCCCCGCACGGCGGGCACGAGCCGCTCCACCGTGCGCGGGGTGAAGGCCTTCGCCACGAGCCTGCGCACCCGCGCGTGCGCGGGATCCTCCAGGTCCAGCAGACCGTTGCCGTTGAGCACGTGGAAGGGCTCGTGCTCAGCCGGCGGGGCCTGGCGGCCGAACTCCTCGTGCGAGAACCGGTGCAGATAGGTCCGCCCCAGCCGCCGGTCCCGCAGCAGCGCACTCACGTCCTCGTAGTGCGGCACCAGCCACTGCCCCGTGGCCTCCCACCACAGGGCCCGCCCCTGCTCCCGCAACTCCCGGTACGCCGGATAAGGATCGGCGACGAACCCCGCGTCCCACGGATCAAAGCCCATCCCCGCACCCTACGACGGGGTGACCAGTCGGGTCTCGTAGGCGAACACCGCCGCCTGGGTGCGGTCACGCAGTCCCAGCTTCACCAGGATCCGGCTCACATGGGTCTTGATCGTCGACTCGGCGACCACGAGTCGGTCGGCTATCTCCGCGTTGGACAGCCCCTGAGCGATCAGCACCAGCACCTCCGTCTCCCGATCCGTCAACTCCCCGACCCCCGCCGGATCGGTGAACCTGCGCACCTCCGAGAGCTTCGAGAACTCCGCTATCAGCCGCTTGGTCACCGACGGCGCCAACAAGGCCTCCCCGGCCGCCACGACCCGTACCCCGTCAGCCAGCTGACGGGCCGACGCGTCCTTGAGCAGGAACCCGGAGGCCCCGGCCCTGAGCGCCTGGTACACGTACTCGTCGAGGTCGAAGGTCGTCAGGACCAACACCTTCGCGTCGGCCGCTCCCGGTGTCGCGGAGGCGGCCACGATCTCCCGTGTCGCCTCCAGCCCGTTCATCTCCGGCATCCGGATGTCCATCAGGACCACGTCCGGCCGGAGCGCCGCCACCTGCGCGACGGCCTGCCGGCCGTCGACGGCCTCGCCGACGACCTCGATGCCCTCCATGGCGTTGAGCAGGACGGAGAACCCCTCGCGCACCATCATCTGGTCGTCGACGATCAGCACCCTGATCGTCATGCCGGCCCCTCTTCGGGCGCCGTCGCCGGGGCCGGAGCCGGACGGCTAGGCACGGGTATGAACACCGCCACCTCGAACCCCCCTGCGGCCGTCGGACCGACCGTCATCTCCCCCTCCAGCATGGCCACCCGTTCCCGCATCCCGGTGATCCCGTGGCCCGCCCCGGGTGAAGGCCGCACATCCCCGGTCGGCGCCTCGTTGACGATCCGTATCCCCAGCCCGCCCAATACGTAGCTGACCTCCACCGAGGCCACCGCGCCCGGTGCGTGCCGCAGCGTGTTGCTCAGGGCCTCCTGGATGATCCGGTACGCCGACAGCTCCACCCCCTGCGGCAGCTCCCGCACCGCACCCGTCACCGTCTTCTCCACGCTCAGCCCGGCCTCCCGAACATTGGCCAGCAGCCCGTCCAGCGAGGCCAGCGTCGGCTGCGGGGCGTCCGGCGCCTCGTAGTCCGCGGAGCGCACCACACCCAGCACCCGCCGCAGCTCCGTCAGGGCTGCCACCGCGTTCTCCCTGATGGTGACGAACGCCGCCTCCAGCTCCGGCGGCGGGTTCTTCACCCGGTACGGTGCGGCCTCCGCCTGGATCGCCACCACCGACATGTGGTGGGCCACCACGTCGTGCAGTTCTCGCGCGATCGTCGTCCGCTCCTCCAGCAGCGTCCGCTTGTCCCGCTCGACCGCCGTGACCTCCTGCTGCGCGCTCACTTCCGCCCTGGCGTGCCGGCGTATCTGGATGCTGCTCGCGATCACCAGGGCGAAGGCCGAGGTCACCGCCATCTCGGGCAGGTTCGTCCCGTACCCGTACCCGTAGCCGTTCCTGAACACCACCGAGAGGGCGAAGCCGAGCGCGAGGGTCAGCGTCCACATCCAGGCCGCCACCCGGGGCCCCGTCCGCAGGGTGACGAGGACCATCACCGCGATGTACGCGAGGAAGCTGCCGGGGGTCCACGGCCAGCTCTGGTCACTGCCGAGGGCGGCGAACACCAACGTCAGCGCGACGGCCGCCCACCAAGCGGCCACCGGCCGGATCAGCGTCATGAGGACCGGGGCCGCGGCCATCATCCCCATGAGCAGCTCGCCGGCATCCCCGAGGTAGCTCGACTGCGAGCCCGCTGTGAACACGACGACGAAGAGGGCCAGTGCCCCCACCATCGCGTACCGCGTCCACGGGTAGTGCGCGCGTATCGCCTTGGGAAGGCGCCGCACGAACCGCCCGGGCGTCTCCTGGAGCGGCAGCGGCCGGTAGGCGAAGGCGTTGGTGACGAGGTCCTGGCGCAGGGTCTCGATCACCCCCGATGCCAGTCGGAACTCGGGTGTCCGGGCTGTCCCCCCGGTGGTCGTCTCGGTCATAACAGAACCGTAGGTCCGCGGCCCCGTAGCCCGCGTCGCCGCAGATGGGGATTTCCCGGCGTCCCTCTCAAGTACTACCCGGGGCAGATCAGTAGCCCGTTGGACGGATCAGACCCGTCTCGTACGCGAAGACCGCCGCCTGCGTGCGGTCCCGCAGGCCCAGCTTCACCAGGATCCGGCCCACATGGGTCTTCACCGTCTGCTCCGCCACGGTCAGGTGCTCCGCGATCTCCGCATTGGACAGGCCCTGGGCGACGAGCGAGAGCACCTCCGTTTCCCGGCCGGTCAGCTCGTCGATACGGGCCCGCGACGGCGCGCGCGGCGCCCCCAACCGGGAGAACTCGGTGATCAGCCGCTTCGTGATGTTCGGCGACAGCAGCGCCTCACCGGCCGCGACCACCCGCACCGCCTCCGCGAGCTGGTCCGCCGACGCGTCCTTGAGCAGGAAGCCGGAGGCCCCGGCCCGCAGTGCCTCGTACACGTACTCGTCGAGATCGAAGGTGGTCAGCACGAGCACCTTCACCTCGGAGCCCGGGGCGCCGGTGATGAGGGAGGTGGCCTCGATGCCACCCATCCCCGGCATGCGGATGTCCATCAGGACCACGTCCGGCGCCATTTCGGCGACCTTCGCCACGGCATCGGCCCCGTCCACGGCCTGGCCGACCACCTCTATGTCGGGCTGGGCGTTGAGGAGCACGGTGAAGCCCTGCCGGACCATCATCTGGTCGTCGGCGATCATCACCTTGATCGGGGTGGTCATGAGTTCCTCTTCGGCTCGGGGGAGGAGCCACCGGGCGGGGCCGGTGCGTCCATCGGCAGTACGGCGGTCACCTCGTACCCGCCTTCCGGGCGCGGGCCGGCGGCCAGTTCGCCCCCCAGCATGCCCGCCCGCTCCCGCATCCCCAGCAGCCCGTGCCCCGCACCGTGCGAGGGCGGGACCGGCCGGGTCGGCACGGAGTTGGCGACGCACAAGTGCAGCTCGCGAGGCCCGTACGCGATACCGACCTCCACTCGCGAACCGGGCGCGTGACGCAGGCAGTTGCTCAGTGCCTCCTGCACGATGCGGTACGCGGTCAGTTCCACGCCCGGAGTCAACGCCCTGCGGACACCGGCCACTTCGACGGTTACGTCGAGCCCGGCCCCCCGCACGTTGTCCACGAGGCCGTCCAACTCGGCGAGGGTGGGCTGCGGATGATGCGGGTTCGCCAGATCGTCCGGCTGCTCGGAGCGCAGCACGCCCAGCACCCGGCGCAGCTCCGTCAGGGCCTCCAGCGCGTTCTCCCGTATGCCCGCCAGGTTCTCCTTGAGCTCCTCGGACGGGTTCTCCACGAGGTGCGGGGCTACCTGCGCCTGGATGGAGATGACGGACATGTGGTGCGCGACCACGTCGTGCAGTTCGCGCGCGATCCGGCTGCGCTCCTCCAGGAGGGTGCGCCGGGCCCGCTCCTCCTCGGTGAGGGTCTCCTGCTGGACCAGCTCGCCGCGGGCCAGGCGCAGGGCGCGCAGCGCGTAGCCGAGGAGGCCGACGAACCCGAAGAGGAGAGCGGTACTCGGGATCGTGGTCGCGCTGTGCTCCGGCTTGAAGGCCAGCTCGGCGAGCCCGGTGAGGGCCAGCGAGATGCCGGTGACCCAGACGGTCACCCGGGCCGGCACCCTGAGGGCGACCAGCAGCACCAGCGGGGCGAAAGCGAACATCCCACCCGGCATCCAGGGCCAGGTCTGCCCCTGCCCGACCTGGTCGTGGATCAACCAGGCGATGAGGCCTGCGGAGAGCAGCCCGAGCCACCACGCCGCCATCGGGCGGAACATCGCGAGGGCTATGGAGACGCCCGTCGTGATCGCGAGCACCTGCGGTGGACCGCCCGTGACGTGGTAGTGGTCCTGAAGCTGCTCCGTGGTGAGGAAGCCGAAGAACAACGCCAGGTAGACGACCAGCACATGGGGCAGCCGGGCCAGCCAGCGAGGCCGGGACAGCGGGGGAAGCGGATCCCGGCGCAGGGTGGACAGTTCGGTCGCCACCGTCAGCAACCCCGACGAACCATCCCCCTGGGCACCGCCGTTGATGTCTCCCCGGGCGTTGCCGGGCTGCGGACGGTCGGTCGGAGGCGCGGGCTGTCGGATCACACCGGCCAGCCTAGACATGAGCGACTCCCTTCCCGGGGGAATGAGCACGCGGGGCCCGGTGCCCACGGGCGGCGCCGACGCCCCGCCCCGCCCGCGAGGGCCCGGCGGGCCGGGAGGGCCGGAAAGGGCCGGAGGCCGGGGGGCCGGAGGCCGGGACCGTACGGTCCGAGCCCCGCCGGAGGCGTGCGCCCTGTTCGTAGCTGCGGAACGCGGCCCAGCAGAGCGTCAGCGCCGCGGCGAACACCGGCAGCCACAGCAGGCGGACCGCTATCCAGCCCGGCGACCCGGGCACCGTGTGCAACCCGGGCAGATCGGCGGACACGAGCAGCCCGAGGGAGGTGACCGCCATCATGGCCGTCTGGTGCCACAGGAAGACCGTCATCGCGGAGAGGTTCACCAGGGCCACCTTCGCCCACGCGGCGGGCCGCCGCATGGCCCGTGCCAGCGGCTCGCGCACGAGCAGCGCCAGCCCGCACTGGGCCAGGCCGAAGGAGACCGCGGCGAGCGTCGGCGGGTTCAGATTCGAGACGGCGGCCCCGGGGACACCGACCATGGACGCCGGATACCCGCCCCAGAGGACCAGCGCGGCAGTGGCCACGGTTCCCCCACCCAGGAGCAGGGCCGGCGTGCGTCGGCCGGCCAACGAGCCGGAGGCCCAGGCGGCGCCCAGGGTGTACGGGACGAGCCAGCCGGCGCCCACGTTCACCCAGCCGACCCACTCGGGCCCGCCGAACCCGAACCGCCACACGTCCACCCCCGCCACCACGGCCGACGGCCACACCGGGCTGAGTCGCGCCACCAGCGGCGTCGCCGCCGTGAGCGCGGCGAACACCAGCAGGAACCACAGCGGCGACAGGACCAGCCTGAGCAGCGTCCGCACGGTGCCCAGCTCCACACCGCCGATCAGCATGCCCGCCGCGACCAGGGCCCACAGCACGAGCACGGCCGCGACCGGACGGAAGAGCCTCCCCAGCCGCTGCCCCACCCACGTGCGGTACGAGGACCCGTGGGCCCGCGCCGATACGTAACCCTTGGCCGCGACATGACCGCCGACCAGGAAGAAGACGGCCAGGGTCTGGAACACCCAGGACAGCGGCGCCAGCCGGGGCATGTGCGCCAGCGGACTGGTGGTGCTCAACCCGCCGTCGGCGGTGGTCAGCGCGGTGACGAGCCAGTGTCCGAAGACCACGCCCAGGATCGCGACGGCCCGCAGCGCGTCCACGCTCCGGTCCCGCTCGGCGGGGGTGCCCGCATCGATCCCGGCGGCCAGAACGGCCCATCGGGCGCGGAGCTCACGCATGGCGGTCCTCCGAGACGGTGGTGGGCGCGGGGGTGCCGGTGCCGGGGGCGCCGGCAACGGAGTCGGCGGCGCCGAGGACGATCGTGGCCAGGCTGTCGAGGGACCGGGTGCCGGGCCTCAGGTAGTCGCTGTGCCCGCCGGTACCGGCGGCGAACGCCCTGGCTCCGAAGGCGGGGTCGACGGGATCGGCACCGAAGCCGATCCCGCCGAGCCGCACGTGCGGGACGTCGGCGATCCAGTCCCCGGCGCCGCGCCCGGCCCACACGCGGGCGCCCGTCGGCAGCTCGTCGGCGGACGCGGCTCCCGTGCCCGGGCTGCCGAACAGTGCCATGTCGGTGACCGCGGGCCCGGTCGGCGTACGGGCGCAGACCACGGATCCGTACGAATGGCAGAGCAGCGAGAGCCGTGAGCCGGGCGCGGTCATGCCGGTCAACCGGTCCAGGAAGGGGCCCAGTTCGGATGCTGCCTCGTCCGCGCGGTCGGCGGTCAGGACGGTCGTGCTGACCGTGCCGGGGGTGTCGTACCCGAGCCAGGCCACCACGGCGGAGCGCGGATGCTCGGCCTGGAGGCGCTGCTGGAGGGCGACGGCCCCGGCACGGAACCTTTGGTAGGTGTCCAGGGTCGTATCGGAGCCGGGCACCAGAACGGCGATCCGGTCGGCGGTCTCCAACTCCCCGAGCACCTCGACGGCCCGCCCCCTGCCACGGCCGTCGAAGGCGAGGAACCGGGCCGTGCCGGCCGCCTCCATGGCGCGGAGCTTGGCGGCCCGGCCCGTCCGGCCGGCCTCCTCGGCCATCCGGGCCGCCTCGGCGAGGCCGGCGCTGTTGGCCGCGTACCGGCTGTGCGGTGTGGCGTCCTCGGCGAATGTCGCGGGCGGGGGAGCGGGAACCTCCACGGAGGCCGCGGCGGAGACCGGGAATATGACGGCCGCGGCGACGAGGGCGGCCATCAGGGTGCGACGCGCGCGGCCGCCATTGCCGCCCGTCGTGCCGGTCCTTCGCGTCGTTCCCGTCGTCCGCGCCGCCGCCATGGTGTCTTCCTTCGGTCCGGAAGAGCCCTCTGCGCTCTTCTCTTGATCCGAAGTTAGAAATCAGGATCCGTCGTCGGCGTCACGCTGGGGAGCCGTGTTCGCACGTAGCTCTCAGGTATGACGAGGGATACCTGAGAGCTCCAACACCACTGCGTGGGAAGGATGTTCGCGCTGACTCAAACGCCGTCCGGGTCGGCCGGGTCGGCCGGGTCGGCCGGGTCGGCGGGATCGGGCGACTGGGCCACGGCGTCCAGGGCCGCCGAGAGGCGTTCCAGCACCCGGGCCGTTTCCGCGAAGGCGGCTTCGCCCAGTTCGGCTTGCAGGCGGCCGGCCAGGGAGGCGTGGCCCGGGTCGATGCGGGCGATCGCCGCGTGGCCGGCTTCCGTCGGGCGGAGCAGTTTCGCCCGGCGGTGGGCCGGGTTCGGGACGTACTCCGCCAGGCCCTTCGCGGCCAACAGGTCCGCGATGCGCTGGACGCTCTGCCGGGTGATGCCCATCTCGCGGGCGATGCCCGCCACCGGGAGGGGTTCGCGCAGCACCGCGCCCAGCACCTGCCACCAGGCCGCGGTCAGCCCGGCCGGTCGGGCCAGTTCCTCCGAGACGGAGAGGAACTGGCCGTTCAGCCGGAACACCCCGAGTGCGGTGCGGCTCAGCAGGTCCTGGCGGGCCCGCGGGGATCCGGGCCCGGGCTCGGGTGTGGATGCGGGCCCGGGCGTCGCTGCGGGCTCGGACACGGACTCAGGCTCGGACGCGGACACGGACGCGGACTCAGGCTCGGGCTCAGGCTCGGGCTCAGGCATCGCCCGACTCCGCGGCCGCCATCAGTACGGGGAACGCGCTCTCGTCCGAGTCGTGGAAGAGCCGGTACCACGCGTCCAGCACGTCCGGCTTGTACACGTCCAGGCGCGCGAACACCTCCCGTGCGAACGCCACCGGTTCCGTCGGGCCCGCCGTGATCAGGTCCCCGTCCGTGACCGCGTCGGCCTCGACGTAGCGCTCGGCGCCGCCGTACCCCGGCTGCGGGACCAGGTAGAAGGAGGCCGCGCTCGTGTGGGCCCGACCGTCCAGTACCCCCGCCCGCGCGAGCCCGGCGGTGGCCCCGCAGATCGCCGCGACCGGGACCCCGGCGGCCAGGAACTCCGCCGCCTTCGCCGCGAACGGCGCCAGCTCGTCGCCCGTGTCCCACAGGGAGGCTCCGGTGAGGATCAGCAGCGAGGAGTCCTGCGGCCGCAGCTCGGACAGCGACAGGTCCGGAAGGATCCGCATGCCCCCCATGGTGGTCACCGGCTGCCCGGCGGCCGGGCCGACCGTGCGGATCCGGTGGCCGCGCTGGGTGAGGTGAGCGGTGGTGTGACCGGTCTCCCAGTCCGCGTACGTGTCGTAGACCGCGAGGTGGACCGGCTTCCGCCCGGCTTCGTGCTCGCGTCCACGCCCGGCTTCGTGCCCGGCCTCATGCCCGGCCCCGTGCCCGGCTTCGTGCGCGGATTCGTGTCGGGAGTCGTGCGTCGTCTCGTTCATGTTCTTCGCCTCCGGTGAGGTGGGAGAGGTGCGAGAGATGTGAGAAGCGGCCGAGCGTCGATACGACAGCATTCTGTCGTATCGACAGGATGCTGTCAATGAAGCGATCCGGCAGCCCGGCGCAGACAGACTGCCGAGACCCGCCCCCCACCCCCATACAGTCCGCCGATATCCCTCCCCACCTGCACACTTCTAGCGTGACGACATGACCCCTCATCCCGCTCCGCACACCCTTGCCGAAGTCAAGGACGCCGACCGGAAGCACGTCTTCCACTCCTGGTCTGCCCAGGCCCTGATCGACCCGCTCGCCGTCGCCGGGGCCGAGGGGTCGTACTTCTGGGACTACGACGGCAACCGCTTCCTCGACTTCTCCTCCCAGCTGGTCAACACCAACATCGGCCACCAGCACCCCAAGGTCGTCGCCGCGATCCAGGAGCAGGCCGCCCGCCTCTGCACCCTGGCCCCCGGCTTCGCCGTGGACGTCCGTTCCGAGGCCGCACGCCTCATCGCCGAGCGGACCCCCGGCGACCTCGACAAGATCTTCTTCACCAACGGCGGTGCCGAGGCCGTCGAGAACGCCGTCCGCATGGCCCGCCTGCACACCGGGCGCGCCAAGGTGCTCTCCACCTACCGCTCGTACCACGGCGCCACCGCCGCCGCGATCAACCTCACCGGCGACCCGCGCCGCTGGCCCTCCGACACGGCCGCCGCCGGCGTCGTGCACTTCTGGGGCCCCTTCCTCTACCGCTCGCCCTTCCACGCCACCACCGAGGCGGAGGAGTGCGAGCGCGCCCTCGCCCACCTCGCCGACACCATCGCCTTCGAGGGCCCCGGGACCATCGCCGCGATCATCCTGGAGAGCGTGCCCGGCACCGCCGGCATCATGACCCCGCCTCCCGGCTACCTCGCGGGCGTGCGCGAGCTGTGCGACCGCCACGGCATCGTCTTCATCCTGGACGAGGTCATGGCCGGCTTCGGCCGCACCGGCAAGTGGTTCGCCGCCGAGCACTGGGACGTCACCCCCGACCTGCTCACCTTCGCCAAGGGCGTCAACAGCGGCTACGTGCCGCTCGGCGGCGTCGCGATCTCCGCCGCCATCGCCGAGACCTTCGCCACACGCCCCTACCCGGGCGGACTGACGTACTCCGGTCACCCGCTGGCCTGCGCCGCCGCCGTGGCCACCATCAACACGATGGAGGAGGAGGGCGTCGTCGAGCACGCCGCCCACCTCGGCGAGAACGTGATCGGCCCCGCGCTCGCCGAGATCGCCGAGCGGCACCCGTCCGTCGGCGAGGTCCGCGGGCTCGGCACCTTCTGGGCGCTGGAGCTCGTACGGGACAAGGAGACGCGCGAGCCGCTCGTCCCGTACAACGCGGCCGGGGCGGACAACGCGCCCATGGCCGAATTCGCCGCGGCCTGCAAGGCCTCCGGCCTGTGGCCGTTCGTCAACATGAACCGCACCCACGTCGTTCCCCCGTGCAACATCTCGGAGGCGGAGGCGAAGGAAGGCCTGGCCATCCTCGACGAGGCGCTGACGGTCGCGGACCGGCACACCACGTCGGCGACGTCCGCGTAGCGGGCGGCGGTGGGTGGTGGATCCGCATATCGACCGCCCACCGATCGGTTTCGGCCGGGCTGTCTGGCCTAAGGTGTCCGGAGTTCTACTACAGGAGACGGACCCTTATGCCAGGCAGCGGAGCTGTCACCCGCAACACACTTCGCCAGCAGATCGCGGACGCGCTGCGTGACGAGGTGCTCGCGGGACGCCTGCCGCCGGGGACCGAGTTCACCGTCAAGCAGATCGCCGAGCAGTACGAGGTCTCCGCGACCCCGGTCCGCGAGGCGCTGGTGGACCTCTCGGCGCAGGGGCTGCTCGAACTGGTCCAGCACCGCGGTTTCCGCGTACGGGTCTTCTCCGTGGACGACTTCCGGGGAATGATCGAGGCCCGCTCGCTGGTCGTGGACGGGATATTCCGCCGGCTCGCCGAGCGGGGTGCCGCGCCCGGCTGCGGCGAGAAGCTGGTGTCGGTGCGTCGCCGGGCCGAGGAGGCGCAGAAGGCGGCGCGCAGCGGTTCACTCGAAGTGCTGATCGGCTATGACCTGCGCTTCTGGCGGGAACTGAGCGCATTGGTCGGCAACGCCTACATCTCCGATTTCCTGCACCGGCTCCGGGTCCAGTGCTGGGTCTTCGCCGTGCCGCACCTCCAGCGCGATCCGAAGCTGCGGGACGCCCTGTGGGGCGGGCACACCGACCTCGTGGACGCGGTGACGCTGGCGGACGCCGACGAGGTGCGCCGCATCGTGCACGCCTACAACCAGCACGGGCTGGACTGGGCCGCGGGGCTCCAGCGGAGTCCGAGCGGGGTCTGAGCGGGGTCTGAGCCGGGCCTGAGCCGGGTCTTGGCGGGTCTGAGGGGGCCTTGGTTCGCCGAGGTTCTCCGCACCCCTTCGCGGAGTGTGTTCGGCGCATTACTCTGGCCCGATCGGCGGCAACGACTGATCGGAGCCCGCGTGGCCTGTGACCTGTGGCTGGTCCCCCTTGTCGACGTGCTGTGCCACAGCCCCGACAACCCCTTCGCGGAAGAGATCGCCTCCTACGACAAGGCGCTGGGAGAGGCCGGACTGCCGTCCGTGCCGGTGTTCGCGTACATGCCCGGCCTGAGCGGGGACGTGGCCCCGGTCGCGGGCTTCGACTACGACGCCCTGCATTTCCTGAGGCGGGCGTACCTGCTCCAGCTCTGCGGGCTGCCGGTGACCCCGGTGGACGAGCTGGGCGGGGACTACGAGCAGCTCCTGGAGATGTTCGAGCCCACGGCGCAGCAGTCGCACCTGGTCTGGCACTACGACCACGCGGGGGCGTACGTCCCGGTGGACTTCGCGGCGCCGCTGGCCAACGAGGAGCTGTTGGCGGGGGGCGGGCCGCTGGGGTCCGCGCAGGGGCTGCTGCGGGAGCTGGTCTTCGTGGCCCCGGCCATCGGGATAGATCCGGGGAACCCGCCGGCGGCGCCGGCGCCGCCGGGGCGGCCGACGTCGTTGGAGGAGCCGGCGGGGCCGATTCCTCACGACGACAGTCCGTTCGCGCGGGAGCGGCATGTGTGGCTGGGGTTGCACGCGGCGGCCACGCGGAGCCTTGGGCAGGGGTCGATGATCATCTTCAGCTGAGGCCGGCCGATCCCCGTGGGTGGGGGCGGGGTGGGGTGGGTGCGGGTTCCGCTGCGCGGAGCTGGTCCCCGCCCCGCCCTTTCTCCGTTTCCCGGGACTCCGCCCCGGACCCCGGTCCTCAAGCGCCGGACGGGCTGAAGGGGCCGGGACTCCGCCCCGGACCCCGGTCCTCAAGCGCCGGACGGGCTGAAGGGGCCGGGACTCCGCCCCGGACCCCGGTCCTCGACTGCCGGGCGGGCCGAAGGGGCCGGGACTCCGCCCCGGACCCCGGTCCTCAAGCGCCGGACGGGCCGAAGGGGCGGAGCCCGGTCCTCGAACGTCCGACGGGCCGGGAAGGACCGGGGCAGGGGTTCAGCGGGGTTGTTCCGGGGGGCGCTGGCGGGGCATGTTCGGGCGGGTGCCCGGGGGGAGGGGGAAGCGGGCCGGGGGGATGTACGCGTCCGGGCGGGAGCCGCCCGCGCCCAGTGACTGCATCACCAGCGGCGCCGGGCCCGAGCTGAACTCCACCATCCACTCCGCGGTCTCCGACCGCACCAGCTCCGTCACGTCCTCCGAGAACCGCCGCAGGACGGTGAGGCAACGCTCCGCCGCCTCGCTCGCCGTGCCCTCCGTCGGGCCGAGCACCTCGCGCACGTTCTCCGAGGCCCAGTCGAACTGGAGGGTCTGCAGACGCCGCTGCACGGCCTGCGCGGTGGCGACGTCCCGCATCCAGCCCGAGGTCAGCCCGAAGAACCGGTCGCAGGCCAGGCAGGCCGCGCCCAGCAGCAGCGCCAGGAAGCCGTACGAGGACGCGCCCGGCGCCGAGCCGGTCAGCTCCAGCAGCGGCATCGCGGCGCCCGTGATCGCGCCGGCGGCCGCGCCGACGCGCATCACCCGCGCACCGCGGCGCTTCCACGCCCGGTCGGACAGGTACCACTCGGCGGTGCGCAGCGCGTCGGCCTCGACCCGCCGGTAGAGCTCGTCCAGCCGCTCCGCGGGCTCGCCCCAGTCCCCCAGGGGGAAGGGCCGACCGGTGAGATCGCCCGCCGCCATCGGTCCGCCGCCTTCCTCCCGGGGATCCCGGGGTGGCCCCTCGGGCTGCATCTCCGGCTGGCTCACCCGGCACTCCCTCTGCCTGCGCTGACGTGTGGTGGTGCGCGTGTGCGCAATGGTGCGCATGCTCTTCCTACCTTCGATTGACGCGCGGTGGGCGCCGAATCCCGCGATTTCCGCCCACAAGGAGGGCTCCATCAGGTACGCGTGCGCCCCGTCTCTCACTCGAAAGAGTTGGTCCTCACGGCGTAGGGCGCGGCGCCCGGGGAGCACGTAGGCTCGGATTGACCAAGCGTCCCGACGGTATGGAGTGAGTTACCTGTGATTCCCGGTGGTGGCCAGCCCAACATGCAGCAGCTGCTCCAGCAGGCCCAGAAGATGCAGCAGGACCTCGCCGCGGCCCAGGAGGAGCTGGCGCAGGCCGAGGTCGAGGGCCAGGCCGGAGGCGGTCTCGTCAAGGCGACCGTGACCGGCTCCGGCGAGCTGCGCGCCCTGGTGATCGACCCGAAGGCCGTCGACCCGGACGACACCGAAACCCTCGCCGACCTGGTGGTGGCGGCGGTCCAGGCGGCCAACGAGAATGCGCAGGCGCTGCAGCAGCAGAAGCTGGGCCCCCTCGCCCAGGGTCTGGGCGGCGGCGGCATCCCCGGCCTCCCGTTCTAGCACCGAGCAGTACCGAACCGAGCAGTACCGAACCGAGCAGTACCGAACCGAGCAGCACAGACCATCACAGAGGAAAGAAGGCAGTCCGTTGTACGAAGGCGTGGTCCAGGACCTGATCGACGAACTGGGCAGGCTGCCCGGCGTCGGGCCCAAGAGCGCGCAGCGGATCGCCTTCCACATCCTTCAGGCCGAGCCCACCGACGTCCGCCGCCTCGCGCACGCGCTGCTGGAGGTCAAGGAGAAGGTCCGGTTCTGCGTGGTGTGCGGGAACGTGGCGCAGGAGGAGCGGTGCAACATCTGCCGCGATCCGCGCCGCGACACCACGGTCATCTGTGTCGTGGAGGAGCCGAAGGACGTCGTCGCGATCGAGCGGACCCGCGAGTTCCGGGGCAAGTACCACGTCCTCGGCGGCGCGATCAGCCCGATCGAGGGCGTCGGCCCCGACGACCTGCGGATCCGTGAGCTGCTGGCGCGACTGGCGGACGGCGAGGTGACCGAGCTGATCCTGGCCACCGACCCGAACCTGGAGGGCGAGGCGACCGCCACCTACCTCGCCCGCATGATCAAGCCCATGGGCCTGAAGGTCACCCGCCTGGCCAGCGGGCTCCCCGTCGGGGGAGATCTGGAGTACGCGGACGAGGTCACGCTCGGGCGGGCCTTTGAAGGAAGGCGACTTCTCGATGTCTGACGCAACGCTGCACGCCCTGGGACAGGATCCGGACGACTTCGCGGCCTCGATCGCGGACCAGATCGAGTCCTTCATCGTCGCGGTCACCGAGGTGGCCAAGGGCGAGGACCCGGACAGCGCCGTGCCCTTCCTCCTCCTGGAGGTCTCCCAGCTGCTGCTGGCGGGCGGCCGGCTGGGCGCGTACCAGGACGTGCTGCCCGAGGAACGCTACGAGCCCGACCTCGGCCCGGAGCCGGACGTGGACGAGCTGCGCGAGCGGTTCGCGATCATGCTGGAGCCGGTGGACGTCTACTCCGAGGTCTTCGACCCGTACGAGCCGCGCAAGGCCCCGGTGGCGCACCGGATCTCCGACGACCTGGCCGACGTGGTCGCCGACCTGCGGCACGGGCTCATCCACCACCAGTCGGGCCGGATCACCGAGGCGCTGTGGTGGTGGCAGTTCTCGTACTTCACCAACTGGGGTCCGACGGCCTCGGCCACCCTGCGCGCCCTCCAGTCGCTGATCGCGCACGTACGGCTCGACCAGCCCCTCGCCGCCCTGGACGGCCTGGACACGGACGAGGACCTGGCCGAGGACGACCTGGCGGAGCAGGCCGGACAGGTCATGGCCGAGGAGCTGGGCGGTCTCGGCCGCAAGTAGCCGCGAGCCGCCGACCGCGACTGGCCGCAAGTCGCCGGCCGCGAACCGTCGGCCGCGAACCGCCGGCCGCGAATCGTGCTGCAGACGAGGGAACCCATCCTTTGGTCCTCTCGTCTCATGATGTGGTACGAGGCGGTCGGATCCCGGTCGCTCGTTAGACTGCACCAGCAATGAGACGGACTGAGCGAGGAGCGCACGTGGGCCTTGTCGTGCAGAAGTACGGAGGCTCCTCCGTAGCCGATGCCGAGGGCATCAAGCGCGTCGCCAAGCGGATCGTGGATGCCAAGAAGGACGGCCACCAAGTGGTCGTCGTGGTATCCGCGATGGGCGACACGACGGACGAGCTGATCGATCTCGCCGAGCAGGTATCCCCGATGCCGGCCGGGCGTGAATTCGACATGCTGCTGACCGCCGGAGAGCGGATCTCCATGGCCCTGCTGGCCATGGCGATCAAAAACCTGGGCCACGAAGCCCAGTCGTTCACCGGTAGCCAGGCAGGCGTCATCACCGACTCGGTCCACAACAAAGCGCGCATCATCGATGTCACGCCGGGCCGTATCCGCACCGCGCTCGACGAGGGCAACATCGCCATCGTCGCCGGTTTCCAGGGCGTGTCCGCGGACTCCAAGGACATCACCACCCTGGGCCGCGGCGGCTCGGACACCACCGCCGTGGCGCTCGCCGCGGCGCTGGACGCCGAGGTCTGCGAGATCTACACCGACGTCGACGGCGTCTTCACCGCGGACCCCCGCGTCGTGAAGAAGGCCAAGAAGATCGACTGGATCTCCTCCGAGGACATGCTGGAGCTCGCCGCCTCCGGTTCCAAGGTGCTGCTCCACCGCTGTGTCGAGTACGCACGCCGATACAACATCCCGATCCACGTCCGCTCGTCCTTCTCCGGACTGCGCGGCACCTGGGTCAGCAACGAACAGCCTCAAGGGGACGAGCAGGTGGAGCACGCCATCATCTCCGGAGTCGCTCACGACGTCTCCGAAGCCAAGATCACGGTCGTCGGCGTCCCGGACAAGCCGGGCGAGGCCGCGGCGATCTTCCGCGCCATCGCGGACGCCGAGATCAACATCGACATGATCGTGCAGAACGTGTCGGCGGCCTCGACGGGCCTCACCGACATCTCCTTCACGCTCCCCAAGGCCGAGGGCCACAAGGCCATCGACGCCCTGGAGAAGGCGAAGGGGCAGATCGGCTTCGACTCCCTGCGCTACGACGACCAGATCGGCAAGATCTCCCTGGTCGGCGCGGGCATGAAGACGAACCCGGGCGTCACCGCCTCCTTCTTCCAGGCGCTGTCCGACGCGGGCGTCAACATCGAGCTGATCTCGACCTCCGAGATCCGCATCTCGGTCGTGACCCGCCAGGACGACGTCAACGAGGCCGTCCGCGCCGTGCACACGGCCTTCGGCCTGGACTCCGACAGCGACGAAGCCGTCGTCTACGGAGGCACCGGACGATGACCTCCGCCCGGTCCTCCGGCCCGGCGCTCGCCGTGGTCGGGGCGACCGGAGCGGTCGGCACCGTCCTGCTCCAGATGCTGTCCCTGCGGGCGGACGTCTGGGGCGAGATCCGCCTGATCGCCTCCGCGCGTTCGGCCGGCCGCATGCTGGCCGTCCGCGCCGAGGAAACAGAGGTGTTCGCCCTCACCGAGGACGCCTTCGACGGCTTCGGCGTGGGCGACGTCGCCCTCTTCCTGACCCCGGCCGACGTCTCGGCCCGGTGGGCCCCCGTGGTCGCCGCGCGCGGCACCGTCGTCGTGGACCAGTCCGACGCCTTCCGGGAGGATCCCGAGGTGCCCTTGGTGGTGCCCGAGATCAACGCCCACGCCGCACGGATGCGACCGCGCGGGATCGTCGCCGCCCCGGACACCGTGACCGCCGCGATGATCGCCTCCCTCGGCGCGCTGCACGCCGAGTACGGCCTCGCCGAGCTGGCCGTCTCCACGTACCAGGCCGCCAGCGCCGCGGGCCGGGCCGGCACCGAGACGCTGCGCCGCCAGCTGTCGCTGGTCGCGGGCACCTCCCTGGGTGAGCAGCCCGGAGACGTACGCGCCGCCGTCGGCGAGGACACCGGCCCCTTCGCGGCGCCGCTCGCCCTCAACGTCGTGCCGTGGTCCGGTGAGCTGCGCGAGGACGGCTGGTCCTCGCACGAGCTGGCCGTACGGGCCCAGACCCGCCGGATCCTCCAGTTGGACCGGCTCCCGGTGGCGGTGACCTGCGTACAGGTGCCCGTGCTGACCGGGAATTCGCTGACGGTACGGGCCCGGTTCGAGAACGTGGTCGACGCCGTACACGCCCGGGAGATCCTGGACACCGCACCCGGCGTGGTGCTCGTCGACGATCCGGCGGCGGGGGAGTTCCCGACTCCGGCGGACGCCGCCGGGACGGATCCGGCCTGGGTGGGACGGGTACGGGCCTCGCTCGACGACCCGCACTCGCTGGAGTTCTTCGTGTGCGCGGACAACCTCCGCAAGGGCGCCGCTCTGAATGCCACTCAGATCGCGGAACTGATCACAGGTGAATTTGCGTAATTCGCTTTGTAGGATCGGATCTGATCCCTTGATCAAGGTGATGGCCCGACTGCCGTCTCGATAGGACGGGGCAATCGGGAAGAGCGGGTGCGCATGAGGGCAATTGGGATTTCGCCGGGCCGGCAGCCTCGCGCGTACAACCCTGACGGGGGGACGGGTGTCCTACAGGCGTGGCAGAGGCACTCCTCGAACTTGCAGTCCTTCCGGCACGCACCGGGATCATCCCGTCGCGCCGGGGCCTTCGCACGTCCGGCATATCCGGCAAGACCCTCGGTGGGGTCCCCGTGATCGTGCCCGTCCCGCCGGCCGGGGCCCCGGAGACGCCCCTGCGGCCCGCCGTCCCGACCCGGAGCGGCCTCGTGCCCGCGCCACGCGAAAGCGCTGACGCGAGCGGGAGCGGCACGGGCGAGGCGGGCGAGGCGAAGGCGGTGGTGGCCGGTACCACCGTCGACCACCTCACCGAGACCTACCAGGCGCACTACCGCTCGCTGCTCGGCCTCGCCGCGCTGCTCCTCGACGACACCGCCTCCTGCGAGGACGTCGTCCAAGAGGCGTTCATCCGCGTGCACTCGGCCCGCAACCGCGTCCGCGACCGGGACAAGACCCTGGCGTACCTGCGCCAGACCGTCGTGAACCTGTCGAGGTCCGCCCTGCGCCGGCGCATCCTCGGCCTCAAGCTGCTGTCGAAGCCGATGCCGGACATGGCGAGCGCCGAAGAGGGCGCGTACGACCAGCTGGAACGGGACGACCTGATCAAGGCGATGCGCGGACTCCAGCGCCGCCAGCGCGAGGTGCTGGTGCTGCGCTACTTCGCGGACATGACGGAAGCCCAGGTCGCCGAGACGCTGGGGATATCCCTCGGCTCGGTGAAGGCGTACGGATCGCGGGGCATGGCCGCGCTGCGGGTGGCGATGGAGGCTGCGCAGTCATGATGGACGACCACACAGCGCCGGGCGGCGCGGGCGAGGAGCAGGCGCTGCGGGGCCTGCTGCGTGGGGCCGTCGAGGGCCTCGAACCCTCCGAGGGCGCGCTGGATCGACTGCGGTACGCGGTCCCCGCGCGCCGGGTCCTGAAGCGCCAGGTCTTCATCGGCGCGGCGTCGGTGGCCCTGCTCGCCGGGGCCGCGATCCCGGTGGCCCTGCACCTGACGTCCGGCGAGGGCACCATCCCCGACCACTCGACGATGGCGGGGCACGACTCCTCCTCCGGCGGCAAGCCGGGCATCAAGCCCTCCGATCCGCACCAGAACGGCTCGGGAGCCACCCCGAAGTCCACCCGCCCCACCGGAGCCGGCCCCGTCGCGGGCGGCACCACCGGGCAGCCCAGCGCCACCGCGGGCGCCTCGGCGGACGGGGTGACGGTGGGCCCGTCCGGCAGTGCCGGTTCGGCCGGACCCGTCGGCTCGGGCGGTGTGGGCGGCGTGCTCGTCAGGCCGGGCCCACTGCCCCCGGTGGCGGCACCGGCTCTGCCGGGATGCGGGTCAGCGCAGCTGGGTGTGGTGGGCTCGGCCCGCGCGCCGGAGGCCGACGGCAAGGTGTACGGCAGCTTCAAGGTCACCAACGTGTCGGCGCAGGGCTGTGCCGTCACCGGCCCGGACACCGTCACCGCGGCCGGCTCCGCCACGGGCACGGGCGCGGCGGTTCCCGTCGTCGGCCACACGGCGGGGGACCCGGCGAGCGGGTTGCTGCCGGACCCGGCGGACCAGACGACGGTGCTGGCGCTGCCCCCGAACACGGCGTACGAGGTCCGCTTCGCGTGGGTGCCGTCCGGTGAGCCCTGCACGGAGGCGACCTCGGGCGCCAACCCGAAGCCCCCGGCCGACTCCGTGACGGCGCCCGGTGCCTCGAATGTGACCGGACAGGAGCAGCAGGGCGTCACACCCGCCGTGGCCCCGACCGGGGTCGAGGTCTCCCACACCCCGCAGCCGGGCTCCCCGACGACGCAGACGACCATCCCCCAGGCGTGCGGCGGCACGGTCTACCGCACGGCCCCGATCCCGGTGGGGACCACCAAGCCGTAACCCCTGCGGGGCGCCCGGTGGTGCGGGCGCCACCGGGACCGGAACCCGGCCGCGGCGCCGCCGCCGGGGCTCCGCCCCGGACCCCGGTCCTCAGACGCCGGAGGGGCCGGCTTTCTGCTCGGCCGCCGCACCGGCCGGCGAGGCCGCGGGCTCCGCGGGCAACAGGCCCGCCTCGGTGTCCCGCAGGGTCTCCACCTCGCGCCGGTACAGCCGTACCCACATGAACAGCACGAAGGCGACGAAGACGAACCACTCGCCCGTGTACCCGAGGTTCTGGAAGGCCTTCAGGTCGAGCCCGGTGTTGACCGGCGCCTGAGCCGGCACCGGAAGCATGCCGTCCACGGGCGTCTGCACCGTCAGCCACGCGTCGTACAGGTCGTACGGGACGATGTTGACCAGCGAGGCCGCACCGATCACGCCCAGCTGTCCGGCCGGCAGCCCGCCCGCCGCGTGCACGCCCTTGCTGCTTGAGCTCTCGGAGGCCTGCAGCGCCCCGGTCACCTCGACCCGGCCCGTCGGCGCGGCCGGCGCCTTCCCCGGGTCCGCCGCCCCCGGCAGCCAGCCCCGGACCACCGGGACGGCCTTGCCGGAGTCGGTCTTCAGCAGGGTCAGCACATAGAAACCGGATTCGCCGCCGAGCAGCCGTTCGGGGACCAGCAACTGCTCCCCGTACTCCCCGGAGGTGGACGCGAGGCGTCCGGAGGTCTTCGTGTCCACCGGGAGCAGCGAGTCCAGCGGCGCGGCCACCCGGTCCGCGGGCCGTTCGGCGCTCGCCTCCCGGTGGCTGTCGACGCGGTCCTCGAAGCGGCCGAGCTGCCAGGACCCCATGAACAGGCAGAAGGGGACGGCGAGCGCGACGAAGACGTTGATCCCCCACCAGCGCGGGGTCAGGAGAAACCGGTGCACCCCACCACGGTACGGGGGGCGCACCGGCAACCACCGGGCGGCCCCTAACGCGGCAGGTGCTTCAGCGCGAATTCCAGGTCCATCCGGACCTGCTTGATCCGCTCCTCCACCACCAGCGAGCCGTGCCCCGCGTCGTAGCGGTACACCTCGTGCACCGCCCCGCGCGCCGCCAGCCGGTCGACGTAGTTGTCGATCTGCCGGATCGGGCAGCGCGGGTCGTTGACGCCCGCCGCGATGTGCACCGGGGCCTTCACCGCGTCCACGTACGTCAGCGGCGAGGAGGCCTCGAAGCGGTCCGGGACCTCCTCCGGCGTGCCCCCGAAGAGGGTGCGGTCCAGCGCCTTCAGCGCCTCCATCTCGTCGTGGTACGCCGTCACGTAGTCGGCGACCGGCACCGCGGACAGCCCCACGGCCCAGGCGTCCGGCTGCGTGCCCAGCCCCAGCAGCGTCAGGTACCCGCCCCAGGAGCCACCCGACAGCACCAGCCGCGCCGGGTCCGCCAGGCCCGAGGACACGGCCCACTCCCGGACCGCCGCGATGTCCTCCAGCTCGATCAGGCCGACCCGGTGCTTGAGGGCGTCGGTCCACTCGCGGCCGTAGCCCGTCGAGCCCCGGTAGTTGACCCGGACCACCGCGAAGCCGTGGTCCAGCCAGGCCGCCGGGGTCGCCGCGAAGGCGTCGCTGTCGTGCCAGGCGGGCCCGCCGTGGATCTCGAAGACCGTCGGGAAGGGGCCCTCCCCGTGGCCGGCCGGCCGCTGCACCAGCGAGTGGATCCGCCCGCCCGGGCCCTGGACCCACACGTCCTCCACCGGCACCGAGCCGGGCGGACGGAAGCCGGGCGGGTCCAGGACGACCCCGCCGGACGTGGACCGCACCGACGAGGGCTCCGCGGCCGAGGACCACAGGTACTCCACCGTCCCGTCGGGCCGCGCCGTCGCACCCGAGACCGTCCCCGAGGGCGTGTCCACGCGTACGAGCTCCCGCGCCGCCAGGTCGTAGCGCCACAGCTCGCTGCGCGCCTCGAAGCCGTGCTCGACCAGCAGCGCGGAGCCGTCCGGGTACCACTCGGCGCTCACGTCGCCCGGCAGGTCGATCGCCAGCTCCTCCTCGGCGCCGGTGGCCACGTCCCACACCATCGGCTCCCAGCGGCCGCGCCGCTGGTGGCCCACGAGCAGCCGGGTGTCGCCCGCGACCGGCGCGAAGCCGAGCACCTCCAGGCCCAGCTCCTCGGTCCCGCCCCGCGAGTCGTCCAGCTCGGCGACGGTGCTCCCGTCGAGGGTGAGCACGCGCAGCGCGGAGTGCATGGCGTCCCCGTGCTCGGTGTGCTCGACGGCGACGAGCGTCCCGTCGTAGGAGAGGTCACCGACGCCGGCCGACTCGCGGTGGCGGTAGATCACGGCGGGCGCGGAGCCGTCCGGGCGGACCACGTGGACGGTCGAGCCGTCCTCGTCGGTGGAGCGGCCCACGACCGCCGTCCCGTCGCGGCCGATGGCCAGCCCGGCCGGGTACGAGGGCTCCAGCCCGGGGGCGGCGGGCTTGTCGGCGCCGCCCGCGAAGGGCTGGCGGACCCAGGTGCCGAACTCGTCGCCGTCCGTGTCGGAGAACCACCAGATCCACTCGCCGTCGGGGGAGAGGGTGCCGTCGGTCGTGCCGTTGGGGCGGTCGGTGGCCTGCCGCTGCGCGCCCGTGGCGCGGTCCCAGGCGTAGAGCTCGAAGGTTCCGGTCGCGTTGGAGACGAAGAGCGACCGGTCCGGGGCGTCCTCCGCCCAGTCGGGCAGGCCGACGCGCGGCGCCCGGAAACGCTTCTCCCAGTCGGGCATCTCGGGGGTGATCTCGCTGTCGCTGGTCATGCGCCCATTGTGGCCGCCGCGGGCCCCGGGATGCCGACTGCTCCATACGGGCGCACAGTGGAACTCGCACCCCAAGGAGGAACGATCATGGCGAAGAAGGCCCACACCGGCCACCACAGCCACCAGGATTCCGAGCGGGCCATCGCGAAGAACACGGCGGTGGAGGCCCGAGCCAAGGCCGCGAACAGGGACATCCAGTCGTCCGCCGCGAAGACGCGCGGCATGCAGCAGAAGGCCCAGGCCAAGCGGGGCTGAGTCTCTAGGCTGGCGCCATGCGGATGATCGTCCGGGGCGCCCGGCTGCTGCACACAGATGGCCTGTCCGACGTCGAGGTCGGGGAGGACGGCCGTATCGCGCGGGTGGTTCCGTACGACGACCAGAAGGAACCGCCCGCCACGGGCATCCTCGTCGAGGCCCACGGCTGCCTCCTCTCCACCCCCTTCGTCGAACCGCACATCCACCTCGACACCGCCCTGACGGCGGGCGAACCCCGCCCCAACGCCTCCGGCACCCTCTGGGAGGGCATCGCCCGCTGGAGCGAACGCAAGCAGACCCTGACCCGCGAGGACGTGATCGCGCGGGCCACCGAGGTGCTGCGCTGGCAGGCGGCGCACGGGGTGCTGCACGTACGCACCCACTGCGACATCACCGACCCCTCGCTCACGGCGCTCGACGCCCTGCTCGAAGTGCGCGACCGAGTCCGGGACTTCATGACCCTGCAGATCGTGGCGTTCCCGCAGGAGGGCATCGTCTCCTTCCCGGGCGGCGAGGCCCTGCTGCGCGAGGCGGTCGCCCGCGGCGCGGACGTGGTCGGCGCGATCCCGCACTTCGAGGACACCCGCGAGGACGGGGTGGCCTCCCTGAAGACGGCCTTCGCGCTCGCCGAGGAGCACGGGCTGCGCGTGGACGCGCACTGCGACGAGATCGACGACGAGCAGTCCCGGTTCGTGGAGGTGCTGGCCACCCTCGCCCTGCGCTCGGGCCTGCGCGAACGGGCCACGGCCTCCCACACCACGGCCATGGGCTCCTACAACGGCGCGTACAGCTTCAAACTCCAGCACCTGCTGGCCCGTTCCGGCATCAACCTGGTCTCCAACCCCTTCGCCAACCTGGGCCTCCAAGGCCGCTTCGACGCCTACCCCAAGCGCCGCGGCCTCACCCAGGTCAAGGAGATGCTGGCCGCCGGGGTCAACGTGGCGTTCGGACACGACGACGTCATGGACCCCTGGAACACGCTCGGTACCGCGAACCCCCTCCAGACCGCCCTCGTCGGCCTGTACGCCGCCCAGCTCACCGGCGCCGGTGAAATCCCCCTCGCCTTCTCGATGGTGACGGACCGTGCGGCCCGGGTGCTCGGCCTGTCCGAGGCCGAGTACGGCATCACCGCCGGCGCCCCCGCCTCCTTCGTCCTGCTGCCGGCCCCCTCGCCCGAGGAGGCGGTACGCCGCCAGGTCCGCCCCCGGTACGTGGTCTCGCGGGGCAGCGTCCTCGCCGAGACCCCGCCGGCGCCCACCCGGCTCAACTGGCCGGGGGAGCCCCCGTCGGAGGTCGACTTCAGCCGCCGCCTACGCTGACGCCCCATGACCTGGACCCTTGACACCGAAGCGGCCCGCGCCGCCTACGAGATCGCCGCGGAGTACACCGAGGCGGCCCTCCTGAACCACTCGGTCCGCTCCTACGCCTTCGGCGCCGAGTACGCGCAGCGCCACGGCCTCGCCTACGACGCCGAACTCCTCTACGTCAGCGCCCTGCTCCACGACATGGGTCTGACCGCGCCCTTCGACAGCCATACCCTGCCCTTCGAGGAGGCCGGCGGTCACGTCGCCCGCGTCCTCACGGCAGGGCTCGGCTGGCCGCCCGCCCGCCGAGCCCGCGCCGAAGAGGTGATCGTCCTGCACATGCGGGACGACGTGAGCGCCGCCGAGGACGTCGAGAGCCACCTCCTCCAGGTCGGCACCAGCGCCGACGTCTCGGGCCTGCGCCTCGCCGAGTTCGACCCGGCCTTCACCGAGGCCCTCCTGAAGGACCGCCCCCGCCTCGGGTTCGGCGCCTCCTTCCTCGCCCTCGTCGAGGACCAGGCCGCCCGCAAGCCCACCTGCGCGGCGGCCGCGTACGTCGCGGGCGGCGCGGCGGGGCGCATCATGTCCAACCCGATGGACCGCGTCGGATAGCGTGCCCGCATGTCGTGGGACGAGGACGGAACACCGCACCCGCTCGCACTGCGCCGCACCGGCCGCAGCGAACTGGACCCGGACCGGCTCCCCGAGATGCGGGAACTGGAGGTGCTCGGCTGGGAGCCCGCGCCGGAGGAACTGCGCTGGGTGTTCCTCCCGTACGTGTGGCCGCCGGCCGCCCGGACCTGGATCCCGGACCGGTCCACCCACTGGGCCGTGGAGACCTCGCTGGACGGCCACGGCCACATCACCGGCGTCGAGGCCGCCCCCCTCCCCGAGGCCGACCTGCACGGCCTCGACGCCGAGACCGACGCGGCCGTGGCCGCCCTCGGCCTGCCGCCCCGGCCCGGCGGCCGGCTATGGCTGCTGCGCCCGGTCGGCCCCTTCGCGGGTCTCGGCGAACTCCTCGCCCACTTCGACGCGCTGGCCGCCGAACGCGGGGTGGACGCCCGGACCGCCTCCACGGAGTTCCTCGCACTGGTCCGAGGCGAACTCGACGCCTTGCAGGAGCCGTCCTAGCCGCGCGGCGGCCAGGGCGTCACGTCGTGCGTCTCCTGCGGATACGGCCGGCCGGGTGCGGCTGCGGGTGCGGGTACGGGATCGGCCTGCGGCCGGTCGTACGACGGGAGCGGGGGCTGCGGCGGCGAGCCCGGGGTCGGGACCTGGAGGCTTCCGTAGCGTTCCATCCGCTGCCAGTGCAGGCGTGAGCCGGCGATCGCGGTGAACACCGACTGGATGACGACCAGGTACATCAGCTGGCGGTAGACGAACTGCTGGAGCGGCAGGCTCCACAGCGGCCCGGGCCGCTCCCCGTCGAGGCGGAAGGCGTACAGGGCCATCAGGGTCTGGAGGAGCAGGAACGCGCACCACAGGCCGATGATGCGGACCGGGTCGAGGAAGACCAGGCCGAAGACGGCGAAGACGTCCACGACGGGCGCGAGCAGCGGCAGCAGCACCTGGAACATCAGCAGGTAGAGCAGACCGCGCCGGCCCAGCTTCCCGGCCTGCCCGCGCCGGCTGAGGGCGTCCCGGTGCTTCCACATCGCCTGCAGGGTGCCGTAGCACCAGCGGTAGCGCTGCTTCCACAGCGCGCGGAGCGTGGCGGGAGCCTCGGTCCAGGCGATGGCCCGCTCCTCGTACACCACCCGCCAGCCGTCCCGGCACAGCGCCATCGTGAGGTCGGTGTCCTCGGCGAGGGTGATGTCGCTGAGGCCGCCGACCCGCAGCAGGGCGTCGCGGCGGAACGCGCCGACCGCGCCGGGCACGGTGGGCATGCATTCGGCGAGGTCGAAGAGGCGCCGGTCGAGGTTGAAGCCGACGACGTACTCGATGTGCTGCCAGCGCCCGAGCAGACCGCCGCGGTTGACCACCTTCGCGTTGCCGGAAACGGCCCCGACCCGCCGGTTGGCGAAGGGCTGGACGATCATGCGGACCGCGTCCGGCTCGAAGACGGTGTCGCCGTCCACCATGACGACCAGGTTGCACGAGGCGGCGGCTATGCCGGTGTTGAGCGCCGCGGGCTTCCCCGCGTTCTGCTGGCGGATGACCCGTACGCCCCGCAGGTTCAGGGCCTCGACGATGTCGGCGGTGCCGTCGGTGGAGCCGTCGTCGACGACGATGACCTCCACCTGGTGGTCCGACGCGAGCAGGGAGCGGACGGCCGCCTCGATCCCGGCGCTCTCGTTGTAGGCGGGGACGATGACGCTCACCGGCTCGGTGACCGGCCTGCCCCACGGCCTGCGGCGCATCCGGACGTGACGGCGCGCGGCGACGAACACCGCGATCGCGCGCAGCACGCTGACGGCGCCGGCCGCCCACAGCAGCCAGCCGAGCAGATCGAGCACCCAGCCGCTGGCGCGCAGGGCGTTGATCAGCGCCAGGCCCTGCCACTCGTCGGTGGCGGAGGCGGGCTTGACGGGGCTGGGAAGGCCGACCGCGTCGCTGACGGTGGTGAAGCGGAAGCCGTCCTTCTTGAGGTTGGGCAGCAGCTGCTCCAGCGCCGCGACGGTCTGCGAGCGGTCGCCGCCCGCGTCGTGCATCAGGAGGACCTGGCCGTCCGTGCCCTTGGGAGTGGAGTTGGCGATGATCCGCTCGATGCCGGGGCGGCGCCAGTCCTCGCTGTCCTGCGTGGTGAGGACGGTGAGGTAGCCCTTCTGCCCGGCCTGCACCACGGTGTCCCAGTCCGCGTCGCTCAGAGCCTCGTTGGTCGAGGAGTAGGGCGGTCGCAGCAGGGGGGTGGTGACGCCGGCGGCTCCGGCGATGGCGAGCTGGCTCTCGCGCAGCTCCAGGGAGCGCCGCCACGCGGAGGCCGCGGCGAGGTCGGTGTGGGTGAAGGTGTGGACGCCGATCTGGTGGCCCTCATCGACGATCCGCCGGGCCAGCTCAGGATGGGCGGACACCTGGGTGCCGACGGTGAAGAAGGTCGCCCGCACCTGGTTGCGGCGCAGGACGTCGAGGACCTTCGGGGTCCAGACCGGGTCGGGGCCGTCGTCGAAGGTCAGGGCGATCGTGCGGGGCCCGGGACCGGCCACCCGCCCTGCGGCGCCCTCCACGACCGGGCCGCCCGAGCGGATCTGCTCCGGTACGGAGGCCGACGAACCGGCCTCGCGCGCGGCTCCGTCGGGAGTGCTGTCGAACATGTGCTGGGAGTAGCCCTGCAGCAGCAGCGCGGCCGAGAGGGTGATGACGAGGGCGGTCAGCAGCAGCCAGTGGGTGCGCAGGGGGACGTTGCGCACCGTGCTGTGCCGCCCGCGGGGGAGGCGGCGGCGCCGGTTGTTCGACACGGGAGGGAGTGCTTCCTGGCTGGTGGGGGGAGCTGGTGGGGTTACGGCTTGGCGGTGGGTTTGCCGCCGCCCTGGCCGGGCGGGGAAGTCGGTCTGCCATGGCCGTTCGAGCCGGGGCTCGGGGCGGCTCCGGTCGCGGCCGTGGTGGGCCTGGCGGTGGGTGCCTGCCCGGGGCCGGTCCCGGCCGGGGGCTTGTCGGGGGCCGTGGACGCGGCGGCGGGGGAGGCAGGGCCGCCGGGGGTGGTGGTGCGGCGCGGAGCGGCGGAGGCGGACGCGCTGGGCTCGGCGGCGGGCGCCTTGCTCGGCGCGGCGTCCACACCGCGGGGGGCGGGCAGGAACGGCGAGCGGAGCGTCGGCCCGCCGAACAGGGAGCTGAGTACGAGGACCACGTAGGCGACCGCGGGCACGACGAGCAGCCACCCCAGGCGGCGGACCCGGCGCTGGCGCCGGCCCGAGGAGTCCACGAACACCGGGCTCGGTTCGTCCGTTTCCGCCGCGCTCGGGGAGCCCGCGGTGATCCGCGGGAGTTCCAGCGTGTCGTAGTCCGTGTCCGTGTAGCCCGGCTGTGGTCGCATCGGTGGGGTCTGCCTCTACGGGGTGCGGCTGGTGGTCGGGGCGTCGTTGCGGGGCTGGGTCTGCGGCGGGTCGGAGTCCGGCTTGCCGCTCGGGCGGGGGCCGGGGGTGTGGGCGGGAACCGGGTCCTCGGGCCGCTTGGTCGCGTCCGGTTTGGCGGTTCTGCCGCCCTTGTCGCTCTTCTCGGGCTTCGGGGGGGCGCCACGCTTGCCGTCCGTGGACTGCGGGACCGGAGACGCGGCAGGCGTCTCGTCATGGCCGCCGCCCAGGACCGGCGCGCAGTAGCCCGCGACGGCGGCGGGCCCTCCGGCGGCGGCGACCAGCGGGGCGAACCGGCGCTCGGCCAGCAGCTCGGCGGGCTTCCGGATGCTCGGCGCGCCCTCCGCGGCGTAGGCACGGCAGAGTTCGGCGAGATCGGGGGGCAGGGGCCGCGCCGAGCCGGAGAGCGTCCCCGCGGTCGGCTCCCCGCGCATCTGGGAGGGCTTGGAGGCGGTGGGAGCCGGGGCGCTGCTCACGGGCTTGCCACCGAGGGCGGCGGGCAGATGGCCCGTCCCGGCGGCGACGGCGACACCGCCGAGGGTGGCGGCCGCCACGGCGCCCAGGAGCATCGCGGGGGTGCGCATCTTCCGCTTGCGGGGGGCGACGGAAGTCGACATACGGGGAGGAACCGGAGCGAGGCGGGCAGACCGAAAGGCCGCCATGGCCGCCTGCTCGCCGGGCAGTTCACCACCGTCCGCGGGGACGGACGCGGCGGGAGCGGATACGGCGGCGAGCAGTTCGGCGAGGGCGTCGTGACCGGGTGCGGCGCCGGCTCCGGCGCCGGCGAGCAGATGCTCGGCCGTGGCGCGGTCGATCCGGCGGGATCGGTTGGTGCTCATCTCGCATCCTTCAGCGTCGGAGACGTCGTCGGTGTCACTCCTGGGGCGAAACTGCCTTCGAGCGGCTGCTGAGCGCCGTCCGATTCCGCTTCCCGCTGTTTCTGCTGTTCGAGGAGGCCGGCCAGCTTGCGCAGGCCCCGGTGCGCGGCCGTCCGTACCGCACCGGCCCGCTTGCCCAGCACGCGCGCCGCGCTCGCGGCGTCCAGGTCCATGACCACGCGCAGGAGCACGGCCTCGCCCTGGTCCCGGGGCAACCGGGCTATCAGGGCGAGCGCGTCGTCGGTGGCGACCGTGGCCAGCGCGCTCGACTCGGTGTCCTCGGGGGCCCGCCGGTCCAGCAGGTACTCGACCGGCAGGTCGGCCGTCGGACGGCGCCGGCGCCGGCGCAGCAGGTCGAGCGCCCGGTTGCGGGCTATCGCCGTCACCCAGCCCCGGAACCCGTCGAAGTCCCCGTGGAACGTCCCCAGGTCGCGGGCGACCTGCAGCCAGGTCTCGGAGGCGGCGTCCTCGGCCTCCTCCCCGACCAGCGCGGTCAGATAGCGCAGCAACCCCGGCTGCACCTGCCGGAAGAGCGCCCGGAAGGCCGCCTCGTCCCCCTGTTGCGCCGCTCTGACCTCACCGGACATGTCTCCCGGGCGTCGTCCTGCCTCGTTGTCGGCTCCGCCGAACTCCTCCGCACTGTGCACCCGGGACATGATGCGTCAGATGAATCAGCCAGTTCATCCGATGGGCCGGATATCACCTGATGTTCTCGCGAGGAAGTACGGCGCCAAGCCCTGGCCAAATCCCGCCGGGTTGAGCAAGGATCACGTCCGCACCACGCCACGCACGTTCTTCCGGCACATCACGCCCTTCACAGGAGGATGTTCATGCCTCGCCGTATACCCAGCGGCCTGATCGCCGCGGCCACCGCCACCGTGGCGCTCACCCTGGCCGCACCCGCCTCGGCGTCAGCCTCCGCCCCGGGCGCATCCCTCCCCCAGGGCCGCGTCTTCATGGTCAACCCCGTCCAGTCCTCCGGCGACCAGACGCTCGCCGACGCCAAGGACTCCGCCACGGCGGTGCCCGCTTCCGCTTACGTCACCACCGCCCTGCGGAACCTCGACGCGAGCGGCGGGCTCTCGGGCAAATGGGCTTCCGTCCGGTCCGACACCGGCGCCTCCGCGAAGGTCGCGGACGCGGCTTCGTACAACCGCCGCGACGACCAGTTCGAGCAGGTCATGGCCTACTTCTGGGTCAACGAGGCGCAGGAGTACCTCCAGGGGCTGGGCTTCGGCTCGGAGCTCCCCGGGGCCAACGACCGCGCGCAGCCGGTCCGTATCAACCAGTACGGCGCCGACAATTCCTTCTTCACGGACAAGAAGGACGAGATCCGCTTCGGCAAGGGCGGGGTCGACGACGCCGAGGACGCCGAGGTGATCGTCCACGAGTACGGCCACGCGGTCCACGAGGCCCAGGTCCCCGGCTTCGGCACCTCCCCGGAGGCCGGCGCGATCGGCGAGGCCTTCGGCGACTACCTGGCCGTCGAGGTCGGCGCCAACGCGGACTCCCGCTACGGCTGGCCCCGCAAGGCGGACCTGGCGTGCGTCGCCGACTGGGACTCGGTCCCCTACAGCGATGCCCCGCACTGCCTGCGCCGCGTCGACGGCTCCAAGGTCTACGCGGACCGGGTGGGCGAGGTCCACGCGGACGGCGAGATCTGGTCACGGGCGCTCTTCGACATCCGGGGCGCCCTGGGGGCCCGGACCGCCGACCGGATCATCGTGAACGCGCAGTTCGGCTTCGCGCCCGACACGAGCTTCACGGACGCGGCGCTGAAGACGGTCGCGACCGCCGAGCGCATGTACGGCAAGAGCGCGGCGGATTCGGTCCGCGCGGCGTTCAAGTCCCGCCAGATCCCCGGCGTCTGACGACCGATCCCCGACACCCGCTCGGCCCCGGGGTCCAACTACCCCCGGGGCCAAGCGGAATGTTCCGTTTTCGACCGCTCAGCGGACATGAGGATCCTCTCTCCGGACAACAACAGGTCAAATTCTTGTTGCATACCTGTCAATCGCCCTCTCCTTCCTGGCAATCTCGCAGCGCCCCCACGGCAACGAAGGAGAACGAGTGACCCACCACATGTCCTCTACCCCCACCTCCCGCAGCCGGACCCGCGTGCTGCGCACCGCCGCCCTCGTCGGGTCCGCGGCGATGGTCGCGCTCGCCGTCCAGAGTGGCTCCGCCAACGCCGCCGCCGAGCGCGAGGCCGGCGCCACCGCCGTCACGCAGTCGGCCTCCGCCCGCGCCCAGGCGATCTCCGCCGCGCAGAGCGAGGCGGCCGGCACCGCGCGTGCCATCGGCCTCTCCGACGAGGAGCGCCTCGTCGCCCGCGACGTGGTCAAGGACGCCGACGGCACGGTCCACACCCGCTACGAGCGCACCTACGCCGGCCTGCCCGTCCTCGGCGGCGACCTGGTCGTCCACCAGAAGAAGGACGGCAGTCGCAAGACCACCAAGGGCACCGAGGCCCGAATAGCGCCCACCGCCGCCCGCTCCCTGAAGGCCGCGCCCGCCGGCGCCCGCGAGGTGGTCTGGGCCGCGACCGGCACCCCCGTCTTCGCCTACGAGGCCGTGATCACCGGCACCCAGCCCGACGGAACCCCGAGCGAGCGCCACGTCATCACCGACGCCGCCACGGGCGCCGAGCTCTGGGCGTACGAGGCCATCGACACCGGCACGGGCACCAGCGGCTACTCCGGCACCGTGACCATCGGCACCACCCCGAACGGCTCGGCGTACGACCTGACCGACGCGGGTCGCGGCGGCCACAAGACGTACGACCTGAACGGCGGCACCAACGGCACCGGCAGCCTCTTCACGGACGCCGACGACCAGTGGGGCGACGGCACGCCCTCCAACCGCCAGACCGCCGCCGTCGACGCCCAGTACGGCGCGGCCGTGACCTGGGACTTCTACAAGGCGGAGCTCGGCCGCAACGGCATCGCGGGCGACGGCAAGGCCGCGTACTCCCGGGTCCACTACGGCAACGCCTACGTCAACGCCTTCTGGAACGACAGCTGCTTCTGCATGACCTACGGCGACGGCGCGGGCAACGCCAAGCCGCTGACCTCGCTGGACGTCGCCGGCCACGAGATGAGCCACGGCCTGACCGCCGCCACCGCCAAGCTGAACTACAGCCGCGAGTCCGGCGGCCTCAACGAGGCCACCAGCGACATCTTCGGCACCTCGGTGGAGTTCTTCGCGAACAACCCCTCCGACATCGGTGACTACCTCATCGGCGAGAAGATCGACATCCGTGGCAACGGCACCCCGCTGCGCTACATGGACAAGCCGAGCAAGGACGGCGCCTCCGCCGACTACTGGTCGAAGACCGTCGGCCGGCTCGACGTCCACAACTCCTCGGGCGTCGCCAACCACTTCTTCTACCTGCTCTCCGAGGGCAGCGGCGCGAAGACGATCAACGGCGTGTCCTACAACTCCCCGACCTACGACGGCTCCACCGTCACCGGCATCGGGCGGACCAAGGCCTACAAGATCTGGTACAAGGCCCTGTCGACCTACATGACGTCGACCACCAACTACGCGGGCGCCCGCACGGCGACCCTCCAGGCGACGGCCGACCTCTACGGCACGACCGGCGCCGAATACCAGCAGGTGGCGGCGGCGTGGAAGGCCGTCAACGTCAAGTGACGCCCTGATCCCCAACGAGCCCGCACCCGGGGGCGACTCCCGCCCCCGGGCCCGGGCCGCCGACCAACACCGGAAACGCCAGTCAGGGGCCTGATCCACTTTCGCGGATCAGGCCCCTGACCTGGTCTTACTCTGTCGGGGTGGCGGGATTTGAACCCACGACCTCTTCGTCCCGAACGAGGTCCACCCAAGATCCCCACCTGCGCGGACGCCATTTCCCCTGTTCAGCGCCTTGCCTTCAGTTGGTGCGGCGTGGTCTGGAGGGGTCCCGGGGAGTTGGTCGGCTCCCCATCGGCTCCCAAAGTAACGACGCTCCGACTCGTCTGGTCCGATGATCAGGGAACCCGCCGAGGCGCAGATCCGCGAAGATGGCACCGTCGAATTGCCCATGGGTGTTCTCGCCGAGGCGGGACTCACCGTCGGAGCCAGGATCCTCGTCTACAGCGATGGGGACGGAAGGATCGTGCTCCGCAGGGAGGCTGACGCCGTCGAGGACCTACTCAACGGCCGTCTGCTCTAGGTCTCGGCTCAGCGCGTCACGGCATGGTCATGAGATCGGGGTTGTCGATCATGCTGCGGTGGAGGTGTGTCAGGTCGACGCCGCAGTGATAGGCGAGCTGAGCGTGGCGCTCCCGCTCACGTTGTGTGATCGCCTCTCCATCCCGAGTCGTGACGACGATGCCCGGACGGGAAGGGCCGTCGATGGCCTCGTTCAGCGAGGCCCAGACCAGGTCGCTCAGTCGCCCGCTCCTACCCCAGCAGATGTAGCGAGTGGTACTTCCATCGGTGGCGAGGCAGTGGTTGGGCTTGCCCTCCACCGAGTCGGGGATGGCGACCCAGCCGGGACCGCAGAACGACTGGACGATCTCTTCGGCACCCCGAAAGCGGCGCTGCACGTATGGGACGAAGTTCCCGATCCCCTCCTGTGCCCGCGCGTACTCCTTCATCGGCACGTCCTTGAACCACACGCGAACGTCTTTGTCGCTGGCGAAGCCTCGGAGCTCTCCGCCGATGGTGGGATCATCGAACCACCGACGGTACTGAGCGGTCTTTCCCGGGTTGGCCAGGAACTCCCAATCCAGTTCGTCGGCGGTGCGGTACATGCTCAGGACAATGCGGTGGCGGAGATCCTCGGGAAGGTTGAGCTGGGGCAAGGTGGCTACTCCGGGGCAGCGAGGGCGGACGGGAACTGCAGACGGTGTTCGTCGTACTGGGTTTCGAGGCTAGCCGCGTCCTTGATCCACTCATCCATCAGGGTCGCGACCCGCTGGTCGTTGAACTCGATTCGTGAGGGCGTGACCTGGTCGAGGATCTCTACTGCGCCCTCGCTTTCAAGGCTCCGTTTGATCTTGAGAGCGGCCGCGATACGGCGAAGGTCGCTGACGAAGTCGAGCACCGTCACGCGTTCCTTGCCCTCGCGAAGTCGGAGCCCCCGGCCGAGCTGTTGAACGAAGATGCGGCGGGAGTGGGTCACTCTGGCAAAGCAGAGGATGTTGACGTCGGGTACGTCGACCCCCTCGTTAAGGATGTCCACCGATGTGAGGAGGGGGACCTCCCCACTGCGGAACGCGAGTAGGCGCCTCTGCCGCTCCCGCTTGGCAAGGCCGGCGTGCAAGGCGAGCGCTCCGGACCACAGAGGAGTGCGACGTAGCAGTTCGGCGAGCTGTTCCGCGTGTTCAACGGTGCGGCAGAACACGATTGCTCTTGGATTCGCCGTGGAGGCCCAAGCTGACGCCAGTTCGTCCCGGATGGACTCGTCCCTCTGGGGTAGGAAGAGTCGGGCGTTGAGGTCCGCGAGGCTGTAGTCATGGTCACTGGCAGCCTTGACGACGTCCCAATCAACATTGTCGACGAACAGCCGGTAATCGACCTGGGCGAGGTATCCCCGGCGCATGCCCTCTTCGATGCCAAGTGTGAAGCTCGCGGGGCCGAACTGGTGACTGATGTCGTGCGCGTCGCCCCGCCAGGGTGTGGCTGTGACACCGAACTGCCGGGATTCACGGAGCACTTCGAGGAGTTCCTCGTATTGGCCGTCAGCGCCGACATGATGCGCCTCATCGACCATCACGAGTGCCGGACGGTAGCCGAACCGGGCTGCGGGCAGGGCAGATCCCACAGTCGCGCAAGTCACCCCGGACAGATCGTCAGGGCGGGTGTCCCCAGTCAGGAGTCGAGTGGGCACCTCCTTGGGCAGGTGCCGCCAGAGTGCCCGCTCCAGTTGCTGAACCAGGTCCTTGGCGTGTGCGACCACCAACACCTGATCCTTCGGGTGCTGGCGGAGGTGCGTCGCGATGACCTCACCGCCCACGACCGTCTTCCCGAGCCCGGTAGCGAGGATGAGCAAGGCGCGGCCAGTGGAGTCAAGATCCTTGCCCAGTGCCCACAGCGCCTCCGCTTGGTATGGGCGGGGGGTCACTCGGCCGAAGCGCGGCTGAATCCCCTCGAAGCTGCGGGTGAGGTGTCCCCCCTCCCAGAGGTGGATGGTCGGGCTGATGCGCGCCAGGACGTCTACCCGACGCCGCGCGTCAGAACTGAATCGGCTATTGGTGACGACGACGGCCTGGTGAGCGCGGTAGTGGTCGCGTGCGTTGTTCACCTCGTTGACCGCGTCGGCGCCGACGATCCCGCGCCGCTTCCACTTGCACTGGAAGACCCATAGCTGTCCTTGCCGACGTGCGAGAACATCACCGCCCTCGTCGCCGGAACCGTCGATGACGGCGACATCAGTGAAGCCGAGATGCCACAGGAGTCGCTCGATACATCGAGGGAACTGCAGCGGTCCGGCGTCGAGGAGGGGTCCTGGGGCCAGGAAACTGTTCATCACACTCCGTTCCTCAGCTGTCGTCCGCGAGGTCGCGGGCCACCAAGCGGCAACTGATGCGAATACGGGCGAGCTCCTCCGGCGTGATCTTCGGACGGTGCTGCGCCAGGAGCGCCAGGTCGCTGAGGGGGTTCATCAGACGTTCGACCATGAGGTCGCGCGCGTCCGACGCGGACAGGGCGGCGTAGGCGCGCCGGAAGACCCTTCCATCCATGAACAGAGCCGGCGATTCGCTGATCACGTGCAGGACTGCGCTGGCCGGACTGAAGCGGATGAAGTCGCCGCTGTTTATCGCCTCATTCCAGTCCAGGCCGGGCTCCGACTCCAGGGCGAACCGTTCCTCGGCGGCTTCACGCTCGTGGGCACGCAGCTGCAGCCAGTGCACGGCTGGCGTCTCGGCAATCACGGGGGCCATCAGGGCACGAATCCGCTCAAGCAGCTGCTCAGCCTCGTCGGCCATCGCGGTGGGAGTGAGTCTCGGGCTGGACGAACGCTCCTTGAACAGCAGAAGCAGCTGGGCGAGTGGAGTGGAGCTGTCGTTGGTCCTGACCCGCATGTACTCGGCCGCCTCCAACAGCGCTACATCGCGCATGTCCGCCCCGTGTTCGCGGTACAGCTGGTGGTCGGCGTCGACGAATACCTCCAGCCGGGGAGAACGCACCATGACAGCGAAGGCTGGAGTCTCTTGGTCCTTCGCGTTGGAGATGCGTCGATCTCGTACCGCCCAGACCTTCAGCTCAACCCGTCCCAGCGCGGGAATCATGTACTCGCCAGCGAGGTCCGGCAGCTGGTCGGCATGGTCGCGGTAGTGCTGCAGTCGCTGTTCGAATGTCTCTACAGGCTCGGGGTCCTCGACGGCAGGGACGATTGTCGTCCCAGACACCTCGATTGGCTTCTCGTCCTCGGGCAGCGGATCGAGCCCGGGGAGAAGCTGGTCGATTCCGCCCTGCGGGTCGGGTTCCGGCTCCTCCTGCGCGGGGTGGTCGTGGCTGTACGCGGCCTCGTACCAGATCTCGTCGTTCTGGTAGTCCTCGTGCCCCTCCCGGAACAGCTTTGCCCAAGTGACGGTCTTCTCGTGGATCGGGTCCTTGCCGTTGCCGGGCACCAAGTAGTTCAGGCCGGGGTCCTGGCGACGGAAGCCTGCGTAGAGGAGAGCCAGGGGGCTGTCGTTCTCGGGTAGCTGACGCCTCTTGGCGATCTCCGGGCGCAGAGGGCTCTCTCCCCGTACGGCGCGCAATACCTGGTGCCACTCGGCGGTCTCGAACTCGAAAGCCGTCTTCTGGTAGTTCGGGGTGACGTGGTCACAATGGATCTCACCCACGAGGCGACCCGTGGCCGCCTTAGAGTCGATCGGGTACTCCAGCTCGGGCTCCCCCAGGCCGTCCTCATCGGTCCAGTAGAAGACCTTCTTGTCCTTGAGGAGGATCTTGCGGCCGTTGCGGAGGAAGTCGATTCCGTAGTCAGTACGGTGCACGTAGCGCTGCACGCCGATCCAACCCCAGATGCGACGCGGACGCACCTCCAGGCGTTCCTGAGCGCACTCACGGCAGCGGCTGACGTCCAACGGGTTCCAGTAACCGCACGCCATGCACGCCTTTTTGTCGGTGAGGGCGACGTCTATGTGCTGGACGGCATTGATCTCCACCCCCCGGCGCGTGACGCTGCGCTTCGCGTCCCACGTGCACGGCATCCGAGGGGGAAGCTTCTTGCCGTTGATGGTGAGCAAGAAGCCGCGCTCGGAGAGTAGATAGCTGTAGACGTCACTCAGCTTCTCGCGGATCACCTTGAGAGCGTTCGAGCGGCGCAGCGCGTCGAACTGCTCGCCCTTGAGGTCACTGATGGCGATGGTGGTCCCGTGCTCAGACGGATTCGTCTTCGGCACTTGACGGTACGGAGCCTGGTACTCGGCGGACGCCTCGATCTCCGGTAGATCGAGGGTGACCTCGGTCCAGAAGGGATCTCCTGCCTGCCCGGTACGCACCGTGGTCTTGCGCCCGAGACGCGCCGTCGCGATGTTGAACCCCATGCCGAACAGGCCGAGCGCTCCGTGACGGCCATTGCCGCTCCACCCGGCGCTGATGGCCTTGCTCAGGGCTTCCAGGCTCATGCCGCGGCCGTTGTCACGGACGACTACCTCGGCTGTCGCACGGGAATCTTGGGCGCTCGGCAGGGAGATACTCACCGTTGGCCGTTCGTCGCCCGCCCGGGACGTGGACTGGAACTCGTCGAAGGCGTTGTCGACGAGTTCCGCAAGACACTGCCAGGCCGCGAACTCGATGTCGCCCAGGACACCGAGGATGCGGGGATGAGGCATGACGTTGATGTACTGCCCATCAGACATTCGCGGCCGCCCTCTGCAGTTGTGTAGCGCAATCGCGCTCGGAGCGACGCGACAAACGCACCAGACCGGAGCCGCGCGTCGCGCCCGGCTCGCCCCCCAAAAGACCTTGCGTCAGCATGAGTCCCACCCTACTGATCGCCACAGACAATGAACCCGGTGATCACCAGTGGATCCTCACCGGGCAGGCGATTCCCAGCCACTCGATCGGAGCCGTGGACGGGCCAGAGCGGCCACGAACTTCGAAGGCCCGCAGAGGTGAGCGCTGGCGATGGCAGTCGGATCCAGTTCACTTATGGGAGCGCTCGGCCCGAGCGGGTTCCACGTCGAGGAGCCGAGCGCTCATCACTGGGCCGGAGACGTTCCTGCGCCTTCGTGAGCGCCGACGTGCCCGCGCTTCTCCCGCACGAGTGCGATAACTCTGTCCGCGGCCTCCCGGGGATCCTCGTGCTCCCAGACCCGCAGGGAGGTCCACCCTGCCACCGCCAGTGCCTGGTCCGTATCAGCGTCCCGAGCCCGATTCCCCTCGATCTTCCTGCGCCAGAACTCCTCGTTGATCGCCGGCCACCGACAGTGTTCCGCGCAGCCGTGCCAGAAACAGCCGTCCACGAAGACCGCGACCTTTGTGCCGGGAAACGCGATATCAGCGGTACGCCGCAGCCGTGGCAGGGGCCGGTACGAGACCCGGTACCGGGCTCCCCGTTCGTACAGCAGCGTACGCAGAACCTTCTCCGGCTTGGTGTCACGTGACCGGTTCCCGCGCATTGACGCACGTACAGCCGGCGTCTCAGCCCAGGACGACTCCGGCAGCGCGTCCCCCCTGATCACTAGCTCGCGTGCGATGGCTCGCTTCCACGCCTCGGCGAGGTTTAGGCGTCGGGAGTCGTACTCGACCTCGCCGAGGTACACGGGCCGACGAGTCCGGCCCTTGTCCGACCAGCGTAGATAGGCTCGAATCCGTCGAGTCCGCGTCAGGACTTTCAACTCAACTGAGGCACGGGCTCGGTGGCCCTCACCGAGATCCACCCAGCGGTTGCCGGATCCGCCAGCCGCCTTGTCCTGTTCCGCCGAGGCCTGGGCCCTGGTCCGGCCAGCGCGTCCCTTCCAGGCTCGATCCGGTGGTGGCTTGTCTTTCCAGCGACTCTGAGGGCTCTCGCTTCGCACGACTCACCGTCCGCCGTTGGCCTTGTCCAGAGCGGTGGCCACCGCCTTCGCGAACACCTCGCCCAGGCGGACAGGTACCGCGTTCCCAAGCTGTCGCATCTGCTCGCCCCGCGGGCCCTCCAGTGCCCAGTTGTCCGGGAACGTCATGACGCGCGCCGTCTCGCGTACCGTCATGTATCGATGGCGGTAGGTCCGCCCCCCCGGCGCGGCGGATTCGTGGACAAGCTCGTCCGTCAACATGACGGACTCCCCACCCGGGACGCCGTGCACGCCGGCCTTGACCGTCTTCGCCGGTCGATCCAGCTCGTTTGGCGTGTGACCCTTATAGATCCGTGCGCCAGGCCAACCGATGTGGTTGGTCACCCCCCCCAGGTAACGCTCCCTGCGGTCCAGGTGCTCCCAGGGCACCGAGGGCAGCGCCGGCTCCCCATCCAGGCCGGCGAGCGCGTCACGAAAGGTGAGCCATGGAAGCCTGTCATCCTCGGAATCAAGCCGGTCCTGCTTGGGTAGCCCAGCCATCACCCGATCGCGGACGTGGCCAGGAACACCCGGGTGGCGTTCCCAGTAGCTGCCATCGCGCATTGAGCGAATCAAGGCCGACTGTGAGTGTGTCGGCCGCACGCTCCGCTTGAACTCCTCCATGTCGACGCCGAGGTCACGACGGAAGGCCACGATGATCACGCGATTCCGGACCTGCGGTACGCCGTAGTCGGCAGCATTCACGTCCGTCGCCACAACGTCGTACAGCTCGTGGCCGCCCGACGGGTCCACAGCGCAGCCCTCCCGCAGCGCCGCGTCGTACTCTCGCAGGACGTGGTCGTGCTCCTGCCACGTCGTGTCCGGGCGCCGCTCCAGGTAGGGGAACGAGAGCTCGTTGAGGATGTACTGGAAGTAGGGCTCGAAGGACTTCCGGCGCAGGCCGACCACGTTCTCGCAGATCACGGCCTTGGGCTGGATCTCCCGCACGGCGCGAAACATCTGCGGGAACATGTTGCGCTTGTCCTCATCGCCCTTGGCGACGCCGCCGAGGCTGAACGGTTGGCAAGGCGGCCCTCCGGCAAGGACATCCACCTTGCCGGCGAGGTAGCGCATGTCGAGGTGACGAACGTCCCCTGGCACGAGAGGCCACGGGCCGCCAATCTCGGGAACCCACTCCTCCTCGCCCCGCTCCTTGGCGCCGTTCGCCTCGAGCGTCTCGCAGGCCCGCTTCGCGAACTCGTTGAAGAGGAGGGGTCTGAATCCAGCCCGTCCGACGGCCATGGCCAGGCCACCCCCACCGGCGAACAGTTCCACCGCAGTACGGCTGGGGGGCAGGTCTTCTTGCTGCTCAGACATTAGAAAAGCGTACCGCGGAGTTGGCTCTTCGCGCGAGTTGATTCGATGCATTTTCGTCATGCACCTCGAGAGATAGGGCGGCATGCCACCCTCGCGGCCCCCCCGACGATCGACTCACCAAGGACTCCGAAGAGGCACTGGTGGGCGGCGCGTCTCGGGCGGGGCGCGGACTCCCCCGTGGGGGCTCACGCTGCGACGGACGCTCCGAGTAGGTTTGATCACTCAAGGTGATCCGTGGACCTCGATGAGGAAGGAGGAGGCCAAACCCTTCGTTGCCCAGGAACCCTCATGGTCCCCGCTGGACGAGTACCTCTTGCACTCGTGCGACATCCTCGCCGACCTTGTCGGGGGACGGCTTGCCCGGCGCCCCCTGGTGGCCACCACGGCGAACATCGCCTGGTGGCCAAGGAACGAGGCACTCAGCCGGGCTCAGTGCCGCCTTCAGCTATGGGGACACCGCGCTCCCCAGGGCAAGACTGACGTCACGTCCGTCCCACCCATCGGATGTGCGCCAGATGAGAGAGACGCCGAGCACCTGGCGGACAGCATCCGAAGCCCATGCCTGGGCGGGCGGGGCGCACAGGACGAGAAACAGATGCCTGGCGTGCAGCTGCGAGGTGTGGTTGACCTCCAGGAGCCTGGCAGCCCCGGCGCGCACGTCGGGGTGTGTCGTGCATCCGGCGCTGAGTACCTCGTAGAGCACGGGGCCGTCGTCGCCTGTGTACGTAAGGTCGACGAGTGACGACTCTTGCGATCTACGGCCAGCCCTGAGGAGCGTGGCCTTGAGCTCGTAGCGCACAGCCTCGTGGGTGTCGCAGGCACGGTCCTCTTCCGCTGCAGTCACCAGCTCGTCGTGGAGTGAGCCGCCTGAACCTTCCGCTGCGGCCTCCGGAGCGGCCGGAGGGGGCGGCAGAAGCGCCTGGTCGGCCCTGACCAACGCGTCCGCCCAGCCGCTGTCCCGCACTGCCAATGACAGTTGCTCGAGCGCCAGCTGATCAGCTGCGGTGACAGCGTCACGGGCCCGGCGCGCCAGGCTGCTCAACGCATGCAGCTGATCGGCCTCGGGCTTGCCCAGCACCATCCATACCTGGAGCCAGTCGGCTTGGTCCCTGCGCAGACAGCGATTCACCATGCCCTTCAGGTCCGCCAGGTGATCGGGTGCGTCCGCAGCGATTGTGCCGGCCACGAGGTCGGGCAGAACGTTCAGTGCGGCTTGGTATCGCAGCGCCATCTGAGGCGTGATGGGTGCACGGCCGAAAGAGCTGGCCGAGACCAGCCACACGCCGGATTCCTCCCCGAAGACCCAGACGTCGAGTCTCTCGCCGGCCTTCGGCTCCGACTCACCCGCGCGCAGGGAGAGCAGAAACCGGTGATTCCTGTATCCGGAGGCGGACATGACTCGCCAGTGACGCCCGTCGCCGTGCTCTCCGACCCGGACTCGTAGCTCGTCGCCGATAGTCGGCAGGTCCGCTTCGGGAGCGCCCTGGGGTTTGGGGACGGCTCGGATCTCGGCGTCCAGCATGGTGTGTTGACGCATGAACTTGAGCGCACGCCCGTCCAAGGAAAGCGCCCAGGTCAACGAGGTGCCGATGATCAGAAGCCGCTTTGGCCCCGTCACGATGGCACCACTGTCCAGGTCGGCCCGGAGCGACGTCAGGAGCGCGGCCCGCAACTCGCTCTGAGGGAGCCCTTGGACTTCTGGAACGCACTCGGCGAAGAACGTCACGTTCTGCCCGTTCACGTGGATGCTTGCCACGTTGAGTGCTCTGATCACGTCCGTGTCGGTCAGTCTTCCGGACTCCTCGGCCAGTTCCCGTTCCCTACGCTGCTGACCTGCGTACCTGGAGGGGATGCCGGCCTTGAACTGCGCGTAGCTGCGTTCCGCGTGCACGGTTTGGTAGGCGGTGACGGCCGATGCGTCAGAGCTGAGGACGAACCGGTATCCGTCGAGGTCGAGCAGCCAGTAGCCATCTGTCTGATGGGCGTGCTGGGCTCGCTGCAAGAACTCCTCGATGTCTGCGCGGATCTCGACTTCGGCTTCCTGGTTGGTTCCTCCGTGAGACGCGACGAACGACTTGATGACGGACGCTGTGACTCGCAAGCGACGGATCTGGGTCGCCGTCAGTTCCAGGCGGGTGTCGCGATCCGCGTCAGCCGAGACCGCCGGGTATCTCCGGTAGCCGTTGGTCGGCAACGGATCCTGCGTCCGGTACCCCCCGCAGGGTTCTTTCCTGCACCATCCGTCTGCATGTGATGTCGTGTGTCCGCACCGCTCGCCGTCGTTGTGGAATCGCGTGCACGTCTGCTCACCGGGTGCCATGACCGGTGCCGCATCCGCGCTGTCCGGGGCATCAGCAACTGGAAGAAGCGCGGCTGGCAGGGGTGATGTGTGTAGAACGGACACGGACTGAGTGCTGCGGGTCAGGGCCACGTAGAGCTGGCGCAAACCCGCAGGGCCACGATCGGCGATGGTCGTCGGGTCCAGTACGAGGACGTGGTCGAACTCCATGCCCTTGGCCTGGGCGGCAGCTATCACGGAGATGGCTCGACGTGCGTCAGGTGGGATGGCCTCCGCCTGCGCAACGCGATGCTGGACCTGCTCCAGCCAGTCTGAGTCGTCAGGAACGATCACCGCGATGGAACGCTGGGACTGGCCGTCCGAGCCGGCGAGGCCCGCCATCTGAGCCACTGCCTCGTCGAGCAGCTGCCATGGTGTCGTCTGTATGAGTCGGACCGCGTCGCCGTCTGCGTGCTTGACTGATCCGGGGAAGGGTACGGAAGGGGCGATCGTACGGGCCAAGGGTGCGACGAACTCCATGATCTGTGCTGGCACTCGGTAGCTGATACGCAGCTCCTTCAAGTGCCATCCATTCTTACCGGCCAGCAGCTTCCCCATCCGCTCCCAGTTGGCGTACTGGTGTGGCCCGGTCGCCTGGGCAAGATCGCCCAGCACGGTCATCGACCCATTGGGGCAGCGTCGACGCAGCGACCTGGCCTGCATCGGCGTCAGGTCCTGGGCTTCGTCGACCACAATGTGCGGATACCGCCGGGGAGACTCGTCGGCGATGAGGAGGCGGAGTTCCTCCAGACATACGAGGTCGTCGATGGTCCACGGCTCCTCGGCCGCGCTGTCGGCAGTGGGGCGCAGGAGAAGGGACTGCTCGTCCTCGGTCAGCACCTGGGAGGCGCTCTCGCGCAACTTATCCGGCGAGTTGAGCAGGCTGCGCAGTGCCTCTTCCGGACTGAGCTGGGGCCAGGTTCTTTCGACGAGTGTTGTGACGACCCGATGCCGCTCGAGATCGCGGCGGACCGTGCGTTCCCGGCTGCGCTGTGGGAAGTCGGCTACAAGGGCCGCGAGCAGCTGGTCGACCACCAGGTCACGGAATCGGGCGCGGCGTACCCGATAGCCGCCGGGGCTGTTGCGGGCCTGGTCGAGAAGGGCCATCACTTCCGAACGCGGCAGCCGAAGGGGGGCACTACCAAGGATGACGGTGATTACCGGTTCCTCGTCCTTGGCGCTCGGAACAGAGGCCAAAGCATCCACAGCATCCGGGCGGTAGTTCCCTTCCACGCGCCGTCGCAGTACGACTGCCATCCGGTCATCGGACTTGACGAGGCGTGTCTGGGGCGCATCCGTCCCACGGATCGGTCCTTCCCAGAGGCGAGCCAGCTCGACGGCGGTCACATCACGGGTTCCCAGGGTTGGTAGCACCTTGCCCACGTATTCCAGGAACCCGCTGTGCGGGCCGACGACAAGGATCTCCTCAGCGCGGAAGTGCTTGTTGTCGATCAGCCACGTCACCCGATGGAGACCCACAGCGGACTTTCCGGTGCCGGGGCCACCCTGGATCACCAGGACACCCTCGGGGGAGTCCGCAACCAGAGCCATTTGGTCGGGCTGGATGGTCTCGACGATGTCGCGCATCCGGTCGGTTCGGGCGCGGTCGAGTTCGAGTAGCAGGAACTCGTCAACCGCTCCCTCCTGCTCCTCGGCAGGCCGGAACAGCTCACCTGGAGAGGGAATCGGGCGAGCAGCGGTCTTCCCCGCTGCCTTACCAGGGGTTCGGCGGACTCGGGAGATCTCGTCCCGGTAGTTCTTGACCGTGCGCCCGTCGCAATTCAGCTGTCGACGGAGCATCACCTCCCCAGGCGCCGAGGGATGGGCCTGCCGCCAGGCTACGGCCAGTGGGTTCGTCCAGCGCACGACGACCTGGTCCCGAGTTGCCACGTCGAAGACGCTGCGTCGACCTACGTACCACGTCTCGGGCTGACTCTCGTCCGTCTCTTGCGTGTCGATCCGCAAGACAACGAGCGCTTCCCCGTCCAGCCGGTACTCCATGGCGCTGGACTCCGCCTCGGCCCGGTTGGCAATGCTGTCCTTCCCGCTGGCCGACGCCTGGGCGGAAGACCCGTTCGTCATCTCGACAAGGCGAGCTTCATAGCACGCGTACGCGTGGTCGACTGCCTTTTGTTCCGTGGCAATAACAGCTGCCCGCGGTGACGTGCTCACGCTCTTCCCCTCCCGGCGGCGCTCCCCAGCGCTGCTGCGGACCGTACGTCCGCGCCTCTAGCCAAGAAATAGCAGACAGGCCCCTGCCTGTGATCACGTCTTCCTGAAGGGAGACCCGAGCGCGAGCCAGCCCGTACCGCCCCATACGCTCGCGGAGTAACTAGCGTCGGTGATGGCCTATTGCAGTCTCTGCCGCCAGGGGTGCCTTGGTGCGGTCGCCTCTAGACCGGCCAGCAGCCAAGTCCGCTGGCCCCGGTCCAGAAGCGGGAGAACCGCATCGAAGTCCACCTCGTCCTTATACCTGGTGTGCTTCGCCTTATAGAAGAGCTGTACTTCAGGGGCGACGTAAGGGGTGCCATCCGCGGAGACGCGGCTGAGATGCGTGATGGGCATCCGTACGCGCTGGTCGCGCCTCGATACCCATTCCTCTCCGATGGCGTTGTCAAGCATGAGCTGCACCGACCATGGTGCGTCCGGCGTTCGGCGACACCAGATTTCGTGAAGGGGCTCTTCGAGGATCTCGCCGAAGCCCCATGCACGGAGTTTGCCGGTGCCTGGTGGGTCTGCGACGTGAAGATCCCAGTCGGAGAGGCATTCCTGGGCCCGTGTTTGATCGCGCCGCAGCACGAGAAAGTCGAGGTCTCCATGGGTCCGCAGCTCGTGGCCGACGGCGAGTTCGATCGCGCGACCGCCAGCGATCCACCAAGGGAAGTTGGCCTGCTTGAAGATTTCTGTCATCTCGGTGGTTGGAGCGGGGCTCCACTCCCCAAGGTCGTTGCTAGTCATCGTGTCAGCGGAGCGACAAGCCGGCATGCGCCAACGCCTCATGGGTCTGATGCAGGTTCGGGTGACAGGTTGAGTCACGCGGCCTGGAGGGCCGGTGTGGTCATGACGGTCTCGAATTCGATGGGGGGTCAGTCGGCCGAGTGCGACTTGCCGGCGACGGCGGTGGTAGGTCCGCTCGATCCAGGTCACGATGGCGATCCGTAGTTCCTGGCGGGTGGCCCACTTCCGGCGGTCGAGGACCTTCTTCTGCAGCAGGCTGAAGAAGGACTCCATGGCCGCGTTGTCGCCGGCGGCACCGACTCGCCCCATCGATCCGGCCATCCGGTGGCGGTCGAGTGCCCGGACGAACTTCCGGGACCGGAAATTGCGAGCCGCGATCGGTGTGCAGGATGCATCCGTCGACGTTTTCGCGCCGGGCCACGGCGTTGTCCAGGGCGGTCACGGCCAGGCGGGACTTCATCCGCGTGTCGATGGAGTAGCCCACGATCCTGTTGCCGAAGACATCCTTGATCGCGCAGAGATACAGCTTGCCGTCACCGGTGGCGTGTTCGGTGATGTCGGCGAGCCAGAGCCGGTTTGGGCCGGCCGCGGTGAAGTCACGGCGGACGAGATCGTCGTGCACCGGCGGGCCGGCCTTCTTGCCCCGGCCGCGCTTCTTCCCGAACACGCGCCACCAGCGGTTGTCCCGGCAGATCCGCCACGCGGTCCGGTCCGCCATGACGGCCCCGGTGCTGCGGGCTTCGTCGGCCAGGAAGCGGTAGCCGAACTCCGGGTCCTCACGGTGGGCGCCGAACAACGCGTTCGCGCGATACGCCTCCTCGAGAACGGCGTCGGCCACCGGCTTGTCGAGCCAGCGGTAGTAGGGCTGTCTGGCGAGCTCGAGCACCCGGCACGTCACCGCGACGGGCACCCCGTCCCCGGCCGGCTCCTTCACGAGCGGGTAGATCCTTTTCCCGGCAGATGCGCCTGCGACAGATAGGCCGCGGCCCGGCGCGGAACCTCGTTCTCCCGCTCCAGCAGCTTGATCCGCCGACGTGCCTCCCGCAGCTCCACGCCCTCCTGGCTGGCGGTTCCGGCTTGGAGCCGTCGTCGATGTCCGCCCGGCGCATCCACTTCCACAACGTCATCGGGTGGACTCCGAAATCTGTGGCCACCTGCTCGACTGTCACACCTGGGCCGCGGTTCCTCGCGACCCGCACGACGTCCTGGCGGAACTCTTCCGGATAGGACTTGGGCACAGCGACATCCTTCCCACCTGCCTCACAGGGAAAGCCAGTTCAGATGTCACCCGATCGTGCATCAGACCCCGAACCTGCCGAGTGCCCCTCGCATGCAGTCGTCGGCAGCGGCCATACAAGCGGCTACCCAACCCAGGCGCCACCGCCGTTTGGCTTCGGTTGCTGTGGTTGCCAGTCCACCGCTGCTACACCGCCTCGTCGACCCAGGTCTGCCGGGAGTCGCCAAGGGATATGGCAGCACTCCCCTGGCCACGATCAGACGCCAATGGCCTTCTGCCGCTGCGCTTGTTGCACGATGCGCTCAGCCAGGTCCATGAGGTTCGTGATTGACGGCGCTTCCACGATCAAGAGCTTGTCTGCTCGCTCGCTGCCGTCCGCGAACCCACACCCACTCTCGCGGACCATCGGTGTCAGCCAGTGAACCGTTGGCCGCTCAGCCGCAAAGAAGACCACTGGCCGATCTGTCCATGAAGTGTCACTGCGGTGGCTTCGGCAGCTTGCCGCAGTGAAGCATCCGATGGAGGTGAGGGCATACGACAGTCCCGCTACACCGAGTTCGAGGGCGTCGAGGGTTGGCGTCTCCTCATCAAGTTCCGACAGGAACTGCACGAGCCCACTGCTGGGGTGTTCGGAGGCATAGCCAGGAGGCAGGTACTCGGGCTCCCCTCGTTCCAAGGCCTTAGCCAAGGCTTCGAACTCGGCATGATTCTGGCTCCCCTGATCTACGAGCCCGACCAGCCTCCTCTCCTCTTTGATCATGTGAACGGCTTCCTCATGAGTCACTTCTCCCATCGCCCACACGTCTCTGAAGTAGCCGTACCCTTCCTCGCTCACTTGGTCTTCATCGGGCAGTCCCATCGCCAAATCCGCTGGGAATGATGGATCCACGTCGAGCCTCATGGCGGGAATCAAGGTCAGCTCCTGACTGCTTGGCGAGCGGTTGATCACGACGTTCCTGCCCCATTCACCGCAACCACAGACCTTCCAACTCCCATCTCGTCTGCCGTCGGCCCACACACTTATGGAGCGGGCGCGGTGCCGCCCGGTGCCGTGGCTGCTCGACCTGTCCTGGGCCGCTGGCGGACGGGATGGGAGTTCCCCTCGTCAACGCTCCACGGGCCAGCACCCGCGCACGACACCTCCTACCCCGGAGTGCCTGATCGGCCGGATTTCGTGGGAAACCTGGTGGAGATCTTGGGTGGCCCGGCTCAATGGAGGCATGGAGATCGGGGAGCGCTGGGCCTATCGCGCCAGGCCGAAGGAACTGGGTGGCGCGCTGCGCCAAGCGGAGGTGGAGGCTCCACAAGATGCATGACGGTGGTACTTCGTGATCAGGCTCGGTCTTATTCTCCCTGGTCAGGGACTGGATGCCCGGCCGTGCATGACGTTGCGCACAATGGGTGCTTCCCCGTCCGCTCACGCAATCCGGCTGTTCCTGCCTTCAGGACCCGGGCCTGAGCAGCTTCTGCATCTCCTCGATCAGGATGGTCTTCTGCAGTCCCCCCTTTCGGATGGCGGCACCGTCCATGTTGGAAGGTCCGCCACGTCGGCCAGATTTGAAGGGCTCAGGAGACGATTTGGGCGAGAGCACCGGTCAGGGCGGCCGCAAGGGTGAGCGCGGCGGCGAACGTGGTGGCGGCCCGCATGAGAGCAGCGGGATAAGTGGCGCCATCCAGCCGGGCGAGCAGGCCCGCAGCGGCGGAGGCCAGAAGGGCGAACATGACGACCAGCGCAGCGATGACGAGGACAACGACGAAACGGGTCACGGCAGGCTCCCTGCAAAGGTGAGGCGTTGACGTGATGAAGGTCCAGGAAACGATGTTCGCCGGGGCCCGGCTGGACAATGATGAACACCGGCGTACACATCGAGCCGGGCGGGACGAATGCACGACGAACCTAGCGAGTTGGCGGCGCTCATCGAGCTGCGCAAGAGGCTCGCCGACGGCCTGGCTCGTGCCGGGCTGAACAAGACTCAGCTCGCCACCCGAGCAGAGCTGGGTCGCACCACCGTCCAGGAGGCGCTCCAGGCGGGCAAGCCCGCTCCATCGGCCGAGACGGTTGTCGCGCTGGCTCGCGTGCTACGCCTACCAGACCAGCAACTGCTGGATCTGCGGCGCGTCGCCGCAGGAGAGATCGACCCTGCCCTTGGAAAGGACTGCGGCCCGGGTAAGCCGATTACGGAGTGGGACCCTCACGACTTGGAGGTCCATCCCGCCGGGGTCGGCTATGGGGCCGTGCCGCAGCGGGCGCTGTCCGGCTACGTCCCACGTGGCCATGACCGGATCCTCACCGACGTGGTGCTCGAGGCCGCAGAGGGCAACAGCCAGATGCTGGTCCTGGTCGGCACGTCCTCCACGGGCAAGACAAGAGCCTGCTGGGAGGCCATACAGCCGCTCGCGACCCGCGGGTGGCGGCTGTGGCACCCGTTCGACCCGACCCGAGCCGAAGCCGCCCTCGGCGACCTCGAACGCGTCACATCTCGCACAGTGGTCTGGCTCAACGAAGCCCAGCACTACCTCGGCAACCCCCACCTCGGCGAGCGGATCGCAGCCGCCGTCCATGCCCTCCTCACCCATCCCAAGCGCCGACCCGTCCTAGTTCTGGGCACCCTCTGGCCCGAGTACGCCGACCAGTTCATAGCCCTGCCCCCCGCTGGCTCCCCGGATCCACACAGCAGGGTTCGGGAGATACTCGCCGGACGCACTCTCGCCATCCCCGACACCTTCGACCAGGACGCACTGCGGACCGCAGCTGTCCTGGCGCAAGACGGCGACCAACTGCTCGCCGACGCTCTCACCCGCGCCCATGACCACGGACGGGTCCCCCAGGATCTCGCTGGCGCCCCCGAACTGCTACGCCGCTACGAGCACGGCACACCCACAGTCAAGGCTGTACTGCATGCGGCTATGGACGCACGCCGTCTTGGCGTGGGCCTCCACCTCCCACAAACCTTCCTCACGGATGCGGCGATCGACTACCTCAGCGACCAGGACTACGACGAACTCACCAACGACTGGGCAGAGGCGGCCTTCGCCGACCTCGCCCACCCCGTCCACGGCAAGCAGGCACCCCTGCGCCGAACCGGAGCCCGGCCCAGGCGCCGCCCGCCCAGCGGCCCGACATCGGCACCCACGCCCCTCTCGGTGACAGGACCAGCGTTCCGGCTCGCCGACTACCTCGAACAGCACGGTCGCACCACCCGGTTGAGACTGTGTCCACCCGCATCGTTCTGGGCGGCCGCCCACGCCCACCTCACCACCCACCCCGACGACCTCGGCAACCTCGCGCTCGCCGCTGAGCGAAGGCACCGCCTGCAGTGGGCACACCACCTCCGGCTCCGGGCCGCTGACGCAGGCCACCCCTACTCCCTCAACTACCTGGCACGGATCCGGGAGGTATCTGGGGACGTGGAAGGCGCCGAAGCCCTCTATCAGCGAGCCTCAGACGCTGGCGGCAGCAGCACTCTGACTGACCTGGCGGAGCAAAGGAGAGAGGCCGGGGATCCGGAGGGCGCCGAAGCCCTCTATCGGCGTGCCGCCGCCGCCGGCGACGCAGACGCCTTGTTCCTCGTGGCCAGCCGCCGGAAGGCAGCCGGAGACCGTGAGGGCGCCGAAGCCTTCTACCAGCGGGCCGCAGACGCCGGCCGCGCTGATGCCCTTGTCGACCTAGTGGAGCTGAAAGAAGAGGCCGGGGACTGGGAGGGGGTCAAGGCTCTCTACGAACGGGCCGCTACCACCGGTGACACCTACGCCATGGCCCGGTTGGCAGACATACGGGAGGAAGCCGGGGACAGGGAAGGTGCCGAAGCCCTTTACCAACAGGTCGCCGCTGCTGGCGACACCGACTCCCTGATCTACCTGGCCGAGCTGAAGGAGGAAGCGGGAGACCTCGAAGGCGCCGAAGCCCACTATCGGCGGGCCGCCGACGCTGGCGACACCGACTCCCTCATATACCTGGCCGAGCTGAAGGAGGAAGCCGGAGACCTCGAAGGCGCCGAAGCCCTCTACCAGGAGGTCGCCGACACCGGCGACACCTACACCACTGGCCACCTGGTCGAGCTGAAGGAGGAAGCCGCAGACCTCGACGGCGCCAAGTCCCACTACCAGCAGGCTGTTACCAATCCCAGGGCACTGACAGACCTGGCACGAATGCGGGAACAGGCTGGGGATTGGGAGGGCGCCGAAGCCTTCTACCAGCGAGCCGCAGACGCAGGCCACGCTGGTGCTCTGGTTCGCCTGGCAGAGCTGCGGGAGTGGGCAGGGGACCAGAAGGGCGCTGAGACCTTCTACCAGCAGGCCGCCGCCACCGGCGACCCCGACACCTTGATCCACCTAGCGCGGATACGAGACGAGGCCGGGTACCAGGAGGGCGCTGAGATCTTCTACCAGCGAGCCGCCGATACCGGCGAGCTTCCCGACGACGAGGCCAAGATGAGGTGGCCGTACGGACTTGACCCGGACGGCTCCCCTACGCCCCCTTGGTCGTAAGTTCAGGACGCCACGCGAGAGCGCAGCCCACAACTCGGTGAGTACCGCGGCTCCGGGCACACTGGCGCCGCAACGGCTTCGCCACCTGGCTGTTCCACCCGGCCACCACTGGCTGGTACCTAAAGAAGGCCCCGTAGGAACCGCGCCCCGTTCCCCTGCTCGGAGATCTGTTCCGGGGCGTTCCGGCTCAGTAGGGCGAGCTGATGATCGTTGAGGGGTGACCAGCGGTGCATGTGATCGTCGTACCGTCAGCGCTCGTGCCGACACAAGCCATGCGGTGAGCTTTCCGGGCGGGCGCTCGGCCCGGCTCCCCGTGGGAGCCGGATTCAGAGGTCGGCTCCCAGATGGCTCCCAAGACAGGCCCGTAAACCACTCAGGGGCCTGACCCGCGATGCGGATCAGGCCCCTGACCTGGTCTTACTCTGTCGGGGTGGCGGGATTTGAACCCACGACCTCTTCGTCCCGAACGAAGCGCGCTGCCAAGCTGCGCTACACCCCGATCGCCGCCTTGCAGCGTGTGCTGTCCTGGCGACATCGATTACTTTAGCGGACCCGCGGCCTGAGACGAAATCCGGTTTTCACCGGCCCGGCGCGGGGCGAGCGGGGAGGCCGGGCGGTAGCGGTCCGCCGCGACCAGGGCGAGGCCGAGCGCGTAGAAGAGGACGCCCAGGACCAGCGCGTTCAGGCCCACGCGGGCGTAGCCGTACTGGGCCACGTCGATGAAGGGGTACGTGTACCGGGCCTTCGCGCCGGGGGACAGCAGGGCCCCGCGGATCAGCGCGAAGGTCACGTACGCGAGCGGGTAGGCGAGCCACTGGAAGGCGTGGCGCGGGCGCAGCGTGCCCGGGGCGGTGAGGAGGAGGAAGTCCAGGACCGCGCCGATGGGGGTGACCGTGTGCAGGAGCTGGTTGGCGACGGCCTTCGCGCCGGTCAGCTTGTTCAGCTCCTCCAGCACGTTGAAGGGGCTCGACGCGTTCGCGAGGACCAGGTGGAAGACCAGCCCCGTGATCAGGATGAAGAGCAGGACGCCGCCCCGGTAGAGGGGGGCGACGTCCGGGCGGCGCTGCCAGGCGCGGGCGGCCGAGAGCGAGAAGACGACCGCGACCGCGATGTTCGTCCAGATGGTGAAGAAGCTCAGGACGACCGCGACGCTGCCGTGGGTGAGCTCGATGGCGACCCCCACCACGGCCGCGGCGGCGATCAGGGCGCGGAAGACCGCCTGGACGGCGTACGTCGGTGAGGTCATCGCATCAACGTACCGGGGGAGGGTCGAGGAACCCTTACGCCTTGGGGGTGAGCGTCAGGAGTGTCGCCTCCGGCGGGCACGCGAAGCGCACCGGGGTGAACCGGTTGGTGCCGCAGCCCGCCGAGACGTGCAGGTACGAGGACTGGCCGGCCGCCTCGTAGGTGGACAGGCCCTTGACCCGCTTGGTGTCCAGATCGCAGTTGGTGACCAGCGCCCCGTGGAAGGGGATGCACAGCTGCCCGCCGTGCGTGTGACCGGCGAGGATCAGCGGGTAGCGGTCGGCCGTGAAGGCTTCGAGGGTGCGCAGGTAGGGCGCGTGCACCACGGCGACCGAGAAGTCGGCGTCGGCTTCCGGGCCGCCCGCGACCCGCTCGTACCGGTCGCGCTTGATGTGCGGGTCGTCCAGCCCGGTGAAGGCCAGCTCCATGCCGTCCAGCTTCAGCCGCGCCCGGGTGTTGGTGAGGTTCATCCAGCCGGCCGCGTCGAAGGCGTCCCGCATCTCCTCCCACGGGTTGTGGACGGCGCCGACGACCGGCTTGTTGCCGTTCAGCCCGTGCCGGCCCTGGGCCTTCTCGATCAGGTAGCGCCCGGGGTTGCGCAGCCGGGGCCCGTAGTAGTCGTTCGACCCGAAGACGTACACGCCGGGGAAGGACATCAGCGGACCCAGGGCGTCGAGCACCTCGGGGATGCCCTCGGTGTCGGAGAGGTTGTCGCCGGTGTTCACGACGAAGTCCGGGCGCAGCCCGGCCAGCGACTGCAGCCAGGCACGCTTCTTGCGCTGCCCGCGGACCATGTGGATGTCCGAGACCTGCAGTATGCGCAGCGGGCGCATCCCCTGGGGGAGGACCGGGACCGTCACCCGGCGCAGGCGAAAGGACCGCGCCTCGAAACCGGCGGCATAGGCCACACCCGCGGCTCCGACCGCAGCGATTCCGGCAGCCGCCTTCAGGGGTACTCCGTAACGCGCACGCATGGCCCCATCGTCGCAGACCCGGAAAACGGGTGGGCGCCACCGCCCCCGCACCTGGCAGACTCATTGCATGACCACGCTCAAGGCCAAGCTCCAGGAAGACCTCACGACCGCCATCAGGGAGCGGAACGAGCTGCACTCTTCCACCCTGCGACTGACCCTCTCCGCCATCACCAACCAGGAGGTCGCGGGCAAGGAAGCCCGTGTGCTCTCCGACGAGGAAGTCCTCAAGGTGATCGCCAAGGAGGCGAAGAAGCGCCGCGAGGCCGCCGAGGCCTTCGCGCAGGGCGGCCGCGCCGAGCAGGCCGCGCGCGAGACCGCGGAGGGCGAGTTCCTCGACACCTACCTGCCCAAGCAGCTCGGTGACGACGAGCTCGACGCGATCGTGGCGCAGGCCGTCGAGGAGGCCAAGGCCGCGGGCGCCGAGGGGCCGCGTGCCATGGGCGCCGTCATGAAGATCGTGAACCCGAAGGTCGCGGGCCTCGCGGAGGGCGGGCGTGTCGCCGCCGCCGTGAAGAAGCACCTGTCCTAGTCGTACGAAGGGGGAGGGCCCCCGCCGCATCCGACTCCGGATCCGGCGGGGGCCCTCCCCCTTTGCGTACTGCCGCGCCGCCTAGTCGCGGCCACCGATGACGCCCGGCGGGAGCGTGATCCCGCCGAGCGGGTCGCTGCCGCCCGCGCCGTCCGTGCCGCCCGGGTTCCCGCCGGTGGCCCCGGCGGCCGTCGTCCCGCCGGGCTGTCCGTCGCCGGGCTTGCCGTCGCGGCCGGGCTTGCCGGGCTTGTTCGGCTTGCTCGTGCCGGGCTTGCTGCCGCCGGCGACGGGGCTCGGGCCGTCGGGGATGTTGACCGAGACGAAGCTCGGGGCCTCGCGGCCGGAGAGCGCGCCCGAGACCGCCTGCTTCCAGATCGGGCCGGGCAGGCCACCGCCGAAGACCTTGTCGTAGTACTGGCCGCCGATGGTGATGTTCTCCATCGACACCTGCTTGGTGCCGCCGGAGCCGACCCAGGTCGCGCCGGCCATGTTCGGGGTGTAGCCGACGAACCAGGCGTTGTAGCGGTTCTCGGTGGTACCGGTCTTGCCCGCGCTCTGCCGGTCGGTCAGACCCGCCTGCTGACCCGTACCCGAGTCGACCACGCCGAGCAGCAGCGAGTTGATGGTGTCCGCGGTCCTCTCGCTCATCGCGCGGTCGCACTTGGACTTCGGTACCGCCAGCGCCTTGCCGTGCGCGTCCGTGATCGACTCGATGGCGACCGGCGTGCAGTACACGCCCCGGTTGGCGAAGGTGGCGTACGCGTTGGCCATGGTCAGCGGGGACATGCCCTCGGTGCCGAGCGCGATGCCGGGGACCTCGGGGAGCTTGGCGCCGTCGGCCGGGACCACGCCCAGCTTGGTGGCCATCTCGGTGACCGGGCACACGCCGATCTCGGAGATCATCTCCACGAAGTAGGTGTTGACCGACTTGGCCATCGCCTCCTTCATCCCGTACGGGCCGACCTCGGACTCGCTCTCGTTCTCCACGCGCTCCTTGTTGGTGTTGACCCAGGGCTTGTCACCGCAGGTCTGCACGGGGCTCGGGTAGTACATGTCGTACGGGGACTGGTACGTCTTCGTCGCCGGCAGCCCACGCTCTATGGCGGACGCGGCGACGAAGGCCTTGAAGGTGGAACCGGTCGGGAAGCCGAAGTTCGAGCCGCCCATCTTCTTGTCCACCGAGAAGTTGATCTGGGTCTCGTTCTTGGCGAAGCCGTACGGCTTGGACTGCCCCATGGCGAGGACCCGTCCGGTGCCGGGCTGGACGAGGGTGACGGCCGTCGCGACCTTGTCGTCCTGGTCCACGTGGTCCTTGATGGACTCGTTGACCGAGTCCTGCGACTGCGGGTCCAGGGTCGTACGGACCGTCAGGCCGCCCTGGTTCCAGACCTTCGCGCGCTCCTCGCGGGTCTTCCCGAAGACGGCGTCGTTGAGGAAGGAGTTCCTCACGTAGTCGCAGAAGAACCCGGCGCCCTTGACCGCGGTGATGCAGCCGTTCTTCGGCTTGGTGACCTTCAGTACGACCGGCTTCGCCTTCGCCGCGTCCGCCTCCGCCTGGGAGATGTCCTTGATGTCGGCCATCCGCTGGAGGACGAGGTTGCGGCGCTTGGTCGCCTCGGTCACGTCGTTCACCGGGTCGAACCGGCTGGGCGACTGGACGACGCCCGCCAGCAGCGCGGACTCCTCCAGGGTCAGGTCCTTGGCCGGCTTGCTGAAGTAGCGCTGGGCCGCGGACTCGATGCCGTAGGCCTGTTGGCCGAAGAAGGTGATGTTGAGGTAGTTCTCGAGGATCTTCTTCTTCCCGAGCTCCTCCTCGACCTGGATCGCGTACTTCAGCTCGCGGATCTTGCGCCCGAGGCTCTTCTCCTGGGCCTCGCGCACCTTGGTCTCGTCGTCACCGGCCTCTTCGACGAAGACGTTCTTCACGTACTGCTGGGTGAGGGTCGAGGCGCCCTGCGCCGCGCCGCCCTCCTGCGCGTTGCGGTTGACCGCGCGCAGGATGCCCTTGAGGTCGACCGCACCGTGCTCGTAGAAACGCGAGTCCTCGATGGCGACGATCGCCTTCTGCATGTACGGGGAGATCGCCGTGAGCGGGACGACCTGCCGGTCACGTGAGTAGACCGTGGCGATCAGGCCACCTTCGGCGTCCAGGATCGTGGTCCGCTGGCTCAGCGGCGGCGTCTTGAGATTGGCCGGGATCTCATCGAATCCCTCGACCGTGCCCTTGGCCGCGAGCCCCAGGGCACCCGCTGCCGGAATCGCCATGCCGGCCAGCACAACTCCGGAGAGGACGGACACACCGAGGAACTTGGCGGCCTGCTGGCTCCCCGTGAGCCCGCCGCCCGAGCGCTTCTTTCCCATGGAGGGCAGCCTACGTTCTGATTCGCCGGACACACGCGAATGCCTTGGCCTAAGCTGACCCCAACTGTCACAGCAGTCAGGTGCGACATCAACCCCTCGGCTTGATTTTCACCCTTCCCGAATGGGGTGGACTCATGTCCGAATCCCGCTCCCCGCGGTTACCGTGCCTTCGTGATGCCCCGCCGATTTCATCCGAATCGCCGGAATGGTCGGGCATGTCGCCGGATCACTCCGTCGGGTGATCTGCCGCTTACCCATAGTCCGTTCGGACCATTCAAGATTGGGCCCGTCGGGGGTGTTGCACTGTGCTCGCCTTCCGTAACGTCCTCAACTGGCAGCGGTGAATATGCCGCTACCGCCGTGGGGGAGCCTCGATTCGGGAGAGGACGGCGCCGGGATGGGCTGGGTTACCGACTGGAGTGCGCAGGCAGCCTGCCGCACTACCGATCCGGATGAACTGTTCGTTCAAGGAGCGGCACAGAACAGGGCCAAGGCGGTGTGCACCGGATGTCCGGTGCGGACCGAGTGCCTGGCCGATGCGCTCGACAATCGCGTCGAATTCGGCGTGTGGGGCGGAATGACCGAGCGGGAACGACGTGCGCTGCTGCGCCGGCGTCCCACCGTCACCTCGTGGCGACGGCTGCTCGAAACCGCCCGCACGGAGTACGAGCGCAGCACGGGCATCCTCACCATGGATGCAGATGCGGAGATCGACGTTCCGTACGAGACGTATGCGGCGGCCGGGTAGACCACGCGGCCACCACGTCGTACGAACGCCTACGCTCCGGCCGGAACCCCGGCCGCGAGTCGCTCTCCGATGGCCCGCAGCCCGGCGAGGTCGTGCACATCGCCGGGCAGGGCGGCCACTTCGGCCACCGCCACTTCGGGGTGCAGTGAGGTGAAGCGATCGCGTGTGCGCTGCTCACGCGCGATCACCTGCATCCTCTCCGCGTGCAGGCGCAGCAGTCCCGCGGTGATGCCGTCCACGACGGTGGAGCTGTCGGACGGGTCGGACGGATTGCCGTTGTCGGTTTCGGGGGAGCCGTCGTCGGCCGGGTCACGAAGTCCAGCTTTCCCGGACTCCTGATCGACAATGCCGCCGTCTTCAAGATTCTCCGCGGCGGCCAACGCCCGTTCGGCGGACAGCTGGTCGGCGCCACTGCCGTGCACCCGGTTCAGTACGAGACCGGCCAGCGGCATCTTCTCCGCGGCCAGCCGCTCCACGAAGTACGCCGCCTCGCGCAGGGCGTCCGGTTCGGGCGCGGCGACCACGAGGAAGGCCGTACCCGGAGCCTGCAGCAGCCGGAAGGTCGCGTCCGCACGGGTCCGGAAGCCGCCGAACATCGTGTCCATCGCGGCCACGAAGGTCTGTACGTCCTTCAGCAGCGAGGCGCCCATCAGCTTGCTCAGGGTGCCCGTCATGATCGACATGCCGACGTTGAGGAACTTCATCCCCGCCCGGCCGCCCACCTTCGCCGGTGCCATCAGCACCCGGATGAACTTCCCGTCCAGGAAGGACCCGAGGCGCTTCGGCGCGTCGAGGAAGTCCAGCGCCGACCGGCTCGGCGGGGTGTCCACGATGATCAGGTCCCAGTCGTCCCGGGCCCGCAACTGCCCCAGCTTCTCCATCGCCATGTACTCCTGCGTGCCCGCGAAGCCGGCCGACAGGGACTGGTAGAAGGGGTTGGCGAGGATGGCCCGGGCCCGCTCGGCGTCCGCGTGCGCCTCGACGATCTCGTCGAAGGTCCGCTTCATGTCCAGCATCATGGCGTGCAGTCCACCGCCGTCGGAGCCCACGCCGCCGACCTCGCGCGGGGTGTTGTCCAGCGAGTCGATCCCCATCGACTGCGCGAGCCGCCGCGCCGGGTCGATGGTCAGCACGACCGCCTTGCGCCCGCGCTCGGCCGCCCGTACGCCGAGCGCCGCAGCCGTCGTGGTCTTGCCGACCCCGCCTGCGCCGCAGCACACGATGATCCGCGTCCCCGGGTCGTCGAGCAGTCCGTCGACCACCAGCCGCGGCGGAGAGTCCAGCCCCACGGTGTCCACCCCCTCGCTCATTCGCCCACCGACTGCTTGCGCAGTTCCTTGGCCAGCTCGTACAGCCCCGCCAGGTCCATCCCCGCGCCGAGCAGCGGCAGTTCGTACGTCGGCATGCCCAGGCCCGCCAGTACGGCGCGCTGCTCACGCTCCAGCTCCACCCGGCTCGCGTGCTCGGCGGCCTGCGTGAGCAGCGGCTCCACCAGCCGCTCGGCGAGCCCGCCGCGGCGCGCGCCGCCGAGCCCGGCGCGGGACAGCGCCCGGGCGACCCCGGCGCGGTGGTCCTCGGCGGCGGCGCGCAGGGTGTCCTCGTCGAGATGGTGCGGGCGCACCATGTTGACGACGACCCGCCCGACGGGCAGCCCGGCCCCGCGCAGTTCCTCGATCCCGTCCGCGGTCTCCTGGACGGGCATCTCCTCCAGCAGGGTGACCAGGTGCACGGCCGTCTCGGGGGACTTGAGCACCTTCATGACGGCCTGCGCCTGGTTGTGGATCGGCCCGAACCGGGCCAGGCCCGCCACCTCGTCGTTGACGTTCAGGAAGCGGGTGATCCGCCCGGTCGGCGGCGCGTCCATGACCACGTGGTCGTAGACGAACCGGCCCGCCCGGTCCTTGCGCCGCACCGCCTCGCAGGCCTTGCCCGTCAGCAGTACGTCGCGCAGCCCGGGGGCGATGGTCGTGGCGAAGTCGATGGCGCCGAGCTTCTTGAGCGCCCGGCCGGCCGAGCCGAGCTTGTAGAACATCTGGAGGTAGTCCAGCAGCGCCCGCTCGGCGTCGATGGCGAGGGCGAAGACCTCGCCGCTGCCACCGGGCGCCACCGCGATCTTGCGCTCCTCGTAGGGGAGCGCCTCCGTCCCGAAGAGCTGTGCGATGCCCTGCCTGCCCTCGACCTCCACGAGAAGAGTCCGCTTGCCCTCGCGTGCGAGGGCGAGCGCGAGTGCCGCGGCGACCGTGGTCTTGCCGGTGCCGCCCTTGCCGCTGACCACCTGGAGCCTGCTCACAGCGTCCGAGCCTAATTCCTTCGCCCCGGACCGCAGGCACTACCCTCGCTCCCATGACCAAGAAGTTCGAATACGCGACGGTCCCGCTGCTGGTCCACGCCACCAAGCAGATCCTGGACACCTGGGGCGAGGACGGCTGGGAGCTCGTCCAGGTCGTGCCCGGGCCGAACAACCCCGAGCAGCTCGTGGCCTACCTCAAGAGGGAGAAGGCATGAGCACCTCCGCCGTCGAAGCGAAGCTGGCCGAGCTCGGCCTGACCCTCCCCGATGTCGTCCCGCCGCTGGCCGCCTACCAGCCGGCCGTCCGGTCGGGCGCGTACGTCTTCACCGCGGGCCAGCTCCCGATGGTCAAGGGCAGCATGCCGGTCACCGGCAAGGTCGGCGCGGAGGTCTCGGCGGAGCAGGCCAAGGAGCTCGCCGCCGTGTGCGCGCTGAACGCCCTGGCCGCCGTGAAGTCGGTCATCGGTGACCTCGACAAGATCGCGCGCGTCGTGAAGGTCGTCGGCTTCGTCGCCTCGGCCCCCGACTTCACCGCCCAGCCGGGTGTGCTGAACGGTGCGAGCGAGCTGCTGGGCGAGGTCCTCGGCGAGAGGGGCGTGCACGCCCGCAGCGCGGTCGGCGTCGCGGTCCTGCCGCTGGACGCGCCGGTCGAGGTCGAGATCCAGGTCGAGCTGGTCGCCGGAGCCTGACCCCCTCCGGGGAGGTCCCCGAGCCCGGTCGTGCGCCGCCCCGCGGTTCACGACCGGGCTCGCCGCCGTTCCGGGGGCTCGGCCCCGCCGGGCGACAACCCAGCCTCGCCGGCGTTCGAGGCGCGGGCGCGGAGCGCCGTGCGGTGGCCCGCACAGGGCCGGATGACGGCAGCGAAAACAAGCCCCGCCGGCGTTCGAGGCGCGGGGTACGGGGCCGAGCCCCGGATCTTCGGGCCGCACCAGGCAGGCGGGCCCAGCGGCCCCGCGCAGCGGGAGGCCCTCGAACATCGGGCCGGATGGTCGTAGCATCCCGCCATGCCGAATCAGCAGCAGGCGCAGCCCGCCCCGCCCCCCGCCGGAGGCCAGTGGTACCCCCCGGAATGGCCCGACCGCATCCGCGCGCTCGCGGACGGTTCCCTCGTCCCGGTGGAACCGAAGCGCGCCGCCACCGTCATGCTGCTGCGCGACACCCCCGCCGGCCCCACCGTGCACATGCTGCGCAGACGGGCCTCCATGGCCTTCGCCGGAGGCGCGTACGCCTATCCCGGTGGCGGGGTCGACCCCCGCGACGAGGAGCACCAGGTCGGCTGGGCCGGGCCCAGCCGGGCCGAATGGGCCGAACGGCTGGGCACGGACACCCGTACCGCCCAGGCCATCGTCTGCGGAGCCGTACGGGAGACCTTCGAAGAGGCCGGGGTCCTGCTCGCCGGGCTGAGCGAGGACACCGTCGTCGGGGACACCACCGGCGACGACTGGGAGGCCGACCGCGAGGCCCTGGTGGCCCGGGAGCTGTCCTTCGCGGAGTTCCTCGACCGCAGGGGCCTCAGGCTCCGCTCCGACCTGCTCGGGGCGTGGGCGCGCTGGATCACCCCGGAGTTCGAGCAGCGCCGCTACGACACCTGGTTCTTCGTCGCCGCCCTCCCGGAGGGCCAGCGCACCCGCAACGCCTCCACCGAGGCCGACCGGACCGTCTGGATCCGCCCGGCCGACGCGGCCGCCGGGTACGACAAGGGCGAGCTCCTGATGATGCCGCCCACCATTTCCACCCTGCGCTCCCTGGAGCCGTACGAGAGCGCCGCTGACGCCCTCGCGGCGGCCGGCGGCAAGGACCTCGCCCCGGTGCTGGCCCGGGCCTCGATGGAGGGCGGCGAGCTGGTCCTGAGCTGGCCGGGCCACGACGAGTTCACCAAGCGCGTCGGTCTCGGGCCGGCCGACCGCCCCGCCGACCGCCCCGGGAGCACTCGGTGACCGCCGCCGGCGCGCTGCCCGGGCAGCCCCGCGGAGTGGTCTCCTCCGGACCCGCGACCGCCCGTGCCGTGAACGTCCTGGCCCCCAACGCCTCCGCGATGACCCTGGACGGCACGAACACCTGGCTGCTGTCCGAGCCCGACTCCGACCTGGCCGTCGTGATCGACCCCGGTCCGCTGGACGACGGGCACCTGCGCGCGGTCATCGCGGTCGCCGAACAGGCGGGCAAGCGGATCGCCCTCACCCTGCTCACCCATGGCCACCCCGACCACGCCGAGGGCGCAGGTCGCTTCGCCGAGCTCACCGGCACCAAGGTCCGCGCCCTGGACCCGGCGCTGCGCCTCGGCGACGAGGGCCTCGCGGCCGGGGACGTGATCCGGACCGGCGGGCTGGAGCTGCGCGTGGTCCCGACCCCGGGGCACACGAGCGACTCGCTCTGCTTCCACCTGCCGGCCGACCGGGCGGTGCTGACCGGCGACACGGTCCTCGGCCGCGGCACGACCGTCGTCGCCCACCCCGACGGCCGTCTCGGCGACTACCTGGACTCCCTGCGCCGCCTGCGCTCGCTCACCGTCGACGACGGCGTGCACACCGTCCTGCCGGGCCACGGGCCGGTACTGGAGGACGCGCAGGGCGCCGTCGAGTTCTACCTGGCCCACCGGGCGCACCGCCTCGCGCAGGTCGAGACCGCCGTGGAGAACGGCTTCGTCACTCCCGAGGCCGTGGTCCGGCAGGTGTACGCGGACGTGGACCGCTCCCTGTGGCCGGCGGCGGAATGGTCGGTCCGGGCGCAGCTGGAGTACCTCCAGGAGCACGGCCTGATCCCCGGCGGCCCCGAACTGTAGGCCTCGTCGCTCAGGCCGGTCGGGGGCTCTTGGTGCCGTGCCGGGCCGTGTACTCGTCGGCGAGCCACGGTCCGAGGTCCTCGACGTACGAGCGCAGCACCGCCGGGTCGGTGACCGGGTCCAGCGCCACGGCGGCCGCGGCCCGCATCTGCCGCGCCCGCTCGGGGTAGTACAGGCCGAAGATCTCCGCGGACTCGGTGAGATCGCTGGTCCAGCCGGCCCACCGGGGCATGACCAGGGTGAATCCGGTGCGTACGAGGCGCCGTGCGAAGGACCGGCTCAGCTTCCGGTACTCCTGTGGGGTGGTCGCGGCCCGGGTCCTGGCGCGCCAGTCTGGTAGCAGCTCGGCCAGGTCGCCGTTGGTCTCTCGGGCGAGCACGCTGTCGGGCCGGTAGCGCGGCAGGTGCTCGGCCAGGTCCGCGCCGAGCAGCGGGGTGCACAGGCAGGCGAGGAACCAGCCGAGGTCGAATCGTTCCGCCTCGCCGAGCACCCGGTCCATGCCGCGGAGCAGGACGCCTACCCCGTCGATCTCCGCGAAGTCCTCGTCGAGTCCGCGCGCCAGCACCTCGGTGGTGTCGCGGTCCTCGTGCGTGGGCTCGTGGTGCAGGACGAGCAGCAGGCCGAGGTCCGAGCGCCCCGGGCGGGCCGTCCCGCGCGGCACGGAACCGTACAGGTAGGCGCTGTGCAGCCGCCGACCGTACGCCTCGGCGATCCGCTCGCGCGCGGCCGCGACGACGGCCCTGAACTCGGCCCGCACCTGCCCGAGCGACCCCTCGCGCTCGAAGTACCCGCGGGCATCCACGCCCCGGTGCTCCATACGGCCACTCTGCCTTCGAACTCCGGGGCCGGGGAAATCCAGCCCCGCCGGCGTTTGGGGAGCGGGGGCCCGGGGGCGGAGCCCCCGCAACGGCGCCGCACCCATATGTCAAAGGGGCCCCGCCCAACCTGGCCGGACCCCTCGAACACCGACTACCAGCGTCAGCGCGACCGCTTCGCGAGGCGCTCGACGTCCAGCAGGATCACCGCACGCGCCTCCAGCCGCAGCCAGCCGCGGCCCGCGAAGTCGGCCAGGGCCTTGTTCACGGTCTCGCGCGACGCGCCGACGAGCTGGGCCAGCTCTTCCTGCGTGAGGTCGTGCACGACGTGGATGCCCTCTTCGGACTGCACGCCGAAGCGGCGCGACAGGTCCAGGAGCGCCCGCGCCACACGGCCGGGTACGTCGGAAAAGACCAGGTCGGACATCTGGTCGTTGGTCTTGCGCAGGCGGCGGGCGACGGCGCGCAGCAGCGCGGTCGCGACCTCGGGCCGGGCGTTGAGCCAGGGCTGGAGGTCGCCGTGGCCGAGGCCGAGCAGCTTGACCTCGGTCAGCGCGGTCGCGGTGGCGGTGCGCGGGCCCGGGTCGAAGAGCGACAGCTCGCCGATCAGCTCGCCGGGGCCGAGGACGGCCAGCATGTTCTCGCGGCCGTCGGGGGAGGTGCGGTGCAGCTTCACCTTGCCCTCGGTCACGACATACAGCCGGTCGCCGGGGTCGCCCTCGTGGAACAGGGCGTCGCCGCGTGCGAGGGTCACCTCGCCCATCGAGGCGCGGAGCTCCGCGGCCTGCTCGTCATCGAGCGCCGCGAAGAGCGGGGCGCGCCGCAGAACGTCGTCCACGAGTCTCTCTCCTATGTCGACCAGCTCAGGGGACCGTTCCCCCATTTTGCCGGACGGCTCAAACAGTGCGATCAATCACTACCAAGGATGCCGGACGGAGGCGCGTGCTGTGCGGTGGGAGACCAATCGGGGTGGTGTTACCTGAGGTCCGGGCGGGTGTCAGCGGCCGGCCTTAGGCTGGCCGGGTGTCCAATAAGCCGGTGAGAGCACAGGCCAAGGGGTCCGCAGGAGTGACGGCGCCCCAAAATTCAGCCGTGGGCGAACAAGCCCCCGGGAAGGTGTCCGCGGAGGCCCGACCCGCCCCCGAGGGCAAAGGTTCGGCCAAGAAAGCGCCGAAGCCGCCGAAGCCGAGAGCCGCCTCCAAGCCCGAGTCGCACCTCGCCATGGTGCGCCGGGCCCGCCGCATCAACCGCGAGCTGGCCGAGGTCTATCCGTACGCCCATCCGGAGCTCGACTTCCGCAATCCCTTCGAGCTGCTCGTCGCGACGGTGCTGTCCGCTCAGACCACCGACCTGCGGGTGAACCAGACGACCCCGGCCCTCTTCGCCGCCTACCCGACCCCCGAGGACATGGCCGCGGCCGTTCCCGAGGATCTGGAGGAGATCATCCGGCCGACCGGGTTCTTCCGGGCCAAGGCCAAGTCCCTGCTCGGCCTGTCGCAGGCCCTGCGGGACAACTTCGGCGGTGAGGTCCCGGGCCGGATCGAGGACCTGGTGACCCTGCCCGGAGTCGGCCGCAAGACGGCGAACGTGGTGCTCGGCAATGCGTTCGGCGTCCCGGGGATCACCGTCGACACCCACTTCGGCCGGCTGGTGCGCCGCTGGAAGTGGACCGAGCAGGAGGACCCGGAGAAGGTCGAGGCGGAGATCTGCGCGATCTTCCCGAAGAGCGAGTGGACGATGCTCTCGCACCGGGTCGTCTTCCACGGCCGCCGGATCTGCCATGCGCGCAAGCCCGCCTGCGGCGCCTGCCCGATCGCCCCGCTCTGCCCGGCGTACGGGGAGGGGGAGACCGACCCGGAGAAGGCCGAGAAGCTGCTCAAGTACGAGAAGGGCGGTCAGCCCGGCCAGCGTCTGACCCCGCCCCCGGACTACCCGGGCCTCCCGGCCCCGGCGAAATCCGGGCCCTCCGACATCTGAGGACCGGGTCCGGGCGGAGCCCCGGGAGCGGCGCCGCACCTGAGGAACGAATCGGTACCCGCACGGCGTTTGCCAGTGCGGGAGATCACGGACGGGGATGCCTATGACGCGCGGTAGCGGTACGCAGGACGAGACGGCCACGGCAGGGCGGGAGGACGGCGGCATCGCCCTCAGCGCCCACGGCCTGCCCGCCTGGCTCCTCCCCGTCGCCGAGGCGGCCCGCTCCGTCCAGCCGCGCCAGCTGAGCCGCTTCCTGCCGCCCGAGGACGGCCGCGGGCGGCAGTCGGCCGTGCTCGTCCTCTTCGGCGAGGGCCCCCGCGGCCCCGAGCTGCTGCTGATGGAGCGCGCGGGCACGCTGCGCTCGCACGCCGGCCAGCCGTCCTTCCCGGGCGGCGCCCTCGATCCGGAGGACGGCGATCCGGCCACCACGGGCCCGCTGCGCGCCGCCCTGCGGGAGGCCGAGGAGGAGACGGGGCTCGACCCCTCCGGGGTCCAGCTCTTCGGTGTGCTGCCCCGGCTCTACATCCCGGTGAGCGAGTTCGTCGTGACCCCGGTCCTCGGCTGGTGGCGTACTCCGAGCCCCGTCGGCGCCGTCGACCCGGCCGAGACGGCCCGGGTCTTCACGGTCCCCGTGGCCGATCTCACGGACCCGGAACACCGGGTCACCACCGTCCACCCGGCCGGCCACCTGGGGCCGGGTTTCACCGTCGAATCGGCTCTGGTCTGGGGTTTCACCGCCGGGGTGATCGACCGGATCCTGCATTTCGCGGGCTGGGAGCGTCCGTGGGACCGATCACGACAGGTCCCGCTCGACTGGCGCTCGTGAGACGGTGGCCCACGTGAACGTGCTGGACATCTTGTTGTTGGTCGCCGCCGTGTGGTTCGCGATCGTCGGCTACCGGCAGGGGTTCGTCGTCGGCGTCCTGTCGGTGATCGGCTTCCTGGGCGGTGGCCTCATCGCCGTGTCCCTGCTGCCGCTTGTCTGGGACCGGGTCACGGACAACGGCAGCCAGGTGTCCACCACGGTCGTGGTCATCGCCGTCGTCGTGATCATCGTCTTCGCCTCCGTCGGCCAGGCCCTGACCACCCACCTCGGCAGCAGGCTCCGCCGCCACATCACCTGGTCACCGGCGCGCGTGATCGACGCGACCGGCGGAGCCCTGGTCAACGTGGTCGCGATGCTGCTGGTGGCCTGGCTGATCGGCGCCCTGCTCGCCGGGACCTCGCTGCCCACACTGGGCAAGGAGGTGCGCAACTCCAAGGTGCTCCTCGGCGTCTCGCGGGTGCTGCCCGACCAGGCCAACACCTGGTTCCTGAACTTCAGCTCCACCCTGGAGCGCAACGGCTTCCCGCAGGTGTTCACCCCGTTCGCGAACGAGCCGATCCCCGAGGTCCAGGCGCCGGACCCGGACCTCGTCTCCAGCCCCGTCACCGGGCAGGCAAAGCGCTCGATCGTGAAGGTCGTCGGCACCGCGCCCAGCTGCAGCAAGGTGCTGGAGGGCACGGGCTTCGTCTTCGCGCCCGGCAAGGTGATGACCAACGCGCACGTCGTCGGCGGGGTCGGCGAGCCGACCGTGCAGATCGGCGGCGAGGGCAAGCTGTACGACGGCAAGGTCGTGCTCTACGACTGGGCGCGCGACATCGCCGTCCTGGACGTGCCCAAGCTGAAGGCGCCGGCATTGGAGTTCACCGACAAGGACGCGGTGAGCGGCAACGACGCGATCGTCGCCGGCTTCCCGGAGAACGGCGCGTACGACGTGCGCGCGGCCCGCGTCCGCGGCCGGATCAACGCCAAGGGCCCGGACATCTATCACCGGGGCACCGTCCGACGGGACGTCTACTCGCTGTTCGCGACCGTCCGCCAGGGCAACTCGGGCGGCCCGCTGCTGACGCCCGACGGCAAGGTGTACGGGGTCGTCTTCGCGAAGTCCCTCGACGACCCGAACACCGGTTACGCCCTGACGGTGGACGAGATCCGCGACGACATCCGGATCGGCAAGACCGCCGACCGGCGGATCGACAGCCAGGGCTGCGCCCTCTGACCCGTTGCCGCGTCACCCACGCCTTCCGCGTCCTCTACGTCCGTGGGTGACGCAGGCGCGCCGAGACCCACAGGGCCCGGCGGCGCAGGATGCGCGGAATCCCGAGTCGAGGGTCGTGGCCGTGCCGGCCGCCCCTCTCGTGAGTGCCCGGCGCGCCGGCCGAGCGGTCTTCGTGTGCGGTGTCACCGTAGTCGTGCGTCCAGCCCATACTCCGAGCTGTGCCCGTGCCCCAAGGTCGGTAACCCCGTCTGCGGGGGCCAATTGGCCTATGCGCGAGGCAATTGAATGCTTGTCATACCGGTTATGCCGGTTATGTGAGGCTCGGTCAGCGGTCCGGCTCGGGGTCCTTGAGCCAGTTCACCAACTCGGTGGAGAAGGCCACCGGGTCCTCCTCGTGCGGGAAGTGCCCGAGCCCGTCGAACAGCCGCCACCGGTAAGGGGCTTCGACGTACTCCCCGGAACCGGCCGCGCTCCGTGTCCGCATCACCGGGTCGAGCGAGCCGTGCAGGTGCAGCGTCGGGACCCGCACCGGCCGCTTCATCCGCCGGTTGAACTGGAGCCCGTCGGGCCGCGCCATCGACCGCATCATCCAGCGGTACGGCTCCACCGAGCAGTGCGCGGTGGACGGGATGCACATGGCCCGCCGGTACACGGCGATGTCCTCGTCGGTGATGGACTCCTGGAGCCGGGGACCGGACCACTCCCGGATCAACTCCCCCACGAGAGCACCGTCGTCGGCGACGAGCCGGCGCTCGGGGATGAACGGCCGCTGGAAGCCCCAGATGTGCGAACTGGCCCTGGTCTGACCGAAGTCCGACAGCATCGCCGAACGCCAGCGGCGCGGGTGCGGCATCGAGGAGACCACGAGCCGGCGCACCAGCTTCGGCCGCATCACGGCGGCCGTCCACGCGAGGTACCCGCCCAGGTCGTGCCCGACGAGGGCGGCGTCCGGCTCGCCCAGGGACCGGATGACCCCGGTGACGTCGAGCGCCAGGTTCGCGGGGTCGTAGCCGCGCGGGGTGCGGTCGCTGCCGCCCACCCCGCGCAGGTCCATCGCGACCGCCCGGTACCCGGCGTCGGCGAGCGCGGTCAGCTGGTGCCGCCAGGTCCACCAGAACTGCGGGAAGCCGTGCAGCAGCAGCACCAGCGGCCCGTCGCCGACCTCGGCGACGTGGAAGCGGGCGCCGTTGGCCGCGACGTCCCGGTGCGTCACCGCTCTCCCGCCGGGGAGGTCGAGCCGTACCGCCGTGGCAGCAGTGGGGGGAGTGCTGGGGTCCGGCGTGGGCGCTGTCATGAGGACGAGCGTGCCACACCCACGGCCTGGTCACTCACCGGCCGCGCGTGCGGCTTGACGGTCCCGAGGAGCGCGGAGGTCTGCTTGACGGACTCGATGGTCTTCACCGGCGGCTTGACCTTCTTGAACTTGGACATGGCGATCAGTCCGATCACGGCCGCGAGTACCCAGAACGCCACGCCGACGATGAGGAAGGACCACGCGAGGCCGAGACCGAGGTTGTGGATCCCGTAGGCCGCGGCGAAGCTCAGCACCGGCAGGGAGAAGAGCAGCAGCACCCCGGCGACGATCGCGGCGCCGCTGCCGATGCCCGCGCGCTTGACGTCCTGCTTGAGCTCCACCTTGGCGAGGGCGATCTCGTCGTGCACCAGGGCGGACATCTCGGCGGTGGCCGAGGCGACCAGCTGGCCCAGCGTGCGCTCGGCTCCCTGCGCCCCTTGGTCCACTGCGCTCATCGCTCTCTCCCTCTTGTCGTCTGCCGGTGTGCTGCGTATGTCGCCGGCGGCTGTCCTCCGTCGTCAGTCAGATCATGCCGGACGGTCGGCCCCGTTGCTGGCCTCGGTCGCCGCTTCGGCCGCCGCATCGGCCTTGCGGCGGTGCTCCGCGGCCCTCTCCTCGTAGATCTTCGCCATCCGCAGGTGGTACGCCGGGTTGTGCTGTTCGTAGATGTCCGGGATGCCGTCCTGGTCCTCGTCGCGCTCCTCGGCCTCGGTGAGCGCCCGGTACTTGCGGTTGCGGAGCTTGAGCAGGACACAGGCGATGACCGCGGCGATCAGGGAGCCGATCAGGACCGCGGCCTTGATCTCGTCGGTGAGTACGGGGTCGTCGGCGAAGGCGAGTTCACCGATCAGCAGGGAGACGGTGAAGCCGATTCCGGCGAGGGAGGCCACGGCCAGTACGTCGGGCCAGGCGAGGTCCTCGTTCAGCTCCGCCTTGGTGAAGCGGGCGGCCAGCCAGGTGCCGCCGAAGATGCCGACGGTCTTGCCGACGACCAGGCCGAGGACCACGCCGAGGGTCTCGGGCCGGGTGAAGACCTCGGCGATGGCCTTGTCGGAGAGGGACACACCGGCGGAGAAGAGCGCGAAGAGCGGTACGGCGAGACCGGCCGAGATCGGCCGGACCAGGTGCTCGATGTGCTCGCCGGGGGAGTGCTGTTCGCCCTCCCTGGTGTGGCAGCGGAGCATCAGGCCCATCGCGACACCGGCGATGGTGGCGTGGACCCCGCTGTTGTACATCAGGCCCCAGACGACCAGGGCGAGCGGGACGTAGACGTACCAGCCGCGGACGCCGAGGCGCAGCAGGAACCAGAAGAGGACCAGACCGGCGAACGCGCCGCCGAGCGCCAGGAAGTCGATCTTCTCCGTGAAGAACACGGCGATGATGATGATCGCGAAGAGGTCGTCGACGACGGCGAGGGTCAGCAGGAACGCGCGCAGCGCGGAGGGCAGCGAGGTGCCGATGACCGCGAGGACGGCGAGCGCGAAGGCGATGTCGGTGGCGGTCGGGACGGCCCAGCCGTCCATCGAGCCGCTGCCGACGGTGTTGACGAGTGCGTAGACCACGGCCGGGACGGCCATGCCGCAGATGGCGGCGATGACGGGGAGGGCGGCGGCCTTGGGATCGCGCAGGTCGCCCGCGACCAGCTCGCGCTTGAGCTCGATGCCGGCCACGAAGAAGAAGACGGCGAGCAGGCCGTCGGCCGCCCAGTGCTGGATCGAGAGGTCCAGGCCGAGGGCGGCGGGGCCGATGTGGAAGTTCTTGACGGTCTTGTAGCTCTCCGCCAGGCCCGGGGTGTTCGCCCAGATCAGGGCGGCGATCGCGGCCACGAGGAGCAGCACGCCGCCGACGGTCTCGGCGCGCAGGGCGTCGGCGATGTAGCGCCGCTCGGGCAGCGAGAGCAGGCCGAGAAACTTGCGGCTCTGGTGGTCGGTGCGGTCGGGCGTGGCCACAGTGGGGCACCTCCGGGGTGTCGGTTGGACGGCATGGCGAAGCTCGTTGCCGACCAGACTTCCCGGCGCACCCTGTGTTTTTACGCTTTCAATATTTTACAGGGTGTACGCGAGGGCATATCCGGTGATCATCACTTTATGCGCGAAAGGGGCACCCGGCGCGCCGCGCCGGATGCCCCTTTCGTCGTGTCTCAGGCCTCGTTGAAGGCGCTGCCTCAGTCCTCGCTGGAGGCGCTCGGCAGCTTGCTCTGGATCAGGCTCATCACCGAGGAGTCGGCGAGCGTGGTGACGTCGCCGACGGCGCGGTTCTCGGCCACGTCGCGCAGCAGACGTCGCATGATCTTGCCGGAGCGGGTCTTCGGCAGCTCCTGGACCGGCAGGATCCGCTTCGGCTTGGCGATCGGGCCGAGGGTGGCGCCCACGTGGTTGCGCAGCTCGGCGACCAGGCCGTCGGTCTCCGAGGCGCTGCCGCGCAGGATGACGAAGGCCACGATGGCCTGGCCGGTGGTCTCGTCGGCCGCCCCGACGACGGCCGCCTCGGCGACCGAGGGGTGCGAGACGAGCGCGGACTCGACCTCGGTGGTCGAGATGTTGTGACCGGACACGAGCATCACGTCGTCCACCCGGCCGAGCAGCCAGATGTCGCCGTCCTCGTCCTTCTTGGCGCCGTCGCCGGCGAAGTACTTGCCCTCGAAGCGCGACCAGTAGGTGTCGATGAACCGCTGGTCGTCGCCCCAGATGGTGCGCAGCATCGACGGCCACGGCTCGGTGAGGACCAGGTAGCCGCCTCCGCCGTTCGGGACCTCGTGGGCCTCGTCGTCCACGACGGTGGCCGAGATCCCGGGCAGCGCGCGCTGCGCCGAGCCGGGCTTGGTCTCCGTGACGCCGGGCAGCGGCGAGATCATCATCGCGCCGGTCTCGGTCTGCCACCAGGTGTCCACGATCGGGCAGCGGTCGCCGCCGATGTGCTTGCGGTACCAGATCCAGGCCTCGGGGTTGATCGGCTCGCCGACCGAGCCCAGCACGCGCAGGCTCGACAGGTCGAACTTCGCGGGGATGTCGTCGCCCCACTTCATGAACGTACGGATGGCCGTGGGGGCGGTGTAGAGGATGGTGACGCCGTACTTCTGCACGACCTCCCAGAACCTGCCCTGGTGCGGGGTGTCCGGCGTGCCCTCGTACATCACCTGGGTGGCGCCGTTCGCGAGCGGCCCGTAGACGATGTACGAGTGCCCGGTCACCCAGCCGATGTCGGCGGTGCACCAGTAGACGTCGCTCTCCGGCTTCAGGTCGAAGACGGCGTGGTGGGTGTACGCCGCCTGCGTGAGGTAGCCGCCCGAGGTGTGCAGGATGCCCTTCGGCTTACCCGTGGTCCCCGAGGTGTACAGGATGAAGAGCGGGTGCTCGGCGTCGAAGGCCTGCGGGGTGTGCTCGGCGGACTGACGGCCGACCAGGTCGTGCCACCAGAGGTCGCGGCCCTCGGTGAAGGCGGTGTCCTGGCTGGTGCGCCGCACGACGAGCACGTGCTCGACCTGCGGGCACTTGCCGACGGCCTCGTCGATCGCGGGCTTCAGGGCGGTCGCCTTGCCGCGCCGGTAGCCGCCGTCGGCGGTGATGACCAGCTTGGCGTCGGCGTCCTGGATGCGGGAGGCGACGGCGTCGGCGGAGAAGCCGCCGAAGACCACGGAGTGCGCGGCGCCGATACGGGCGCACGCGAGCATCGCCACGACCGCCTCGGGGATCATCGGGAGGTAGACGGCGACCCGGTCGCCGGCCTGAACGCCCAGCTCCGTCAGGGCGTTGGCGGCCCTGGAGACCTCGTCCTTGAGCTCGGCGTAGGTGATCGCGCGGCTGTCGCCGGGCTCGCCCTCGAAGTGGATGGCGACGCGGTCCCCGTTGCCCGCCTCGACATGGCGGTCCACGCAGTTGTAGGCCACGTTCAGCTTGCCGTCCGCGAACCACTTCGCGAAGGGCGGGTTCGTCCAGTCGAGCGTCTCGGTCGGCTCCGTGGCCCAGGTCAGCCGCCGGGCCTGCTCGGCCCAGAAGCCCAGCCGGTCCGCGTCGGCCTGTGCGTACGCAGCCTCTTTCACGTTGGCGGCGGCGGCCAGATCGGCGGGCGGTGCGAACCGCCGCTCCTCCTTGAGCAGATTGGCCAGGCTTTCATTGCTCACGAGATCTCCCTTTCCCAGGGTGTCCGTTGTGTCCCCGGGCATAGCTCATCAGTCGGTGGCCCGGGTGACAAGGGGTAGCCGACAATTGGTTTAGACCTATGTCCCGCCCGTCCCGCCTCGGTGCCGCGCGGGAGCGGCGCGCGAAGGCCCCTTCCCGCCGCAGGGTGCGAGAAGGGGCCACACGATTGCACGGATACGGGAGGGTATCGGTTCACCCCCCGCGCTCGGGTGCCATCGCCGGGGGCGTCGCCAGGGGCGTCGCCGGGGTCGGCCTCCCGGGGGTGCGGTCAGGCGTTCTGGCCGACGCTGTCGAAGACCCGGCAGTCGAAGAAGTCCTCGCCCTCGGACAACAGGTACGCCTGCGCCTCACCCACGTGGAAGTACATCCCGTGCAGCTCCAACGTCCCTTCGGCGAGCCGCCTGGCCACCGACTCGTGCGCCCTCAGGTGCTCCAGCTGCTGGACCACATTGGTCAGGCACAGCTGCTCCACCGCGTCGGCCGGGAGCCGCCCGGAGATCCGGGCCCAGGCGTGGTGGCGGCTGGCCATCCGCTCCAGGCTGGGCAGCCCGTGCCGCAGCCAGCGGCGCAGCGGGGTCATCGGCTGCCCGGGAGCGGAGTTGAGCAGCGCCTGCATGGCCCCGCAGCCGGAGTGGCCGCACACCGTGATGCTGTCCACCTTGAGCACGTCCACGGCGTACTCGATGGCCGCGGCGACCGAGTCGTCCGTGGACTCCGCGCCGGGGAGCGGGACCAGGTTGCCGACGTTGCGGACGGTGAACAGGTCGCCGGGGCCGCTGGCCGTGATCATGCTGGTCACCAGGCGGGAGTCCGCGCAGGTGAGGAAGAGCTGCGAGGGCCGCTGCCCCTCACGGGCCAGCCGGGCCAGCTCGTCCCGTACGTGGGGCGCGGTGTCCCGCTGGAAGGCGCCGATCCCGTTGGCCAGTTGACCGGCTCCACGCCTTCGTGGCCGGACCTCCGGGGCGGCCGCCGACTCCAGGGCCTCGGCCTCGGTCGCGGCCTCCGGGCTGCCGGGCTCGGCCGTACGGGTCTGCGCCGGCCGGTGGTCGCAGTGGTTCTGCCAGGGCGTCCAGGGCCGACAGCACTGGTGCCCCCCGCGCTGCGGCCCGCCGCGGGGCCGCTCGGCCGCGTGGGCGCGGCCGGTCACCTTCAGCGAACCACCGTGCGCCACATGGGAGTCCTGCCAGTCCTGCAGGGTCTCGTAGGCCGCGTGGTCCATGAACGAGCCGTCCAGCTCGATCAGCGCCTGCCCGTCATGCGGGATCTGGTTCAGGGCCCGGCTCAGGCGCGGCACCGCGAGGAAGGTCAGCTGCCCGCGTGCCCGCACCCGGTGCACCCCGCCGTCCAGCTGTTCCACCGTGATCCTGGTCCGGGCGAGGCGGTGCAGGGCCAGCGCCACGGCGACCGCGATCCCGATGGCCACGCCCTCCAGGACACCACCGAACACCACGGCGACGATCGTCGTGACGTAGACCAGGATCTCGCGGTGCCGGGTGACGGTACGCAGGTGCGTGGCATTGACCATCTGGACGCCCAGCGCCATGACCAGGGCGGCCAGTGCGGCGAGCGGGATGAGGTCGAGGACGGGGACGAGCAGTCCGGCCGCCAGCAGTACCCAGAGCCCGTGCAGCATGACCGACCGCCGGCTGACGGCCCCGTACTTGACGTTGGCGACGCTGCGGACGGCCCCGCCCGCGACGGGAAGCCCGCCCAGTGCCCCGGAGACGATGTTCGCCACGCCCTGGCCGCAGAGCTCCTTGTCGAGGTCGGCGCGCGGCGGGCGGTTGCCCGTCTGCCGCGCGGTGGCGATCAGCTTGTCGGTGGCGACCGCCGAGAGCAGGGATTCCACGCTGCCGACCAGGGTGATGGTGAGTACGGCGGCGATGATCCCGAGGACCGGGCCGTCCGGCAGCTCGGGGAGCGCGTGGCTGCGCCAGGACGGCAGGTCCACGCGGGGCACCGTGAGCCCGGCGAGGGCGGCGCAGACGGTGGCGGTGGCGACGGCGGCGAGCGCCGCCGGTACCTTGCGCAGCGCCTGCCCCGCCCGGCCGGGCACCCGGGGCCAGCCGATGAGGACGGCCAGCGTGAGCACGCTGACACCGAGTGCGCCCGGGTGCAGGTCGGCCAACTGGTCCGGCAGGGCCCGGACATTGGCCACGGCAGAGCTCTGCGGGGTCCCGCCGAGCACGATGTGCAGGTTGGCCAGGGCGATGGTCACGCCGACGCCCGCGAGCATGCCGTGCACGATGGCCGGGCTGACCATGAGCGCCGACCGGGCGGTCCGCAGCGCGGCGAGCCCGAGCTGGCAGCAGCCCGCGAGCACGGTGATGGCGCACGTGGTCCGCCACCCGTAGCGCTGGATCAACTCGGCGCTGACCACGGTGAGTCCGGCGGCCGGCCCGCTCACCTGGAGCGGGGCGCCGCCGAGCCGCCCGGCGACGATCCCCCCGACCGCCGCGGCGACCAGACCTGCCTGGAGCGGGGCTCCGGTGGCCAGGGCGATGCCGAGTGAGAACGGGAGCGCGATCAGGAACACCGCGAGGGAGGCCGAGAGGTCGGCCGGGAGATCGGCCGGGCGCTTGGCGGGGAGGTTTTTGGCAGGGGCAGTCATAAGGTCCCGTCTCCTCTGGCCTGGTCTGGCCCGGTCTGGTCTGGGGAGGGGTGAAGCGGCGGGAGTCTCAACACTCAGTAAATGAATGGTAATGGTGAGTAAAGGTGGGTGAAAGGTAATACGGGCAAATGGCGCAGGAAATACCTCCAAGGAGTGATTGAGCTTTTTATCCGGCTTGTCACACCTTCTTCAAAGCAGACCGCATGGGACGTTGCGGCGCGGAAGTCCCGTGAGGGAACCGCGATGAACCGCGATGGCTCTGCCATGGATCTGCGAGGGAGAGGTGGGGCGGATGATCGCCGCCACGAAGAAGATCGCCGGCGGCCTGGTCGCCACGGCTCTGGCCCTGGGGGTCGCCGGGTGCACCGCCTCGGAACCCGCCAAGTCCCCGGCCCCCGGCCCCCAGAACGCCAGGAAGGGGGCGGCCGCCCCCGAGGCCCCGGGCAGCGTCAACCGGCCCATCGGCGACGGCTCGACCGCCTACACCGGCCCGCAGCCGAACGTACAGAAGCCGCAGAAGCTGAAGCCGGGCGAAAAGCCGCCGCAGTTCGTGGTGTTCTCCTGGGACGGGGCCGGCGAGGACAGCCAGAAGCTCTTCTCGCACTTCCGTGAGGTCGGCAAGAAGTACAACGCCCGCATGACGTACTTCCTCAGCGGCGTGTACATGCTCCCGGAGGAGAAGCGCTCCCTCTACACGGCCCCGCAGCACTCGCCCGGCCGCTCCGACATCGGCTTCGGCGACCTCCAGGGCATCAAGGACACCGCCACCCAGGTCCGCGCGGCCTGGCTGGAGGGCAACGAGATCGGCACCCACTTCAACGGCCACTTCTGCGGCCCCGACGGCGGCGTCGGCACCTGGTCCGTGGACGAGTGGAAGAGCGAGATCAACCAGGCCAAGTCCTTCGTCAAGAACTGGAAGACGAACGCGGACCTGAAGGCCATGGAGGCGCTGCCGTTCGACTACGACAAGGAGCTCATCGGCGCCCGCACCCCCTGCCTCGAAGGCCAGAAGAACTTCATGCTGGCGGCCAAGGACATGGGCTTCCGCTACGACTCCAGCGGCATCAGCAAGCAGATCTGGCCCAAGAAGACGGACGGACTCTGGGACATCCCGCTCCAGCTCGTCCCCATGCCGGGCCGCGCCTTCGACACGCTGAGCATGGACTACAACTACATGGTCAACCAGTCCGGGACGACCTCGCAGGGCGATCCCTCGCAGCACACGTACTGGGGTGACCAGATGCGCGACGGCCTGCACCAGGCCTTCGACCGCGTCTACCAGGGCAACCGGGCGCCGCTGATCATCGGCAACCACTTCGAGTCCTGGAACGGCGGCACCTACATGCGTGCCGTCGAGGAGTCCATCAAGGCCATGTGCACCAAGCCCGAGGTCCGCTGCGTGCCGTTCCGCGAGCTCGCGGACTGGCTGGACGCCCAGGACCCGAAGACCCTGGAGTGGATGCGGACGCTCGACGTCGGCGAGGCGCCGAAGGAGGGCTGGACGAAGTTCCTGACCGCGGGGCCGCCGGCCAAGCCGGCCGCCCCCGCGGGCGTCAAGCCGGCTGCGGAGCCGGCCGATGGGGCTGCGGACGAGGGCTGAGGATCACGTCCATCGCCGCCGCGTCCTCGCGGAGCACGAAATCGGGGTCGATCTGGTCCGCCAGGTCGACCCCGGTCTTGGCGTTGCCCCAGCTCTCCGCGTTCCTGAGGTGGAAGCGCACCATCTGCTCGGTGTACCGGCCCCAGTCGCGGTGCGCGTACGAGTCGTCGGCGGCGTCCTGGAGGGCCTGGAGTGCCAGCCGGTTGCTCGCCTCCAGCAGCTCGAAGGAGGCCGGACGGCCCTTCTCCATCGCCCGCACCCAGTCCGAGTGCCCCACGGTGACCAGCAGGTCCTCGCCGGCCTCGTCCTGGAGGAACTCGATGTCCTCCGGCCCCTGGATCTTGTTGCCGATGACCTTGAGCGTGATCCCGAAGTCCCGGGCGTACTCCTTGTACTGGCGATACACGGAGACGCCCTTGCGGGTCGGCTCGGCGACCAGGAAGGTCACGTCGAAGCGGGTGAACATGCCCGACGCGAAGGAGTCCGAGCCGGCCGTCATGTCGACGACCACGTACTCGTCGGGTCCGTCGACGAGGTGGTTGAGGCAGAGCTCGACCGCTCCGACCTTGGAGTGGTAGCAGGCGACCCCGAGGTCGGCCTCGGTGAACGGCCCCGTCGCCATGAGCCGTACGGGCTCCCCGTCCAGCAGCAGCGTCCGCGCGCAGGCCTCGTACACCGGGTTGTCCTCGGTGATGCGCAGCAGGCGCGAGCCCCGGCCGGGCGGCGTGGTCTTGATCATCGTCTCGGCGGACGCGATGCGCGGGTTGGAGCCCCGCAGGTACTCCTTGATCAGGGGCAGGTGCGCGCCCATGGCGGGCAGTTCGGCGGCCTCCTCGTCGCTGAGGCCGAGCGCGGTGCCCAGGTGCTGGTTGATGTCGGCGTCCACCGCGACGACGGGGGCTTCATTGGCGGCGAGGTGGCGGATGAAGAGGGAGGACAGCGTCGTCTTGCCGCTGCCGCCCTTTCCCACGAAAGCGATCTTCATGTTCACCAAGCGTAGTGGGTTGACAGCGGTGAGTCGTCGAGGTGAGTGAAGAAGACCACTCCAAGGAGGGGTCGGTGCTACGGGGGCGCAGTGCGTAGGCTCCTTACTTATGAGTAGCGCTGCTGACCCGCTGGCCGCACTGGCCGGGCTGCCGGGTGTCGCCGATTCCGTGGATTCCGTACGCAAGGCCGTGGACCGGGTCTACGGGCACCGCGTGATGCGCCGCCGGAGCGGAGAGATCACCTCGGAGGCCGCGCTGCGCGGCGCGCGCGCCAGTGCGGCGCTGTCCGGTGCCGACTGGGCGCTGGAGGAGGTGCGCCGCCGCACGGACTTCGGTTCGGAGCCGGAGGCCCACATGGTCGGCGCCGCGCTCCGGCTCACCGCCGAGGCGGGTCAGCTGCTGAGCATCTGGCGCCAGTCGCCGCTTCGGGTCCTGGCGCGGCTGCACCTGGTGGCGTCGGGGTCGACGGTGGACGGGGACGTCGTGGGGCGTCCGCGGCTGGCGGGCGAGCCGGTGGACGAGCCCCTGGTGGACCTGCCGCTGCCCGGCGCCGACGAGGTCGCGGGCCGGCTCGACGGACTGTCCCGCCTGGTCATCGCGGGCGGTTCCGCCCCGGCGCTGATCACGGCCGCGGTGGTGCACGGCGAGCTGCTGGCGCTGCGTCCCTTCGCCACGTACAACGGCCTGGTCGCGCGGGCGGCGGAGCGGATCGTCCTGATCAACAGCGGCCTGGACCCGAAGGCGATCTGCCCGGCCGAGGTCGGTCACGCGGAGCAGGGGCGCGAGGCGTACCTGGAGGCCTTCGCGGGGTACGTGTCCGGCACCGCCGAGGGGATGGCCGCCTGGATCGCCCACTGCGGGCGGGCGATCGAACTCGGTGTGCGCGAGTCGACGGCGGTCTGCGAGGCCCTTCAGCGGGGCGCGGCCTGAGGGTTCGGGGATTCCCAGCCGTCCGGCCCGCGGTTTTCCGCCCGGACACGGGTTGCGGCGACACCCGTACTGCTCTGGTGTCGCCGCTGGCATTTACGCCCAGTTACCAAGCGTCCTCGATGGTTGCCCATCAGGTCGGGAGCTTTGCCCGTTCCCTGGTGCGGCTGGCCCGTAATCGACGGGTCGACGTCGCGTGGGTGCTCGGCGTTCATGCTTCGGTCCGTGGGCCTTACTGCGTTTTAAAGATGATCCTCTCGGATGTTCTTTGGTCTCGCGGGCCGTTGCTTTATTTGTACTCCGGTTCGGTTCCATGCGAAACCCCTGGCTCCACTTTTTACTTTCCGGGGCGAGTTCGGGCGAACCGGACAGCCGGTATCGGTGCAGGTCAGGACATTCCCTTGGACGCGATGGCGGCCAAGGCGTTGGCGCGGCGCCGGCTCGCGTACCAGACCAGCCCGGCCGTGGCGGCCGCCGCCCCCACGGCGACCGCTGCGACGAGCGCGGGCCGCGCGGGCATGGACAGTCCGGGCAGCCGCTGCTTGAGCCGCACGGGCCGGTCGAAGACCAGGACGGGCCATTCGCGCGCCAGGGCCTCCTTGCGCAGGGCCCGGTCGGGGTTGACGGCGTGCGGATGCCCCACGGCCTCCAGCATCGGGATGTCGGTGACCGAGTCGCTGTACGCGTAGCAGCGGGCGAGGTCGTAGCCCTCGGACTCCGCCAGCTCGCGCACGGCTTCCGCCTTGGTGGGTCCGTACGCGTAGTACTCGATCTCACCCGTGAAACAGCCGTCCTCGCCCACGACCATGCGCGTGGCGACGACCCGGTCCGCGCCGAGCATCTCCCCGATCGGCTCGACCACTTCCGCGCCGGAGGTGGACACGATCACCACATCGCGGCCGGCGGTGTGATGGGCCTCGATGAGGGACGCCGCCTCGTCGTAGATGATCGGGTCGATGAGGTCGTGCAGGGCTTCCGCGACGATCTCCCGCACCTGCTGCACGTTCCACCCCTTGCAGAGGGCGGACAGGTATTCCCGCATCCGCTCCATCTGGTCGTGGTCGGCGCCGCCGGCCAGGAAGATGAACTGCGTGTATGCGGTGCGCAGCACTGCGCGGCGGTTGATCAGTCCGCCCTGGTAGAAGGACTTGCTGAACGTCAAGGTGCTCGACTTCGCAATGACCGTCTTGTCCAGGTCGAAGAAGGCTGCGGTACGAGGCGAGGAGTGCGGCAAGGGCTGATTTTCCACGCCCCGAGCATATGCGCCCACCATTCGGCGTAAGGTGTGGCGCGTGGGTTTGCCTGAGAAGGCTCTCGGGTACACCATGGAAGTCACGGATCGTTCGCGACCGTGCTAACCCGGTCTGGCTCCTCCCCCCCCGAGTCGGACCGTGGGGACGACCCCCGCTCTCCCCCCCGGCGGGGGTCGTCGCATGTCCGGAAGCGGTTCGCGTCCCTGCCTTCGGCCCCAAGTGACCATCTCCAGGCCCTTCCTCTTGTGCGGGGCCCTGCGTGTTGAAGGCCCTCACCACGTCAGACTCGTGACGGTGCGTAGTGGTTCCGCCGCGTTCCGGAACTCACCTGTGAGGGTGACCGGGTTATTCACAATCGGTCCGCTGTCCACAGTTTTCGAGCAAGATCCACTTCTTTTTCCCGATCGCTGCACGGTGATTCCAGCCGCGAAGTCCGCGGCGTACGGATTTGCAGGGAGAAGGGGGCGGAGATCGTGGCTCGATCGAAGTCGTGTGAATCGCGGTCGGGGGAGTCTGCCGGGGCGGAGGCGGCCGGCGGGCGACCGCTGATCATCACCGAGGATCCGCTGCTGCTCGACGACCTGCTGCGGCTGTGCGCCGCCGCGGGCGCCGAGCCGCACGTGTACCACGCGGTACCCGGGCACGGAGCCGGGAGCGGTGGGGGCAACGGGAGCGGTGTCGCCGTCGGTTGGGAATCCGCGCCGCTCGTGCTCGTCGGCGACGACGCGGCCCGCCGGGTGCGCGGGGCGCCACGCAGGGGAGGGGTGCTCCTCGTCGGCCGGGAGCTGGACGACCCGCTGGTGTGGCAGCGGGCCGTCGAGATCGGAGCGGAGGAGGTGCTGCGGCTCCCCGATGCCGAGAGCCGGCTCGTCGACCGCATCGCCGATGTGGTGGAAGGCGCCGGACGGCCCGCCCTCGCCGTCGGGGTGATCGGAGGCAGCGGCGGTGCCGGTGCCTCCACCCTCGCCTGCGCGCTCGCCCTGCGCGCCGCCCGCGCCGGGGAGCGGACCATCCTGATCGACGGGGACCCGCTGGGCGGGGGCATGGACGTCCTCCTCGGGGGCGAGGCGGCGGAAGGACTGCGCTGGCCGGACTTCGCGGGCTCGCGGGGGCGGGTCGGCGCCGGAGCCCTGGAGGAGTCCCTGCCCGAACTGCACGCCATGCGGGTGCTCAGCTGGGACCGCGGGGACCGGGTGGTGGTGCCGCCCGCCGCGATGCGGTCGGTGGTGGCCGCCGCCCGGCGCCGGGGCGGGGTCGTGGTGGTCGACCTCCCGCGCCGGGTGGACGAAGCCGTGGCCGAGGTGCTGGCCCAGCTCGATCTGGTGCTGATGGTGGTGCCGGGCGAGCTGCGGGCGGTGGCCGCGGCGGGCCGGGTGGCGGCCGGGGTGCGGATGGTGGCCCGGGACGTGCGCGTGGTCGTACGGGGCCGCTGCCCGGGCGGACTCGACGCGGAAGCCGTGGCCGGGCTGCTGGGGGCGCCGCTGGCCGGTGAGGTGCCGGTCGAGGTGGGGCTTCCCGGGCGGGTCGCCGAGGGGGAACCGCCGGGAGGGCAGGGGCGGGGCGCGCTGGCCCGCTTCTGCGACGGGTTCTGGCAGCGCGTGCTCGGCCCCGCCCAGGGGGTGGCGGCATGAGCGCGGTCCTGCTGGAGGCGGTGCGCAGGCGGCTCGCCGAGAGCGGGGCGGAGCCGACCCCGGCCCGGGTGGCGGCCGCCCTGCGGGCCCAGGGGAGGCTGCTCGGTGATGCGGAAGTGCTGGGGGCGGCCGCCGAGTTGCGGTCCGAGCTGGTCGGAGCCGGCCCGCTGGAGGCACTGCTCGCCGATCCCGGGGTCACCGACGTGCTGGTGGCGGCGCCCGACCGGGTGTGGGTGGACCGCGGTGGCGGGCTGGAACTGACCGGGGTGACCTTCGCCGACGCACAGGCCGTGCGCAGGCTCGCCCAGCGGCTCGCCGCCGTCGCCGGGCGGCGCCTGGACGACGCCCGGCCCTGGGTGGACGCCCGGATGCCGGACGGGACCCGGCTGCATGCCGTCCTGCCCCCGGTCGCGGTCGGGTCGGCCTGCCTCTCGCTGCGGGTGGTGCGGCCCCGCGCCTTCACGCTGGAGGAACTCGTGGCGGCGGGGACGCTGCCGCCCGGAGGGCACCGGCTGCTCCGGGCGATCATCGAGGCCAGGCTGTCGTTCCTCGTCTCCGGCGGCACGGGGACCGGCAAGACCACCTTGCTCAGCGCCCTGTTGGGACTGGTCGGCCCGGGTGAGCGGATCGTGCTGGCCGAGGATTCGGCCGAGCTGCGCCCCGACCATCCGCATGTGGTGAGGCTGGAGACCCGCCCGGCCAACCAGGAGGGCGCCGGCCTGGTCACCCTGGCGGATCTGGTCCGGCAGGCGCTGCGGATGCGCCCCGACCGGCTCGTGGTCGGTGAGGTCCGGGGCGCCGAAGTCGCCGACCTCCTGGCCGCGTTGAACACCGGCCACGAAGGAGGGTGCGGCACGGTCCATGCGAACGCCGCCGCGCACGTCCCGGCCCGCCTGGAGGCCCTCGGTACGGCTGCCGGACTCGACCGGGCCGCCCTGCACAGCCAGTTGGCGGCCGCGCTGACCCTGGTGGTCCACCTGGCCCGGGACCGGGCGGGGCGGCGCCGGGTCGCCGAGGTGCACGTGCTGGAGCGGGATGCCGCCGGGCTGGTGGTGACCGTACCGGCGCTGCGCTGGGCCGCGCGCGGCTTCGTACGGGAGCGGGGCTGGGAGCGGCTCGGTCCCCTGCTGCGGGGTGCGCGATGAGCGCCTGGGTCGGGGCGGTGCCCGGGCTGCCGGTACCGGTGTTCGCCGGGGTGCTGTGCGCGGGTGCGGCCGCCTGGGTGCTGGCCGGGGGTGACCGGGTCTCCCGGCGGGCCCGGCTGGTGCTCGCGGGAGACGGGCCGGTGGTCGCGGGCGGGCCGGTGCGCCCGGAGCGGTGGCTGCCGGCAGTACGGGTCCGGGCGGTGCGCCGGCCGGAGTGGGCCTGCCTCGGGGCCGGGCTGCTGGTCGCGCTGCTCGGCGGATCGGTGGTCCCGCTGCTGGCGGGAGCGGCTGCGGTGCCGCTGGTGCGGCGGTGGCTGCGCACTCGCGCCAGGGAGCGGGCCCGGGCGGCCCGGGCCGCCGAGGTGGCGGAGCTGTGCGGGGCGGTGGTGGGGGAGCTGCGGGCCGGCTCCCAGCCCGGGCAGGCGCTGACGGCGGCGATACGACGGACGGTGGCGGGCCCCGGCGGGCCGGGTGCGGCGGAGGCGGGAGTGCTGGCCGCCGCGGCCTTCGGCGGGGACGTGCCCGGGGCGCTGCGCCAGGCGGCACGTGAGTCCGGGGCGGAGGGGCTGGCCGGGATGGCGGCCTGCTGGCGGGTCTCGGTGGACGGCGGTGCGGGACTGGCCGCGGGGCTGGACCGGCTGGAGGGGGCCCTGCGCGCCGAGCGGGACCGCGAGGAGTCCCTGCGGGCCCAGCTGGCGGGGGCGCGGTCGACGGCGGTCGTGCTGGCCCTGCTGCCGCTCGTGGGGCTGCTCATCGGCACCGGGCTGGGTGCGGATCCGCTGCGCGTGCTGCTGCACACCCCGGTGGGGTGGGGCTGTCTGCTGGCGGGCGGGGTGCTGGAGGCGCTGGGGCTGCTGTGGTGCCGGCGGATCGTACGGACGGGGGAGCGGTGATGGGCGGCTTCGTGGTCCACAGGCTGGGGACGACGCTGTGCCTGGGGCTGGTGGCCCTGTGCGTGCTGTCCGCGGTGGTGGCGGGCATGAAGGCACGGGCCGCCCGGCGCAGGATCGCGGTCCTGCTGGGGGCCGCGCCCGGTCCCCGCGGGCGGGCGGCGCCCTTGCGGATACGGCGCGCGGCGGGCTGGGCCGGGCCCGCCGGGGCGCTGCTGGCGGGCTGGGTGCTCGTCGGCGGGGTGGCGGGGGTGGCCGTGGGTGCCTTGGCCGCCTTCGGGGTGCGGCGCTGGTCGGCCCGGGCGCGGCCGCCGGGCGGGGTCGATCCACGGGAGGCGGAGCGTCAGCTCCCGTTCGCCGCAGACCTGTTGGCCGCGTGTCTGGCGGCCGGCGCCGGCCCGGTGGAGGCGGCGGAAGTGGTGGGGGAGTCACTGGGCGGCCCGTTGGGCGAGCGGCTGGCGAGGGCTGGTGCCGAGCTGAGGCTGGGCGGCGAACCGGGCGCGGGGTGGGGGAGGTTGGCGGAGATACCGGGAGCCCGGCCGCTCGCGGACTGCCTGGAGCGGGCCGCCCGTACGGGTGCGCCCGCGGCGGAGCCGGTCTCCCGCCTCGCCTCGCACCTGAGGGCGGACCGGGCCCGGCGGGCGGGAGCCCGTGTGCAGCGGGCGGCGGTTCTCGTCACCGCGCCGGTGGGGCTGTGTTTCCTCCCCGCATTTCTCGCGGTCGGGGTCGCACCGGTGGTGATCGGAATGGCCTCGGGTCTTCTCTCGAACAACTGACGTCACGTTAATCACGCACATCAACAAGGGAAAACAACAGGAGGTTGCCATGAAGATCATCTGGTTTCGTGTGCGGACGGCGCTGAGCGGTCGCCGGAGCGATGCGGGGATGTCCACTTCCGAATACGCCATGGGCACCATCGCGGCCTGTGCGTTCGCCGCGGTGCTGTACAAGGTCGTGACGAGTGAAGTCGTCTCCACGGCCCTTCAGTCGACGATCGGGAAGGCGCTCGATGTGCCGTTCTGAGCGGGAATCCGGGGCACGTCGCGAAATGGGGGACCGCGGATATGTGACCGCGGAGGCCGCCCTGGTGATCCCGGCCCTGGTGCTGTTCGCGGCGCTGCTGGTGTGGGCGCTGATGGCGGCCGCAGCACAGATCCGCTGCGTGGACGCCGCCAGGGCCGGCGCTCGGGCGGCGGCCCGGTCCGAGCCCGCCGACGTCGCGGTGGCGGCTGCCCGGGCGGCCGCCCCTGCGGGGGCCGAGGTGGGTCTGGAGCGGGTGGGCGACCTCTGGAGGGTCCGGGTCGAAGCGCGGGCGCCGGGGCCGGGCTCCCTGCCGGTGCGGCTGGGCGCGCAGGCGGTGGCCCTGGCGGAGGACAGCGTGGGGCCGCCGCCGTGAGCCGGGACCGGGGTTCGGCCACGGTGTGGGCGGTGCTGGTGGTGACGGTGCTGGGTGCGGTGTTCGGCGGGGTGCTGCTGCTGGGCCAGGCCGTCGTGGCGCGCCACCGGGCGGCTGCGGCCGCGGACCTGGCGGCCCTCGCGGCGGCGGCCGGCTGGGCCCACGGTCCGGCGACCGCCTGCGCGGCGGCGGCGAGGGTGGCCGGGGCGCAGGGGGCACGGCTGTCCGGGTGCGTCCTGGAGGGTGAGGTCGCGGAGGTCACCGCCCGCGTGGCGGCAGGCCCCTTCGACCCCGCGATCCGGGCCCGCGCCGGCCCCGCCCCGGAGCCACCGCGGAACCCGGGGCCGTAGGCCCAGCCCCAGCCGGCGGGGCCGTAGGCGCCGCCCCAGCCGCCCCTTGTGCCCCGGGCCGGTACAAACCCGCCCCAGCCGCCCGCGTGCCTCGGGCCGGTCAGCGCGCCGCCCCAGCCGCCCGCGTGCCCCGGGTCGGTATGCGCGCCGGGCCCTGTACGGGTCCTGGTACCGGGGCACGGGTCTGCGGCCCTGATACGGCCCGGCATACGCCCTGGCCCGCGCCTCGGGACGGCCCCGGTGGGATCGGTCAGGGGGCGGCGGGTGGGGTGGTGGGGGCCCCGGACAGGAGGCGGGTCAGGAGGCGGATGGCGCCGCGCTTGTGGAGGGGGTCGTTGCCGTTGCCGCACTTGGGGGACTGGATGCAGGACGGGCAGCCGGCCTCGCACTCGCAGGCGGCGATGGCGTCGCGGGTCGCCGTCAGCCAGGCGCGGGCCGTGTGGAAGGCCCGCTCCGCGAAGCCGGCGCCGCCGGGGTGGCCGTCGTACACGAAGACCGTCGGGAGGAGGGTGTCGGGATGCAGCGGCACGGAGACGCCGCCGATGTCCCAGCGGTCGCAGGTGGCGAACAGCGGGAGCAGGCCGATGGAGGCGTGCTCGGCGGCGTGCAGGGCGCCGCCGAGGATCTCCGGATTGATCCGGGCCTCGTCGAGCTGGTCCTCGGTGACCGTCCACCACACGGCCCTGGTGCGCAGGGTGCGGGGCGGAAGGTCGAGCTTGGACTCGCCCAGCACCTCGCCGGTGATCAGTTTGCGCCGCAGATAGGAGACGACCTGGTTGGTGACCTCGACCGAGCCGTAGCAGAGCCGCCCCGATCCCCAGGGGACCTCGGTCTCGGTCTCCAGGACCGAGATGGAGGTGGTGTCGCGGGCGGTGGTGGAGAAGGGCGGGTCCGCCTCTTCGACGAGGGCCGCCGAATCCTCCAGGTCCAGGTGTTTCACGAGGTACGTGCGGCCCTGGTGGAGGTGAACGGCCCCGTCGTGGACGGCGGTGTGCGCGGCCGACTCGTCGACCGTGCCCAGCAGCCGCCCGGTCGAGGCCTCGACGATCTGCACCGGGCGGCCGCCGCCGCCCCGGATGTCGGTCAGGTCCGAGGCCCGCTCCCGCCGGGTCCAGTGCCAGGCCGTGGCCCGCCGGCGCAGCAGCTTCGCCGCTTCGAGCTGGGGCAGGAGTTCCCCGGTCGCCGGGCCGAAGAGCTCCAGGTCGGGCTCGGTCAGCGGGAGCTCCGCCGCCGCCGCGCACAGGTGCGGGGCGAGGACGTACGGGTTGTCCGGGTCCAGGACGGTGGCTTCCACCGGTTGGCGGAACAGGGCCTCGGGATGGTGGACGAGGTAGGTGTCCAGCGGGTCGTCTCGGGCGATCAGGACGGCCAGGGCGCCGTGCCCCGAGCGCCCGGCCCGGCCGGCCTGCTGCCACAGGGAGGCCCGGGTGCCCGGGTAGCCCGTGATCAGGACGGCGTCCAGGCCGGAGACGTCCACGCCGAGCTCCAGGGCGGTCGTGGCGGCGAGGCCCAGCAGCTCGCCGGAGTGCAGGGCGCGCTCCAGGGCCCGGCGCTCCTCCGGCAGGTATCCGCCGCGGTAGGCGGCAACCCGCCGCGGCAGGGAGCGGTCCCCCGCGGCGTCAGCCGCTGATGTCATCGACGTGAGGCGCTCCTTGGTGATCACTGAGATCAGCTCGGCGCCGCGCCGGGAGCGCACGAAGGCGACCGTACGGACCCCCTGGACGACCAGGTCGGTCAGCAGGTCGGCGGTCTCGGCCGTGGCCGTACGGCGTACGGGAGCGCCCTTCTCGCCCCGCAGCTCGGTGAGGAGCGGCGGCTCCCACAGGGCGAAGACCACCTCGCCGCGGGGAGAGGCGTCGTCGGTGATCTCGATCATCGGCACGCCGGTCAGTCGGGTCGCGGCGGTCGCCGGGTCGCTGGAGGTGGCGGAGGCCAGCAGGAAGACCGGTTCGGAGCCGTAGCGGGCGCACAGCCGCCGCAGCCGGCGCAGCACCTGCGCCACGTGGGAGCCGAAGACCCCGCGGTAGGTGTGGCACTCGTCGATCACCACGTAGCGCAGGGCCCGCAGGAAGGAGGACCAGCGGGGGTGGGCCGGGAGGATCCCCCGATGGAGCATGTCGGGGTTGGTCAGCACGTAGTTGGCGTACTGACGCACCCATTCGCGTTCCTCGACGGGCGTGTCCCCGTCGTAGACGGCGGGTCGGACGGCATTGCCGAGCGGGGCCGCCAGTTCCCGTACGGCCCGCCGCTGGTCGGCCGCCAAGGCTTTGGTGGGGGCCAGGTACAGGGCCGTCGCGCCCCGCCCGTTCGGGGCCTCGGCGCCGTCCGCCAGCGCCGAGAGCAGGGGCGCGAGGTACGCGAGGGACTTGCCCGAGGCGGTGCCGGTGGCGACGACCACCGATCGGCCGTCGAGGGCGTGCTCGGCGGCCGCGGCCTGGTGTTCATACGGGTGGTCGATCCCGGCGGCCTGGATCGCGGCTACTACATCCGTTCGGATGCGGTCGGGCCAGACGGCATGACGGCCCTCCCGAGGGGGCAAGTGCTCCGTATGGGTGATGCGCGCAGCCCGGGAAGGCCCCCGGGACAAGCGGTCGAGGACCGCGCCGGGGGTGGGTCGGGGGTCCGCGGGTGGCGTGGGCCGCCTGGGACGGTGAGTATTGGCCATTGGAACCGAGTGTGTCACCGGCGTGCGGGACAATGGTCCGAAGGCGTCGTGCGCGCCTGCCGGTAAGTGATTGAATGCCATCGCGGCAGCCGATCCCTCACCTACCTTCGGGTGGGGAGGCCCCCGGGGGGCGCCGCTCGATAGCAAGGTGCTGGAGGATCCGTGGACCTGTCCCTGTCGACTCGCACTGTCGGCGACCGTACGGTCGTGGCGGTCGGTGGCGAGATTGATGTGTATACCGCGCCCAAGCTGCGCGAGCAGTTGGTCGAGTTGGTGAACGACGGCAGCTATCACCTGGTTGTCGACATGGAGGGAGTGGACTTCCTCGACTCCACCGGACTCGGTGTGCTCGTGGGAGGCCTCAAGCGCGTCCGCGCGCACGAGGGTTCGCTCCGTCTGGTGTGCAACCAGGAGCGCATCCTGAAGATCTTCCGCATCACCGGTCTGACCAAGGTGTTCCCGATCCACACCACTGTGGAAGACGCCGTCAACGCCACCGACTGACGGCTCCGGGCCGCCCGTGGGACGCCCTGGGGCGCCCCACGGGCAGCGAGGAGCCGACGAGGAGAACGGGGGTACCGGGCCACGGTCGGCCCGGCCCCTGTCAAGGCACGCCCGTAGTCCGAGGGGGACGCGCATGGCCACCGTTGAACTGCGCTTCAGCGCCCAGCCCGAACACGTCCGGACGGCCCGCCTGGTCGCGGCCGCCGTGGCACGCCGGGCCGGCGTGGAGGAAGCCGTCCTCGACGAGGTCCGCCTCGCCGTGGGCGAGGCCTGCTCGCGCGCCGTCGGACTCCACCGCAGCAACGGGCTGACCGCGCCCGTCCGGGTCGTGCTGACCGAGGAGGAGAAGGTGTTCTCCATCGAGGTCGGCGACGAGGTCCCCGGACCGGGCGGCGGCCCGGACTCCGCCGTGCCCGGTCTTGAGGCCGCCCTGGACTCCGACGGCGACGGCGAGGACGAGATGGGTCTCGCCGTGATCAGCGGGCTCGTCGACGACGTCGAGGTGACCACCGGGGAGTCGGGCGGCACGATCCGGATGAGCTGGCCCGTGTCCGGTTCACCTGATCTTCCCTAGATCCACGGAAGACCGGGACACATTCGGTCCTATCTTCCGATCTTTATCAAGGCCCTGCTGAGCAGGGCCTTTTTCGTTTCCCTGGATCAATGACCAGGCGTCAATGGCTTTGCCCCATTACCGCTTTCGAGGGTATTGGAGTGACGCGATCTATTGGTGAGGAGCAAGAGAACGCCAATTCCGTTTGCTGCGTACTGTTTTGATCGGGGCGCGCTCCCTACAATCCGTCCACATCTTGAGCTCATCACGTCAAGGAGGACGAATGACGGGGCTCTTCACCCCCATTGCGCCGGATCACACGATCGATCTGGCATCCGCGGTACTCACCGATGACAATCGGCTCATCGTGATCGTCATTGCGGTCGTGGCACTCGCCGCACTCGTCGTCGCGCAGATCCTGGTCCGCCAGGTGCTCGCCGCCGACGAGGGAACCGACAGCATGAAGAAGATCGCCGCCGCCGTCCAGGAAGGCGCCAACGCCTACCTCGGCCGTCAGCTGCGCACCCTCGGCATCTTCGCCGTCGTCGTGTTCTTCCTGCTCTTCCTGCTGCCCGCCGACACCTGGTCGCAGCGCGCGGGACGATCCGCCTTCTTCCTCGTGGGCGCACTCTTCTCGGCCGCCACCGGCTACATCGGCATGCGGCTCGCGGTCCGCGCCAACGTCCGCGTCGCCGCGGCCGCCCGCGAGGCCACCCCCGCCGAGGGAGAGCCCGCCAGAGACCTGACCGAGGTCTCCCACAAGGCGATGAAGATCGCCTTCCGCACGGGCGGCGTCGTCGGCATGTTCACCGTCGGCCTCGGCCTCCTCGGCGCCTCCTGCGTCGTCCTGGTCTACGCCGCCGACGCACCCAAGGTGCTGGAGGGCTTCGGCCTCGGAGCCGCCCTGATCGCGATGTTCATGCGCGTGGGCGGCGGCATCTTCACCAAGGCCGCCGACGTCGGCGCCGACCTTGTCGGCAAGGTCGAACAGGGCATTCCGGAGGACGACCCGCGCAATGCCGCGACCATCGCCGACAACGTGGGCGACAACGTCGGCGACTGCGCCGGAATGGCCGCCGACCTCTTCGAGTCGTACGCCGTCACCCTCGTGGCCGCACTCATCCTCGGCAAGGCGGCCTTCGGCGACCTGGGCCTGGCCTTTCCGCTGATCGTCCCCGCCATCGGCGTGATCACGGCCATGATCGGCATCTTCGCCGTCTCCCCGCGCCGCAGCGACCGCAGCGGCATGACCGCCATCAACCGCGGGTTCTTCATCTCCGCGGTGATCTCCCTGGTGCTCGTCGGGATCGCCGTCTTCGCGTACCTGCCGGGCAGCTACAAGGACCTCGTCGGCGTCGACAACGCCGCGATCACCAACCACTCCGGTGACCCGCGCGTCCTGGCCCTCGTCGCCGTCGCGATCGGCATCGTGCTCGCCGCGCTCATCCAGCAGCTCACCGGCTACTTCACCGAGACCAACCGCCGTCCCGTCCGGGACATCGGCAAGTCCTCCCTCACCGGCGCGGCCACCGTCGTCCTCGCCGGCATCTCCGTCGGTCTGGAGTCCGCCGTCTACACGGCGCTGCTCATCGGCCTCGGCGTCTACGGGGCGTTCCTGCTCGGCGGCACCTCGATCATGCTCGCGCTGTTCGCGGTGGCCCTGGCCGGCACCGGCCTGCTCACCACCGTCGGCGTCATCGTCGCCATGGACACCTTCGGGCCCGTCTCCGACAACGCCCAGGGCATCGCCGAGATGTCCGGGGACGTCGAGGGTGCCGGCGCGCAGGTCCTGACCGACCTGGACGCCGTCGGCAACACCACCAAGGCCATCACCAAGGGCATCGCCATCGCCACCGCCGTGCTCGCCGCGGCCGCGCTCTTCGGCTCGTACAACGACGCCATCGCCACCGCGGTCAAGGAAGTCGGCGCGAAGGCCGGGGAGATGAACCTCAGCCTGGACATCGCCCAGCCCAACAACCTCGTCGGGCTGATCCTGGGCGCGGCCGTCGTGTTCCTGTTCTCCGGCCTCGCCATCAACGCGGTCTCCCGCTCCGCGGGTTCGGTGGTCTACGAGGTGCGCCGCCAGTTCCGCGAGCACCCCGGGATCATGGACTACAGCGAGAAGCCCGAGTACGGGCGCGTCGTCGACATCTGCACCAAGGACGCGCTGCGCGAGCTCGCCACGCCCGGCCTCCTCGCCGTCCTCACCCCGATCGCGGTGGGCTTCACCCTCGGCGTCGGCGCGCTCGGCTCCTTCCTCGCCGGGGCCATCGGCACGGGCACCCTGATGGCGGTCTTCCTCGCCAACTCCGGCGGTGCGTGGGACAACGCGAAGAAGCTCGTCGAGGACGGCCACCACGGCGGCAAGGGCAGCGAGGCCCACGAGGCCGTCGTCATCGGCGACACCGTCGGCGACCCGTTCAAGGACACCGCGGGCCCCGCGATCAACCCGCTGCTCAAGGTCATGAACCTGGTGGCGCTGCTGATCGCCCCCGCCGTCGTCCAGTTCAGCTTCGGCGAGGACACCAGCGCCGTCGTCCGGGCGATCGTCGCGGTCCTCGCGATCGGCGTCATCGTCGCCGCCGTGTACGTGTCCAAGCGCCGCGGCATCGCGGTGGGCGAGGACGGCGAAGGCGGAGCCGCCGAGCGGGTGGCCCAGTCGGCCGACCCGGCGACGGTCTCCTGACCTTCTCGCCACGAGCGGTACGGGCGGAGCCGGGCAGGGCCGGCGGTACGTCCGAACGGCGGACGGGCGGCGCGGACTGACGCGCCGTCCGTCCGCCTTTGTGTGTCCCCGGATGGGAGCCGTGTATCTTCCGGGCCGAGAGCCTTCGAAGGGACCAATCCGGTGAACAAGAAGCTTGCGGCCGCGTTGTCGGGCGGTGCTGTGCTGATGCTCGTCCTGTCCGGCTGCGGCGGGGACGACAGCGACGCGAAGGGCAACGCCTGGGCCAAGAAGGTCTGTGACCAGTGGTCGCCCGAGCTCAAGAAGATCGAGACCGCCAACGCCGACATCAAGCGGGTGGCGACGGAGAGCAGCAAGCCCGAGGACGTCCAGAAGACGGACTCGGCCGCCTTCGCGACGATGTCCGAGTCGTACAAGACGATGGGCAACGCACTGCAGAGCGCAGGGGTTCCGCCGGTCAAGGACGGCCAGAAGACCCTGGACGCGGCGGTCAAGGGCTTCCAGTCGACCGCCACGGGCTACGCCGATCTGAAGACCAAGATGGACGCCCTCGACCCCAAGGACCAGACCAAGTTCGCCGAGGGCCTGAAGGAACTCGCGGGCGGTCTGGAGGAGGCCACCAAGGGCGGCAAGGACGCCCTCGACCAGCTGAAGGCGGGTGGCCTGGACAAGTCGATGAACGGCCAGAAGGGCTGCCAGGTCACGGCGCCGTCGCCCAAGTAGCGCTGTAGGCCGGCCGGCCGTCGGTACGCGGTCGGTACGCGGCGCCCGGCTGCCGGCGGTCGGAAGTGGCCGGTACGTCGGCGAGCGGCCGGTGGTCGGCCAGGGCGGTCGGGTCCCGGAAGGGGTCCGGCCGCCCTGCCGTTCGTACGCCCGGACGCGCGCGGTCCGGCGCGCCGCCCGGGACGTTCGCCCGCGCGGCGCACGGATTGTCGCCGCCGGCGGCCACAATGGACGGGTGAGTACCACCAGCCTCCCCACGCCCGAACGCGCCGCCGAGCTGCGCACCGCCCTGCTCGCCGCCGGCTTCACCGCCGACGGGCTGCTCGACCTGCTCGGCGCGCCCGCCTACGCCGCGCTCGCCCGCAGCGAGACGGTCCCCGCCCTGCGCGCCACGCGGAGCGGCGGCGTGGGCCCGCTGCCGAGCCTGGTGCGGCTGTTCCTGCTCCAGGAGCCCGTGGCGTACGCGCACGCCGCGGCGGCCCTGCCCGTGGAGGCGGCCCTGGCCGACGGCTGGCTTCGGCGTGAGGAGGCCGCCGAAGGCGAGGACACGGTACGGGCGACCGTGGACGTGCGCCCGTACGGCGGCCCTGACGGCGAGGACTGGTTCATCGTCTCCGACCTCGGCTGCGCCGTCGGCGGGGCCGGCGGGATCGGCAGCCGCGAGGAGGGCGTCGTCCTCGGGGTGGGCGGTGCCTCCACGACCCTCGCCGGGATCACCGTCCGCATCCCGGTCGGCTCGGCGCTCGACCTCGGCACCGGTTCGGGCATCCAGGCACTGCACGCGGCCCAGCACGCCACCCGGGTCACCGCCACCGACGTCAACCCCCGGGCCCTGGAATTCACCCGGTTGACGCTGGCGCTGTCCGGGGCGCCGGAGGCCGAACTGCTCACCGGCTCCCTCTTCGAGCCGGTCGGCGCGGCCACCTACGACCTGATCGTGTCGAACCCGCCCTTCGTGATCTCCCCCGGGGCCCGGCTCACGTACCGGGACGGCGGCATGGGCGGCGACGACCTGTGCCGGACCCTGGTCCAGGAAGCCGGCGCGCACCTCAACCCCGGCGGGTACGCGCAGTTCCTCGGCAACTGGCAGCACGTGGAGGGCGAGGAGTGGCACGACCGGGTCCGCGCCTGGGTGCCGCGCGGCTGCGATGCCTGGATCGTGCAGCGTGACGTACAGGACGTGACGCAGTACGCGGAGCTGTGGCTGCGCGACGCGGGAGACCACCGCACGGACCCCGCCGAGTACGCGCGGCGCTACGAGGACTGGCTCGACGAGTTCGAGGCCCGCAAGACCAAGGCCGTCGGCTTCGGCTGGATCACCCTGCGCCGGACGGACGCGGCCGAGCCCTCGATCGTGGTCGAAGAATGGCCGCATTCGGTGGAGCAGCCGCTCGGCGAGGCCGTCCTGGCCCACTTCGCCCGCCAGGACTACCTGCGCGAACACGACGACGCGGCCCTGCTGGAGGGCCGTTTCGTGCTGGCCGCCGAGGTGGTCCAGGAGCAGGTGGGGGCGCCGGGAGCGGAGGATCCGGAACACGTGGTGCTCCGGCAGAACCGCGGGATGCGGCGCGCGACCAAGGTCGACACGGTCGGCGCGGGCTTCGCCGGAGTGTGTGACGGCTCACTGAGCGCGGGCCGGATCCTCGACGCGATCGCGCAGCTGATGCAGGAGGACCCGGTCGTGCTCCGGGACCGTACGCCGGAGGCGATCCGGATGCTGGTCGAGCAGGGCTTCCTGGAGCCCGTGGCGGGCGCCGGGCAGTAGCCGCGGCCGGGAGCGGAACCTGAATGTCACCCTGGGTTCGCCTGGTGTACTCCGAGGGCTGAAAGGGTTCTGCTCAGCGGGATCCGGGGGGGTCCCGAGAGCGGTCCGGGGGATGGGGGAAACAGCATGGACACCGGTCCTGCGATCTTCGCGGCGACCGTGTTCCTGCTGTTCGGAGCCGCTCTGCTGACCTGGACGGGGGCGCGCGTGCTGAAGGGCGCGCCGGTGGCCGAGGGCGTGCGCCCCGTCCTGGCAGTACCACTGTCACTGCTCGGCGGCGGGGTCTCGCTCGCCCTCGGAGCGTGGTGCCTCGCGCGGGTCTGACGCGGGGCGGACGGCGGCAAGGGTCCGCCGGTCAGAGCACACGCCGCGCCGCACGCGGAACCGGATGCGGGACGGTATCCGGAAGCCGTCGCAGGGGAGGGGCCAGACGGCCTCCCGGCCACTCGGCCCGGTGATCGCGAAGGGTCCGCCGTGGCATCCGGGCGGCAGAACCGGCACTTGTCGGGTTACCGTTCGAGTGGCCGTTGCGGGCTTCCGCCGTTTGACACGGGGGCGGGTTGTACCGTCACACTCCGCAGCGTCGCCGTACCGCGACCGAGTGCCGACCGGAGAGAAGAGCCAAGTTGTCCCCGACTAGCGAGACCGCAAAGGGCGGCCGCCGACTCGTCATCGTCGAGTCCCCTGCCAAGGCGAAGACCATCAAGGGCTACCTCGGCCCGGGATACGTCGTCGAGGCGAGCGTCGGGCACATCCGCGACCTCCCGAACGGCGCGGCGGAGGTCCCCGACAAGTACACCGGCGAGGTCCGCCGCCTCGGCGTGGACGTCGAGCACGACTTCCAGCCGATCTACGTGGTCAACGCGGACAAGAAGGCGCAGGTCAGGAAGCTCAAGGACCTGCTCGCCGAGTCCGACGAACTCTTCCTCGCCACCGATGAGGACCGCGAGGGCGAAGCCATCGCGTGGCACCTCCAGGAAGTCCTCAAGCCCAAGGTCCCCGTCCACCGGATGGTCTTCCACGAGATCACCAAGGACGCGATCCGCGACGCCGTCGCCAACCCGCGCGAGCTGAACCAGCGCATGGTCGACGCCCAGGAGACCCGCCGCATCCTCGACCGCCTCTACGGCTACGAGGTCTCGCCGGTCCTGTGGAAGAAGGTCATGCCGCGCCTGTCGGCCGGCCGCGTCCAGTCGGTCGCCACGCGCCTCGTCGTCGAGCGGGAGCGCGAGCGCATCGCCTTCCGCTCCGCCGAGTACTGGGACCTGACCGGCACCTTCTCCACCGGCCGCGCCGGTGACGCCTCCGACCCGTCGACGCTGGTCGCCCGCCTGAACACGGTCGACGGCAAGCGCATCGCGCAGGGCCGCGACTTCGGCTCGAACGGGCAGCTCAAGGGCGAGGTGCTGCACCTCGACGAGACGAACGCGCGGGCGCTCGCCGCCGCGCTGGAGAACGCCTCCTTCACCGTCCGCTCGGTCGAGTCCAAGCCGTACCGTCGCTCGCCGTACGCCCCGTTCCGTACGACGACGCTCCAGCAGGAGGCCTCGCGCAAGCTGGGCTTCGGTGCCAAGGCGACGATGCAGGTGGCGCAGAAGCTGTACGAGAACGGCTTCATCACCTACATGCGTACGGACTCCACGACGCTCTCCGACACCGCGGTGTCGGCGGCGCGCGCCCAGGTCACGCAGCTCTACGGCGCCGACTACCTGCCGGAGAAGCCGCGCGTCTACGCGGGCAAGGTCAAGAACGCGCAGGAGGCGCACGAGGCGATCCGGCCTTCGGGTGATCGTTTCCGCACCCCGGCCGAGACGGGTCTGACCGGTGACCAGTTCCGCCTGTACGAGCTGATCTGGAAGCGGACCGTCGCCTCGCAGATGAAGGACGCGGTCGGCAACTCGGTGACCGTGAAGATCGGCGGCACCGCTTCGGACGGCCGCGACGCCGAGTTCAGCGCCTCCGGCAAGACGATCACCTTCCACGGCTTCATGAAGGCGTACGTCGAGGGCGCGGACGACCCGAACGCCGAGCTCGACGACCGCGAGAAGCGGCTGCCGCAGGTCGCGGAGGGCGACGCGCTCGCCGCCGAGGAGATCACGGCGGACGGCCACTCCACCAAGCCGCCGGCCCGCTACACCGAGGCCTCGCTGGTCAAGGAGCTGGAAGAGCGGGAGATCGGCCGCCCGTCGACGTACGCGTCGATCATCGGCACGATCCTCGACCGCGGGTACGTCTTCAAGAAGGGCACGGCGCTCGTCCCGTCCTTCCTGTCCTTCGCCGTCGTCAACCTGCTGGAGAAGCACTTCGGCCGGCTCGTCGACTACGACTTCACCGCCAAGATGGAGGACGACCTCGACCGCATCGCGCGGGGCGAGGCCCAGTCCGTGCCGTGGCTGAAGCGCTTCTACTTCGGCTCGGAGGACGCGAACGAGGTCGTGCCGGCCGACGGCGACGCGCTCGGCGGCCTGAAGGAACTGGTCACGGACCTGGGTGCGATCGACGCCCGGGAGATCTCCTCCTTCCAGGTCGGCGAGGGCATCGTGCTGCGGGTCGGCCGCTACGGGCCGTACGTGGAGCGCGGCGAGAAGGACGCCGAGGGCCACCAGCGGGCCGACGTACCGGACGACATGGCTCCGGACGAGCTCACGGTCGAATACGCGGAGGAGCTCTTCGCGAAGCCGAGCGGCGAGTTCGCGCTGGGCGCCGACCCGGTGAGCGGGAACCAGATCGTCGCGAAGGACGGCCGCTACGGGCCGTACGTGACGGAGATCCTCCCCGAGGGCACGCCGAAGACGGGCAAGAACGCGGTGAAGCCGCGGACGGCCTCCCTCTTCAAGTCGATGTCCCTCGACACGGTCACCCTGGAGGACGCGCTCCGGCTGATGTCCCTGCCGCGCGTCGTCGGCGCGGACGCCGAGGGCGTGGAGATCACGGCCCAGAACGGCCGCTACGGCCCGTACCTGAAGAAGGGCACGGACTCGCGGTCCCTGGAGACCGAGGACCAGCTGTTCTCGATCACCCTGGACGAGGCCCTCGCGATCTACGCGCAGCCGAAGCAGCGGGGCCGGGCCGCGGCCAAGCCCCCGCTGAAGGAGCTGGGCACGGACCCGGTCAGCGAGAAGCCGGTGGTCGTCAAGGACGGCCGCTTCGGTCCGTACGTGACGGACGGCGAGACGAACGCGACGCTGCGGCGGGACGACGACGTCGAGACGATCACGCCGGAGCGGGGTTACGAGCTGCTCGCGGAGAAGCGGGCGAAGGGCCCGGCCAAGAAGGTGGCGAAGAAGGCCCCCGCCAAGAAGGCCCCGGCGAAGAAGGCGACGGCGACCAAGACCGCCGCCAAGAAGACGACTGCCGCGGCGAAGAAGACGGCGGCCAAGAAGACGACGGCCACGGCGAAGAAGACGGTGGCGAAGAAGGCGACGGCCGCCCCGGCGGACGAGTAGCCACCGACCACCGACCGCCGACCGACTCAGGGCAGGGCCCCGTGCGACCCGCACGGGGCCCTGCCCGTTCCCGCCGCTCCAGCCCCGCCGGCGTTTGAGGCACGGCCGGATCCAGCCCCGCCGGCGTTTGAGGCGCGGGGTCTGGGGCGGAGCCCCGGGACGGCTCCGCGCAGCGGCATCGCGGGGGCCCCGGGAGGTGGGTGCGGGGTCACACCGGACCTTGTCCACAGGCCTCCGCAGCGGCCAAGCGCAGCGGATAGGCTGGGCGGATGACGCGAGCCGAGCAGCCAACGGTCGTGACCGCCGACGCGAACCCCACCTACGACGAAGCCCTAGCCGCGGATTCCCGCGAGCGAGCGGTGCGCGCACTCCTGCGCACTCCGAGGCTGCGCCGGCTGTGGAGCGCCCAGCTGGTGAGCGGCATCGGTGATGCCCTCGCCCTGCTGGTGCTGGTGCTGCTGGCCCTCCAGGCCGCCGTGCAGGAAGGTGCCTTCGGCGACGGATACCGCGGCGCGGCCCTCGCCGTCGCCGCCGTCTTCGGCGTACGGATCCTCGCCACCCTGCTCTTCGGCGCGGTCCTGCTCGGCCCCCTCTCCGCGCTCGTCGCCCCCGGCGGCAAGCTGGACCGCCGCTGGACGATGATCGGCGCGGACGGCGTGCGGCTCGCGCTCTTCGTCGTCGCCCCGCTCTGGCTCGACTGGGTCCCGGCGCAGGCGCTCACCGCGCTGCTGGCCACCGTCTTCGTCTCGGGTGCGGCCGAGCGGCTGTGGGGCCTGGCCAAGGACAGCGCCGCCCCCGCCCTGCTGCCCGCGCCGCCGCCGGAGGGGGCGACCGTACGGCCGCTCCCGGACCACCTCGACGCACTGCGGCGCCTGAACCTGCGTACGGCCTTCGCGGCGCTCCCCGCCGCCGCGGCCGTGCTGCTCGCCGCGACCCTGGTCGGCGAGGCCCTCGGTCTCGGCGTGGACTGGTTCGCCGAGAACCAGGCCGCGCTCGGCTCGTACGTGGCCTCCGGCCTCTTCGCGGCGTCGGTCTCGCTGCTGCTTCCGCTGGTGCTGCCCGGCACGAAGACCCCGCGGCCGCGGTCCCCCCTGGAGGGGCTGCGTACGCCCAAGGCGGGTGACCGCCCGGAGAAGGGGCGTACGGGAGCCGTCCCGCTGCTCGTCCTGGCCTCGGCCGCCGTCGCCGGAGCGGTGTCCTGCGCCGCCGCGGTCGCCGTACTGCACGCCTTCGACCTGGGCGGCGGCCCGGCCACCTTCGCGCTGCTCGTGCTCGCGCTGCTCGGCGGCACCGCCGCAGGGATCCGTGCCACGCAGGCCGGCAAGGTGCTGCCCGCCCTGTCCCGCCGTCGCCTGCTGGCCCTCGCCATAGCGGTGACCGGGCTCGCGCTGCTGCTGACCGGGCTCGTCCCGGACACCGCGACCGTCGTCTTCCTGTCGCTGCTCGCCGGTCTCGCCGCGGGCGTCGCCGCCAACACCGGCCACACGCTGCTGGACCAGGAGACCGAGGAGTTCCGCCGGGCCCGGGTCACCGAGCACCTCCAGGCGGTCGTACGGGTGGCCGTGGCCCTCGGCGCCGTCCTGGCCCCGGTGCTGGCCGCGGTGATCGGCCCGCACCGGCTCACCGCCGGCGAGATCGTCTTCGCGCACGGCGGGGCCGCCTTCACCCTGATGCTGGTCGGTGCCCTGCTGCTGCCCGTCGCCGTGGTGGTGCTCACCAAGGCCGACGACCGCGGCGGAGTGCCGCTGCGCCGCGACCTGCGCGAGGCACTGCGCGGCGGGGAGCCCGTACAGGCGGCGTCCGCCACCGGCTTCTTCATCGCCCTGGAGGGCGGCGACGGGGCCGGCAAGTCCACCCAGGTGGAGGCGCTGGCCGACTGGATACGGGGCAAGGGCCACGAGGTCGTGGTGACCCGCGAGCCGGGGGCCACCCCCGTCGGCAAGCGGCTCCGTTCGATCCTGCTGGACGTCTCCTCGGCCGGGCTGTCGAACCGCGCCGAGGCGCTGCTGTACGCCGCCGACCGTGCCGAACACGTGGACACCGTCGTGCGCCCCGCCCTGGAGCGCGGCGCCGTCGTCATCTCGGACCGCTACATCGACTCCTCGGTGGCCTACCAGGGCGCCGGGCGCGACCTGTCGCCGACCGAGATCGCGCGGATCTCGCGCTGGGCCACCGGCGGGCTGGTGCCGAACCTGACCGTGCTGCTGGACGTGTCGCCGGAGACGGCGCGGGAACGGTTCACGGAGGCGCCGGACCGGCTGGAATCGGAGCCGGCGGAGTTCCACCAGCGGGTGCGCGCCGGGTTCCTGACGCTCGCCGCGGCCGACCCCGGGCGCTACCTGGTGGTGGACGCGGGCCAGGACCCCGCCTCGGTGACCACCGTCGTACGCCACCGCCTGGACCGGATGCTTCCGCTCTCCGAGGCCGAGGTGGCCGCCCAGGCCGAGGCCCGGCGCCTCGCCGAGGAGGAGGCCCGCCGCAAGGCCGAGGAAGAGGCCGCGCGCAAGGCGGAGGAAGCCCGGCTGAAGGCCGAAGAGGAGGCCAGGCTCGCCCGCGAGGCGGAGGAAGCCCGGATCAAGGCCGAGGCGGAGGCCGCGCGCAAGGCCGAGGAGGAGCGGCTGCGCGCCGAGGAGGAGGCCCGCGCCCGGGCCGAGGCCGAGCGACTGCGCATCGAGGCCGAGGAGAAGGCCCGTGCCGCGGAGGCGGAGCGGCTGCGGAGGCAGGCCGAGGAGGAGGCCCGGCTGCGGGCCGAGGCCGAGGAACGGCGGCTGGAGAAGCAGCGGCGGGCGGAGGAGGCCCTGCTGAAGGCCGAGGAGGCGCGCAGGCTGGCCGAGGCCGCGAAGGCGGCGGCTGCGGCTGAGGCGGCGGCAGCTGCCGCGGCGGCTTCCGCTGCCTCTGCTCCGGTTGCTCCGGCGGCCCCCGCGGCTCCCACGGCCCCCTCGCCCAAGGTCGGCATGACGAAGGAGCCGTACCCGGACGACGCCGTGACGGTCGAGACCCCGATGGTCCAGCGGGACAAGCGGGTCGTGCGGCCGGACGACGTGACGCAGACCGTGCCGGTGCCGAAGATCTCGGCCCCCGACGCCGCCCCCGACGCCGCCCCCGCCGACGACGCCGCCCACGCGGACGCGGCGGAGACCGCGGTGCTGCCCCCGGTCAGGGCGACCGACGAGACGGCCGTACTGCCGCCCGTATCCCCCTCCGGCGCGGCCACCCCGCCACAGGCCAAGCAGGCCAAGGGCGGCTCGTCGGCCCACTCCGCCACGCGGCCGACGGCGCGGCGCCCCGAGGAGAACCCGGCCGACCGGGTGCCGCCGGGCATCTTCCGGGATTCGGCGAACGACCGGACGCGGGAGATCCCCGTCCTCGACGACTCCGGCCGGCCTCGCAGGCCGCGCCCGGACTGGGCCGAGGAGACCCCGCTGGACGATCTGCCGACGCTCGCGGACGAACTGCTCGGCCCGCACCGGGACGACGACGAGGACGGCCGCGGCCCGGGCCGTCGCCGCTGACCTCGGCGGGAGCCGGATTGTCAGTGCCGCGCGCCACAATGGGTGCACGGAGAGTGAAGTGAAAGGTGGTGGGCGGGATGCCCGTATGGGACGACCTGGTGGGACAGGAGCGGGTCCGGGCGCAGCTCACCGCCGCCGCCCGTGATGCCGACGCCCTGGTCACGGCCGCCGCCGAGGGGACCGAGCCGCCCGCGGCCTCCAAGATGACCCACGCCTGGCTGTTCACCGGGCCGCCCGGCTCGGGGCGGGCCACCGTGGCCCGCGCCTTCGCGGCGGCACTGCAGTGCACCAGTCCGGACCGTGCCCTCGGCGGCGAGCCGGGCTGCGGGTTCTGCGACGGCTGCCACACCACGATGGTCGGCACGCACGCGGACGTCTCCACGGTCGTCGCGGTCGGCAGCCAGATCCTCGTCGACGCGATGCGGGACACCGTCCGCAAGTCCTACACGTCCCCGGCCACGGGCCGCTGGCAGGTCATCCTGGTCGAGGACGCCGAGCGGCTGAACGAGAAGTCCGCCAACGCGGTCCTCAAGGCCGTCGAGGAGCCCGCGCCCCGCACGGTCTGGCTGCTGTGCTCGCCCTCCGTGGAGGACGTGCTGCCCACCATCCGCTCCCGCTGCCGCCACCTCAACCTCAGCACCCCCTCGGTCGCGGCCGTCGCCGACGTGCTGGTGCGGCGGGACGGCATCGAGCCGCCGGTGGCCCTGGCCGCGGCCAGGGCCACCCAGGGGCACGTCGACCGCGCCCGCCGACTCGCCACCGACGAGGGGGCCCGGGAGCGCAGGGCGACGGTCCTGAAGCTCCCGCTCCGGGTGGCCGACGTCGGCGCCTGCCTCAAGGCCGCCCAGGAGCTGGTGGACGCGGCCGCCGAGGACGCCAAGCAGGTGGCCGAGGAGGTCGACACCAAGGAGACCGAGGAGCTCCGGGCCGCCCTCGGCGCCGCAGCTGGCACGGGCGGGCGCATGCCGCGCGGCACGGCGGGCGTCATGAAGGAGCTGGAGGACAACCAGAAGCGCCGCCGGACCCGCACCCAGCGCAACAGCCTCGATGTGGCCCTCTCCGACCTGACCGGCTTCTACCGCGACGTCCTGGCCCTCCAACTGGGCTCCAACCTCGCCATCGCCAACGAGGACATACGACAGGACCTGGAGCGCGTCGCCCGCGCGTCCGGCCCGGAGCGGACCCTGCGCCGGATCGAGGCGATCATCGCCTGCGGGGAGGCCCTCGACCGGAACGTGGCCCCGCTCCTCGCGGTCGAGGCGATGACGATGGCACTGCGCGCGGGCTGACCGGGGACGCGACCGGTCGGAGGAGGTTGACCGGCTCACCCGTACGGGCGGACCGGCCGCCGGGGGCCGGGGCGGCCCGGTCCGTGTCCTGACCGCTCCAGGCCACGGAAGGCGCGCGGCCGTACGGGGCAGGGACGCCCGATGGCCGGGGCCGACAGGCCGTAGGCTCCTGGAATGGACACCAGTCGCCTGCTGCGTACGACCGGAACCGTGATCGCAGCCGCCGGGCTGCTCCTCTCCGGGTGCACCTCGGGCGGGTCGGGGGGACCGCGGGCCGCCGCGTCGTCCACCGGGCCCTCCGCCGCCCGGCCGTCCGTCGACGAGGCCGCGCTGCGCCCGTACTACGAGCAGAAGCTGAGCTGGCGGGACTGCGGTGTCCCCGGATTCGAGTGCGCCACCATGAAGGCCCCGCTCGACTACGCGGACCCCGGCTCGGGGCAGGACGTCGACATCGCCGTGGCCCGGCGCAAGGCCACCGGCCCGGGCAAGCGGCTCGGCTCGCTGGTGGTCAACCCGGGCGGCCCGGGAGGCTCCGGCATCGGCTACCTCCAGGCGTACGCGGGCATCGGCTACCCCGCGCCGGTCCGCGCGCGGTACGACATGGTCTCCTTCGACCCGCGAGGGGTGGACCGCAGCAGCCCCGTCGAGTGCCTGACCGGTCCCGAGATGGACAAGTACACCCAGGTGGACCAGACGCCCGACACCCCGGCGGAGCGTGCCGCCCTGGTGACGGCCTTCAAGGAGTTCGCGGCGGGCTGCGAGAAGCGCTCGCAGCGGGTCCTGCCGCACGTCTCCACGGTGGAGGCCGCCCGGGACATGGACCTGCTGCGTGCGGTGCTCGGTGACGAGAAGCTCAACTACGTGGGGGCCTCGTACGGGACCTTCCTGGGGGCGACGTACGCGGACCTCTTCCCGGACCGGGTGGGCCGACTGGTCCTGGACGGCGCCATGGATCCCTCCCGGAACGCGCTGGACCTCAACCGGGATCAGACGGCGGGCTTCGAGACGGCCTTCGCCTCCTTCGCGAAGGACTGCGCGAAGCAGCCGGACTGTCCGCTCGGCAAGGGGGACGTGTCGGCGATGGCGGAGCGCCTGAAGGAGTTCTTCCGCAAGGTCGACGCCCAGCCGGCGCCCACCGGTGACGCGTCCCGCCCGCTGGGCGAGTCCCTCGCGACGACCGGGGTGATCGCCGCGCTGTACGACGAGAGCGCCTGGCCGCAGCTGCGGGAGTCGCTGACCGCCGCCATGAACGGCGACGGGGCGGGCCTGCTGGCCCTCGCCGACAGCTACTACGAGCGCGAGCCGAACGGCAAGTACGCCAACCTGATGTTCGCGAACGCCGCCGTCAACTGTCTCGACCAGCCGCCGGCCTTCAGCGGCCCGGAAGCCGTGGACACGGCCCTGCCCTCCTTCGAGAAGGCCTCCCCGGTCTTCGGCGCCGGCCTGGCCTGGGCCTCCCTGAACTGCGCGTACTGGCCGGTGAAGGCGACGGGCACGGCGAAGCGGCTGGCGGCGAAGGGTGCCCCGCCGATCGTGGTTGTGGGCACCATCCGCGACCCGGCGACCCCGTACAAGTGGGCGCAGGCCCTGGCGGACCAGCTCGACTCGGGCACCCTCCTCACGTACGACGGCGACGGCCACACGGCGTACGGCCGGGGCAGCGACTGCATCGACACCTCGATCAACACGTACCTGCTCGAGGGCAAGCCCCCCACGAACGGCAAAAAGTGCTGACCCGCCCCCGCCCCCGCACAACCCGGTACGGGGCACCCTTCCAGACCCTGTAGACTTGGCGCCGCTGCTGATGAGAGCCCCTCTCCGAGGGAATACTTGTCTAACCAGCGGTGCCGCCTTAGCTCAGTTGGCCAGAGCAACGCACTCGTAATGCGTAGGTCTCGGGTTCGAATCCCGAAGGCGGCTCCAGCGAAGCCCCAGGAATCACTCAAGGTGACCTGGGGCTTCTGCCTTTTCCGGGTGCGCTGCCAGGCCGGGGATCACCCGGAGGGGGTCCGCCTGCGGGTGATCCGGGCCAGACGAGCCCAGCGGGCGAGGGCGCCGACGGTGAGCGAGACGATGATCGCGCCCCAGTCGATGACGTGGGGGAGGCCGGGGAAGAAGGCGAAGAACGCGAAGGACGCGGCGGTGCCGATGAGGAACGCGGTGATGCCGACGCGGCGGCGTTCGGCTTCCCGCGCCGGGCCTTCGGGGGTGGGCTCGTCGGTCACGTGCGGCTCACTTCGTGATGTGGTGGCACTGGCTGACCCGACGCACGCCGTTGATGCTGAGGTGTGCGCATGCCTTGCCGTAGCGCGGCAGTGTCTGGGGTGCGTTGTCGCGCATCGGGTGGATCTCGCACTCGGCGTGGGTCTTGCCGCGGGGGGTGCGGTAGGTCTTGTTGTCGGTGTCCGCGTGGCTGAAGTCGATGCGCCAGTTGCAGAAGCCCGAGTTGAGGGCTCCGACGAAGCCGCAGTCGACTCCCGCGTTCTGATAGGTGATCTTCTTGCCGTCCCCGCGGATGATGTGGGTGAACATGCAGCCCGTCGGGACCGTCATGGTGACACCGCCGACCTGGTAGTCGAAGCCGGCGACGGGAGTCGAGCCGATGGCACCGGCGTGTGCCTCGGTGGGAGGTAAGAGGGTCAGCAGGGCCGTTGTGCCGAGAGCCGTGATGATTCGGGTCGTGAAGAGCCTGCTTATTGGTGTCCCTTTCTGATGGTGTGTCTGCGGACTGGAACTGCTCCAATAGGCGCCGGGTGCCGCCCGCGTGAGGCAGTCCATCACGAAGAGTGATCACCGGATTGATGTGCTGACTGACCGCAACCGTCTTTGGTGGAGCGGGGCCGACCTGAACGGTGTCCAGCTGGGGAACGAGGCCCTCGGCGTAGGTCAGTGTCTGTCCCGAGCCTAAGCAGGCGCCCGCGCCGAACGGGACGGCAGGATGGTGATGTTGTCCCGCTCGGATTGGCGCAGCAGGTGCTCCAGCTGCGCCTTTGCCACCTGTGCTCCACCGAACCGCATCCGCGGGGCCGCTTCGTGCACGACGCCCGGGTCGGAGCCCGTACCTGTCCGTCCGCTTCCGGGACGGCGCGCTCCGCCTCACCGTTTACGACGGCCACGCACCTCATGCGCATCCCCGCGCACTGCGAGGCCCGTCGCCGGGCCGCCGCCGCGGGTCATGGGCGCGGTGGTGCGGGAGGGCGGCGGGGCTTGGGGTTTCGGGGAGTCCCGCGCGCCGGGCGGGGGCACCCGCGTCTGGGTGAACCTGCTCCGGCGCGGGGCAGCGGACTACCTTCGCGCCTGGCCTACGCGTGGGTGATGATGTTGGTGATGACCCAACCCGCCCATATCAGCGGTGCGATCGCGAGGTAAGCCATCGGGCGCTGGTGGACCGGCTTTCCCTCCGGGAGGCGGGTGCCGCCCGGCAGGGCCGGGCCCGGCGGTGTCAGAGCGGCGAGCTTGCGGCCGGCGACGAGGTTCCAGATCAGCGTGAACGGGCTGAAGAAGACCAGGGAGAACGGGGACCACCAGCCCAGTCCCATGGTGGCGGTCGTCATTTGACGGGCGACGGAGGTGCCGCAGGACTTGCAGAACGGCCCTTCGACCTTTTGGAAGCGCATCATGATCAGCAGCCCCTGATGGGCGCGGAAGGTCACCTTGGCGGCGGGCTGCGCGCCGCAACTACGGCAGAACGGGGCGCCGTGCTCCCATGCGGGGGCCCCGGGGTGGGCGGGTGCCTGCATCCCGGCCGGGGCACCGTGCGGCGGGTTCGTCGGGCCGTAGGGGTTCGTCGTGCCGTACGGGTTTGCCGTGCCGTACGGGTTGGGCTGCGGTGCGGCTGGAGTGGTCATGGGGAGGTCTCCCAGGGGTTGATCGGGGCAGGTAGGGGTGTGGCGGACGAGGAGTTGCCCGCGCTTTTCTGCTCGCTGAAGAGCAAAAGGTACTGAGGAACCGCCTGTTCTCCCTCTTCGGGGGCGGAGCAGTGGCCGGGTCGGCTGCGGCGGGCTGTCACGCGTCGAACTCGCCGTGCCGGCAGAAGTCGAGGAGGGCTTGGGGGAGGTTCTCGGTGCGGTCCTCGTCGGCGGTCCAGTACTCCTTGTGCCGGCGGATGGCGTCGGCCAGGGCGTCGTTGAACCTGGCGCGGTCGTGCGCAGGGAGCGGTAAAACATCATGATCGGCGGGTACTTGAGCTGGGTCATCTCCTCCGCGTCGATGACGCGGGCGTGCTCGGGAGCGCTCAGGTCCACGGCGTTCACGATGTGCGTGCGCGGGTTGTCACAGCGGAGCCGGAAGCTCTGGAGGGTCTCCACCCAGGCGTAGGCGTACTCGGCCGGCATGCCGCCGAAGTCACGCAGCGGGGAGACGGGGATCCGGGCGAGCATGTCGAGGCGGGCGGCGTCGTGGCAGATGATCGCGAGGTGGAAGGCGTCGATCCGGATGTTGGCGGTGAGGTGGTTCCGCGGCCCGTCGGTGGCGAGGTGGCGCTCCTGCCGGCGGATCCCTCAGGCGACCGTTTCCGGCGATCAGGTGGGGTAATCACCAGGTCGGCCGCGAGCCCACAGCAGCGCGTCCCTCATCCTGCGGGCACGTCCAGGCCCGGGGCGGAACTCGTGGTCGGGTACCGCTGCGGTCGCCGGGGCCGGGGGGCGGGGATAGCTTGGAGGAGCGGGGGTCGTCTGCGCTGTAGGAGGGCCCGCCATGGTGACACGCGTGCGCAGGGCGGCGGTCGGGCTGGCCGCTCTCGGAATGGCGGTGGTGCCCCTCGGGGCGACGGCCGGTACCGCCTGGAGCGCCCCGACGGCAGGGGCGTTCACGCCGGTCGCGGCGCCGGTCCGGGACGACGGGGACTTCGTGCAACTCACGCCCGCCGTGCAACGGCAGCTGGACCAGGCCGTGCGCAAGGTGATGGCCGAGGCACACGTACCCGGGGTGATGGTGCACCTGTCGGCGCCCGGCAAGGGCTCGTACGTGAAGGCCTTCGGGATCGCCGACAAGGCGACCCGCGCCCCCATGCGGACCGACATGCACATGCGGATCGGCAGCGTGACCAAGACCTTCACGGTGACGGCCCTGCTCCAACTCGTCGACCAGGGCAAGGTCGGTCTGGACGACCCCATCGGCAAGTACATCGCGGGGGTGCCCAACGGGGACCGCATCACTCTGCGCCAGCTCGCCGAGATGCGCAGCGGGCTGTTCAACTACTCCGAGGACCCGGGGTTCGACAAGGCGTTCTTCACCGACCCGGACCGGCCGTTCACCCCGCAGGAGCTGCTGGCGTACTCCTTCAAGCACCCGGTGATGTTCGAGCCCGGGGCGAAGTTCTACTACTCCAACACCAACCTGATCCTGCTCGGGCTGGTCGTGGAGAAGGAGACCGGGCAGCACCTCGACGACTACATCAACGACAAGGTCGTCGCGCCGGCGAAGCTGCCGAACACCCTCTTCCCCGTGGGCGCGGAGTTCCCCAAGCCGCACGCCCACGGCTACACGAACCAGACGCTGACCGGGAAGGTCGAGGACTCGACCGACTGGAACCCCTCCTGGGGCTGGGCCGCCGGAGCGATGATCTCCAACCTCGACGACATGACGTCCTGGGCGAAGACCCTGGCCACCGGGACCCTGCTGAAGCCCGCCACGCAGGCCCAGCGGCTCAAGGTCATCGGCGCCCTGCCGGGCACGGGCTACGGCCTGGGGATCTTCAACCTCCAGGGCTGGATCGGGCACAACGGCTCGCTGCCGGGGTACGAGGCCGTCGTCACCTACATGCCGCCGGCGCAGGCCACGATGGTCATCCTGTTGAACACCGACATCACCGCCGAGGGCGAGGAGCCGAGCACGCTGTTCGCCGAGGCCATCACCAAGATCGTGACGCCGGACCACGTCTACTCGCTGCCGGCGCAGTCCACCACCAAGTAGGGCGGTCGCGGGCCGCCATCGGGGGATGTCCGTCCCCGCGCGCACAATGGGTCCGGCGCGCAGGGACGGACGAAGGAGACGGGTGTGGGCGTTCACGAGCAGCAGGGCGAGCAGCATGGCGAGCAGCAGGTTGAGGTCCCGGTTCGGGTTCCGGGGATCGAACTGCGCGTGGCGGGTGAGGCCGACGTCGACGTGGCGGCCGGGCTGTTCCGCGGATACCTCGACTTCTACGAGGTGGAGGTGACCGATCCGGACCGGCCCCGCGCCTTCCTCGCCGAGCGGATCGCGAAGGACGAGTCGCTGATCCTGCTCGCCGACGCGCCGGGCGTCGGCACGGTCGGATTCGCCCAGGTCTACCGGGCGTTCTCGTCCCTCACCATGGACACCGCCTGGATCCTCAACGACCTGTACGTGGCCCCGGAAGGCCGCCGCACCGGCGCCGGCCGGGCCCTGCTGCGCGAGGTGCTGCGCCGGGCGCGGGAGGCCGGGGTGGCCGGGGTGCAGCTGGAGACCGCGTACGACAACACGGTCGCGCAGGGCCTGTACGAGGCGGAGGGCTTCGTACGCGAGGAGTTCCACGTCTACTTCCACGAACTCGGGTGAAACATTCCGCAGTCGCCGTCGCGTCGATGGGGTGAGACGACGCGAGGGGGAGCAGATGCGACAGGGTCGCAGAGACGGGTTCCGTGAGTTCGCGGAAGGCAGATCGGGGCACCTGTACCGGTCCGCCTGCCTGCTGGCCAGCGGGGACAGCCATCTCGCGGAGGACCTCGTACAGGAGACCCTGGGCAGGATGTACCTGCTCTGGGGGCGCGTTTCCCGTATCGACAATCCGGCGGCGTACGCGCAGACCGTGCTCGTACGTGCCTTCCTGACGCACCGGCGCCGGCGGTCGGCGGGAGAGCGCCCGGTCGGGGAGTTCCCCGAATCGGGCGCGGCCGCCGCCGGCTCCGGGGGCGGGGCCGGCGGCGGCGATCCGGCGTTGCGGCTGACGCTGCTGGAGGCGCTGGGGCGGCTCGCGCCCAAGGACCGGGCGGTGCTCGTGCTGCGGTACTGGGAGGACCGCAGCATCGAGGAGACCGCCGACGTGATGAACACCACCTCGGCGGCGGTCCGTACTCGGACCTCGCGGGCACTGGGCCGGCTCAGGGAGCAACTGGGCGGCAGCATCGGCGAGTTCGCGGGCCTTTGAGTGCTCTTCGCACCGTCTGAACACCCCCCTGAGAGCGGAAGGTTTGGTTCCCCATGTCCTTTGAAGACCAACTCGGCGAGGCCCTCCGGCGTGCGGGGGACGGTTTCACGACCGACCGGCACGCCCTCGTGGAAGCCGGTGAGCGGCGCGGACGTCGACTCGTGGCCCGTCGTCGGGCCGCGGTGATCGGCGGATCGGTGCTGTCCCTGGCCCTGATCGGCGGGGTCGGTGCCTATGCCGGAGGTGTGTTGGACGGAAAGGGCCGGGGCGAGGTCGCGGCGCCGGCGACGCCGTCGGACGGGCCGTCCGGCGTGAGCAGCTCTCCGTTCCCGCCGCCGCCGCCCGCCGGTGCCGGGACGTACTCCTCCGCACAACTGGCCGAGGTGTTCAGGGGCCTGCTGCCGGGTGGGACGCTGTCGGTCGACCATATGTCCGGTCCCGACAGCATGGGCACGCGGGTGACCGGGGTATACGACGACGGAAAGGGCAAAGCGGGGGTCGAGCTCTACCTGGGCCGGGATGCCCCCGTGCTGACTTACGGCTGCCCGAACGAGCCCCAGGTGGAGGAGAACGCCGGCTGCACGACGGAGCGACTGGCCGACGGTTCCTCATTGGAGATCTTGCGGAGCCACACGGTCTCTGACCTCGGCGTGGAGACCAAGCAATGGCGGGCCACGCTCAGGACCCCGCAGAGGTTCACGGTTTCGATAACCGAATGGAATAAACAGTCCGAGTCGGACGCGGCGATCACCCGTCCCACCCCCCCTCTGAACCAAGCCCAGTTGAAGGCACTGGTCACCTCGGACAAGTGGCACCCGGCACTCAAAGACCTGCCTGAGTCTTACTACGAACGGACCCGCCGGGAGGCCGGGATTTCGAACTAGGAGCGAACCGGACTACTTCGCGTCGGCGTAGCACTCCACGACCGCCGTCGTGAACGGAAACCGGACCGGGGTGTCGCCGAAGGTGATCCGCCCGGCCCGGTCACCGGCGGCCCGGATGGCCTCGGCGACGGCCTCCGCCTCCTCGGCCGGGCAGTGCACGATCACCTCGTCGTGCTGGAAGAACACCAGCTCGGCCCGCATCCCGGCGAGGGCCTGCCGCAGGGCCGCGAGCAGCAGCAGGGCCCAGTCCGCGGCGCTGCCCTGCACCACGAAGTTACGGGTGAAACGGCCGCGGGCCCGGGTGTTGGTCGAGGCGTAGCTCGGGGTCCAGCCCCCCTCCTCCCGGTCCTGCGGGATCCCCGCCTCGCCCTCCTCGGGGACCTGGGCCGGCGGCGGGCAGGTACGGCCCAGCCAGGTCCGTACGAGCCGGCCCTCCTCACCGGCCTTCGCCGCCTCGTCCACGTACGCCACGGCGCGCGGGAAGCGGCGGCGCAGGGCGGCGAGGTTCTTGAGGCCGTCGCCGGAGGTCTGGCCGTACACCGCGCCCAGCACGGCGATCTTGGCCTTGTCGCGGTCGCCGGAGAAGCCCTGGCGGGAGACGGCGGTGTAGAGGTCCTCCGGCCGCCCGGCCACCTCCATGAAGGCGGGGTCGCGGGAGATCGCGGCCAGTACGCGCGGCTCCATCTGGTCGGCGTCGGCGACGACGAGCCGCCAGCCGGGGTCGGCGACGACGGCCCGGCGGATCACCTTGGGGATCTGCAGGGCCCCGCCGCCGTTGGTGACCCAGCGGCCGGTGAGGGTGCCGCCGGGGATGAACTCCGGGCGGAAACGGCCGTCGTGGACCCAGTCCGCGAGCCAGCTCCAGCCGTGGGCGGTGTAGATCCGGTACAGCTTCTTGTACGCGAGGAGGGGCTCGACGGCGGGGTGGTCGAGCTCCTGGATCTCCCAGCGCCGGGTCGACTTCAGCTTGATGCCGGCCTCGGCGAAGGCCTTGATGACGTCGGCCGGCAGCTCGGGGCGCACCCGTCGGCCGAACGCGGCGGAGATCCGGTCGGCCAGCTCGGCGAGGCGGCGGGGCTCGCCGCCGCCGGCGTAGCGCTCGCCGAGCAGCTCGGTCAGCAGCGCCCGGTGCACGTCGGCCCGCCAGGGCAGGCCCGCGCGGTGCATTTCCGCGGCCACGAGGAAGGCCGCGGACTCGGAGGCGGTGAGCAGCCGCATACGGTCGGGGTGGGCGGTGGCGTCGATGCGTTTCGCCTGGTCGGCGTGGACGGCGAGCAGCGCGTCCAGGGAGACGGGGGCCGGGCGGGCGTCGAAGAGGGAGTCCTGGGTGCCGGGCTCGGCGGCGCGCTGCGGCGGATCCGGGGGTACGGGGCTGTTGGTGAGCCGGGCCCAGGCGGCGGCGGCCGAGCGGGGCTCGCCGGAGCGGCCCTCGTGGCCGAGGAGGAGCAGCTCGGCGTCCTCGACGTCGTAGCAGCGCTCCACGCGGACGCCGGCGGCGAGCAGGCGGGGGTAGACGGCGGCGGTGGACTGCCAGATCCAGCGGGTGCCGGGCCCGGCGGCGCGGATGGCCTCGGCGGGGTCGGTGACGCGGATACGTCTGGCCGCCGGGTCGATGGGCGCGGCGAGCCACGACCCGTCACCGTCCTCGGCGAGGGCCCAGCGCCCGGCGTTCTCGCTCACGGGTGCGAGTCTGCCACCGGGGTCTGACAGTGCGGCGGAGCCGGGGCGGGCCGGGTGCGGCGCCGCTGCCGGGGCGCTGCCCCGGACCCCGCCGGCGATCGAGGCGGGAACGGTGGAAGGGCGGGTAGGGGACCCGGCCCCGCGCAGCGGCCGCCGCCCGACGGGGTCCGGCGGAGCAAAGGGGGCATGCCAAGCTGGGGGGTGTGACTGACCTCGCCAAGACCGTCGATCGGGCCTTCGCCGCCGCCCTGTACGCCCAGGACGACGCCGGGCTGGACACCGGTGCCTCCGTCCTGGCGGCGGACCCGGCCGCCTGGGCCGGGGTCGGGCAGGAGCTGCTCGCGCGCGGGGAGTCGTACGTACGGCAGGCCTGGGAGCGCGGGTGGCAGCCGGCCGACCTGCTGCGGCTGGTGCGGCGGGACCTCGACGAGCGGCACATACGCATCACCGGCGACCTGATCGCCGGCGAGGCGCGCCGCTACGCCCGGCTCCCCGAGCGGTGGACCGAGGCCGAGGTGTGGTGGGCGGGTGACCAGGAGTACGCGCAGCAGCTCGCGCAGCGCGAACGGACGGACCGGTTCACCCTGGCGACCGCGCTGCTGGAGGTGTTCCGGCTGCTGATCCGGCTGCCCTCCATCGAACCGGTGGGCCCGCTTCCGGGCGACCCCCTGGACGAGCACGAACACGCGCACATCGAGCCCCGCATGCTGGGCCGCATCCGCGCCCTGCTCGCGAAGGCCGAGGCGACTACCTTCCCCGAGGAGGCGGAGGCACTCAGCGCCAAGGCCCAGGAGCTGATGGCCCGGCACACCGTGGACGAGGCGCTGCTGGCCGCGCGCGGCGGCCGCCCGACGCAGGTGCCGGGGGCCTGCCGGATCGGGGTCGAGCCGCCGTACGAGGAGGCCAAGGCGGTGCTGCTCGACGCGGTGGCCACGGCCAACCGCTGCCGGGCGGTGTGGAACAGCGCCTTCGAGTTCTCCACGGTGGTCGGCTTCGAGAGCGACCTGGAGGCGGTGGAGCTGCTGTACACCTCGCTGCTCGTGCAGGGCATGGCGGCGATGACCCGCGCGGAGGCCGCGCAGCGAGCCGGGGGGCGCAAGCGGACGAAGACCTTCCGGCAGTCCTTCCTGCTCGCCTACGCCAGCCGGCTCGGGCGGCGGCTGGCGGAGACCGCCGAGCACGCGGTGAGCGAGGCGCCGGACAACCTGCCGGCGCTGGTGGCGCGCGACGTGGCGGTCACCTCCCGGGCGGACGAGATGTTCCCGAAGACGACGACGACCCGGCTGCGGGGGGCCACGGACCACGCGGGCTGGGAGGACGGCACGGCCGCCGCGGACGCCGCGCACGTGGGCGGCCGGGGCAAACCGCTCCCGCGGTAGCCCTGCCCCGAGCCGTGTCGCGGTGCCGCTGCACAGGCGGTCCCGGGCAGGTGCGGCGCCGTTGAGGGGGCTCCGCCCCCGAGCCCCCGCGCCTCAAACGCCGGCGGGGCTGGATTTGCCCAGCCGCACCCGGCGGACGACAGGAGCCGAAATCCAGCCCCGCCGGCGTTTGAGGAGCGGGTCCGGGGCGGAGCCTCGGGTTGCCGCGGAGCCCCGGGTTGCCGCGGAGCGGTACTTCCAGCCCCGCCGGCGTTTGAGGCGCGGGGTGCCGGGGGCGGAGCCTCGGTGGCGGCGCGCGCAGGCCACCGAGTCAAAGCCGGGCGGACCGGGTAAAAAGGTACGCTCGGGAGTCATGGGCTGGCTCCGGGCGCTGAAGGTCACCGCCCGCACCGGCATGACCGTCGAGCGGACCCGGCTGGAGCCGCTCGTCGCGCTGCGCGCCACCCTCGGGCTGGCGATCGTCATCGGCGGGAGCCTCGCCCTCCTCGGGCCCGGCGCCGCGGCCAGTTCCGCCTTCGGCGCCTTCATGGCCGCCATCGCCACCTTCCAGCAGAGCTGGCGCCCCCGGCCCGTCCTGGCCCTGGCCTCCGGGCTGACCCTGGCGGTGTCCACCTTCGTCGGCTACCTCGTCGGCTCCTCCCACACCGTGCTCTTCCTCGCCCTGCTCGCCGTCTGGACCTTCGCCGCGGGGATGACGTGGGCCGCCGGCCCCACCGCCGGGATCATCGCCTCCGGCAACGTCGCGATCGTGCTGGTCACCGTCACCCTGCCGACGTCCGTGCCGCAGGCCGCCGGCCACGCCGCGATGATCGCCGTCGGCGGGGTGGTCCAGGCCCTGCTCATCGTGGTCTTCCCGGTCCGCCGCTGGGGCGCCCAGCGCGACGCCCTGGCCGACGCGCTCGCCGCCGAGGCCGACTACGCCCGGCGCCTGCGCGAGGACCCCGTCGCCCCGTTCGACCCCGAGCCCCTGATGCGGGCGCGGGCCGCCGCCACCGTGACCCCGCGCCAGGCCCGGCGGCGCCCCGTCGAGCTGCACGGGGCGCGGGGGCTCGCGGAGCGGATCCGGCCCGTGCTGGCCTCGCTCGCGGACCCGGCCGTCGGGGCCGACGCCGAGGGGCCCGGCCGGGAGCGGGTGCGGGAGCTGCTCGCGGCCGCGGGCGCCGTCCTGGACTCCGCGGCGCACGCGATCCGGCACGGGGAAGCGGTGGTCCTGCCCGCGCCCTCCCTCGCGATCCTCAAGTCCCCGGACACGGCGGACCTCCTCACCGGGGCGCCGCTGCGGGCCGCCCGCCGGCTCGCCGCCCTGCTGGACGACGTACTGGAAACCGCCCAGCCGGGATCGGGGCGCACGGCCGACCCCGGCGAGTCGATGCTGCGGCCCACCCTGCCGCGGCTCGCGCCGCTGGTGCTGAAGGCCGTACGGGCCGAGCTGCGCCCCGGGTCGCCCGTGCTGCGGCACGCGCTGCGGCTCACCGCCGTGGCCTGCGCGGGCCTGGCGATCGGCCGGGCGCTGCCCCTCGGGCACGCCTACTGGGCCCCGATGGCCTCCGTCATGGTCATGCGGCCCGACTTCAGCCAGACGTACTCGCGGGCCGTCGCTCGTTTCTGCGGCACCCTCGCCGGGGTGGCCGTCGCGACCGGGATCGTGCAGCTCGTGCACCCCGGCACGTACCTCTCCGGCTTCCTCGCCGTGGTCAGCGCGGGCCTGATGTACGTGCTGATGCGCACCGGGTACGCCGTCGCGCAGCTGTTCGTCTCCGCGTACGTGGTCTTCCTGCTCGGCATGGGCGGGGTCGGCTGGGACCAGACGGTGCCCGACCGGGTCGCGCTCACCCTCGTCGGCGGGCTGCTCGCGATGATCGGCTACGCGGTCTACCCGGCCTGGGAGACCCCGAGGCTGCGCACCCGCCTCGCCGACTGGATCGCCGCCGACGGGCGCTACGCGGCGGCCGTGCTGAGCCAGTACGCCGATCCGGCCGGCGCCCGCCGCTCCGACGTGCGCGAGGCCCTGCTGGCGGCCCGCGACGCCCGCGTCGCCTGGCAGGACGCGCTGGACCGGGCCGCCGGGGAGCCGGTGCGCCACCGGGGCCTGTCCCGGGCGGCCGCCGACGACGCGGGCGACGCCCTGGCGGCGCTGGGCCGCCACGCCATGCTCCTGGAGGCGCACTTCCCGGACCGCGCGCACGATCCGGTGCCGGGCGCGGCCGCCCTGGCGCATGCGCTGCGCACCGCCACCGAGGCGGGCGCGAAGGAGGTGCGCGAGTGGCGGGTCCCGTGCTGGGACGGGGTCAGGACGGTGCTGGCGGAGTGGGACGCTCCGCGGCCGGGGGTGCTGCGGGGAGCCGCCGAACAGCTGCTGGAGTCACTGGACGAGGTCTCCGAGGCGCTGCGCCCGTAGACATGTCGTGTCTGTGATCAAGGGACCACCCTCCGCGTGCACGTGCATCTGCCCATGCATGCGCTTATGAACACAGCTATGATCCGGTGCAGTTGACATCTGCACTATCGGGGGCTTCCTGTGGACCACGCGTACAACGGGATGGCAGCTGCAGAACTCGCTACCGCGTTCGGGCTGACCTGGCAGAAGAGCAGACACAGCAACTCGCAGGGATCCTGCGTGGAGTTCGCGAAGCTGCCGGGCGGCGATGTCGCCGTACGCAATTCGCGCTTTCCGGACGGCCCGGCGCTCATATACACACCGGCCGAGATAGAGGCCCTGCTCCTGGGCGTCAAGGACGGCGAGTTCGACCACCTGGTCGGCTGACCGGGCAGGCGAGGAACGGCGCACCCATCAAGCCATGCACGTGCACCGGCCGGGACCGATCGCAATGATCGGTCCCGGCCGGCCGGCGTATGTGAAACCCCGGGTCCGCGCGCCCGACTCAGTCGTGGAGCGCGCCCGACTCAGTCGTGGAGCAGGAACAGCGCCCAGACGACCTTGCCGGTCAGCCGCCCCGCGAGCGGGTGCCAGCCCCAGCTGTCGCTGTAGGCGTCCACGAGGAACAGCCCCCGCCCGGACTCCAGGTCGCAGTTCTCCTCGGCCCGCTCCGGCGAGAAGGCCCCGCCGGGCCGGTCCTCGCTGGGGTCGCGCACGGCGCAGACCAGGCGGGTGCTCCACCGCATCAGGTGCAGCCGCACCGACGGCTCCGGCTCGGCCTCCGGCCCTCGCGATTCCTCCGGCAGCGCATGGCGCAGCGCGTTGGTGACGAGTTCGGAGACGACCAGGGCCACGTCGTCGAAGCGCTCGTCGAGGCCCCACTGGGCCAGGGTCGAGCGGGTGAACGAACGTGCCCCGCGTACCGCGTCGAAGCGGGCGGGCAGGGCACATGACGCGGACCCGGAGACAGCCGTGGGGTCGACCGGGGGAAGCCCCTGCCGTAACGGCTCGAGCATGGTCGATCCATTCGTCCCCATGCGAGGCACTCCCGGGATTCGCGGGCGAAGCGGCGGCTTCGTCCAAAGAGAACTGCGGGGTGGGTCCGGCGCCGGCGCGAAGAGCACGCAGGTGCGCGGGGACCATCGTTCCGAATGGGAGAGCCGGATGCAAGGGCAGATGCACGTGCACGCGCCGGACCTGTCCGCTCCCGTGACGGTTCTTGCTCATTTCTTCCTACGCATACTTACGGACTTCTTTTCCGGGCAGCGGGATTCCGTTACAGAACGAGTACGGGCCGATGCGTTTTGGTGGCAGACTGCGGCCTCTGGGGTGCGGGGGCCCCTCGACGCGCACGCATGCCAATTGCGATGGGGAGGGCAGTACTAGTGACCGCAGAAGCCAGCGGTTCCGTGGTGCGCCGCATCCTCCTGGGCTCCCAGCTCAGGCGACTCCGTGAATCCCGCGGCATCACCCGCGAGGCGGCCGGCTACTCGATCCGCGCATCCGAATCGAAGATCAGCCGCTTGGAGTTGGGAAGGGTGAGCTTCAAGGCCAGAGACGTGGAGGACCTCCTCACGCTCTACGGAGTCATGGACACGACCGAACGCGAGTCCCTGCTGGGACTGGTCCGCGAGGCCAACGCGACCGGCTGGTGGCACAGTTACGGCGACGTGCTGCCCGGGTGGTTCCAGACGTACATCGGCCTGGAGGGCGCGGCGTCGCTCATCAGGATCTACGAAGTCCAGTTCGTGCACGGCCTCTTGCAGACCGAGGCCTACGCGCACGCCGTCGTCAGCCGCGGGATGCCCGGCGCCACCGCCGCCGAGATCGACCGCCGCGTCGCCCTGCGCCTGGAGCGGCAGAAGGTCCTGGTGTCCGAAAGCGCACCGGTCTTCCACGCCGTCCTCGACGAGGCCGCGCTGCGCCGCCCGTACGGCGACCGCAACGTCATGCGCGGGCAGCTCGAACACCTCATCGAGGTCTCCCAGCGGCCCAACGTCCAGCTCCAGGTGATGCCCTTCTCCTTCGGCGGCCACGCGGGCGAGAGCGGGGCCTTCACCCTGCTGCGCTTCCCCGAGTCCGACCTCCAGGACATCGTCTATCTGGAACAGCTCACCAGCGCCCTCTACCTCGACAAAGAGGAGGAAGTGGGGCAGTACGAGCGGGCGATGGCACGGCTCCAGGAGGACTGCCCCGACCCCGACCAGACCCGGGATCTTCTCCGCGGCCTGCTTCAACTGTCTTGATTCGCACGTAGTATGACGTCTGATCAGTGCATGATGACCGATCGGTCTCCGGTGCAGCGCACGGGTGCGCGCTCGCAGTAAGGGATGGCATGTCCATATTCAGCGAACTCGCTCACCAGTACATCGACGGCGAATGGCTGGCCGGCAACGGTTCCTGGGACATCATCGACGTCAACCCTTACAACGGCGAGAAGCTCGCGGCCATCACCGTGGCCACCGTCGAGCAGGTGGACCAGGCCTACCGCGGCGCCGAACGCGCCCAGCGCGAATGGGCCGCCACCAGCCCCTACACCAGACGCGAGGTCCTGGAACGCGCCCTGCGGATCACCGAGGAGCGCGAGAAGGAGATCGTCGAGGCGATGATCGACGAGCTCGGCGGGACCCGTCCCAAGGCCGAGTACGAGGTGTACCTCGCCAAGGAGTTCATCCGCGAGGCGATGCAGCTCGCCGTCCGCCCCGAGGGCCGGATCCTGGCCTCGCCCGTCGAGGGCAAGGAGAACCGGGTCCAGCGCCTCCCCGTCGGCGTCGTCACCGTGATCAGCCCCTTCAACTTCCCGTTCCTGGTCACCCTGAAGTCGGTCGCCCCGGCCCTGGCGCTGGGCAACGCGGTCGTCATCAAGCCCAACCAGAACGCGCCCGTCGTCGGCGGCGGGGTCATCGCCAAGATCTTCGAGGAGGCGGGGCTCCCCGCCGGCCTGCTGAACGTCCTGGTCACCGACATAGCCGAGATAGGCGACGCGCTCCTGACGCACCCCGTCCCCAAGGTGATCTCCTTCGCGGGATCCGACCGGGTCGGCCGGCACGTCGGCGCGGTCGCCGCCCGCCACTTCAAGCGGACGGTCCTGGAGCTCAGCGGCAACAGCGCGCTCGTCGTCCTCGACGACGCCGACCTCGACTACGCGGTGGACGCGGCCGTCTTCAGCCGCTTCGTCTACCAGGGCCAGGTCTGTATGGCCGCCAACCGGATCCTCGTCGACGCGGCCGTCGCGGAGGAGTTCACCGAGAAGTTCACCGCCCGCGTCCGCTCCCTGAAGACCGGCGACCCCCACGAGTCCGACACCCAGATCGGCCCGCTGATCAACTCCTTCCAGGCCGACGCCCTCACAGCCCTGGTGGACCGGGCCATCGAGGCGGGCGCACAGGCCCTCGTGCGCGGCGCTACGCGCGGCAACCTGGTCGAACCCACCGTGCTCGCCGGTCTCCCCGAGGACTCCCCGCTGCTGGGCCAGGAGATCTTCGGCCCGGTCGCCCTCCTCGTGGTCTTCGACGGCGAGGACGAGGCCGTACGCATGACCAACGCGACCCCGTACGGGTTGAGCGGCGCCGTGCACACCCGGGACGTGGAACGCGGCGTGCGCTTCGCCCAGCGGATCGAGACCGGGATGATGCACGTCAACGACTCCACCATCGGCGACGAACCCCTCGCGGCCTTCGGCGGCGAGAAGGCCTCCGGGCTGGGCCGGCTGAACGGTGAGGCGACCGTCGAGGCCTTCACCACCCAGAAGTGGATCTCGGTACAGCACGGCCGCAGCCGGTTCCCGTTCTGACCCCCGACTGGTCTTAGACTCGGCCGGGCGTACGCGGTGCCGCCCGGGGGAGATCGAGTTGAGCAACATACCGGAGACCGGCCGGACCCCTCGGGTCCAGAACCGGCTCGTCGTCATCCAGATCGTCGTCTTCTCGCTGCTCCTCACCCTGGGCGGCCGCCTCTGGTACCTGCAGATACGCAATGGCCAGGAGTACACGGACGAGGCGAAGAACAACCACGTCCAGCGCGTGGTCCAGCCCGCCGTGCGCGGATCCATCCTCGACTCACGCGGGGTCCCGCTCGCCGACAACGCGACGCACCTCGTGGTCTCCGCCAGCCGCACCGAGCTGCTCACCATGAAGGACAAGGGCAGGGAAGTCCTGACCCGCCTCGCTGGGGTCCTCGGCACGGACCCGCAGGAGACGATCGACAAGGTCCGGCTCTGCGACGCCAAGACCAAGCAGCCCTGCTGGAACGGCTCGCCGTACCAGCCGATCCCCGTCACCGACGAGGCCACCACCGAGCAGGCCCTGCAGATCCGCGAGCACCCCGAGGACTTCCCCGGCATCACCGCCGAGCCCACCGCCCTGCGCCGCTACGCGGCACCGGACGAGGCCAACACCTCCCAGGTGCTCGGTTACCTCTCCCCGGTCACCGACGAGGAGATCGCCAAGGCGAAGAACACGGACTCCCCCTACCTGCGCGCCGACCAGGTCGGCCGCTCCGGTCTGGAGCGCACGTACGACAAGGAGCTGCGCGGCAAGGCGGGCATCACCCGCTACGAGGTGGACAACCTCGGCCGCGTGATCGGGCAGGGCCAGACGGACCCGGCGCAGCCCGGCTCGAACGTCGTCACCTCGATCGACTCGCGCGTGCAGGCGGTCGCCGAGCGCGAGCTGAACAACGCGATGATCGAGGCCCGCAAGACGTTCGACAAGAACACCGGCCGCGACTACGAGGCCGACTCGGGCGCCGTCGTCGTCATGGAGACCAAGACCGGCCGCGTCGTCGCGATGGCCTCCAACCCCACCTACGACCCGAACGCCTGGGTGGGCGGCATCTCCGCGAAGGACTATGCAGAGCTCACCGACAAGGACTCGAACCACCCGCTGCTGAACCGGGCCATCCAGGCCCAGGCGGCGCCCGGCTCCATCTTCAAGGTGGTCTCCTCGACGGCCGTGGTCAACGCCGGATACCCGTTCAACGGCCGCTACCCCTGCCCGAGCTCGTACTCGGTCGGCAGCCAGACCTTCACCAACTTCGAGTCCCAGGGACACGGCGACATCACCATCGGCCGGGCCCTGGAGGTCTCCTGCGACACCGTGTACTACCTGCTCGCCGACCAGGAGTGGAAGAAGGACGGCGGCATCAACCCGAAGAAGAACCCCAACGACTGGTTCTTCAAGACGGCCCACGAGTTCGGTCTGGGGCAGCGCACCGGCATCGACCTGCCGAACGAGGTCCCCGGCCGGATCCCCGACCGCAAGTGGAAGCAGGACTTCTTCGACGCGAACAAGAACGCCTGGTGCCGGGACGGCAAGAAGAACGGCACCTTCGCGGAGAAGATCGCCTACGAGAACTGCCGCCAGGGCAACCAGATGCGCGAGGGCGACGCCATCAACTACTCCATCGGCCAGGGCGACACCCTGGTCACGCCCATCCAGATGGCCTCCGTCTACGCGGCCATCGCCAACGGCGGCACGCTCCACCAGCCCAGCATCGGCAAGGCGATCGTCAGCGCCGACGGGAAGTCCGTCCAGGAGATCGCACCCAAGGTGCAGGGCAAGCTGCCCATGGACGCCGAGACCCGCGACGACATAGACGAGGCCCTGGCCGGCGTGGCCACCAACGGCAGCGCCGCCTGGCGCTTCGGCGGCTGGCCGCAGAAGCAGATCCCCATGCACGCCAAGACCGGCACCGCCGAGGTCCAGGGCAAGCAGACCACCTCCTGGTTCGCCTCGTACACCTCGGACTACGCGATCGTCATGACGATCTCCCAGGGCGGCACCGGCTCGGGCGCCTCGGGACCGGCCGTCCGCAAGATCTACGAGGCGATGTACGGGCTCGACCCGACCGGCAAGCAGGACCTGGCGAAGGCGCTGCTCCCGCAGCCCGCCACCACCCTGCCGGTGATCCGCCCGGACGGGCAGATCGCGGGCAACTGAGCACCGGAGGCGATTTAGGACACGGGCTGACCGCATCGGTCCGTAGCGTGGTTCTTGTCAGCAGGACAGGGCACGGGGACACAGGACCCACGATCACGGAAGAGGCGGTCAGCATGGCGCACCCCACCGAGGAGATTGCCGGAGACGAGCGCGGGACGCTGCTCCTGTTCGTCGAGGACCAGCGCGCGGCGCTCCGCAGGGCGGCCGAGGGCGTGACCGAGGAGCAGGCCGCGAGCCGCCCCACCGCCAGCGAGCTGTCCCTCTCCGGCCTCGTCAAGCACTCGGCCGAGGTCGAGCTCAACTGGCTGCGCATGGCGCAGCAGAAGCCGAACGAGCACCGCCGCGCCCCGGAGGCCTGGCACGAGGGCTTCCGGCTGTCCGGGGACGAGACCCTCGCCTCCGCCCTCGCCTTCTGGGACGGGGTGAAGGAGCAGACCGAGGCCTTCATCGCCTCCGTCCCCAGCCTGGACGACACCTTCCCGCTGCCCCCGGCGCCCTGGTTCCCGCAGGACGCCAAGGTGTCGATGCGCTGGATGCTCCTGCACCTGGTCCGGGAGTTCGCCCGCCACGCCGGCCACGCGGACATCATCCGCGAGACCCTGGACGGCACGAAGGCGATGGGCTGAGGATCCTCTCCTCCGGGCTTGCACCTCACGCCGCGTGAGGGCCCACAGTGAAGGGCGTACCCAACCAAGAGGAGCGGAAGATGGGCTACTCCGTGGGCCAGGTCGCCGGATTCGCCGGAGTCACGGTGCGCACCCTGCACCACTACGACGAGATCGGTCTGCTCTCCCCGAGCGGCCGCAGCCACGCGGGTCACCGGCGTTACGACGACGCCGACCTGGACCGGTTGCAGCGGATCCTGTTCTACCGGGAGCTCGGCTTCCCCCTCGACGAGGTCGCGGTCCTGCTGGACGACCCGGAATCGGATCCGCGGGAGCACCTGCGCCGGCAGCACGCCCTGCTGACCGACCGGATCGCCCGGCTCCAGCAGATGGCCAAGGCCGTTGAGCACGCCATGGAGGCGAAGAAGATGGGCATCAACCTCACCCCCGAGGAGCGGTTCGAGGTGTTCGGGGACAAGGACCCGGAGCAGTACGCGGAGGAGGCGGAACGGCGCTGGGGCGGCACCGAGGCCTACGCGGAGTCGCAGCGGCGGGTCGCCACGTACACCAAGGAGGACTGGCAGCGGGTCCAGGACCAGGTCGCCGACTGGGGCGCCCGCTACGCGGCCCTGATGGAGGCCGGTGAGCCGGCCGACGGCGAGGCGGCCATGGACATGGCCGAGGAGCACCGGCAGCACATCGTGACCTGGTACTACGACTGCACGTACGAGATCCACACGGGCCTCGGCGAGATGTACGTGTCGGACGAGCGGTTCAAGGAGTTCTACGACTCCATGAAGCCCGGTCTGGCCGAGCACCTGCGGGACGCGATCCTGGCGAACGCGGTGCGCAAGGCATAGCCGGATCGTCACGCACGCGACCCCCTCCGGGCTCTGGAACCGGGCGGGGGTCGTGTGCGTTGATAATTGAGACCGCCCGCCCCCCGCGGCCTGCCCCCTCATCCAGGAGAGTCCGGAAACCGTGTACACGCTTGCGCTCGGCCCTGAGTGGATCTCCCCGGAGTACCTGATCGGGCAGTTCGGTCTGATCGGCACCCTGGTCATCGTCTTCGCGGAGTCGGGTCTCTTCGCGTTCCTGCCGGGGGACTCGCTGCTGTTCACGGCAGGCCTGTTCACCGCGAGCGGCGCCATCACGCAGCCCCTGTGGCTGGTGTGCACCCTGATCTCGGCCGCGGCGATCGTCGGCGACCAGGTCGGCTACCTGATCGGCAAGTTCTTCGGCCCGAAGATCTTCAACCGGCCGAACTCCAAGCTCTTCAAGCCCGAGAACCTCGACTCGGCGCACGGGTTCATGGAGAAGCACGGGCCCAAGGCCATCGTGCTCGCGCGCTTCGTGCCGATCATCCGCACCTTCGCGCCGATGGTCGCGGGCGCGACCGCGATGAAGTACCGCACCTTCCTGACGTTCAACGTCATCGGCGGCGTGCTGTGGGGCGCGGGCGTCACGATCCTGGGCTACCAGCTCGGCCAGTTCGAGATCATCAAGAAGAACGTCGAGCCGATCTTCATCGGCATCGTCCTGATCTCCGTCATCCCGGTGATCATCGAGGTGCTCAAGTCCCGCAAGGAGAGGAAGGCGGCCGCCGAGGCGGCCCCCGCGGGGCCCCACGCGGCCGACGAGGCGGGCCCCCAGCGCGGCCGCCACGCCAAGCGGTAGCCGACCCGGCCCCGTCGGCGGAATCCAGCCCCGCCAGGGGGCACCTCCCAGCGGTAGCTGGGGGAGTTTGAGGCGCGGGGTCCGGGGCGGAGCCCCGAATCCCTGAGCCGCGCCGGAAGCGCCCCACCAGCCACCACGTACGCCCCCGCAGGCCGCCAGTGCCCGTGGGGGCGTACGTGTACCCGGGGCGGGGCCTAGTAGCCCCGCGTCCGCTTCGCCGCACGGCGCTTGGCCGCGCTCGCCGCGCCGGGGATGCGCATGAAGAGCCGCGAGGTCTCCGAGCCCAGGTTGACCCCGATCGCGATGGCCAGCGCGATGGCGGCGGCGTTCACCAGCGAGCCCAGGCCCTCGTTCAGCCGGTCCTCGGCGATCAGCAGCAGCCCGTAGTACGTCGCCGAGCCGGGCAGCAGCGGGCCGATCGCGGCCGTCACGTACGGCAGGGCCGACGCGAAGCGGTACCGGGAGAAGAGCTGCCCGAAGAGGCCGACCAGACCGGCCGCCACGGCCGTGGACGGCACGGGAGGGATCCCGCCGGCGTAGTGCAGGGCCCCGAAGGTCACCCACGCCACCCCGCCGTTCAGCGTCACGATCCACACGGAGGAGCGTTCCTGCTGGAGCAGGATCGCGAAGGTGAACACCAGCACCATCGACGCGGCGATCTGGATCAGCGGCCGCTGGGTGATCAGCAGGACCTCCTCCGGCTTGGGGGAGGCGCCGAGTTGCAGGCCCAGGTAGAGCACGACCAGCACGCCCATGATGATGCCGATGAAGAGGTACATGACCTCCAGCAGCCGGGCGGACGCGGTGATGTAGTAGCCGGTCAGCCCGTCCTGCACGGCCGCGACCAGGGCCCTCCCCGGCAGCAGCGCGAACAGCCCGCCGGTGATCACGGCGGAGGCCTTGATGTCCTCGATCTCGGCGATCTTGAGCGCCACCCCGAAGGCGGCGGGCGGCATGGCGGCGACGACGAACTGGTAGAACTCCGGCAGCCCGCGCCCGGCGAACACCCACGCGAGCCGGTCGCCGAGGACCGCGCCGAGTGCGGCTGCGAAGAAGACGACCACCCCGCCGCCGACGAGGACGGAGGCGGCCCCGGCGAGCACTCCGGCGGCGGCCGTGAGCACCCAGGTGGGGTACGGGTGCCGGTTGCGGCGGATCTCCGCGAGGCGGCGGTAGGCCTCCTCCAGGGAGATGTCGTACTCGTGGGCGCTGATGTCGTCCACGAGCCGGTACACGGCCGCCAGGCGCGTGTAGTCGGTGCCGCGGCGGCGTACGGTCCGGTTCGCCGACACCGGGTCGCCCACCAGGGAGGGCTGGTGGGTGATCGACAGCATGGTGAAGGTGACGGTGGGCTCGCAGCGGTCCAGCCCGTAGGAACGGGACACCGCGAACATGGCGGCCTCCACGTCCTCGGAGCCCTCGCCGCCCGACAGCAGCAGCTCCCCGATGCGCAGGGTCAGGTCGAGCACGCGACCCACCGCCGGGCCGGCCTCGCTCGGCTTCTGCACGAGCTCGGGGACGGGGCGCACGTCCACCGGCATGCGCAGCATCGTGCGCATGCGGTCCTGCCAGGGCGACTCCGTCATCCGCGCGACGGGGAACCCCTGGCCCGGGGTGTAGGCGGGCGGGGAGTGCGCGGCGCTGTAGGTGGCCGGGGGCCGGAAGGCCGACCCCTCGGGCTCGGGCGGCACCGACCCGGTGCCGGGCGGGAGGGCGAACTCCGAGGTGGGCTGGTCCTCCTCGGGGACGTCCGGCTCCATCCCGGGCGGTGGCGTGAACGCGCTCCTCGCCTCGTCGGACTGGGGCTTGCGGTCCTCCGCCCCGTCGGCTTCCGCCACGCGCCCTCCAGCCCCTTGATCACCTGCCCGTATCAGTATGCGGAACCGTTTCATCCCCGGCGAGGCCGCTTCCCTCCCGGGCGGGGGGGCCTGCCGAGGTGCGGCGCGGAGGGCCGGTCCCTGCGGAGCTGGGTCCCCTACCCGCCCTTCCTCCGTTCCCCGGGCGCTGCCCGGACCCGTTCCGGGCGCTGCGCGCCCGTGCGCTCAAACGCCGCGCGGGCTGGAATTGCCCCGCAGCGGCGAAATCCAGCCCCGCGGCGTTTGAGGCGCGGGGTCCGGGGCGGAGCCCCGGGTCCGGGCGGAGCCCGGCTCGGTCCGGGACGCGACAGCGGGCGGCACCCCCGAGGGGGTACCGCCCGCTGTGGTGCCTGGCTACCGAGCGGACCTCAGTGGTGGCCGCCGGAGGCCTCGAGGCGCTTGTACGAGGCCTCGATCTCGGCCTCCGCCTCGGCGCGGCCGACCCAGTTCGCGCCCTCGACCGACTTGCCCGGCTCCAGGTCCTTGTAGACCTCGAAGAAGTGCTGGATCTCGAGGCGGTCGAACTCCGACACGTGGTGGATGTCACGCAGGTGCTCGACGCGCGGGTCCGAGGCCGGCACGCACAGCAGCTTGTCGTCGCCGCCCGCCTCGTCCGTCATGCGGAACATGCCGATGGCGCGGCACTTGATCAGGCAGCCCGGGAAGGTCGGCTCGTCGAGGATGACCAGCGCGTCCAGCGGGTCGCCGTCCTCGCCGAGGGTGTTCTCGACGAAGCCGTAGTCGGCCGGGTAGCTGGTCGAGGTGAAGAGGCGACGGTCCAGACGGATCCGGCCGGTCTCGTGGTCCACCTCGTACTTGTTCCGCGAACCCTTGGGGATCTCGATGGTGACGTCGAACTCCACGTCCTGCTCCTCCATGATCAGCTTCAGAAGACTGAATTGCTTCGAGACGGCATTTGATTGAACTACGTGCGCGTCCGGCCCTGCCCTGCCGGGTGGGGTGCCATGCTCGCGGCAAGACGCAGTGGTTAAGTGTCCCTCACGCATATGTGTGATCGCGAAAGGGGCTGGTCCGAGGTGCCATTGGTCAAGACGTGGCAGCTCATCGCGGGGTCCGCCGTCGCCGGCCTCGCCCTCTCGGCGGCCGTCGTGGCCTCCGCCGGTCCCTGGGACTCCGGCCAGCGTAAGGCCGAGCGGGACAGGGCCGCCTCCTGGAGCCGTACGGGTGGCACAGATCACGGCTCCGGCTCAGGCCCCGGGGGCCTGCCGCAGGCCGCTCCCAGTGCCCCCGGGGTGCTCCAGGGCGTCGGCCCGGCGCGCCCGCGGCAGGCGGCCTCCCCGAGCGGGCTCCCCGCCGCGCTGAGGCCGCTGCTCGCCGACCCCGCCCTCGGCACCGTCCGTACCGCCTCCGTCGTCGACACCGCGACCGGGCAGGTGCTCTACGAGTCCGGGGCGGGCGACGCGATGACCCCCGCCTCCACCGTCAAGATCGCCACCGCGGCCGCGGCCCTGGCCGCGCTCGGCCCCGAGCACCGGATCCGGACCACCGTCGCCCCCGGCGCCGCCGCGGGCCAGATCGTCCTCGTCGGCGGCGGCGACCCCTCGCTCACCGCCAAGAAGAAGACCCCCGTCGGCGGCAGCCTCGCCGCGCTCGCCTACGACACCGCGGTGGCCCTCAAGGCCGCGGGTACGGGCACCGTGACCCTGGGCTACGACGACAGCCTCTACACCGGCCCCGCCCGCCACCCGATCGGCGACAACCCCAACATCGCCCTCGTGACCTCCCTGGCCGCCGACGAGGGCCGCCCCGACGACTCCACCTCCGGGCCCGTGGAGCGGGTCGAGGACCCGGCGAAGGAGGCCGCCCGCGCCTTCGCCGCGCTCCTGACCGACAAGGGCATCAAGGTCACCGGCGCCCCCGTCAAGGCCAAGCCCGTGGCCGGCGCGCAGCCGCTGGCCGTCACCCTGTCCACTCCGCTCTCCGGTCTCGTCGAGCGGATGCTGACCAACAGCGACAACGACATCGCCGAGGCCCTCGCCCGCCAGACCGCCCTCGCCTCCGGACAGCCCGCCAGCTTCGAAGGCGCCGAGAAGGCCGTCGCGGCCAGACTGGCCTCCCTCGGCGTGGACGTCTCCGGCACCCGTTTCGCCGACGGCAGCGGCCTCAACCGTGCCGACAAGGTCAGCGCCGGCCTGCTGACCGGGATCCTCGCCAAGGCCGCGGGCCCCGACCACCCCGAGCTGCGGCCCGTCCTCACCGGGCTGCCCGTCGCCGGATTCACCGGGACCCTGCGCGCCCGCAACTCCGGCAGCTCCCCGGCCGCCGGCCTGCTCCGCGCCAAGACGGGCACCCTGACCGGCGTGAACTCCCTCTCCGGGACCGTCGTCGACCGCTCCGGCCGGCTCCTCGCCTTCGCGTTCCTCACCGCGAACACCCCCGGACAGGAGGGCGCCGAGAAGGCCCTCGACAAGCTGGCCGCCGCAGTCGCGGCCACACCGTAGGGGTCCGCGGAAGGGCTCGTCCACGTACCGTTGACGCATGACGAGCATCAGTGGTGCCGAGATGGTCGACTGGAACCTCGCGGTGGCGACCGCGACCCGATTGGTGAGGCCCGGCCCGGAGGTCGGGCGGGACGAGGCACGAGCGGTGGTCGCGGAGCTGCGCGCGCACGCCAGGACCTCGGAACGACACGTACGCGAGTTCACCCGCATGATCCCCGACGGTGCCACCGTCCCCGACACCCCCGTACTCGTCGTCGACCGGGCCGGCTGGGTCAAGGCCAACGTGGCCGGTTTCCGCGAGCTGCTCCAGCCGCTGCTCGGCAAGATGCAGGACCGCCGCGCCGGAACCCCGGGCGGGGCCGTGCTCGGGGCCGTCGGCGGCAAGGTCACCGGCGTCGAGCTCGGCATGCTGCTGAGCTTCCTGGCCTCCCGGGTCCTCGGCCAGTACGAGACCTTCGCGCCGGTCTCCCGCGACCTGCCCGGCTCCGCGGGCGGCGGACGGCTGCTGCTCGTCGCCCCGAACATCGTCCACGTCGAACGCGAGTTGGAGGTCCACCCGCACGACTTCCGGCTCTGGGTCTGCCTCCACGAGGAGACGCACCGTACGCAGTTCACGGCCGTCCCCTGGCTGCGCGACCACCTCGAAGGCGAGATCCAGTCGTTCCTCGGCGCCACCGAGGTCGACCCGGCGACCGTCCTCGAACGCGTCCGCGAGGCCGCCCAGTCCTTCGCCGGCGCCCGCCCCGACGCCGAGCACGGCGACGAGGGCCGCTCCCTGGTCGAGCTCGTACAGACGCCCGAACAGCGCGAGATCCTCGGCCGGCTCACCGCCGTCATGTCCCTGCTGGAGGGCCACGCCGACTTCGTCATGGACGGTGTCGGCCCCGAGGTCGTGCCCTCCGTCGCCGAGATCCGCGAGAAGTTCCAGCAGCGCCGCGCCAGCGGAGCGGGCCGGCTCGACGCCGCCCTGCGCAAGCTGCTCGGCCTCGACGCCAAGCTGCGCCAGTACCGCGACGGCGAGCGGTTCGTGCGCGCCGTCGTCGACCAGGTCGGCATGGACGGCTTCAACCGCGTGTGGACCTCCCCGAACACGCTCCCGACCAAGGCCGAGATCGCCCGGCCCGCCGACTGGGTCGCCCGAGTGCACCGCCGGGGGAGCGAGGGGAGCGAAGGGGGCGCGGAAAGCTGAATCAGGCTGACTCAGGGGGCGTAAACATGTCTCACTGGGGGAAGCAGCATCACCCGTCCGAGGGACCGTGGGGCGTGGAAGGGCGTGCGATGCTCGGGGAACGGCTCGGCTCTGTCACCATCGACGCACTCTGAGTGACATCCCCGCCCTGCGGGGGCAGCCGGGCAAGCACCCCAACGCACCACACACCCCGAAGCCTCCGAGGCATCCGAACACCATCGAAGGGCACCGGACATGGGTCCCCATCCTGCGGTCGCGGCGATACGCCTGGCGGTCCGCCGCGTACTCCACGACGTCCTCACCGACCTCTCCCACCGCTCCGCCGACCCCCGCACCACCCCGCCGCTCGTCCTCGTCGCCTGCTCCGGCGGCGCCGACTCGATGGCACTCGCCTCGGCACTCGCCTTCGAGGCCCCCAAGCTCGGCATCCGGGCCGGCGGCATCACCGTCGACCACGGACTCCAGCCCGGCTCCGACCTGCGCGCCGCCGAGGTCGTCACCCGCATGACCGCACTCCGCCTCGACCCGGTGGAGTCCGTCGCCGTGCGCGTCGGCCGCGAGGGCGGACCCGAGGCCGCCGCCCGCGACGCCCGCTACGCCGCCCTGGACGAGGCCGCCGACCGGCTGGGAGCCTCCGCCGTGCTGCTCGGCCACACCCGGGACGATCAAGCCGAAACCGTCCTGCTCGGCCTCGCCCGCGGCTCGGGCATCCGCTCCCTGTCCGGCATGGCGGAAGTGTCCGGCGGCCCCGGCCGCAGCCACCGCTACCGCCGCCCCTTCCTCCAGGTCGACCGGCAGACCGCCCGCAAGGCCTGCATGGTCCAGTCCCTGCCCGTCTGGGACGACCCGCACAACATCGACCCCGCCTACACCCGCTCCCGGCTGCGCCACGAGGGCCTGCCCGCGCTGGAGAAGGCGCTCGGCAAGGGCGTCGTCGAGGCGCTGGCCCGCACCGCCCAGCTCTCCCGCGACGACGCCGACGCCCTGGACGCCTGGGCCGCCGAGGCCGAGACCGGCGTACGGGACGAGGACGGCCGGCTGGAGTGCGCCAAGCTCTACGCCCTGCCGCCGGCCGTCCGCCGCCGGGTGCTGCGCAGGGCGGTCGTCGCCGCCGGTTCCCCCGCGGGCTCCCTCTTCGCCCGGCACATCGAGGAAGTGGACCGCCTCATCACCGGATGGCGCGGTCAGGGCGCCATCAACCTGCCCGGACGGGTCGAGGCCCAGCGCCAGGGTGGCAGACTTGTCATCCGGCAGGGCTGATTGGTGCTGAAGCACGGCTGAGTCCTCCGGGGGCACCCCCGGGGCCCCGGCCGACAACGAAAGTGATGCGGGTGGACGAGAAGGACATGGGCAACGACCTCCAGTCGGTGCTCATCACCAAGGAAGAGATCGACGCGAAGCTGGCCGAGCTGGCCGCGAAGATCGACGCGGAGTACGCGGGCAAGGACCTGCTCATCGTCGGTGTGCTCAAGGGCGCCGTGATGGTGATGGCGGACCTGGCACGCGCCTTGTCCACCCCGCTCACCATGGACTGGATGGCGGTGTCCTCCTACGGCGCCGGGACCCAGTCCTCGGGCGTCGTCCGGATCCTCAAGGACCTGGACACCGACATCAAGGACAAGCACGTCCTGATCGTCGAGGACATCATCGACTCCGGTCTGACGCTGTCCTGGCTGCTGTCGAACCTCGGCTCCCGCCAGCCGGCCTCGCTGGAGGTCGTCACGCTGCTGCGCAAGCCCGACGCCGCGAAGGTCGCGATCGACGTGAAGTGGGTCGGCTTCGACATCCCGAACGAGTTCGTCGTGGGCTACGGCCTCGACTACGCGGAGAAGTACCGCAACCTGCCGTTCGTCGGCACGCTCGCCCCGCACGTCTACGGCGGCTGACCGCCGCACCCGGAGTTCGACGCCCCCGGGGCCCGGTGAACGGGAACCTGGGGGCGGTTCCCGCCGTTGGAGCAGGGAAAGCGGGTCTGTCAGCCGTCCCACGAGGCCGCGGGTGACAATTCAGGGGTACATTCCGAAGAACAGTCTTTACTCAAAGCAGCATTTACCTACGGGCAGGAGGGACGGGGTGCCTTGCGCCCCGTATGGATGGACGTGAAGCGATACTTCCGTGGGCCGGTCATGTGGATCGTGCTGGCCGTCCTCGCCGTGGTCGTGTTGATGAATGTCGTCGGCTCCGGCGGCGGCTACAAGTCGGTGGACACCAGCGAGGTCATCAAGGCGATCAACAGTGGCCAGGTGGAGTCGGCGAAGCTGACCACCGGCGACAGCCAGATGATCAAGATCGAGCTGAGCGAAGGCCAGAAGCTCGGCAAGCACGACGGCACCAAGTTCCAGGCCAACTACATCGGGGATCAGGGCGTCCAGCTCGCCCAGAACCTCCAGACCAAGTACGACGCCGGTCAGATCCCCAAGGGTTACTCGGTGACCCCGGACAAGACCAGCCCGTTCCTGAGCGTGCTGCTCTCGCTCCTGCCCTTCGTCCTCATCGTCGTCGTCTTCCTGTTCCTGATGAACCAGATGCAGGGCGGCGGCTCCCGGGTCATGAACTTCGGGAAGTCCAAGGCCAAGCTCATCACCAAGGACACCCCGAAGACGACGTTCGCCGACGTCGCGGGTTCGGACGAGGCCGTCGAGGAACTCCACGAGATCAAGGAGTTCCTCCAGGAGCCGGCGAAGTTCCAGGCCGTCGGCGCCAAGATCCCCAAGGGCGTGCTGCTCTACGGCCCGCCCGGAACCGGCAAGACCCTGCTCGCGCGTGCCGTCGCGGGCGAGGCGGGCGTCCCGTTCTACTCGATCTCCGGTTCCGACTTCGTCGAGATGTTCGTCGGTGTCGGTGCCTCGCGTGTCCGTGACCTGTTCGAGCAGGCCAAGGCCAACGCCCCGGCGATCGTCTTCGTCGACGAGATCGACGCCGTCGGCCGGCACCGCGGTGCGGGCCTCGGCGGCGGCCACGACGAGCGCGAGCAGACCCTGAACCAGCTGCTCGTCGAGATGGACGGCTTCGACGTGAAGGGCGGCGTCATCCTGATCGCCGCCACGAACCGCCCGGACATCCTCGACCCGGCCCTCCTGCGCCCCGGCCGCTTCGACCGGCAGATCGCCGTCGACCGCCCGGACATGCAGGGCCGCCTGGAGATCCTCAAGGTCCACCAGAAGGGCAAGCCGGTCGCTCCGGACGTCGACCTCTCGGCCGTCGCCCGCCGCACCCCCGGCTTCACGGGTGCCGATCTCTCCAACGTCCTGAACGAGGCCGCGCTGCTCACGGCTCGCTCGGACCGCAAGCTGATCGACAACCACATGCTGGACGAGGCGATCGACCGCGTCGTGGCGGGCCCGCAGAAGCGGACCCGGATCATGTCGGACCGGGAGAAGAAGATCACCGCGTACCACGAGGGCGGCCACGCCCTGGTCGCGGCGGCCTCCCCGAACTCCGACCCGGTCCACAAGATCACGATCCTGTCCCGCGGCCGGGCCCTGGGCTACACCATGGTCCTGCCCGACGAGGACAAGTACTCGACCACGCGCAACGAGATGCTCGACCAGCTCGCGTACATGCTGGGCGGGCGCGCGGCCGAGGAACTGGTCTTCCACGACCCGACCACCGGCGCGGCGAACGACATCGAGAAGGCCACGGCCACCGCCCGCGCGATGGTCACCCAGTACGGCATGACCGAGCGTCTGGGCGCGATCAAGTTCGGCGGCGACAACACCGAGCCGTTCCTGGGCCGCGAGATGTCGCACCCGCGGGACTACTCGGAAGAGGTCGCGGCGCTGGTCGACGAAGAGGTCAAGAAGCTCATCGAGACCGCGCACAACGAGGCCTGGGAGATCCTCGTCGAGAACCGTGACGTCCTCGACAACCTGGTCCTCGCGCTGCTGGAGAAGGAGACGCTGGGCAAGGAGGAGATCGCCGAGATCTTCTCCACCATCGTCAAGCGCCCGGCCCGCCCGGCGTGGACCGGCTCCGCCCGGCGCACGCCGTCCACCCGTCCGCCGGTGCTCTCTCCCAAGGAGCTCCAGCTGACGAACGCGGCGAACGGCAGCTCGACGGCCACCGCCGTCACGCCGGTCTCCACGGAGAAGGGCATCGAGGTGGTCCCGGAAGACCGCCCCGAGGCCTGATCCACCCGGAATGGAAGCCGCGCCCCCCAGGTTCTAGCCTGGGGGGCGCGGCGCTTTTCACATGCCCGCGCCGTGCGCACAGGAACGAGGAAGACGACATGACCGACCCAGTGACCCTGACCGGTGACGAGGGCACGATCGGCGAGTTCGACGAGAAGCGCGCCGAGGCGGCCATCCGTGAACTCCTGATCGCGGTCGGCGAGGACCCGGACCGCGAGGGCCTCCTGGAGACGCCGGCGCGCGTGGCGCGGGCGTACAAGGAGATATTCGCCGGGCTCTACCAGAAGCCCGAGGAGGTCCTGACGACCACGTTCGACCTGGGCCACGACGAGATGGTCCTGGTGAAGGACATCGAGGTCATGAGTTCGTGTGAACATCATTTGGTCCCGTTTCACGGCGTAGCCCACGTGGGTTACATCCCCTCCACAGACGGCAAGATCACCGGCCTGTCGAAGCTGGCCCGCCTCGTGGACGTGTTCGCCCGCCGTCCGCAGGTGCAGGAGCGCCTGACCACGCAGATCGCGGACTCCCTGATGGAGATCCTGGATCCGCGCGGGGTCATCGTGGTCATCGAGTGCGAGCACATGTGCATGACCATGCGCGGCGTCCGCAAGCCGGGCGCGAAGACCATCACCTCGGCCGTCCGCGGCCAGCTCCGCGACCCCGCCACCCGCAACGAGGCCATGTCCCTGATCATGGCCCGCTGATCCGGTGGACGACGAGGACGACTGGGTGCCGCTGAGCGAGGACGTACGGCGCACCCTGGAGCTCCTGCTGGACGGCGACTCGGACGCGGACCGGGGCTTCCGGGCCCAGATCCCGCACGCGCTCATGCACCCGGGCGAGTGCCCGTGCCCGTGCGTGTACCTGAGCGTGGACGAGGACGCCGTGCCGGCGGCGCCCATGGAGCGGCTCGTGGACTCGGTCGCCGGCGCCTCCCTCTTCAACGCCGAGGGCGGCTACGACGGCGAGGCGACCCTGCTCGCGAACAGCGGTTTCCTGGTGGACCTGCAGTTCTGCGACTGGGAGGACCGGGGGCCGGGGCCGCTGCGGCTCTGGGAGTGGCTGGGCCCCCGCCACGTGATGGGCCCGCCCGTCAACTGAGCCCCCGGAGGGGACTACGCCCGGGCCGCGCCCTGCGGGGACTGGTCGTCGTCCTCCGGGAGCTTCAGGACGTGCTCCAGGAAGAGGGCGGCCGCGATGACCGCCGCGCCCGCCAGGACCGAGAAGCCTGCGTACCAGGCCTGGTCGCGGCGGGCGGGCACGTCGAGGGAGTCGGTCAGCAGGAAGACGCCCACACCGCCGTACATCCCCGCCACCAGGGCCGCCACCAGGGCGCTCGCCTGGCCGAAGACCACGGCGCGGGCCGCCATCAGCGGCTCCACGCCCTTGGCGCCGGGGCGGCGCTCGCGCTGGGCCTTGAGGCGGGCGCGCATCGACAGGGCCGTGGCGAGGAGGATCACCGCGATCACGGCCAGCACGATGGGGGCGGCCAGCGGGACGCCCGGAAGCGTGCCGTAGGCGTTCCACAGCCGGGCGCCCGCCCAGGACAGGATCCCGGCGATCAGGAAGATGCCCGCCAGGACCGCCGGCCTCAGTTGCTTCACTTGCCCGTTCCCCACTTTCAGCGAGTAGCCGTGAACAGGCTAACGACTACTCCGGGAGCCGGAGTTCCAGGTCGGGGCGCGGCGTGACGCCGGTCAGGCCGATTCCGGCCAGGAGGTCCGCCACCGGGCCGTGGCCCGGGATCTGGGCTTCCGGGTCGATGTCGTGCCAGGGGGCCAGCACGAAGGCGCGCTGGTGGGCCCGCGGGTGCGGGAGGGTGAGGACGGGGTCGTCGGAGACCACCTCGGCGTACGACACGATGTCGACGTCGATCGTGCGCGGGCCCCAGCGCTCCTCGCGGACGCGGTCGAAGGCCTCTTCGATGGCGTGGCCGCGTTCGAGGAGGGAGGAGGGCGGCAGCGTGGTGCGGATCCGGACGACCGCGTTGAGGTACGAGGGCTGCGAGCCGGGTTCGACGCCCCACGGCTCGGTCTCGTAGACGGGGGAGACGGCCTTGACCCGCAGGCCCGGGGTGTCACCGAGGGCGTCGATGGCGCCCTGGAGGGTCTCCAGCCGGTTGCCGAGGTTCGCGCCGAGCGCGATCACGGCCCATTTGGGGTTGGACAGGGTGACGTCCGCCGCGTCCACGGCTTCGGTGACGGACGCGGGTACGGGCTGGACGGTGGGGTCGCTCTGGGCGCTCAGTCCGTGATTCATGCGCGGCTCCGGGTGATCGTGATGGTCACGTCGTCGAAGGGGACGGTGATGGGCGCGTCCGGCTTGTGGACGACGACCTCCACCTGTGCCACCGCTTCGTGCTTGAGGCACTGCTGGGCGATCCGCTCGGCGAGCGTCTCGATCAGGTCCACGGGCTCGCCCTGGACCACGTCGACGACCTCCTCGGCGACGACCCCGTAGTGCACGGTCTTCGCCAGGTCGTCGCCGGCCGCCGCGGGGCGGGTGTCGAGGTGCAGAACGAGGTCGACGATGAAGGTCTGGCCTTCCTCGCGCTCCCTGGGGAAGACGCCGTGGTGCCCGCGAGCCTTGAGGCCGCGCAGTGCGACACGATCCACGCGAATCACTCCTGCTTTCGTAGGTACTTCCGGTCCGGGACTCCCCGAAACCATGGGCCTGTGCCGAGTGCGGTCGGCGTCGTCCGTCTTCGAATTTACCTGCGAAATACCGGGGATCCCGCCCGAGGGGGTCAGTCGGTGTCCTGTTCGTCCTCTTCGTCGGAGTCGGTCAGGACGGGAGAACCGTGGTGGGACCAGAGCCGCCAGCCCTCCGGTGTGCGTCGGAACACATTCGTGGCGACGACCAGCTGGCCCACGAGCGGGCCGAGCTCCCCGCCGTCCTCGGCGGGCCCGCCGCTGAGGATGTTCTCCGTACACGTCACCAGGGCGGTGTCGGCTATGACGGCCACCTTGGTGTCGGTGAGGAAGAACTGGATGTACTCCGTGTGGGACATGATCAGCGCGTACGAGCGCAGCACCTCGCCGCGGCCCGACAGGACGGGCCAGCCCGGGTGCACGCAGGAGATCTCGTCCTCCAGCCAGAGCGCCGACAGTGCGTCGAAGTCCCCCCGCTCCATGGCCTCGTAGAAGGCCGTGTTGACCTCTTCGACCGCTTCGATGTCGGTTCTGCTCACTGGGCCCCTTCCGAGTGCGTGCGGCTCACAGAGCCCCTTCCACGGCGCGGGCCACCCGAACCGCGTCCGCGGTCGCCCGTACCTCGTGGACCCGTACGGCCCAGGCGCCCTGGTGGGCGGCGATGGCGGACACGGCGGCCGTGGCCGCGTCCCGTTCGCGGGCGGGCGGCGGGGCGGCGCCGTCGCCGGCCAGGACCCTGCCGAGGAAACGCTTCCGCGAGGCGGCGACGAGGAGGGGGAAGCCGAGGGCGCGCAGCTCGGGGAGGTGGGCGACCAGGGCCAGGTCGTGTTCGGCGTTCTTCGCGAAGCCGAGTCCGGGGTCGACGACGAGCCGTTCGGGGGCGATGCCGCCGGCGACGACCGCGTCGATGCGGGCGCGGAGTTCGGCGGTGACCTCGCCGAGGACGTCCGCGTAGACGGCGAGGCTGTTCATGTCGGCGCTGAAGCCGCGCCAGTGCATGACGACGAAGGGCACTTCGGCGGCGGCGACGGCCGGGATCATGCCGGGGTCGGCGAGTCCGCCGCTGACGTCGTTGACGAGCCGGGCGCCCGCCGCGACGGCCTGGGCGGCGACGGCCGCGCGCATGGTGTCGACGGAGACGGCGACGCCCTCGGAGGCGAGGCCGCGGACCACGGGGACGACCCGGCGCAGCTCTTCCTCCTCGTCGACGCGGGTGGCGCCGGGGCGGGTGGATTCGCCGCCGACGTCGATGAGGTCGGCCCCCTGGGCGACGAGGTCGAGGCCGCGCTTGACGGCGGCGGTGGTGTCGAACCAGCGGCCGCCGTCGGAGAAGGAGTCGGGGGTGACGTTGACGACGCCCATGACCGCGCAGCGGTCCAGGTCGGGCAGTCCTGCGACCCGGCCCCTGGGGGCGGGCCCGCGGTTGGTGTTCATGGGGTCCAGCGTAGGGCCGGTGCCCTTGCCGGGCGGTCCGGGGTGTGAGGTGGGCCGGGGGGTACCGCTGCGCGGAGCCGCTCCCCGCCCCGCCCTTCCACCGTTCCCCGGGGCTCCGCCCCGGACCCCGGTCCTCAAACGCCGGACGGGCTGAAAGGACTCGGGGCTCCGCCCCGGACCCGGGTCCTCAAACGCCGGACGGGCTGAAAGGACTCGGGGCTCTGCCCCGGACCCGGGTCCTCAAACGCCGGACGGGCTGGAAGGACTCGGGGCTCTGCCCCGGACCCGGGTCCTCAAACGCCGGACGGGCTGAAAGGACTCGGGGCTCCGCCCCGGACCCCGGGCCTCAAACGGCGGCGGGGCTGGAAATGCCAAACGCCGGACGGGCTGGGAAATCCAGCCCGTCCGGCGTTTGAGGACCGGGGGTCCGGGGGCAGCGCCACCGGCAACGGCGCGGCACGCACGCCCCGCACGCACGCCCGGCGAGGGCCCCGCACGCCCGGCGAGGGCTACGCCGCCTGGACCTCGTGGTCGGACTGGCGGACCGCCGTCATGTCGTTGTGCGTGCACTCGCGGACCGGCTTGGGGCGGCGGCGGCTCGCGAACAGGCGCGGCAGCGCCAGCGTCACGAAGCCCTCCGCCTGCATCACGGCGAAGCCGATGCGCGGCAGGTCGCGGCTGGTGCGGTAGACCATGAAGCGCGGCTCCCAGCGGGGCCGGAACTTCTCGTTGAACTTGTACAGGGACTCGATCTGGAACCAGCGCGAGAGGAAGACCAGCAGGCTGCGCCAGGCGCGCAGCACGGGGCCGGCGCCGATCTTCTCGCCGCGGGCCAGCGCCGCGCGGAACATCGCGAAGTTCAGGGAGACCTTCTCGATGCCCAGCTCGGGGGCCTGCTGCAGGGAGGCGACGATCAGCAGCTCGTTCATGCCCGGGTCCGCGGCGCGGTCGCGGCGCATCATCTCCAGCGACATGCCGTCCTTGCCCCACGGCACGAAGTGCTGGATGGCCTTGAGGTCGCCGAAGGGGCTGGTGTCGCCCTCCTCGACGCGGTGCGCGGTGGCGATGATGCAGTCGCCGTCGCCGGGGTCGCCGACGCGGCCCAGTGCCATGGAGAACCCGCGCTCGGTGTCGGTGCCGCGCCAGGCCTCGGCCGCGCCGCGGACCGCCGTCAGTTCCTCCTCGGTCAGCTCGCCGACCCGGCGGACCTTGGTGGTGTAGCCATTGCGCTCGATGCGCTTGACCATCTGGCGGACGTTGCGCATGGGACGTCCGGCCAGGGAGAAGTCTTTGACGTCGACGATCGCCTCGTCGCCCAGCTCCAGGGCGTCCAGTCCGGTCTCGCGGGTCCAGACCTCGCCGCCGGTCTCGCTGCAGCCGACGACGGCCGGGGTCCAGGAGTGGGCCTTGGCCTCCGCCATGAACCGCTCTATGGCGCCGGGCCAGGCCTCGACGTCGCCGATGGGGTCGCCGGAGGCGAGCATCACGCCGGAGACGACGCGGTAGGTGACGGCGGCCTTGCCGCTGGGGGAGAAGACGACGGCCTTGTCGCGGCGGAGCGCGAAGTGCCCGAGGGAGTCGCGGCCGCCGTGCCGGGTGAGGAGCTCGCGCAGCTTCGCCTCGTCGTCGACGGTGAGCCGGGCGGCCGGGTGCTCGGGGCGGAAGGCCAGGTAGGCGGTGGTGAGCGCGGTCAGCATGCCGAGGGCACCGAGGGAGTAGCCGACGGTCCAGGACACCTGTCCGGAGTAGGCGACGGGGCCCTCGAAGCCGAAGAGCCCGAAGACCACGTGCTTGAGCTGCTCGTACAGGCCCGGGTCGCCGACCACCCGGTTCGGGTGGACGTTGACGATGAGCAGGCCGAGGCCGATGGACCCGGCGCTCATCAGTACGAAGTTGGCGAGCGCCTTCCAGCGGCTGCGCGGGTCGGGCAGCGCCTTGAACTCACCCTGGTGGCGCACCAGCAGGGCGAGGAGCACGGCCGAGATGACCACGCCGATCACCGAGTGCCGGTACCAGAACTGCGCGAACGCGCCCGCCGGGATCAGCACGACGGCCGCGCGCCAGGCGCGCCGCTTGTGCCGCTTGAGGCCGTGCGCGAGCAGCAGGAGCAGCACGCCCACGGCCAGGGACGCCGCGGCCGCGAAGGGGCCGAAGGTGCCGGGCAGCAGTTCGGTGACCGCGTGGATCCGGCTGTGCCGGAAGCGCGGGAACACACCCGCCGCGATGTCGAGCAGGCCGACGAGCGTGACGGCCGTACCTACGAGACCGGGAACGGCCTCCGGTCGGGGACCCCGAAGGATTCGCCCCGCCAGGGCCGGAACCTGTCCGGACTTATCGCCATCTATCCTGCTAGACATCGCTTCCCGTTGCTCCGCGAGAGATCATGTGGCCGGGGGCCGCGACAGCCTCCGGAGTGTGGTGCGTCCATTAGGACGACGGCGACGTGGAGCGGGTTCACTCTTCCGTCGGAAATTTCCAGTCCTGCCATCAGAAAGTCGACTGACTGCTCATGGGTCTCACCAGTAACACGGTTCTTGTGCTGGCCGTCCTCGCCGGGGTGCTGCTCTTCGCGGCCACGGTCTGGTTCTGGCCGAAGCTCTCGGGCCGGGGCTGGCGCCCGGTCGCCGGCCGGATCGGGCTCCTGCTGGCGACCCAGCTGGCGCTGTTCTCGGCTGTGGGGCTCGCGGCCAACAAGTCGTTCCTCTTCTACGGTTCCTGGGCCGATCTGTTCGGCCAGGAGACGTCCATGGGCAAGGTCGTCGACCACTCGATGAGCAGCAAGGACATCAAGGTCGTCGACAAGCAGAAGCTGGACGTGCCGGGCGGCGCCAAGCCCCAGGTCGGCGGACAGATCCTGAAGGTTGCCATAACCGGGCAGAAGTCGAAGATAACGAGCCCCGGCTACGTCTGGCTCCCGCCGGAGTACTTCCAGCCGCAGCACAAGGACGAGAACTTCCCCGCGTCCATCATCCTGACCGGCTACCCGGGCACCGCCGAGAACCTGATCAAAGGGCTCGACTACCCGATGAAGGCCTTCAGCCTGTCCAAGGCCGGGAAGATGAAGCCGATGATCCTGGTCATGCTGCGTCCGACCGTCGCGCCGCCGCGCGACACCGAGTGCGTGGACATACCCGATGGCCCGCAGACCGAGACCTTCTTCGGCGTGGACCTGCCGCAGGCCATCACGGACACCTTCCGGGTCGGCAAGAAGCCGCAGAACATGGGCTTCATCGGCAATTCCACCGGCGGTTACTGCGCGCTGAAGATCGCCGCGCACTACCCGCAGACCTTCGGCGCGGCCGCCGGGCTGTCCGCGTACTACGACGCCCCGGACGACCCGACGACCGGTGACCTCTTCCACGGGGACGCCAAGCTGAAGAAGCGTGCGGACGTCCTGCACGCCATGGAGAACAAGAAGCCGAGCGGTACGTCCTTCCTCGTCACCAGCAGCGAGAAGGGCGAGCCGAACCTCGGGGACACCAAGAAGTTCATCAAGAAGGTGCAGAGCCCGGACCGGGTCTCCTCGATCATCCTCGACAGCGGTGGCCACAACTTCAACACGTGGCGCCGCGAGATCCCGCCGATGCTGGTGTGGATGAGCGGCCGCATCCAGGCCTGACGATCGGCCCGGGGACGAGCCCCGGCGATTTCAGCCGAACGAAGCACCCGTGACCGGCCCGTAAGGGCCGGTCACTCTTTTGTGTGCGGTACGTGCGGTACGCGCCCTACGCGCCCTGCGCGTGCTGCGGTTCGGCCCGCCGCAGCGCCCGGTGGACGCCCTCCGGGGTCAGTACGCCGACCAGCGCGCCGGAGTCCGGGTCCGTGACCCCGATCCGGCCCGAGTCCTCCTGGAGCAGGGCCGCGAGGGCCTCGCGCAGCGACGCGCCCAGCTCCACCGCCCCGGGCAGCGGGGACCCGCCCTCCGCCGGCGCGAGGTCGGCCTTCTCCACCACCGTGACCGCGAGCCGCCTCAGGCCCCGGTCGGCGCCGACGAAGGAGGCCACGGAGTCGGTGGCCGGCGCTCCGAGCACCGCCGCCGGGCGGGCGAACTGCTCGATGGTTCCCTGTCCGTAGACGGCGATGCGGTCGCCGAGCCGGATCGCCTCCTCCAGGTCGTGCGTGACGAGCAGGATCGTCTTGCGCACCGTGCGCTGGAGGGTCAGGAACTCGTTCTGCAGGCGCTCGCGCACCACCGGGTCCACCGCCCCGAACGGCTCGTCCATCAGCAGCACCGGCGGATCGGCGGCCAGGGCGCGGGCCACTCCCACGCGCTGGCGCTGCCCTCCCGACAGCTGGTCCGGGTAGCGGCCCCCGTACACGGCCGGATCCAGTCCCACCAGTTCGAGCAGTTCGGCGGCCCGCGCTCGGGCGGCGGCCTTCGGGGTGCCGAGGAGCCGGGGCACGGTCGCCGTGTTCTCCAGCACCGTCTTGTGGGGGAACAACCCGACCTGCTGGATGACGTAGCCGATGCGGCGGCGCAGTTCGACCGGATCGGCGGCCGCGATGTCCTCACCGCCGAGCAGGATCCGCCCCGAGGTGGGCTCGATCAGCCGGTTGACCATCTTCATCGTGGTCGTCTTGCCGCAGCCGGACGGGCCGACGAGCGTGACCAGCTCGCCCTCCGCCACCTCGAAGGACAGGTCCTCGACGGCTGTCGTCCCGTCGGGGTAGCGCTTGGTGACGTGCTCGAATCGGATCACATCGTCATCCTTCCCTACCGGGACCACCGGTTTGTGAAGGGCGTGTTGCCCATGTGCGAAGGATTCCGGCCATCGACACCGGTGCGGGTTAGGGTCGGTCCCACGTACGTTCGATGACCGGGGGGTGAGGGGAATGGCGGGCCGGGGCTGCCTGGTGGCGAACGACTGGTTCTGCTGGGAGTACGTCTCCTCCCGCTCCCAGGAGCTCACCGACGCCACCCTCGAACACGTCTGGATCACGGGCGTGTCGGTCCTCATCGGCCTCGCCGTGTCCCTCCCGCTCGCCCTGCTGGCCCGCCGCGGCCGCCGCTGGGCGGCGCCCGTACTGGGCCTGACCACCCTGCTCTACACGGTCCCCTCGCTCGCCATGTTCTCCCTGCTGCTGCCGCTCTTCGGGCTGTCGGCGGCCCTCGTGGTGACCGGGCTGGTGCTGTACTCGCTGACCATCCTGGTCCGGGGCGCGCTGGCCGGCCTGGAGGCCGTCCCCGAGGAGGTGCGGGAGGCCGCGCGCGGCATGGGGTACGGCCCGGGAAGGCTGCTGTGGCAGGTGGAACTGCCGCTCGCGCTGCCCGCGTTGTTCGCCGGGCTGCGGATCGCGACGGTGTCCACGGTCGCGCTGACCACCGTCGGCTCCATCGTCGGCAAGGGCGGCCTCGGCAACCTCATCGCCCCGGCGGTGAACAGCTCCTTCAAGGCCCAGGTGCTCACCGCCTCCCTGCTGTGCGTGCTGCTCGCCCTCGTGGCCGACCTGCTGCTGCTCGGCGTACAGCGGCTGCTCACGCCGTGGACCCGGGCCGGCCGCCGGCCCGCCGGCAAGGAGGCCTGAGGTGCTGGGTGTGGCGGGGGACGCCTGGAGCTGGCTGGCGGACGGCGCCAACTGGTCCGGGGAGAGCGGTGTCTGGAACCGGCTCGCCGAACACGTCTACGTCAGCGGCGTCGCCCTCGGGATCGCCTGCGCCCTGGCGCTGCCCGTCGGGCTGTGGCTCGGCCACCTCGGCAAGGGTGGCGCCCTCGCGGTGAACCTGTCGAACGTCGGTCGGGCCGTGCCCGTCTTCGCGGTGCTGGCCCTGTTCATGGTCTCGCCGCTGCGCAACGCGGGCTACCTGCCCACCATCGCCGCGCTCGTGCTCTTCGCCGTGCCGCCGCTGCTGACGAACGCGTACGTCGGCATGCGCGAGGTGGACCGCTCGGTGGTGGAGGCCGCCCGGGGCATGGGCATGTCCGGCGCCCAGCTCTTCTTCCGGGTGGAACTCCCGCTCGCCCGGCGGCTGGTGATGACCGGGCTGCGCTCGGGAGCGGTGCAGGTCGTCGCCACGGCCACGATCGCGGCGATGGTCGGCCAGGGCGGCCTCGGCCGGATCATCACGGCCGGCTTCAACACCTACAACACCGCGCAGGTCGTCGCGGGCGCCCTGCTGGTGGCGGCGCTCGCCCTGCTGGTGGAGGGGGTCCTGGTGGCCGCGGAGCGGCTGCTGCCGCGGACGGGCCCGCGCTGATCCCCCCGTACGGAGCCCCGTACAGAACGACTCCTCTTTCCCACGCCTCGAACGGAGTTCCCCATGAGCAAGACCACACGCGTCGCCGGCGCGTCCCTGGGCGCCCTCGCGCTGGCGGTGTCGCTGGCCGCGTGCGGCGGCGACAGCCTGGAGAAGAGCAAGGACGGCGGCTCCTCCGCCGGCGCCCCGGCCGGGGGCGGCGGCAAGGGTGAGTTGGTGATCGGCGCCGCCGGGTTCACCGAGTCCAACGTCCTGGCCGAGCTGTACGCGCAGGTCCTGGGGGACGCCGGCTACGGCACCTCGATCAAGACGGTCAACAACCGAGAGCTGTACGAGCCGTCGCTGGAGAAGGGCGAGATCGACATCGTCCCGGAGTACGCGGCCACGCTCGCGGAATTCCTGAACGCCAAGGTGAACGGCCCGAAGGCGCCGGAGGAGAAGCCCGTCGCCTCCAGCGACGTGGCGGCGACCGTGGCGGGCCTGGAGAAGCTCGCCGGCCCCCTCGGCCTGAAGGCGCTGCCGGCGGGCTCGGCGGTCGACCAGAACGCCTTCGCGGTGACCAAGGAATTCGCCCAGAAGAACAACCTCAAGACCCTTTCCGATCTCGGCAAGTCGGGCCTCAAGGTGAAGATCGCGGCGGGCGACGAATGCGCCGTCCGGCCCTTCTGCGCACCCGGGTTGACGAAGACATACGGAATTCAGGTTTCCGGTATCGACCCGAAGGGCGTCGGCACCCCGCAGGCCAAGCAGGCCGTCAAGGACGGCGCGGACCAACTGGTCCTCACCACGACCACCGACGCCACGCTCGACGGCTTCGGACTGGTCCTGCTGGAGGACGACAAGAAGCTCCAGAACGCCGACAACGTGCTGCCCGTCGTCAACGCCAAGGACGCCGGAGCCCCGGAGATCGCCGCCGCGCTCGACAAGTTGACCAAGGCCCTCACGACGGCCGACCTCGTCGACCTGAACCGCAAGGTCGACGCGGAGCGCGCCAAACCGGCGGACGTGGCGAAGGCCTATCTGCAGTCCAAGGGGCTCGTGAAGTAAGCGACGCGGCAACAGTCACACGGTTTGCGGTGGAAATGACGGGTAACCGCCTGGGAACAGTTTCCCGGGCGGGTACTCCAATCGAGGGCCACGCCCTGTAAATTTCAGGCCATGCCCCGTGGACGTCACCGCAATCCCGAACCCCTGCACCGGCTGCTCACGCCGACGTCCGTCGCCGGTGTGTCCGTCACCAGCGCCGGCGTCGCCTGGCTGCTCGCGGAACCACTGGCGCTACGACTCCTCGTGGCCCTGACGGCGGGCGCCGGAGTCGCCGGAGCCGTTGTCATGCGGGCCTGGGACCGCGCGGCCGGCCGCCGCGTCGCGGAGCTCGCCCGCGAACGGGTCAAGGACGAGTGGAAGACGGAAGAGCGGATAGCCGAGCTCGAGTCCGACCTCGAAGAGGCTCGGGTGCTGCGCGCCAGGCTCGAAGCCAAGCTGCGCGCCAAGCGGGTCGAACTGGCGGGGCTGCGCGGGGAGCACGCCTCCCTGCTGCGCCGGTACGCGACCGCCGAGACCGAGCGCGCCAGCGCCCTGGAGGGCCGCCGACTGCTCGCGATCGAGGCCGCCGAGTCGGCCCCGGCGGCAGCGCCGAAGGAACTGCCGCCGGTCACCGAGGAGCGCACCTCGGCGGGCGCGCCCACCGCGGTCGGCTACGCCCGCGCCCACGCGGCGATGCTCGCACTGGCCCGCAAGAAGCCCTCCGCACCGGAGCCGGAGCCGGACCCCGAGCCGAAGAGGCCGGCGCGCCCGGAGCTGCCCGCGGCCGAGACCCACGCCCGCCCGGCCGCCCTGCCCGCCCGCCGCCCCGCGGCGCCGGTGGCCCCGTACGCCTCCAGGCAGCGCCCGGCCTCCCGGGTCGAGGGCGGCTTCGACTTCTTCGGTACGAAGAACGCGGCGCAGGCCCGCGCGGCCATCGAGGCGGTCCAGAACGAGGACCTGGCGGACGTGGTCGGCGCCGAGGCCCTTGCGGTCCACGAGGCGGAAACCGCGCAGCCCTCCGCCGAGCCGGCCCCCGACCTGACCCCCACTGCGGGCCAGGTCATCGACCTGACGGCGCACGACGAGACGGAGCCGATCGACGTGGCCCGCCTGCGCACCGCCATCTCCTAGGACCTACCGGCCCACCGAGTCGAACCAGCGGGCCACCTGGGGGGCCGAGCGCATCCCCGTCGTGAAGTGGTCGGCGTCCGGACCCTGGTCGACGATCCGCGCCCGGACCCCGTGGCGGGCCAGGTCCGCGGCGCAGGCGCGGGTGTTCGCGATCGGCACGTCCGTGTCGGCGCTGCCCGTGTAGAGGCGCACCGGCACGGCCGGCTTCCAGTCGCAGGCGCCGTCGTTCGCCTTGATGACCGTACGCAGTTCCCCGCGCGGGGCGCGGACGTTCTCGTACCACTCCGGGGTGAGCAGCTCCTGCGGTGTCGCGGGCAGTGCGGCGACGATCTCCTCCTCGTGGTGGTTCCCGTCGAACAGACTTTCCACAGCCTGTGCATAAGGAGCGCGGAAGACCTCGGCCGGGTCCTTGTAGAGCGGGTGCAGCCGGTTCTGGGCGGTGAGGAAGTACGTCAGGTAGAAGACGGCGGTGCGTGGCGCGATCCGGCCGTCCGTGATGCCCGGTATCTCGGAGCCGCTCAGGTCGAAGGGCCCGGCCATCGGGGCCAGTGCCCGCAGCCGGAAACCCCCGCCGGGGCGGGAGAGCTCGCGGCCCAGGGCCATCGTCACCTGGCCGCCCTGCGAGAAGCCGGTGGCGTACACGTCCCGGGTGACGGGGCGGCCCAGCCGGTCCCCGGCGGTGCGGGCGGCCCGCAGCATGTCCAGGGAGGCCGTGACGGAGGACGCGGTGTCCCCGTACGGGTGCGGTCCGGTACCACCGCCGAGGCCCAGGTAGTCGGGAGCCGCGACGGCCCGGCCGGAAGCGGCGTGCAGGTACGGGGTGAGCCGGTTGTAGCCGGCCCCGCCCGAAGGCGCGTCGTCGTGGTGGGCGATGGTCCCGTGGGTGTCCGAGACCAGGTCGAGCCGGTGCGGACCACCCTCGGGCAGTACGAAGAGCCCGGTGGCCGTGGTGGGGCGGCCCTGCGCGTCGACCGTGGCGTAGGTCAGCCGGTAGGCGGAGATCCCGTGGCGGACGGTGCCCGCGTCCATCCCGAAGCCCGAGACGTACGCGGCGACGCCCGCGCGGTCCAGGGCGCCGACCGGGGTGACGGAGAGCAGGGCGCCGCGCTGCGCCGACCCCTGGGACGCGGCCGTGGGCACGGCCGACGCCGCGGGGGCGGCGATCCCGCCGAGTACGGCCGCGAGGGCCACGGCCGCGGCCCCGCGCCGCAGCCACCGCTTGGACATCCGTGTGTTCGTCATGCCCGGAACGCTACGGAGGGCGCCGGCCTCACAACATCCGGTCGCCACCCGCTGGTTGAGGGGGTATACCCCCGGTCGGCGGCTCGGGGAAACGTCAGTACGGCCGCCCCGGTCCGCGGCCGGCGCCAGGAGGAGCGGCGGCACGGCCGGCGCGGGCACGCGTACTCAGAACAGCGGCAGTTGCCCCGGGAGATCGGGCAGCACGAAGCCGTCCAGCGCCGGGGCCGAGGCGCCCAGCACGACCCTGGCCCGCGATCCCGGGCAGGACACCATGTCGCCCCGGATCCGCCCGGCCGGAGGGTCGTGGCGGGCGATCCGGCCGGCGGTCACGGCGCAGTCGCGGCCGCAGGAGGGGCAGGCCCGGCGGGGGGAATGGGACATGGGGCCCAGTCTGCCCTGCGCCACCGACAATCAGTCCTCCCGGGAGGCCAGCCACGCCTGGTGGGCCTCCTGCACCCTCGCCCACAGTGCGTCCCGGTCGGCCTGAGTGAGGTCGTCGAGCTCCCGCCCGAAGAGGCCCTCCACCGCGTCGAAGAACTCCTCGGGGTCGCCCAGTTCCCGCTCGACGGGCCCCTTCTCGGGGTCGATGCGGCTCAGGATCCGCCCCCGCAGCAGGTCGATGCCCGTGGCGTCGCGGCGCAGCAGGGCCAGGGTGCGGATGAAGGGGGAGTCCGGCGCGGTCGACAGCCGCAGGTGTTCGTCCGCGAAGTCGGCCATGGTCGCCGGGGCCGAACGGAAGTTCATGACCGGGAACGGGGCGCCGGCGTTGTGGTAGGTCCAGCCCTGTTCGGCTCCGTCGAGCGGCTCCAGGCGGTAGAGGAACCCGCCCTGCTCGTGGCTTCCCTCGCGCAGCGGCAGCGGCTCGTACGGTCCGTCGCCGAGCCCGGCGTCGACCAGGTAGGCCTCGCCGCCGACGCGTACGGTCAGCGCGAGGTGGTTGCCGTTGATCTCCCGTACGCCGGGATCCTCGTAGACCGCGCCGACGTGACGGGTGACGTCGTACCCGAGCGATTCCAGGAGGGCCGCGAAACCGCCGTTGAGGTGGAAGCAGTAGCCGCCCCGCCCGGCGCCGAAGCGGACCGCCGACACCTCGGGGTCGATGGCGGGCGGCCGGCCCAGCTGGATGTCGATGTTCTCGTACGGGACGCGTTCGAGGTGGGCGCGCTGGAGCGCGAACAGCCCCTCGACGGACGGGACGTGGGGCTCGGTGATGCCAAGTCGCCGCAGATATCCGTCGAATATGCCGGTGGTGGTCGTCATCGGCCCACCCTACGGGCCGCCCCGGAACGGGCGGCGAACCGCCCCTTCCGGGGCGGGGACCGTCACTTGTCGATGTCGCCGACGACGAAGAACAGCGAACCGAGGATCGACACCATGTCCGCGACGAGCTGCCCGGGCAGCAGCACCGACAGGGCCTGGATGTTGTTGTAGGAGGCGCTGCGCAGCTTCAGCCGGTACGGGGTCTTCTCCCCCTTCGAGACCAGGTAGTAGCCGTTGATCCCGAGGGGGTTCTCGGTCCAGGCGTACGTCTCGCCCTCGGGCGCCTTCAGCACCTTGGGCAGGCGCTGGTTGATCGGGCCGGGCGGCAGCTCGGCCATCCGGTCCAGGCAGGCCACGGCCAGGTCGAGCGCGTTGTGGGTCTGGTCGAGCAGCACCTCGAAGCGGGCCAGGCAGTCGCCCTCGGTGCGGGTGACCACCTTCAGGACGTCCTGGAGCTCGCCGTAGGCCAGGTACGGCTCGTCGCGGCGCAGGTCGAAGTCGACGCCGGAGGCGCGGGCGATCGGGCCGGAGACCCCGTACGCGTGCACCGCCTCCCGGGACAGGACGCCGACGCCGCGCGTGCGGCCGCGGAAGATCTCGTTGCCGTGGACCAGCTTGTCGTAGACGTCCATACGGGTGCGGACGTCGTCGATGGCCTCGCGGGCGCGGCCCAGCCAGCCGGCCGGGAGGTCCTCCTTGAGGCCGCCGACGCGGTTGAACATGTAGTGCATGCGGCCGCCGGAGATCTCCTCCATCACGGCCTGGAGCTCCTCGCGCTCGCGGAACGCGTGGAAGATCGGGGTGATCCCGCCCAGCTCCAGCGGGTACGACCCGAGGAACATCAGGTGGTTCAGCACCCGGTTCAGCTCGGCGAGCAGCGTGCGCATCCACACCGCGCGCTCGGGGACCTCCATGCCCAGCATCCGCTCGACGGCCATGACCACGCCGAGCTCGTTGGAGAACGCGGACAGCCAGTCGTGGCGGTTCGCGAGCATCACGATCTGCCGGTAGTCGCGGGCCTCGAAGAGCTTCTCGGCGCCACGGTGCATATAGCCGACCACGGGGTCGGCGCTGACGATCCGCTCCCCGTCCAGGACGAGGCGCAGGCGCAGCACACCGTGCGTGGAAGGGTGCTGGGGGCCGATGTTGAGCACCATGTCGGTGCTTTCCGCCGCGCCGCCGATGCCGACCGTGGTCTCCGTCATGCGGGCATTGTCTCAGCCCTAGGGTGTGGGCATGGATACGGGGACAGTGGGTGAGACGGCGCCGCCCGGGTGGGTCGGGCTGCCGGGTGGGCTGCTCGTGCTGCGGCGGACGCTGCTGGTGCTGTGGATGGTGCTCCTCGCCCTGGTGACCGGGGTTCTGCTGGGCCTGCTGACGGGGCCGGCGTGGGCGGGCCTCGCGCTGGTGTGGCCGGCGGTCGCGGTCTGGGGCTGGGTGATGCTCGGCCGGAACTGGCGGTCCTGGCGGTACGCGGAGCGCGCGGACGACCTGCTGATCAGCCGGGGCGTGCTGTGGCGGGAGGAGACCGTGGTCCCGTACGGGCGGATGCAGCTCGTCGAGGTCACCTCGGGTCCGCTGGAGCGGCGCTTCGGTCTGGCCTCCGTACAGCTGCACACGGCGGCCGCGGCCACCGACGCCAAGATCCCCGGCCTGGCCCCGGCCGAGGCGGAACGCCTGCGCGACCGCCTGACGGAGCTCGGCGAGGCAAGGTCGGCGGGCTTGTGAGCGCCGGTCCGGCGAACGACCCCGCACCGTCCCCCGCCTCCCCGACCGGCCGGCGGTTGCATCCGTTCACCCCGCTCAGGCGGGCCTGGGTGCCGATCGCGGCGACCGTCGGCGTGATAGCCCAGCAGGGCGAGCGCGCCCAGGAGTGGATCGGGGAGCTGTCGGCCCCGCTCCGGGTGACGGGCGTGCTCGGCCTGGTCCTGGTCTTCGGCGTGTACGGGCTGCTGAGCTGGTGGTTCACCCACTACGCCATCACCGACACCGAGCTGCGCATCCGCAGCGGGCTGCTCTTCCGGCGCACCGCGCACATCCGGCTCGACCGGATCCAGGCCGTCGACGTCACCCGGCCGCTGCTGGCCCGGCTGGGCGGGGTCGCCTCCCTGCGGCTCGACGTGATCGGCACCGAGGACAAGGACGAGCTGGCCTTCCTCGGTGAGAAGGAGGCCGTCGCCCTGCGCGCCGAGCTCCTCGCCCGGGCCGCGGGCTTCGCCCCCGAGGAGGCGGTACGCCTCGGCGAGGCCCCCGAGCGGGAACTGCTGCGGGTCCGGCCGCGCGAGCTCGTGCTGTCCCTCGTCCTGAGCCTCGGCTTCTCGGTGACGCTCGCGGGCGGGCTCACCGCGCTGGTGCTCGTGTTCACCTTCAGCCCCAGCCCGTGGGCGGCCCTCGTCGTCCTGCTCCCGCTGGCCGGCGCGGTCTGGAAGGGCAGCGCGGGCCGCTTCCTCGCCGACTACGACTGGACGGTGGCCGAGTCCCCGGACGGGCTGCGCCTGGACCACGGACTGCTGGACCGGGCCCACGAGACGGTCCCGCCGGGGCGCGTCCAGAGCGTACGGATCGTCGAGCCGCTGCTGTGGCGCCGGCGCGGCTGGGTCCGGGTGGAGCTCGCCGTGGCCGGCTCGAAGAACGGGCTGCTGCTGCCGGTGGCCCCGCGGGCGGCCGCCCACGCCGTGATCGCGCGCATCCTGCCGGGCGTGGACCTGGCGGAGCTGACCTTCGACGGCTCGCCGCGCCCGGGTGCGCGCTGGGTGGTGCCGGTGTGGTGGAAGGGGTACGCCCTGGCCGTCTCCCCGGACGTGTTCGCGGCCCGGCGCGGCCGCCTGTGCCGGCGGACGGACATCGTCCCGCACGCCAAGGTGCAGAGCGTCCGGCTGACCCAGGGCCCCTGGGAACGGGTCCACGGCCTCGCCGACGTGCACGTGGACACCGGCGCGAACGGCACGGTCACCGCCCGGCTGCGCCCGGCCGGCGAGGCCGCCGAACTGCTGGCGGCCCAGGCCGCCCGCGCCCGCACCTCGCGGGCCTCGGCCCGCCCGGACCGCTGGATGACGTAGGGCCGGACGGGGGGTCGCATGGGGCACACGAGGTAACCGCACGATTACAAGAAGAGAGTATCGGCTACTACGGGTAGCGAAGGTGGCGGCGGATCCTCGACCCGATCCGCACCCGCCGAACCCAAGGAACAGCACATGCACCCGACCGCTTCCCGTTTCGTGCGCACTGCCCGCTTCGCCGTTCCGGCCGTGGCCGCGATCACCGCGACCGTGGCCCTCGCCGGCCCGGCCTTCGCCGACCCCGCGCTGGTGACGCGCAGCGGCAGCTCGATCCTCTACACCGCGCAGCCCGGGGAGACGAACACCGTCACCTTCAGCAACGCCGGCGGATTCTTCCAGGTGGAGGACAGCACGAGCAATCTGATCCCGGGTCCCGGCTGCGTCCGGTTCAACAACGATCCGCACATCGTCCGCTGCGGAGCGCTGGCCACCGTGACCCGTATCCAGGCCTCGCTGGGTGACCGGAACGACACGGCCACCAACAACACGGCCATCGCGAGCGACATCGTCGGCGGGGAAGGCGACGACAAGCTCTTCGGTGGCAGCGGCCCCGACCGGCTCCTCGACTCCGACGGCTGGAACGCCGCGCCCGGCTCCAACACCTTCGAGGGCCGGGGCGGCAACGACACGATCATCAGCCGCAACGGCGGCTTCGACAGGATCGACTGCGGTGAGAGCGCCGCCGACTTCGATGTCCTGCTGGCCGATTCGGCCGGCCTGGACACCGTCGTCCCGAACACCTGCGAGTTCGTCCAGCGCAGCTAGGCCACCCGGTCGGGGGCGGCGGCGCGGCTCAGCCCGCCCCGCCGCCCCCGGCACGGACCAGGCCCGTCTCGTACGCCAGGACCACCACCTGCACGCGGTCGCGCAGGTTCAGCTTCGTCAGGATCCGGCCCACGTGCGTCTTCACCGTGGCCTCCGACAGGACGAGGCGGCCCGCGATCTCACCGTTCGACAGCCCCTGGGCCACCAGCAGCATGACCTCGCGCTCGCGCTCCGTCAGCCGCTCGACCTCCTTGTTCTGCGGCTCCTGCGTGGTCGTCGGCAGCATCGGCGCGAACCGGTCCAGCAGCCGCCGCGTCGTCGACGGGGCGACCACCGCGTCACCGCTGTGCACCGAGCGGATCGCCGCGAGCAGCTCGGCCGGCGGGACGTCCTTCAGCATGAAGCCGCTCGCACCCGCCTTCAGCCCCGAGAAGGCGTACTCGTCCAGGTCGAAGGTGGTCAGGATGATGACCTTCGGGTGCTCATCCGGCTCGCAGATCCGCCGCGTCGCCTCGACCCCGTCGAGCTTCGGCATGCGGACGTCCATCAGCACCACGTCCACCTTCGTGGCCCGCAGCACCTCCAGGGCCTCCAGGCCGTCGCCCGCCTCGGCGACGACCTCCATGTCCGGCTGTGCGGCCAGCACCATCCGGAAACCGGTGCGCAGCAGCACCTGGTCGTCTACCAGCATCACGCGGATGGACATCCGTTACCTCGTCCTCGTCATCGTCATTGCTTCTTCAGTGGGAGCAGTGCGCTGATCCTGAAGCCGCCGCCCGGCCGCGGCCCCGCGTCCAGGGTTCCGCCGACCATACCGATCCGCTCGCGCATCCCGATCAGCCCGTGCCCGGCGCCGTCCGCGCCGCCGTCCTCGTACAGCTCGTGCGCCGCTCCCCGCCCGTCGTCCTCGACGAGCAGGCCGAGCCCGTCGTCGAAGTAGACGAGGCGCACGCTCGCCTTCGCGTCCGGACCGCCGTGCTTGCGCGTGTTCGTCAGCGCCTCCTGCACGATCCGGTACGCCGTCAGCTCCACGCCGCTCGGCAGCCGCCGCGGTGCTCCCTCGACCTCGAAGTCCACCGCGAGCCCGGCCGCCCGTACCTGCTCGACCAGGACCTCGATCTGTTCGACGTCCGGCTGCGGCACGTAGTCCTCGGACTCCTGCGGCTCGCCCGTGCGCAGCACGCCCAGCAGCCGGCGCATCTCGGCCAGGGCCTGGCGGCCCGTCCCGGAGATCGTCTGGAGGGCCTCCTTGGCCTGCTCGGGGGCCACGTCCATGACGTACGCGGCCCCGTCGGCCTGGACCACCATCACCGAGACGTTGTGCGCGACCACGTCGTGCAGCTCGCGGGCGATCCGGGCGCGCTCGGCGGCCACGGCCACCTTCGACTGGGCCTCGCGCTCCTTCTCCAGCCGCTGGTTGCGCTCGATGAGCTGGGCGTAATAGGCCCGGCGGGTGCGCAGGGAGTCGCCCAGCACCCACGCCAGGACGAAGGGGACGATCATGAAGAGGGCGAAGAGGAGGTTGTCGACGTCGTTCGTCCCCTTGTCCACCCCGAACCGCACGAAGTAGAGCGGGGCCGCCGCCACCCCCCAGCCCAGGGCCGTGCGGGAGACCCACCGGGGGACCTCGCTCGCGGCGACCGTGAAGAGGATGACGAACATGGCGAGGTCCCAGACCTCCGCGGTGACGCCCAGGACCAGCTGGTAGACCCCCGCGCCGAGGGTCAGCCAGAACATCGCCTGCGTCCACTTGCGGCGCAGCGCCACGGCGGTGCTCAGGGCGACCACCACGGGGACGGTCGCGAGCTTCATGGACGTGCTCACAGAGCCCTCGACCGCCACGTTCAGCATCGAGGCCCCGAACAGGAGGACGGCCCAGAAGCCGTCGACGCCCGTCGGGTGTCTGCGGAGGAAGTCGTAGAGGCGCTGCACGTAACCCAGAGTAGGGAACGGCGACAGGTGCTGGAGTCAACCAGAGGTGCCAACCTCGCACAGGGGGCGTACTCCCCAAGGTGGACGGTGAACTTAACCTTTGCGTGATGAGCACTCAGCCAGAAGTCGAGCGTCCGGTCCGGTGGCGGACCGCGATGGAGACCGCACTGTACGGACCCGGCGGCTTCTACGTGCGCCCGGGCGGACCGGGGCCGGCCGGGCACTTCCGCACCTCCGTGCACGCCTCGGGGCTGTACGCGGGCGCGGTGGCCCGGCTCCTGCTGTGGGTGGACGAGCGGCTCGGGCACCCGCCGGAGCTGGACCTGGTCGACATGGCGGCGGGCCGGGGAGAGCTGGTGGCCGGGGTGCTGGCCGCACTGCCCGCCGGGGTGGCCGCCAGGGTGCGGCCGTACGCGGTCGAGCGCGCGGAGCGGCCGGCCGGGCTCGACCCGCGGATCGAGTGGGTGGCGCGGCCGCCCGAACGGACGACGGGCCTCCTCTTCGCCAACGAGTGGCTCGACAACGTACCGCTGGAGATCGCCGAGGACGGCCGGTACGTACTGGTCTCCGGCGACGGTACGGAGTCCCCCGGCGACCCCCTCGACGACGCCGACCGGGCCTGGCTGGAGCGTTGGTGGCCCGGCGCGGAGCAGGCCGGCCGGGCGGAGATCGGGCGGTCCCGCGACGAGGCCTGGGCGGCCGCCGCGGCGACCGTGGAGCGGGGCCTGGCCGTGGCGGTGGACTACGCCCACACCCGGGAGGCGAGGCCCCCGTACGGCACCCTGACGGGCTTTCGCGCGGGCCGGGAGGTGCGGCCCGTCCCCGACGGCAGCTGCGACGTCACCGCGCACGTGGCCCTGGACTCCTGCGCGGGTCCCGGGGCGGTACTGCTGACCCAGCGCGCGGCGCTGACCGACCTCGGCGTCTCGGGAGCCCGCCCCCCGCTGGCCCTCGCCTCCACGGACCCGGCCGCCTACGTCCGGGCCCTGGCCTCGGCGGGCGAGGCCGCGGAACTGACCGCCCGGGGAGGGCTGGGGGACTTCCTCTGGCTCTGCCGGCCGGCGGGCGGCATCCCGCCGTGGCCCGGGGCCTGACGTGGCGGGAGGGGCCGGTACCCCGCACGGGATACCGGCCCCTCCTCACTGCCCCGCCGCCCTACTCGACGACGTCGTCGTGGCCCGCGTGCAGGCCGCCGCCGCTGCCCGTGCCGGTGCTCGGCGCGGAGACGACCGGCTTCGACAGGGGCGCCAGGTCGAAGGCGTAGTGCCCGACCGCGTTCGCGATGACGTCGACGTTGATGTCGAGGGCCTTCTGGTCGATGTTCGCGAGGGTGTCGCCCTTGCCGTGGTAGTTCACGTCGTAGGCGACGCCCGCCTGGCCGCCGAACTTCGCGGCCTGCTCGGCCGTCATGATGCCCTCGGCGCCCGTGAAGGTACCGCCGGACGGGATGCCCACCGCGATGAACGGGCCGTAGTCCGAACGCCCGGAGAAGTCCGTGCCCTCGTGCGGGACGTTGTTGGAGTCGAGGAAGTCGGTGATCCCCTTCTCCAGCTGGGCGGAGCCCTCCGGGCCGGGGCCCGCGCCCGTCTTGTCCGAGTCGTCGCCGTCGTAGACGAAGTACGCGGAGTTGGGCGAGGCGATCATGTCGAAGTTCAGGTAGAGCTTGATCTGCTTCTTCTGCTCCTCCGTCAGCCCGTCGACGTACGCCTCCGAGCCGAGCAGGCCGAACTCCTCCGCCGACCACCAGCCGAACTTGACCTTGTTCTTGATCTTGTTCTGGCTGCTCGCGAGCCGCTGCGCGACCTGGAGGATGCCGGCCGAGCCGGAACCGTTGTCGTTGATGCCCGGGCCCGCCGCGACCGAGTCGAGGTGCGCGCCGAGGAAGACGGTGTTGTCGGCGTCGCCGCCCTGGGTCTCCGCGATGACGTTGTACGTCTTGCGGTTCTCGCGCAGCTGCCGGATGTCGAGGGTGACCTCGACGGGCCCGGCCGCGACCTCGGCGGCGAGCTTCTGACCCTCGGCCAGGGTGATGCCGCCGGTCGGGACCTTGCCCACGTTCGGGTCGCCGAGCGTGCCGTTCAGGGCGCCCTCGGTGTTGTTGTATATGACCGCGCCGACCGCGCCCGCGGCCGCCGCGTTGGCCTGCTTCGCCGCGAAGGTGCAGCCGCCGCGCTTGATCAGGGCGATCTTGCCGGTGAAGGCGCCCGCGGCGAAGTCACCCGGCTCGCAGCCGTTCGTCCCGTCCGCGTCGACCGGGGCGGCGGCGACCTGGGCGGTGACACCGCCCGCCGGGGTGTTCGTGGTGTACGTCATCAGGTGGATCGGGACCTCGTGCGCGTTCGCGCCGTTCACCGTGAGCTTCTCGGCGACGGACTCGACGTACACGAAGTCGAACTCGTTCTTCGTGACCTTGTAGCCGGCCGCCTTCATCACGGCCTCGACGTACTTGGCGGACTGCTCGTGGCCCTTGGAACCGGCGACCCGGGTCCCGTTGTTGTAGTCCGCGATCGACTGGAGCACCTTCAGGTGGTTGTAGGCACCCTTGCCCGTCGAGTCCTTCACCAGTTTCCTGGCCAGTGCGTCACCCCTCGCGGCATCGCTCGCGGGACTCGTGGCACCGGCGGGACCGGCGAGCATCAGCGGGGAGACGAGGGCCGCGGCCGCCAGGGCGGCGGTTGCTGCGGCTATACGGCGTGAGGGCATGCAAGGTCCTTCCACGGCATAAGTGCGAGCAGGGAGGAGCGGTGGACGCACGTTAAGCAGCAACGGGTCACTCTGGCCAGACTTTTCACTGATTCCGGTTTGTGAATTCCGTATATCGGCGACTCGGCGGCAGCTTGGGGGCAACTTCGCCCACCTCCGCGAGTCATGCCCTAGCGGAGGATCCCCTCGATGAAGTCCGAACCGATGCGCGCCACGGCGGCCAGGTCCAACTGGTGCTGGGAGTAGCGGCCCTGACGGCGCGTGTGCAGCAGACCGGCCTTCTTCAGGACGGAAAGGTGCCGCGACACCTCCGGCGCGGTGATGCCGTACACGGCCGCCAACTCGCTGGTCGTGTACGGGGCCCGCGCCAGGCTCCGGCACAGCATCATCCGCATCGGATGGGCGAGGGCCTCCATCCGCCGCTGGAGCAGCTCCACCGAGCCCGGCGCGGAGACCGGTTCGGGGGTGCCGAGCGGATAGTGGACCACCGGACGCCAGCCCGGCGCGTGCAGCACGAGCAGATGCGGCCAGCCGAAGTTGGTCGGTACGAACACCAGCCCGCTGCCTATTCGCGGATCGGTGGCGGTGGTCGAGCCGTTGACCAGCTTGTCGGCGGTGATGGTGGTGAGGCCCTCGTCCACGCTCAGCGCCGAGGAGACCTCCTTCAGCGCGGCCGGCAGCCCCTTGTGGCGCAGCACCTCGGTCTTGTGCCGGGCGTCCGCGCTCTGGCCGGGCTCGACCCGCCGCCAGGTCTCGGCGAAGAAGGCCTCGTCACAGTCCTCCAGGAGCCGCCGCATCCACACCCGGACCCCGGCCGGGTCGTCCAGCAGGCGCAGCGAGAAGTCCAACTGGCGGGGGCCGCGCGCGGCCGCCGTCTCCAGGGCCTTGGCCCGGGCCCGGGGGTCCGTGAGCGGGGAGGGCAGGCCCCCGTCGTACAGGGCGAGCCAGCAGTGCTCCAGGGCGGCCCTCACGAACGCCTCGTCGTCGAGCCGGTCGAGTACGTCGAGCTCCCCGGCGAGGGTCGCGGCCGGCAGCCCAGTCCCTCCGGGGACGCCGGCGAAGGGCATGAAGATGTCCGAGAAGGAACTCCGCCACATGAAGTCCCCCTCCAGCAGCCGGTCCGCGAGACCCGGATCGAGCGCGGCGGTGGTGGCGGTGGTCCAGGAGGCGAGCGCGGGGTGATGGGCGGGCTGGGAGAGCGCGTGCAACGCCATGCAGAGCTCTGCGAGGGGCGAGGGCGAGAAGGAGATCCGCCCCGCGGGCAGGCCTGCGATGTCGATGGTGACGCTCATCGCCCCATTCTCCCCGGCGGCCCGGCGCCCGTGCCGCAGCCCGACGGGGTCCGCCCGGGTGTGTCGCCCGTGGCGCCGCTGCCGGGGTTCCGCCCCGGACCCCGCGCCTCAAACGCCGGCGGGGCTGGAATTGCCCTCCGGGCAATCCAGGCGCGCCTCGCGGACGGCAGCAGCCGAAACTCAGCCCCTCCGGCGTTTGAGGAGCGGGGTCCGGGGCAGAGCCCCGGTTTCGGGAAGGGGCGGGGCGGGGGAGGATGCCCCGCGCAGCGGCCCGGCCGGCCCCGATTGACGCGCGCCGTCAATCGTCGTGCGGGCCGGCCACCACAGGCGCAGGGTGGAGGGATGACCGCCATCGAGCAGTACCTCATCGACACCTACCGGGCGTCACAGCACGGTGACCCCCCACCGCCCCCGCCCGGCCGCGACGACATCGCCACCCTCCGCGCCGCCCGCACGTACGAGCAGTTCCGGGCGGTCATGGACGGCCGCCCGGCAGGGCACCCCTGGCGGGCGGCGGTCCGCAGACTCCTGACCCGGCCGCGGCCGTCGGCCTGAGCCCGGCAGCGGGCCGACGGAGGAGGCCAAGGCACCGGTCAGGCGAAGCTCGGCGCGTTGCGTTCGTACACCAGGCGGAGCCCGATCAGGGTCAGCCACGGCTCGTGGTCGTCGATCACCGAGGACTCCCCGAGGACGATCGGCGCCAGACCACCCGTCGCGATCACCCGCACGTCGTCCGGGTTGCCCGACGGCCCGGCCAGTTCCCTGGCCATCCGGGTCACGATCCCGTCGACCTGCCCCGCGAAGCCGTAGACCACGCCCGACTGCATCGCCTCGACCGTGGACTTGCCGACCACGTTCCGCGGCCGGGCCAGTTCGATCTTGCGCAGCTGCGCGCCCCGGATGCCGAGCGCCTCCATCGAGATCTCGATGCCCGGGGAGATCACCCCGCCCACGTACTCGCCCTTCGCGGACACCGCGTCGAACGTGGTCGCCGTACCGAGGTCCACCACGATCGCCGGACCCCCGTAGAGCTCGACCACCGCGACCGCGTTCACGATGCGGTCCGCGCCGACCTCCTTCGGGTTGTCCATCAGGATCGGCACGCCCGTCTTCGTGCCGGGCTCCACGATCACCGCGGGCACGTCGCCGTAGTAGCGGCGCGTCACCTCGCGCAGCTCGTGCAGGACCGCCGGCACCGTCGAGCAGATCGCGATGCCGTGGATCCCGTCGCCCAGCTCGCTGCCGAGCATCGGGTGCATGCCCATCAGGCCCTGCATCAGCACGGCCATCTCGTCGGCCGTGCGCCGCGGGTCGGTCGAGATGCGCCAGTGCTCGACGATCTCGTCACCGTCGAACAGGCCCAGGACCGTGTGGGTGTTGCCTACGTCGATGGTGAGGAGCATCGGTTACACCGCCTCGCGCAGGTCGAGGCCGATGTCCAGGATCGGCGAGGAGTGGGTCAGCCCGCCGACGGCCAGGTAGTCCACGCCGGTCTCGGCGTACGCCCGGGCGGTGTCCAGCGTGAGGCGGCCCGAGGACTCCAGCACCGCGCGCCCGGAGACCAGGGCCACGGCCCGCGCGGTCTGCTCCACGGTGAAGTTGTCCAGCAGGATCAGGTCGGCGCCCGCCTCCAGGACCTCGCCGATCTGCTCGAGGTTGTCGACCTCGACCTCGATCGGGACCTCCGGGAAGGCCTCCCGGACGGCCTTGAAGGCCTGCGCGACGCCACCGGCCGCCACCACGTGGTTGTCCTTCACCAGCGCGGCGTCCGACAGCGACATGCGGTGGTTGACGCCGCCGCCGCAGCGCACCGCGTACTTCTCCAGGGCGCGCAGCCCCGGGGTGGTCTTGCGGGTGTCGCGGACCTTCGCCGAGGTGCCGTCGAGGACGTCCGCCCAGCGGCGCGTGGCGGTCGCGATGCCCGAGAGGCGGCACAGGATGTTCAGCGCGCTGCGCTCCGCCGTCAGCAGGTCGCGGGTGCGGGAGCGCACGGACAGCAGCAGCTGCCCGGCCTCGACGGTGTCGCCGTCCTCCGCGTGCCGCTCGACCTCGAAGGCCTCCGTGCAGACCACGGAGAACACGGCCTCGGCGATGCGCAGGCCCGCCACGACGCCGTTCTCGCGCGCGACGAAGTCGGCGACGGCCTCGGCGTCCTCGGGGACGGTGGCCACCGTGGTCACGTCGACCCCGCCGTCCAGGTCCTCGGAGAGCGCCATGTGGGCGATGTCCTCGACCTCGATCGGGTCGAGGCCCGCGTCCACCAGCAGCTGGGCCAGCGCCGGGTCCAGCCCGGTCTCCTCGCCGTCGCCGCAGGCGCAGTCGTCGCCGCAGCCGCCGTCGTTCTGGTCGATCAGGGGAAGTTCGGGGGTGCTCACGGTCACTGCTCCAGGCTCAGGGGGTGGGTTACGGACGGGAAGTCCGCGGAGTCGGTGGGGGTGACGACCAGGGCCCGCCGCTCGGCCCGGGACAGCCGCACCACGAGGTGGCGGCGCCAGGCGGCGTCGTCCCGGTCCGGGTGGTCCTCGCGCCAGTGGCAGCCGCGGGTCTCCACCCGCCGCTCGGCGGCGGCGACCAGCACCCGCGCCACGCACAGCAGGTTCGTCGCCTCCCAGGTGTCCACACCCGGCTCGGCGGTCTTGCCGTGCGCTTCGAGCTCGCCCAGGGCGGTCGCGTACAGCGCTTCGAGGGACTCGGCGGCCGTGCGCAGCGACTCGGCGGAGCGCAGCACGCCCGCGCCCTCCGTCATGATCCGCTGGATCTCGTACCGGGCCTCCGCGGGCTGCAGCGGCCCGGTCGCGGGGACCGGGACGCCCGGGCCGCTGCCCGACGGCGCGCTGCCGGCGATGTCCTCGGCGATGCGCTCGGCGAAGACCAGCCCCTCCAGCAGGGAGTTGGAGGCCAGCCGGTTCGCCCCGTGCACGCCCGTGCAGGCGACCTCACCGCAGGCGTACAGGCCGGGGACGGTGGTCCGGCCGTGCAGGTCCGTCCGGATGCCGCCGGACGCGTAGTGCGCGGCGGGCGCGACCGGGATCGGCTCGGTCACCGGGTCGATGCCGTGGGACCGGCAGGCGGCCAGGATGGTGGGGAAGCGCTGCTCCCACATCTCGGCGCCGAAGTGCCGGGCGTCCAGGTACATGTGCTGGGCGCCCTGCTCCAGCATGCGGCGCGTGATGCCCTTGGCGACGATGTCGCGGGGCGCCAGCTCGGCCAGCTCGTGCTGACCGACCATGAAGCGCACGCCGTTCGCGTCGACGAGGTACGCGCCCTCGCCGCGGACCGCCTCCGAGACCAGCGGCTGCTGGCCCTCGGCGTCCGGGCCGAGGAACAGCACCGTCGGGTGGAACTGCACGAACTCCAGGTCGGAGACCTCGGCCCCGGCCCGCAGGGCGAGCGCCACCCCGTCACCCGTGGACACCGACGGGTTGGTGGTCGCGGAGAACACCTGGCCCATGCCGCCGGTCGCGAGGATCACGGCGGGCGCGTGGACGGCGCCGACGCCGTCGTGTTGGCCCTCGCCCATGACGTGCAGGGTCACACCGGCCGTACGGCCCTCCGCGTCCTGGAGCAGGTCCAGTACGAGCGCGTTCTCCACCGTCTCTATGCCCGCGGCGTGCACGGCCTCGACGAGCGCCCGGGAGATCTCCGCGCCGGTGGCGTCGCCGCCCGCGTGCGCGATCCGGCGCCGGTGGTGGCCGCCCTCCCGGGTCAGCTCTATCTCCCCGGTCTGCGCGGAGGTGTCGAAGACGGCGCCCGCCGCGATCAGCCGGCGCACCGCGTCCGGACCCTCGGTGACGAGCAGCCGTACGGCCTCCTCGTCGCACAGCCCGGCGCCCGCGACCAGCGTGTCGTCGAGGTGCTGCTCGGGGGTGTCCCCCTCGCCGAGGGCCGCGGCGATGCCGCCCTGGGCCCAGCGGGTGGAACCGTCGTCGAGCCGGGCCTTGGTGACCACGACCGTACGGCGGCCCGCGGCGGCGCAGCGCAGCGCCGCCGTCAGACCGGCGACGCCCGAACCGACGACCACGACGTCGGCGTCGACGGCCCAGCCGGGGGCCGGCGCGTGCAGCCGTATGCCGGTGCCCGTTCCGGCACCCGCGCCCGCTTCTGCGCCGCCCGACGGAACGGCTCTGACTGGGGTGCTCACGTGTGTGCTCCGAATTCCAGTGGAATGTTGTCGATCAGCCTCGTCGCGCCCACCTTCGCCGCGACGGCCAGCACGGCCTGCCCGGTGAACTCGGGGCCGACGTCGGTGAAGTCCCGCGGATCCACCAGGGCCAGGTAGTCCAGTACGAGGGGAGGCTCGTGCCGGCCCGCCTCCTCCAGGACGTGCCGCGCCGCGGCCCGTACCGCGTCCGGCAGCCCGCCGCCCGCCGCCGAGACGGCGTGCGCGTCGGCGGAGGCGCGGATCTCGCCCAGCCGGGCCAGCGCCGTGGCCCGCTCGTCGCTGGCCGGGGCGGCCTCGGCGCGGGCCCGCAGCGCCGCCTGCGCGGCGAGCCGGTCCTGCCCGGCGAACAGGGCGCGCGACAGGGCCAGGGCGGTGTGCCGCTCGGCGGGGGAGAGGTAGCGGTTGCGGGACGACAGCGCCAGCCCGTCCTCCTCGCGGACGGTCGGTACGCCGACCACCTCCACGGGGAAGTTCAGGTCCGTCACCATCCGCCGGATCAGGGCCAGTTGCTGCGCGTCCTTCTGGCCGAAGAGCGCCAGATCGGGACGGGTCAGGTGGAGCAGCTTGGCGACGACGGTCAGCATCCCGTCGAAGTGCCCGGGACGCGTGCTCCCTTCGAGGCGCCCGCCCATCGGACCGGCGCTGATCCGCACCTGCGGGTCGCCGCCCGGGTACACCTCGTCGACGGCCGGCGCGAACACCGCGTCGGCGCCCGCCCCTTCGGCGATCACGAGGTCCGCGTCCAGGGTGCGCGGGTAGCGGTCCAGGTCCTCGTTCGCCCCGAACTGCAGGGGATTGACGAAGACGGTGACGACGACCTGCCCCTCCGGACCGGCCAGCTCACGGGCCGAGCGGATCAGGGTGGCGTGGCCCTCGTGCAGGGCCCCCATGGTCATCACCACGGCCCGGCGGCCGTCGCGCGGGAGCTTGCTCAGCTCCTCGGCGGTGTCGAGCAGCAGTTCGCTCATGGGGTGCTGTCCCCTTCCGGCTCCGCGTCGGCGAGTACGCCGAGCAGGTCCTCGGCGAGTTCGGGCTTGAGCAGACCGTGCGCGAGGGCCCGGTCCGCGGTCGTACGGGCCATCGCCAGGTATCCGGCGACCGTGCCGGGCGCGTGTCTGCGCAGCTCCGATACGTGCGCGGCGACCGTACCGGCGTCACCGCGCGCCACCGGCCCGGTCAGGGCGGCGTCCCCGGAGCGCAGGGCGTTGTCCAGGGCCGCGCCGAGCAGCGGGCCGAGCATCCGGTCGGGGTGCTCGACCCCGGCCTTGCCCAGCAGCTCCATCGACTGCGCGACCAGGGTGACCAGGTGGTTCGCCCCCAGGGCCAGGGCCGCGTGGTAGAGCGGACGGTTCTCCTCCGCGATCCACTCGGGCTCCCCGCCCATCTCGATGACCAGGGCCTCCGCCGCGAGCCGCAGCTCCTCGGGGGCGGTGACGCCGAAGGAGCAGCCGGCCAGGCGCTGCACGTCGACCTCGGTGCCGGTGAAGGTCATCGCGGGGTGCAGGGCCAGCGGCAGCGCCCCCGCCCGGCGGGCCGGGTCGAGCACGGAGGCCCCGTACCGGCCGGAGGTGTGCACGAGGAGCTGTCCGGGCCGGACCGCGCCGGTCTCCGCCAGCCCCTGTACGAGGCCCGGCAGCGCGTCGTCGGGCACGGTGAGCAGCACCAGGTCGGCCAGCTCCAGCACCTGCGCGGGCGGCACGAGCGGCACGTCGGGCAGCATCCGGGCGGCCCGGCGCACGGACGCGTCGGAGACTCCGGACACGGCCACGGGCCGGTGCCCGGCCTGCTGGAGCGCACGGGCCAGCGCGGGGCCGACCCGGCCGGCTCCGACGACGCCGACGGCGAGCCGTGCGGGGCGCGGCTGCTGTGATGGATTCACGCGGGGAGGGCCTTCCGTTCCAGTCCGCGGGGGGTACCGGACGATACGCCGCCATGCTAGTGCCCTGACCGGAAAGGTTCACCGCCTCACGGCGCCCGGCACCGGCCCCGGGGCGGCGGCCGCCCGGTCGGCGATGATCGGGGTCATGACCGATCAGAGCGAGGACACGGCGTACGAGCGGCGGCTGGTGGCCGCCTGGCGCGCGGCGGAGCACACCCTGACCCGCACCCCGCGCGAGGCCACCCTGCGCGAGCTGCTGGAGCGGCTGACGGACGGCCCCCACGACCTGGACGAACAGGCCGACCTCTACGGCGACGGGGTGGTCGGCGCCCTGGAACGCCGGGTGGCGGAGCTGCTCGGCACCGAGGACGCCGCGTTCTTCCCCTCCGGCACCATGGCCCAGCAGATCGCCCTGCGCTGCTGGGCGGGCCGCACCGGGAACCCGGCCGTGGCCCTGCACCCGATGAGCCACCCGGAGCGGTGGGAGGAGGAGGCGCTGTCGGCCGTCTCCGGTCTGCGGGTGGTCCACCCGACGACGGAACCCCGCCAGCCCACGGCCGCGGAGGTCGCCTCCCTCCCCGAGCCCTTCGGCACGCTGATGCTGGAGCTGCCCCTGCGCGACGCCGGCTTCCTCCTGCCCACCTGGGAGGAACTGGAGGAAGTGGTGGAGGCCGCCCGCGAGCGGGAGGCGGCGGTCCACTTCGACGGGGCCCGGCTGTGGGAGACCACGGTCCACTTCGGCCGCCCGCTCCAGGAGATCGCCGCGCTGGCGGACTCGGTGTACGTGTCCTTCTACAAGTCCCTCGGCGGGCTGAGCGGGGCCTGCCTGGCGGGAGCGGCCGACTTCGTCGAGGAGACCAGGGTCTGGCGCCACCGCTACGGCGGCCGGGTCTTCCGCCAGTTCCCCGCCGCCCTCTCCGCCCTGACGGGCCTGGAGCGCGAGCTGCCCCGCCTGCCGGCGTACGTGGAACACGCCCGCCTGGTCGCCGGCGCCCTGCGGGCGGCGCTCGCCGCTTCGGGCATCGCCTGGTCCAAGGTCCACCCGGAGGTCCCGCACACCCACCAGTTCCAGGTCTGCCTGCCCTTCGAGGCCGCGCACCTGACGGAAGCGGGCCTGCGCACGGCGGAGGAGACGGGCCGGGTCCTGTTCCACCGGTGGTCCCCGACGGCCGTCCCGGGCATCTCGGCGACGGAACTTTCGATCACCGCCCCGGGCCTCTCCTGGACGAAGGCGAACGTGACCGAGGCGGTCGCGGACTTCACGGCCCGCCTGTAACGACCTCACCCCCTCCAACCCCACCCATCCCCAGGCCCCACCCAGCCGACCCCATCCAGCCCCGGGCCCCATCCAGCCCCCGGGCCCCACCCACCCCCACCCCGACCCCACCCATCCCCCCGACCTCACCCAGCCCTCCCCGACCCCACCCAGCCCCCCCGACCTCACCCAGCCCCCGACCCCACCCAGCCCCCCCCGACCCCACCCAGCCCCTCCGGCGCTTGAGGAGCGGGTCCGGGCGGAGCCCGGGGAACGGAGGAAGGGCGGGGCGGGGAGCGGCTCCGCGCAGCGGCACCCACCCCCACCCCGGCGGAGCCGACACGGCGGGGCGGGGAGCGGCTCCGCGCAGCGGCACCCGCACCCCCACCCCGGCGGAGCCGACACGGCGGGGAGCGGCTCCGCGCAGCGGCACCCGCACCCCCCACCCCGGCGGAGCCGACGCGGCTTGACCGAATTCCGCGAAAACGACCGGCGAAGTCCAGCCACGGGGTTACCGTCCCTACCGATGGGAATTCCTGGGACCGGAGGAGACACCATGACCGTCCAGCCCGCGGCCAGCGCCTGGCAGAAGTCCTCGTTCTGCGGCGAAGGGGACACCTGCGTCTACGTCTCCGCCACCCCCGGCTCCCTCGTCCGCGTCGCGGACCGCGCCGATCCGGCCCACCTCGTGCTCGCCACGACCCAGGCCGCCTGGGCCGATTTCCTCCGCGCGGTCAAGGAATCCGGATAGGGGAACCGCCGCGCCGCACCCCTCACCCTGAGGGGATTTTGTCCGATTAGCGCGTATCTTCGGCCCATGCCCACGCCCTACGGATCCCGCGGCGGCATGGCGTTCAGCGCTGCCGAACTTCTCGTGCTCAGGCGCTCGCTCGCCCACGCCCTCCAGTCCTCCACGGCCCCCCTCACGGCCCCGGAGGTCCAGGACTGCCTGCGCCTCGCCCAGTCGGTGGACGACGCGGTCCAGGAGGCGGGCCGGCTCAGAGCGTTCCTCCTGGAGGACCTCGCCCGCTACCGGGGCGCCCTGCCCGGCAGCCTCCCCGGGTACCTGGAACTGCTCCAGGACGCCCTGGCGGGCGGCTACGAGCCCGTCCCCGACGACCTCGCCGCCCTGCGCGCCCTGCGGGCGAACCCGGTCGCCGCCGCACTGCTGGAGCGGGCCCAGGGCATCGCGGAGCGCTCCGTACGGCGCCGGCTGTCCACGGCCCCCGCGCCCCGTACGCGGCTGCTGGCGCTGGCCGGGGGCCAGGACCGGCGGCCGTCCCCCGAACCCCGGCCGAAGGAGCCCCCGCGGCCCGAGAAGCCGATCCCGACGCCCGGCGAGGTCTTCCCGCCCCGCCGCAAGCCCACCCCGCCCCCGGCGGCCGGCCGTGCCGTCGGCTAGCTACGCTGTCGGCATGGACTACGTCTCCGCGCTCCTGCCCCCCGTCGTGATGGCCGCGTTCTTCATCGCCCTCGTCAGGACGATCGTGAAGACCCAGGGCGGCGCGAACAAGGCCAAGGAGGACGCGGCGGTCGACGCCGTGATCTCCCGGGCCGCGGCCGCCCAGCAGCAGAAGTAGCCCCCCGAGGGGCGACGGGAGTACGGCACCACCCGCCGTACTCCCGCGACCTTCGGTCGGGGCGCCTTCGACATTTCTCGCGCGTTGCTCCCCGAATAGTCGGGCAATTCCACACAACCAGCACTATCGTGCTGTTGTGCCTCGCCCCTTGGGAGAACTCGAAGACGCGGTCATGACGCGGGTGTGGCAGTGGAACCGCCCGGTCACCGTTCGGGAAGTACTGGAAGACCTCCAGCAGGAACGGTCCATCGCCTACACCACGGTCATGACCGTTATGGACAATCTTCATCAGAAGGGCTGGGTCCGCCGGGAAGCCGAAGGCCGTGCCTATCGATATACGGCGGTCTCCACCCGCGCCGCCTACTCGGCCGCACTGATGAACGAAGCGTGGTCCACGAGCGACAACCCGGCCGCCGCCCTCGTGGCCTTCTTCGGCATGATGTCGGCGGAACAGCGCGAAGCCCTCCGGGATGCCGTACGCATCGTCCAGCACGACGACGAGACGGCCACCGCCGCGCCCGAAGCCGAAGGGGACTCCGGCGAGCGGCCGGGGGAGCCGGGACGATAGCGTCCCGTCGCATGGGAGAGTTTTCCGCCGCATCCGCCGCGCCCGCAGAAACAGTGACGATCCGCCGAGCCCGCACCGGTGATGTCCGCGCGGTGCGCCGTCTGCTCGACCAGTACGTGCAGCAGCGGATCCTGCTCGACAAAGCACCGGTCGTCCTTTACGAGGACATCCAGGAGTTCTGGGTCGCGGAACGCGTCTCGGACGGCCAGGTGGTCGGCTGCGGCGCTCTCCACGTGATGTGGGAAGACCTCGCCGAAGTGCGCACTCTCGCCGTCGACCGGGAGTTGAAGGGCGCCGGAGTCGGCCATCGCGTACTGGAGCAGTTGTTGCGCACGGCCCGCGAGGTCGGCGTGAGCCGGGTTTTCTGCCTGACCTTCGAAGTGGACTTCTTCCGCAAGCACGGGTTCGTCGAGATCGGCGAGACACCGGTCGAGACGGATGTCTACATGGAGCTGCTGCGTTCCTATGACGAGGGTGTCGCCGAGTTCCTCGGTCTCGAACGAGTGAAGCCGAACACCTTGGGCAACAGTCGGATGCTTCTGCACCTCTGATCGATCACCGTGGTTTTTCCCGTGCGTCGCCCGCCTGTGGCCTATGTCCGAATCGCGCACGTTTCCCGCCTCGTTGCGGTCTCGAACCTCTCCCCGGGGGTTTGTGTTTTTCAGGCAAAAGCGGTTTCCTTTCCGCGTACTGCTTTTCGATGAAAGGAAATCCCGGTGGCACAGAAGGTTCAGGTCCTTCTTGTCGACGACCTCGACGGTGGCGAGGCGGACGAGACTGTGACGTTCGCTCTGGATGGCAAGACCTACGAGATCGACCTCACCACCGCCAACGCTGAAAAGCTCCGCGGCCTGCTCGACCCGTACACCAAGGGCGGCCGCCGTACCGGTGGCCGGGCCACCGCGGCCCGTGGCGCCAAGGGCCGCGCGTCCGCGACGACGGGCCAGCCCGACACCGCGCTGATCCGCGCGTGGGCGAAGGAGAACAATTACAACGTGAACGACCGCGGCCGCGTCCCGGCCGAGATCCGCGAGGCCTACGAGAAGGCCAACGGCTGAGAAGCCGGGACAGTACGTCGCCTCAGGCGCGCCCGGTGGCATTCCGTCGCCGCCGCAGCCACCAGACGTACGAGATCGGGCCCGCGAGCGGGCCCGGCGGCCCGCCCCGGACCGGGCAGGGCCGGCAGCAGTGCCTCACACCCCTGCTCGGGGGGTCGCAGCCACACGGCGGCCCCCCGAGGGCTTTTCCCGAGGGACGTCCCCGGGGGAGCCGGGGCGGTGATCCGGCAGCCCGCGCCCAGGGCCGCGAGGTCCAGGGCGACCCCGCCCCACTCCAGCCAGTCGAGGAGCCCGTCGAGCTCCTCCGCGCCCCCGGCGGCCACCAGGAACTGCATCCGGCGCCCCGCCAGCGCGACCGGACCCGTGGGCACCGGCCTGCGCAGCAGCGCCGCACCCGCGTCGGACGGCAGCTCCAGCACGTCGAACCGGGTCCCCGTGGCGAGCCGGCCGGGCGCCGCGCCCAGGACGGTCCAGCCGAGCACCCGCTCGTACCAGCCCCCGTACGTCTCCTGCCCGGGCGGTGTCCGGGGCCCGGGGACGGCCCCGGCGGGGGGCTGAGGGGCGGTCGGCGCGGAGGGCGGTGGAGGGGGTCCCCCCGGACGGAGTTCGGGGGAGGTTGCGGCCATGTCCGGAGCAACTCCCGAAACGGCCCTGGGTTACGGTCGGTGTGACACAACGCGCTCACGCCGACGCGGAACGTAAACGTCCGTGAGGCCGGCGTCCCGCATTCGGGACGGAACCGTGTTCGCCCTTAGCTGAGGGAACCGGTGCCACTGGCATGGAGTGTCAGTCCTTACGGGTAAGACATTCCTAGTGGATCGGGGCGACACGCTGATTTGAACGGCTTCCGTTCGCCATCGGCGTACACGCATGACGGGTATCTGCCTGGCCTGCGGGAACATCGTCTCGCACCATCGAGTTGGAGCAGTAGTCGGCTCTAACAGCCGGTTTTCCTCACCGACGTGGGGGTGAGCCGTGGACGGATGTCGGCAGTTGGAATGAGCTGTCCCGCCCCGCGGGACTAGCATGCGGAAGGACAGGGCGGGGACCGACCCCGAACTGCCCGACCGCTCTGAGGAGCGATAAACGATGTTCGAGAGGTTCACCGACCGCGCGCGGCGGGTTGTCGTCCTGGCTCAGGAAGAAGCCCGGATGCTCAACCACAACTACATCGGCACCGAGCACATCCTTCTGGGTCTGATCCACGAGGGTGAGGGTGTCGCCGCTAAGGCCCTGGAGAGCCTCGGGATTTCGCTCGAGGCTGTTCGCCAGCAGGTCGAGGAGATCATCGGTCAGGGCCAGCAGGCCCCGTCCGGCCACATCCCCTTCACCCCGCGGGCGAAGAAGGTCCTGGAGCTGTCGCTCCGAGAGGCCCTCCAGCTCGGCCACAACTACATCGGCACCGAGCACATCCTGCTCGGCCTGATCCGCGAGGGCGAGGGCGTCGCCGCCCAGGTCCTCGTGAAGCTGGGCGCCGATCTCAACCGAGTCCGGCAGCAGGTCATCCAGCTGCTCTCCGGTTACACCGGGGGCGGCAAGGAGTCGGCCACGGCCGGCGGCCCGGCCGAGGGCACGCCCTCGACCTCGCTGGTCCTCGACCAGTTCGGCCGCAACCTCACCCAGGCTGCCCGCGAATCCAAGCTCGACCCGGTCATCGGGCGCGAGAAGGAGATCGAGCGGGTCATGCAGGTGCTGTCCCGCCGGACGAAGAACAACCCGGTCCTCATCGGCGAGCCCGGCGTCGGCAAGACCGCCGTCGTCGAGGGCCTGGCCCAGGCGATCGTCAAGGGCGAGGTCCCCGAGACCCTCAAGGACAAGCACCTCTACACGCTTGACCTGGGTGCCCTGGTCGCCGGTTCCCGCTACCGCGGTGACTTCGAAGAGCGCCTGAAGAAGGTGCTCAAGGAGATCCGCACCCGCGGCGACATCATCCTGTTCATCGACGAGCTCCACACCCTCGTGGGTGCGGGTGCCGCCGAGGGCGCGATCGACGCCGCCAGCATCCTCAAGCCCATGCTGGCCCGTGGTGAGCTCCAGACCATCGGTGCCACGACGCTCGACGAGTACCGCAAGCACCTCGAGAAGGACGCGGCCCTCGAGCGCCGCTTCCAGCCGATCCAGGTGGCGGAGCCTTCCCTCCCCCACACGATCGAGATCCTCAAGGGCCTGCGCGACCGCTACGAGGCCCACCACCGCGTCTCCATCACGGACGAGGCCCTCGTCCAGGCGGCGACGCTGGCCGACCGGTACATCTCGGACCGCTTCCTCCCGGACAAGGCGATCGACCTGATCGACGAGGCCGGCTCCCGGATGCGCATCCGCCGGATGACCGCGCCGCCGGACCTCCGCGAGTTCGACGAGAAGATCGCGGCCGTGCGCCGCGACAAGGAGTCGGCCATCGACTCCCAGGACTTCGAGAAGGCGGCCTCTCTCCGCGACAAGGAGAAGCAGCTGCTGGCGGCGAAGACCAAGCGCGAGAAGGAGTGGAAGGCCGGCGACATGGACGTCGTCGCCGAGGTCGACGGCGAGCTCATCGCCGAGGTCCTCGCGACCGCGACCGGCATTCCCGTCTTCAAGCTCACCGAGGAGGAGTCCTCGCGACTGCTCCGCATGGAGGACGAGCTCCACCGCCGCGTCATCGGCCAGAAGGACGCCATCAAGGCGCTCTCCCAGGCCATCCGCCGTACCCGTGCGGGTCTGAAGGACCCGAAGCGCCCGGGTGGCTCGTTCATCTTCGCCGGTCCGTCCGGTGTCGGTAAGACCGAGCTCTCCAAGACGCTCGCCGAATTCCTCTTCGGCGACGAGGACGCGCTGATCTCCCTCGACATGTCGGAGTTCAGCGAGAAGCACACGGTTTCCCGTCTCTTCGGTTCGCCCCCCGGTTACGTGGGCTACGAAGAGGGCGGCCAGCTCACCGAGAAGGTGCGCCGGAAGCCGTTCTCCGTCGTCCTCTTCGACGAGGTCGAGAAGGCCCACCCGGATATCTTCAATTCCCTTCTCCAGATCCTGGAGGACGGTCGTCTGACCGACTCCCAGGGCCGGGTCGTGGACTTCAAGAACACGGTCATCATCATGACGACCAACCTGGGTACCCGGGACATCTCGAAGGGCTTCAACCTGGGCTTCGCGGCCCAGGGCGACACCAAGACCGGCTACGAGCGGATGAAGGCGAAGGTCAACGAAGAGCTCAAGCAGCACTTCCGGCCCGAGTTCCTGAACCGTGTCGACGACACGGTCGTCTTCCACCAGCTCACCGAGGAAGACATCATCCAGATCGTCGACCTGATGATCGCCAAGGTCGACGAGCGCCTCAAGGACCGCGACATGGGCATCGAGCTGAGCGGCGACGCCAAGCTCCTGCTCGCCAAGCGCGGCTACGACCCGATCCTGGGTGCCCGTCCGCTGCGCCGGACCATCCAGCGCGAGATCGAGGACGTGCTGTCGGAGAAGATCCTCTTCGGCGAGCTGCGCCCCGGTCACATCGTGGTCGTCGGCAAGGAGGGTGACGGCGAGGAAGCCAAGTTCACCTTCCGCGGCGAGGAGAAGTCGGCCCTGCCCGACCTCCCCCCGATCGAGGCCACGGGCTCCGGCCCGGACCTGTCGAAGGGCGCGTAAGCGCTCCGCGGGTAGCAGTACCCAGGGGCGACCCCGGGACCGTTCGGTCCCGGGGTCGCCCCTTTTCGTGCGCGACTTCTCGCGCGCCGTCCGAGCGTGGTGACGCGTTCCACTCCGAAGGTCCGGGACCGGCCGGTCGAAGGTCCCCCTCCGGTGACAAGCCGCACAGGGCAAATCGGACCTACTAGGAATTCTCGTAGATTTTCCTGCCCGTTTTGTCCCTACTCAACCCCAGCCGGGACGCCGTCAACAGGTCCGAGTCCCTCACGCCCGTTACGACGCCGGGTAGTAATGGGGAGGTTTGAGGAAGTTCGGGGGCTCGGGTTACCAATGTTCCGGTCAGCCCGGTACGTGCTTCACCGTGCCGGGTCACTTCATGCCCCTGACGGGCATGGCACCGCCCCTGTTCCCGGCCCCGGAGGTCTGTTCATGTTCGCGAAGCGCGTCAGCACCCGTCGTACCCGTACCGCCGTCACCGCCACCGCTCTCGGCGCCGTGCTGGCCCTGGGAGCCGGGACGACCGCCGCGTTCGCCGACACGACGCAGACCTCCAAGGCCGCGTGGGAGAAGCCCGTCGCCAAGTACACGCTGTCCGCGACCTTCGCCCAGGCCGGCGGCATGTGGGCCCACAAGCACTCCGGCCAGGACTTCGCCGTCCCGTCCGGCACCCCGGTCGACGCCGCCGCGGCGGGCACCGTCGTCAAGGCCGGCCCCAACGGCGGCGGCGACGGCCCGGCCTACGGCAACGCCATCGTGATCAAGCACGGCAGCGGCACGTACTCGCAGTACGCGCACCTCTCGAAGATCCAGGTCAAGATCGGCCAGAAGGTCGCCAAGGGCCAGCGGATAGCCCTCTCCGGCAACACCGGCAACTCCAGCGGCCCGCACCTGCACTTCGAGATCCGCACCACGCCGAACTACGGCTCGGCCGTCAACCCGGTCGCCTTCCTCCGCGCCGCGGGCGTCACGATCTGATTCAGCCGGTGACCCAGAAATGGGTCGCGGTGGCCTTCGCCGCGGCGTCGAGCTCGCCCTTGCGGTAGGCCTCGGCCTGCTCCGGGGTGAAGGCCGTTCCGTAGAACCGGATGTAGTTCATGGAACCCTGCCAGGCGCCGACCCAGGTGTTGTCGTGGCGGGCCCGGCCGAGCTGGAACGGACCGGCGTTCTGCCAGATCCCCGGGATCTGGGCCTCTCCGGCCTTCTTCCCGTCCACATAGAGGGCGATCGCCTTCTTCTCGGCGTCGTGGACGGCGGTCAGCACGGTCGTCGTCTTGACCGTCTTGGCTCCCTCGGCGGCGATGGTCACGATGGTGGGCTTCGTGCCCTTCTCCGTGGTCCGTACGCGGAACACCCACGCCTGCTTGCCGTTCACCTCGTCGGCGCCCACCTCGAACGAGAACGACTCGCCGGTGCCCTGGCTGAAGGCGATGTGTGCGCCCTGCGCCGGGGAGGTGTTGTTGACGCGGGCCGAGAGGGAGAAGCTCTTGGTCGTGTCCACGGCCGCCTCGGTGGCCTGGGCGTACGAGTTCGCGTTGCCCTTGAGACGGAGCTCGTAGCGCTCGCCCACCTTGGGCACCGTGGCCTCGGGGCCCATTCGAATGTGGGTCTTGCCGGCGCCGTCCCGGAGCAGTGACGGGTCGCTGGCGACCGTGGGGGAGTAGGCCTTGGACGAACTCGCACCGGGGTCGGGCGAGGCGGGCGCGGACGAAGCGGGCGGGTTGTCGGCGACGTCCTTCGGGTCGTCGCCGCCGGACTTGTCCCCCTTGAGCAGCAGGAACGTTCCGCCGCCGGCGAGCAGCAGCAGAACGGTCACGGCGCCGCCGATCATCCAGAGCCGCTTCCTACGCCGCTCGGCGGCCGACCGGTCGGCCATGGCCTCCCAGTCCGGCTGATCCGCGGAGGGCATGACCGGCAGCCCCTGGTCGGGGCCCGGCAGGAACGGCGTGGGCGGGCCGAAGCCCCCGCCTGCGGGCTGGTTCGGCGGGTAGCCGTAACCACTGCCCTGCGGGGGCGGGAACCCGTAACCGCCGCTCCCCGGGGCGGGCTGGGGCTGCGGGCTGCTGGGAGGATTCGTACCGTCGGTCATGCCAGGGATGCTAAGTCACTGCCCGGTACCGGTGTAGGCCCGGGGACGCCCGGCCCCGTGGGGCGTCACACGCGGGTGCCCGGCGGGCCTGCCCAGCGCCACCTCCGCGCCGGCGGGGTCGGGTGTGCGGTGGGGCGCCCCCGCAGGGCGTCGAACGCACCCCGTTTCCCCTCTCCACCGGCTCGAACCGTTCGACGCCCGAGGAGGTGCCCCGGCGCGCGCCCGGCCCCGACGGCCCTTCGCGTGCGGGCCGCCCCGGGGGTGCCGCCGCGTGCGGGCCGCCCCGGGGTGCCGCTGCGCGGAGCGGTCCCCTACCCGCCCTTCCACCGTTCCCCGGGGCTCCGCCCCGGACCCCGTGCCTCAAGCGCCGGCGAGGCTGGATTTGCCAGGGCCCCGGTTCTCAAGTGCGGCGCAGCCCTACGGCACCTGGATCACCGGGAAGCTACCCGTGGCCGTAGGGGCGTGTTCCGGGAGCCACAGGACCGCCACCGCACCCGCCGCCCCGCCGGCTCCGCCGGCCACGGCCGAGCCCGCCACGTTGCGGAACGTCAGCCGCGCGCCCAGCACCCGTGCCTGACCCTCCGCGATGGTCAGCCCGAGCCCGTGCCCCACACCGGCCCGGTCCGTGGACCCCGTACGGAAGCGGCTCGGCCCTTCCCGCAGCAGTGCCTCCGGGAAGCCGGGCCCGTGGTCGCGGACCCGCACGACCCGCCCCTCCACGTCGACCTGGATCGGCGGCTGCCCGTACCGCGAGGCGTTCGCCAGCAGGTTCCCCAGGATCCGCTCCAGTCGGCGCGGGTCGGTGCTGACGATCTCGTCCGCGACCACCCGTACCGAGGCCTCCGGCATCAGCGCCTTCACCCGCCGGCTCACGAACTCGCCCAGCGCCACGTCCTGGAGCTCGGCCCGCTCGGACGCGCTGTCCAGCCGGGCCACCTCCAGTACGTCCTCGACCAGCGCGCGCAGCGCCTGCGCCCGGTCCCGCACCAGCTCGGTCGGTCGCCCCGGTGGCAACAGTTCCGCCGCCGTGAGCAGCCCCGTCACCGGGGTGCGCAGCTCGTGCGCGATGTCCGCGGTGACCCGCCGCTCCGCCTCCAGTCGCTGCTGGAGCGCGTCGGCCATGGCGTCGACGGCCCGCGCGAGATCGTCCGTCTCGTCACGCACGACACCCCCGACCGCGTCCCGCACCCGCACTTCCGGGTCCCCGTGTGCCACCCGCTGGGCGGCCGCCGCGGCCTTGCGCAGCCGGCGCGAGATCTGCCCGCCGATGAGCACGCCGAGCGCGGAGCCGCCGATGACCACGGCGAGGGAGCCGATGACGAGGGCACGGTCCAGGTCGCGCACCATGTTGGCGCTCTCCCGGAACTGGGTGTGCAGAGAAAGCACCTGCCCGTTCCCGAGCGGCACGGCCGCCCACACCTCCGGCAGCCCGTGCGGGTTCTCCTGCACGAAGGTGCCGCGCCGCCCCGACCGCGCCTTCTCGCGCAACTGCGCGGGCAGCTCGGGGTCGTTGACCTTGGCGCCCATCATGGGCCTGCGCCCCGAGTCGGTGTTGCGGGAGATGAACTGGACGCGGTCCAACTGCACCTCGCGGGCGCTCTCCAGCATCGAGACCCGGGCAGCGCTGTGCACCACGAGGCTCAGTGCGACGGCGGTGAGCGCGCCGACGGCCGCGATGGCGAGGGTGATCTTCCAGCGGATCCCCGTCCGGAGGGTGAACCGTCTCATGCTTTGAGCTTGTATCCGAAGCCCCGGACCGTTTCGATCCGGTCCTGCCCGATCTTGGTGCGCAGCCGCTGCACGTGGACGTCGACGACGCGGGTGTCGCCGCCCCAGTCGTAGTCCCAGACCCGCTCCAGCAGGCGGTCGCGCGACAGTACGGTGCCGGGTGCGGAGGAGAACTCCAGCAGCAGCCGCATCTCGGTCGGCGTCAGGGCCACCGGGGCGCCCGCCTTCCGTACCTCCATGCCCTCGGTGTCGACCTCCAGGTCGCCGAAGGACAGCACCCCGCGCTCCCCGTCCGGGCCGTCGCCGTCGGAGCCCGCCCCGCCGTTCTGCGGGCCGCCCGCGTGGCCGAAGCGGCGCAGCACGGCGCGGATGCGGGCGACGAGCACGGACCCGTCGAAGGGCTTGGTGACGTAGTCGTCGGCGCCCGCCTCCAGGCCCAGCACCACGTCGATGGAGTCGGCGCGCGCCGACAGCATGATCACGGGGACGGTGGATTCGTCACGGATGCGGCGGCACAGGCTCACGCCGTCCATGCCGGGGACCATCACGTCGAGCAGGGCGATGTCGGGACGGTTCGCCCGGAAGGACTCCAGACCGGACAGCCCGTCGGGCATGGCGGTGACCACGAACCCGTCGCGCTCCAGCGCCAGGGTCGTGGCCTCGCGGATGACGTCGTCGTCCTCGACGAACAGGACATGGGTCTCGGCCATGCGGAAGTCTCGCCTCAGTTCTTCTGGGTCACGGCCGGGGCGGGCTGGGCCCCGCTGTCGACCACGTTGCTGTACTCCGAGTGGACCCGGTCCTGCTCGGTGAACTTCTCCCCGTTCCAGTGGTACGTGATCACGTCCTCCCCCGACGGATACGCGAGCGCGTCGCTCTTCGCGTAGACCTGCTTGGTGACCACCAGGTCGCCCCGGTCGATCTCCGCGTACAGGGGTGGCTGCTCGTCCGAGAACACATTCTCGTACTTCCCGCCCTCCGAGCGGTACACGTACGAGCCGCGGCCGAGCGCGTCCGCGCAGGACAGGACGTTGACGACGATGTCGGCGACCGTGCCCCCGGTGACCTTCCCGTAGCTCACGTCCACCGGGTACTCGTTGGCCGAGCAGGGCTTCAGGTCGCGCTTGACCGCGGCGCTGACCTTGGGGTCCGCCATGAGGAGCCTGACCGGGTCCACCTTCTTCAGGGCCGGGCCGGACGGGGAGGCGGACGGCTTGGAGGGGTCGTTCGCGTCCGCGGACGAGGAGGGCGCCCCGGGCGTCGTGGGCGAGGTGGACACCGCGGGCGGCGCCGTGCCGGCCTTGGCCACGGCATCGCTGCGGGCGGGGCCGCCGTCGCGCAGGCCGGTGCCGCCGGTGGAGCAGCCGACCGCGAACACGGCAGTGCCGACGAGGACGATCGCCCCCGCCGACATAAGGATCAGAGAACTGCCGGGCCAGCCCGTGGAACCTCTGTCTTGGCCGTTCAGGCCGCGCACCGCTCACGCCCCTCGTACCGGATGGTGTGGTCGCCGCGTTCCAGCGCGCGCATGTCCAGGTCCCGGCTCTCCAGTTCCTGACGGAGACGGGCCAGCGCGCGATGCAGCGTGCTCTTCACCGTACCCGCAGACATCCCGAGCGCGGCAGCGGTCTCCTCGGTGCTCATCTGCTCCCAGTGTCGCAGCACGACCACGCTGCGCTGCTTGGGGGCGAGGACCTTGAGGATGTCCATGAGCAGCGCCCGGTCGGCGCGCTGGTCGGAGCCGTCCTCGACGGAGGCGTCGGGCAGCTGCTCGGTGGGGACCTCTTCGAGCTTGCGGGCGCGCCACCACTCGGTGCGGGTGTTGATCATGACCCGGCGGAGGTAGGCGTCGGCCAGGGACTTGTCCGCGATGCCGTCCCAGCGGCCGTAGGTGCGCACCAGCGCGGTCTGCAGGAGGTCCTGCGCGTCCGTGGGGTCCGGGACGAGGCGCCGGGCACTGCGCAGCAGGGCGTCCTGCCGGGTGCGTACGTACTCTTCGAATTCGAGCACCTTGCCGTGCGCCATCTCAACCGCCTCCACTGCCGTCCCCCGGGTCATCCGCTGTCTTACGGATCCGAAGGTACGGAGGTGTTGTCACGGCACTGTGCGGTCCAGACCTCGGTGGGCGCACGGACACCCATAGGTTGTGTAACAGCGGCTGTGAGCTGGGGTTTCCCGACGGAAGCGGAATGGTTGAGTCGGCTACCACCGTGGTGGCGAGGGCTGTTGACGCTCCTTCGGATCCCGTCGCCGCCACGTCACCCGGTGGTCATCCGCACGTCGTCCTCACGTCATCGGAAGCCGGTACAGGGATCCCGCGAGCGGCTCCACCAGCCCGTCCGAGACCAGTCCGTCCAGCGCCCGGGCCCGCTGCACCGGCTCGTCCCAGACCGTGTCGAGCACGGACTGCGGCACGGGTCCCACCGCCTCCCGGAGCACGGCCAGCAGCCTGCCGCGCACCTGCCGGTCCGTGCCCGCGTACGTCTGCCCGCGCCGCGGCGGTCCCTCGTGCGCCGGCTTCCCGGCGAGCCGCCAGGCGCACAGCCCGGCCACCGGGCAGCGGGCGCAGTCCGGGCTCTTGGCCGTGCACACCAGCGCGCCGAGCTCCATCGAGGCCGCCGCCCAGCGGGCGGCGGTCTCCTCGTCCTCGGGGAGCAGCTCCCGGGCCAGGCGCCGCTCGGCGGCCGTGGTGGCGTTCGGCGGGTACTCGATCCCGGTCGCGGTGCGCGCGAAGACCCGCCGCACGTTCGTGTCGAGCACGGCGTGCCGCTGCCCGTACGCGAAGGAGGCCACGGCGGCCGCCGTGTACTCGCCGATCCCGGGGAGCGCGAGGAGCTGCGCGTGCTCGCTCGGTACGTCGCCCCCGTGCCGTTCCGTTATCGCGACGGCCGCGCCGTGCAGGCGCAGGGCCCGGCGCGGGTAGCCGAGCCGCCCCCAGGCCCGTACGGCCTCGCCGGGCGCCTCGGCGGCCAGGTCGGCGGGGCGGGGCCAGCGGGCGATCCACTGCTCGTAGACCGGCAGGACCCTGCTGACGGGGGTCTGCTGGAGCATGAACTCGCTGACCATGACCCCCCAGGGGCCGGCCTCGGGGCGGCGCCAGGGCAGGTCGCGGGCGTGCTCGTCGAACCACGCGATGACGGGGGAGTGCAGCGCGTGGGAGCCGGCGGAGGAGGAACCGTGGGATGCGGAAGCAGAAGCGGAAGCAGTCATGGCAGACGGCATCCTGGCACGTTTCGGGCCCCTACGTCGGGCCCGGGCCGGTGAACCAGACGGCGGGGCGGAACCCGCTCGCCCGCATGGCGGCGATGACCGTGCAGGCCGGCCCGGTGAGCGCGAGGACGAGGACGGCGGCCAGCGAACCGCCCAGCAGCAGGCCGGCCGCCACGTCGTGCGGGTAGTGCACGCCGACGTAGACGCGGGAGAAGGCCATCAGCAGCGCGAGCGGCACCGTCAGCAGCGCCAGCCGGGGCACGGCGAGGGCCAGTGCGACGGCGGCGGCGCCCGCGAGGGCGGCGTGGTTGCTCGGGAAGGACCAGTCCCCGGGCGCGGGGCAGGTGATGAGCGAGGCCGCGGCCCCGGCGACGGCGCGGCAGGGCCGCTCCTCGTCGACGGCCGACTTCACGGCCTCGGACGCGACGTACGCGACCGCGGTGGCGAGCGGCGCGAGAACGGCGAGCGCCACCGGGCGGGGGCCGTCCGCGCGTCCGCGCGAGCGCCACCAGACGGCCGTGAAGAGCAGGCCGAAGAGGAGGAGTCCGTACTCGGTCCAGACCTCGAACGCCGACTGCGTCCAGGCGGGGGTGGAGTGGGCGAAGTCGGTGATGTCGCGGTAGAGGTCCGAACTGTGCATGGTGACCGACGGTACGGAGGAAGAGGTCAGCGGGGCGTCAGAGGCCTGGCCGGTTTCGGCCCACCGCGGCCGCGCCGGATCGCGCCCGCAGGCCGATCATCGGCAAATCGAGTCCGCTGCGCGGCATGTGGGGCACTGATCGGGCCGAGAACTCTCGTAAGGTTCCGTTCGTGGGATCTCTGCGCAATCCGGTCGGGCCGCTCCCCTCCTCCATCTACTGGCGACGGAGGGCTGTGCTGGCGTCCGTCGTCGCGCTCCTCGCGCTCCTCGCCGTATGGACCGTCAGTTCCGGCGGGGGGAAGACCAGTACGAACGGCAAGGGCCAGAAGGGCCCCGACGCCGTCACCGCCATCACCCCCGGACCCTCCGGCACGGGACCCGCGATCGGCACCGCCCCGGGCGGCCGCGCGGAGTCCTCGGGCGGCGGCGCGGCCTCCGGCTCCGACGGCGGCACGGGCGGTTCGGGCAAGAACGGAGACCCGGGCGCCGGCAAGGGCGCCGGCGGAGCCTCCGGTTCCGGCGGCTCGGGCGGCTCGGCGGCCGTCCCGGCGGACTCCCCGCTCATCACGTGCGCGCCGAGTGCGCTGCAGTGGGAGGTCAAGAGCGCGAAGAACGAGTACCAGGCGAACGAGAAGCCCCGACTCGAACTCGTCGCCCGCAACACCTCCGGCAGCACCTGCAAGGTCGATCTCGGCCCGAAGCAGGCGGTCCTGACCATCCTTCAGGCGACCACCGGCAAGGCGGTCTGGTCCTCGGCGGACTGCCCGCCGGGCGCGGGCAACGCGTTCTTCCGCATCCCGGCGGGCGGCGAGACGAAGCAGCCGCTGGACTGGGACCGGCGCTTCAGCGCCCCCGACCAGTGCCAGTCGCCTCCGGCGGGGTCCGCGGTGCCGGACACGTACGTGGTCGAGGTCAAGGCTCCCGGCATGCCGCTGATCCGAACCTCGTTCGTCCTGAGGCAGGACTGACCCCGGGGACTCCGCCCCCAGACCCCGCGCCTCTCGCCTCCGGCGGGGCTGGAGGTTGGCTGGTGCCCGCTGTCCGGTGCGGGTCCGTTGCCGGGGCTCCGCCCCGGACCCCGCTCCTCAATCGCCGGAGGGGCTGGAGTTTCCCGGGCCGGGGCCCCGATCGTGAGGGCCCTGCGCGGTGTCCCGGCGGGGCGTCTCCTCGTCCTCGCGCCTGCGGCCGTCGTGAAAGTGCCGAGGGTGGTTGCGCGCTCGTCCTGCGGGGACGCCCCGCCGTGCCCCCGCTCCGACAGTCCGGCAAGGCCCTGCCCGGGCGGGGCGGGAGTGTGCTGTTGGGGTGGGGGTCCGCAGGAGGGTCCCCGCAGGACGAGCGCGCAACCACGCCGAGTCGTCTCGCGGTGGCCGCAGGCGCGAGGACGAGGAGACACTCCGGAGGGCCCCCGCCCCAACCCTGCCGGTCCCGCTCCAGGACACCATCCAGCCTCGCCGGCGTTTGAGGCGCGGGGGCGCGGGGGCAGCGCCCCCGGAACGGCGCCGCACCCGGCAACGACTCGGGGCCGCGGCGCAGCCTACGGGCTAGACGTACCGTTCGAGGATCGAGGACTCCGCCAGGCGGGACAGGCCCTCACGGACACTGCGCGCACGGGCCTCGCCCACGCCGTCCACCGCCTGCAGGTCGTCGACGCTCGCGGCGAGCAGCTTCTGCAGCCCGCCGAAGTGCTCGACCAGCCGCTCGATGATGGCCCCCGGCAGCCGGGGGATCTTCGCCAGCAGGCGGTAGCCCCGCGGGGACACCGCCGAGTCCAGGGTCTCCGGCGAACCGGTGTACCCCAGCGCCCGCGCCACGATCGGCAGTTCCAGCAGCTCCGCGTGGGTCAGCGCGTCCAGCTCGGACAGCGCCTCGTCCACCGTGCGGGAACGCTTCGCCGTCGGCTCCGGCACGTAGTCCCGGATGACCAGCTCCCGCTCCTGCTCGATCCCCACCGTCAGCTCGTCCAGCTGGAGCGACAGCAGTCGCCCGTCCGTGCCCAGTTCGACCACGTACTCGGCGATCTCGGTCGCGATCCGGCGGACCATTTCCAGCCGCTGCGCGACGGCCGTCACGTCGCGCACCGTGACCAGGTCCTCGATCTCCAGCGCCGACAGCGTGCCCGCGACCTCGTCGAGGCGGAGCTTGTACCGCTCCAGCGTGGCCAGCGCCTGGTTCGCGCGGGACAGGATCGCCCCGGACTCCTCCAGCACGCGCCGCTCGCCGTCCACGTACAGCGCGATCAGCCGCATGGACTGGGAGACCGACACCACGGGGAAGCCGCACTGCTTCGAGACGCGGTCCGCGGTGCGGTGACGGGTGCCCGTCTCCTCCGTCGGGATCGACGCGTCCGGCACCAGCTGCACACCGGCCCGCAGGATCTTGGTGATGTCCTTGTCGAGGATGAGCGCGCCGTCGAGCTTGCACAGCTCGCGCAGCCGGGTCGCCGTGAACTCCACGTCCAGTACGAAACCGCCGGTGCACATCGCGTCGACGGTCTTGTCCATGCCGAGGACGATGAGCCCGCCGGTGTTGCCGCGGACGATCCGTTCGAGGCCGTCACGCAACGGCTGACCAGGGGCGACCGCGCTCAGCGAGGCACGCATCAACGCCTCGTGCTTGGAGCTCGCGCCGGACTTCCCGGGTGCTGCTGCCCCGTCCTTGGCTGCCACTGCACTCCTCCGGTCGCGGGTTGCGCCGCCTGCCTCCGGCCGGGCGGACCATCCCGAAGTCTACCGGCGCGCGCTGCGGGCCCGCCGTGGCTTGGCCAGGCGGGGCCCCGCGGAGCCCCGTACGGACGCCCTGACCAGGGGGTCCGTACGGTCGTGGAGTCGGCGGTCCGGGCCGCGGGCGTCAGTCGGCGGCCCGCTCCTTCGCGGGAGTACGGGACCGGCCGCGCGGCAGGACCCGCAGCGCGTCGCCCATGTCGGCGACCTCGATGACCTTCATCCCGGCCGGCACCTTCCCCGGGTCGGCCGGCACCAGCGCGTGCGTGAACCCGAGCCGGTGCGCCTCCGCCAGCCGCCGCTGCACGCCGGTCACGCGCCGCACCTCGCCCGCCAGCCCGACCTCCCCGATGGCCACCAGGTTCTTCGGGAGCGGGACGTCACTGGCGGCGGAGGCCAGGGCGAGCGCGATCGCCAGGTCGGCGGCGGGCTCGGTGAGCTTCACCCCGCCCACGGTCGCGCTGTAGATGTCGCGCTTGCCGAGCGCCGTGATCCGGCCGCGCTGCTCCAGCACCGCCAGCATCATCGAGACCCGCGAGGTCTCCAGACCGGAGGTGGTGCGGCGGGGGGACGGGATCTGCGAGTCGACGGTGAGCGCCTGCACCTCGGCGACCAGAGGGCGCTTGCCCTCCAGGGTCACGGTCAGGCAGGTGCCGGGAACGGCCTCGGCGCGGCGGGTCAGGAACAGCCCGCTCGGGTCGGCGAGCCCGGTGATCCCCTCGTCGTGCAGCTCGAAGCAGCCGACCTCGTCGGTGGCGCCGTACCGGTTCTTGACCCCGCGCACGAGCCGGAGCCGGGCGTGCCGGTCGCCCTCGAAGCTCAGCACCACGTCGACCAGGTGCTCCAGCAGCCGGGGGCCGGCGATGGCGCCTTCCTTCGTCACGTGGCCGACGAGGAGCGTGGACATGCCGCGCTCCTTGGAGGCCCGGATCAGCGCACCGGCCACCTCGCGGACCTGCGCCATCCCACCGGGCGCGCCGTCGATCTCGGGCGAGGCGACGGTCTGTACGGAGTCCAGGATGAGGAGGGACGGCTTCACCGCGTCCAGGTGCCCGAGCACGGCGGACAGATCGGTCTCGGCGGCCAGGTAGAGGTGGTCGCTCAGCGCGTTGATCCGGTCGGCGCGCAGCCGGACCTGGCTCGCGGACTCCTCGCCCGTGACGTACAGCGTGCGGTGCTCGTCGCTCGCCGCCTTCGCCGCGACGTCCAGCAGCAGCGTCGACTTCCCGACGCCCGGCTCCCCGGCGAGCAGCACGACGGCACCCGGCACGAGCCCGCCGCCGAGGACCCGGTCCAACTCGTCCACGCCGGTGCTGCGCGCGGTCGCCGTCCGACCGTCGACCTGCGCGATCGGCAGCGCGGCCGCCGACACCCGCCCGGCCGCGGTGGTCCGCACGGCGGGCGCGCCCATCTCCTCGACGGTGCCCCACGCCTGGCATTCGGGGCACCGGCCGAGCCATTTCGCGGTCGTCCAGCCGCACTCGGAGCAGCGGTAGGACGGCCGGTCCTTGGCGGATGAACGAGATGTACGGGCAGCCATGCCGCAACGGTAGCCGCCGGTTCTGACAGCGGGCTTCGTGCGGGGGGCACAGGCGGCCGCCCGGAGCCGTCGACACGGCGTCGGCGCCGGTGTCGGAGCCGGTGTAAGTGCCGCTGTCGGCGCCGATGTAAGTGCCGGTGTCAGTTGCCGTGTCAGTGCCGTACCGATCTGTTCACCCATAAGGGCTAAATGTGCTGAAGGCTTCCGAGGCGTCACCGGCGTGCCGCCTACGGTCGCCAGGTGAACAGCAGCCACCAGGCACACCCCTCACCGCGCACCGGCGCACACCGGGCGCACGGGCGCGCCCCTCTCGACGCGGAGCAGCCGCCCGCCTTCCGGCACGAGCCCTACCTGGACGGCCTGTTCACGTACTGCCTGTCGGTGCTGTGCGACCACGACACCGCCACCGACGTGCTCGGCGACGTCCTGGCCGTGGCCGAGCGGCACCCCGGCCGCTGCCCCCACGAGGGGGACCGGCGGGCCTGGCTGTACGCCCTCGCCCGTTGGGGCTGCCTGCGCAGGCTCGCGGAGCAACGGCGCGCGAGGCAGGGCGCGCATTCCGCCCGGCGTGCGCCGGAGCACACCGGCCACGGCCGTGCGCCGGGTGGTGACGGAGCCCCGGACACCGCGACGCCCGCGCACCGCCCGCTTGACGTCAGCGCCTACCGCCGTACCGAGCTGGCCCGCCTCGCCTGGCCGGAGGCCGCCGGCACCACGCCCGAACAGCGCGAGGCCCTCGAACTCGCCGTCCGCCACCGCCTCGGCGTCGGCGAACTCGCAGCCGTCCTCGGTACGCCCCCGGCCGCCGCCCGCGAGCTGCTGACCGGCGCCGCCTGCGAGGTGGAGCGCACCCGCGCCGCCCTCGCCGTCGTCGAGACCGGCAACTGCCCGGCGGTCTCCCGGCTCACCGGCGACGACGGGGCCGGTGGCGGGGCCGGGTTCGGAGGTGGTGCCGCCGGCGGGGGCGTGCTCCTGTCCAGCAGCCTGCGCGCCGAGCTCGTACGACACGTCGACGACTGCCCGCGGTGCCGCCGCGTCGCCGAACGCGTGGGCGCCGCGGCTCCCTGGCCCGGCTCCGGCGGTATCGACCCGGTCGGCCTCCCGCTCGTCCCGGCACCCCGTACCGCCGTCCACGCCGCGATGCTCCGCTCCGGCCGCGGCGGCCGGAGCCGCGGCCCCGGCCCGCGCTTCGACCGCACCGGCTTCCCGATGGACCCCAAGGACCGCGCCGCCCGCCGCGACCGGCTGCGCGCCCGCGCCGTGACCACCACCGTCGTCGCCACCGTCGTCGCGGCCCCGGTGCTGGCGCTGTGGGCGGCCTACCGGGGCGCGCCCAGCACCAGCGAGCCCGTCGGCGGCGCCTCCGCCCGTATCTCCGCGAGCGAGTCGGAGCTCCCGACGGCCCGTACCGACGGCCACCCGCTGGCCGCGTACGAGAACACCGGGAACACCGCCACCACCACCGGCGCCCCCGGATTCGCCCCGGGCAGCGCGGACCCCGACGTCTCCGTCGAGGTGATCAGCAGCGGCCCCCCGGTGACGGACCGGGCCGGGGTCGCCGGCCGGCTCACCGTGGCCGCGTCCTCGTACGGAAGCACCACCGTGCTCACCCTCACCGCCTCCGGGGGCGCCCCGGTGGACTGGCGGCTGTGGTCCGACGCGCCCTGGCTGCGCGCGAGCCGTACGGCGGGCACCCTGGCCCCAGGAGAATCGGTCACCCTGACCATCGCCGTGGACCCGGAGGCCCAGCCCGTGGGCGCCTGGAGGGCCCGGGTGGGCGTCGATCCGGGCGGCACCGTGGTCTCCATCCAGGGGCGGGGGCGCCCGGCACCGCAACCGACCCCGACGCCCACCGCGACCCCGACTTCCGCGCAGTCCGAGAGCCCGCGGCCGACCCCCACGCCGACTCCGACGCCGACCCCCACCCCGACGCCGTCCGAGACCCCGCCCGGGTCCCCGGCGCCGACGCCCGCCGCGAGCGAGCCGGGGCCGGGGCCGGGCGGAACGGTTTCCCCGGCCCCGGGGGCGACGCCCGCGCCGTGAGCACCGGCGCGGCGGGCGCCGGCTAGGCCGGGTCCGCCGGGTGCGGAGCCATCGGCAGGAGCGACGACAGCCGCGCCTCGCACAGCTCCACGAGGGCCGCGTAGCCCTCCTTGCCCATCAGCTCGGTCAGCTCCGCCTTGTACGACTCGTACACCGGCTTGCCGGCGCCGTGCGCGGACGTGGCCGACGTGCACCACCAGTGCAGGTCGTGGCCCCCGGGGCCCCAGCCGCGGCGGTCGTACTCGCCGATCGACACCTGGAGCACGCGGGTGTCGTCGGGCCGGTCGATCCAGTCGTACGTACGGCGGATCGGCAGCTGCCAGCACACGTCCGGCTTGGTCTCCAGCGGCTCCTTGCCCTCCCGCAGGGCGAGGATGTGCAGCGAGCAGCCGGCCCCGGCCGCGAAACCGGGCCGGTTCAGGAAGATGCAGGCGCCGTCCCAGCGGCGGGTCTGCTTCTCCCCGTCGTCGTCGAACTGCGTCCAGCCGGTCTCACTGCCGACGTCGTGGAACTGCCACAGCTCCGGCGTCAGCCGCGCCACGTGCTCGGCGACCCGCTTCTCGTCGTCCTCGTCGGAGAAGTGCGCGCCCAGCGTGCAGCAGCCGTCGTCGGCCCGGCCCGCCTGGATGCCCTGGCAGCCGCTGCCGAAGATGCAGGTCCAGCGGGAGGTCAGCCAGGTCAGGTCGCAGCGGAAGACCTGTTCCGCGTCGGCGGGGTCGGGGAACTCCACCCAGGCCCGGGGGAAGTCCAGGCCCTTCTCGTCGGCGACGCCCTGCTCGGTGTTGGTATTAGGGCTGCTCTTGGCCTTGCCCTTGCCCGCGTCCTTCTTCGACCGGGTCTTGTCGGCCTTCTTCATATTTGGCACAAACCCAAGCGTAAACGCCCCTTACGAGACCCCTGCGCGTTCGCCGCAGTAGCGTTTCCCCCTATGAGACTCGGTGTCCTGGATGTGGGTTCGAATACGGTCCACCTGCTGGTGGTGGACGCGCACCCCGGCGCGCGCCCGCTGCCCGCGCATTCGCACAAGGTGGAGATGCGGCTGGCGGAGCTGCTCGACGAGGGCGGCGCCGTCACCCCCGAGGGCATAGAGCGTCTGATCTCCGTCCTCGCCGATGCCGTGCAGGCCGCCGAGGACAAGGGCTGCGAGGACGTCCTCCCGTTCGCGACCAGCGCCGTGCGCGAGGCCACCAACGCGGACGAGGTCCTGGCGCGGGTCAAGGCCGAGGTCGGCATCGAGCTGCCCGTGCTCAGCGGCGACGACGAGGCCCGGCTGACCTTCCTGGCGGCACGCCGCTGGTTCGGCTGGTCGGCGGGGAAGCTGCTGGTCCTCGACATCGGCGGCGGTTCCCTGGAGATCGCGTTCGGCATCGACGAGGACCCGGACGCGGCCGTCTCCCTCCCGCTGGGCGCCGGCCGCCTCACGGCGGGCTGGCTCCCCGGGGACCCGCCCGACCCGCTGGACATCCGCTCCCTGCGCCGGCACGTACGGGCGGAGATCGCCCGGACCGTCGGAGAGTTCAGCCGCTTCGGTGCGCCGGACCACGTCGTGGCGACCTCGAAGACCTTCAAGCAGCTGGCGCGCATCACGGGTGCGGCGCGCTCGGCGGAGGGCCTGTACGTCCAGCGCGACCTGACCCGCAAGTCCCTGGAGGAGTGGGTCCCCCGCCTGGCCGCGATGACCACGGCCCAGCGGGCGGCCCTCCCGGGCGTCTCGGAGGGCCGGGCGAACCAGCTCCTGGCGGGTGCGCTGGTCGCGGAGGGCGCTATGGACCTGTTCGGCGTGGACGCGCTGGAAATCTGCCCGTGGGCCCTGAGGGAGGGCGTGATCCTGCGCCGCCTGGACCACCTGCCGACACCGGGAGAGCCGGTGGGGTAGCCGGTACGACCCCGCCCGGGGGGCTGCGCCCCGGCTCGCAGCCCGTTCGGCGACTGAAGACCGGAGTCCGGGCGGAGTGCCCTGCCTTCCAGCCCGTCCGGCGTTTGAGGTCCGGGGTCCGGGGTCCGGGGCGGGGCCCCACTTCCAGCCTCGCCGGCGTTTGAGGCGCGGGGTCTGGGGCGGAGCCCCGGGAAACGGAGAAAGGGCGGGGCGGGGACCAGCTACGCGCAGCGGCACCCCGGCCCGCACCCCGGCCCGGCCCGCACCCCGGCCCGGACCGGCACCCGGCCCGGACCGGCACCCGGCGCGGACCGGCACGGACCGGCACGGACCGGCACGGACCCGCCCGGCGGCAACCGCTCAGGCCGGCCCGTACTCGTCGTGGCGGCGCAGCCAGTGCGTGTCCTCGCCGTCCTCGTGGCGGCCCATCGCGGTGCGGTCGAGGAGGCCGTAGTAGGCCATCGCGGGTTCGAGGCCGCGGGCGGTGGTGACGTACGTGCGGTAGACGGTGCCGTCCGACAGGGCGTAGCAGCTCATGCCGGGGCCCTCGGTGACGTAACCGAGCACGTCCGTGCCCGTCGCCTTCGCCATCTGGGTCACGGTCGGGGGGATCTCGCCCCGGAGGAACGGTTCCAGTTCCTCCTCCGTGTACTGGAAGCCCAGGTCGCGGTGGAAGTCGCTGCCCCCGGAGGACACCCAGTCGAAGCTCCAGCCCATCCGGTCGCGGTAGGCGAGGAGCTTGCCGACGGGCGCACGCGAGGAGCAGATCAGCGTGACGTCGCGGGCCCCGAGGTGGACCGCGTTGGGGTCGAGGGTGTCCGCGATCGAGGAACAGACCGGGCAGCCGGCCTCGTACGGCGGGCCGAACATGAAGTGGTAGACGAGGAGTTGAGAGCGCCCGTCGAAGAGGTCCGCGAGCCCCTTGGTGCCCTGGGCGGTCTCGAAGACGTACTCTTTCTCGACCGGTACCCAGGGGAGCTCCCGGCGCTTGCGCGCGAGCTCGTCGCCGCGGCGGGTGAGTTCTTTCTCCTCCACGAGCAGTTCCCGGCGGGCTGCCTCGAATTCCTCCCGGGTGCCGATGCTGTGCTCGGGCATGGCCTTTCCCTCCTGTGCTGGAGCGAGCAGAAGACCGCATCGCCGAGGGTGATCGCCCGCAGGGCCGGCAGTGCCCGTACGGGCTTGCCCGTTCGGCCGCATTTCCACCGTACGCGCGCGGGACCGGGTGGGCCTCGGGGTGAGGAAAGCCATCCCGCCCGGGCCCGCCGAGCCCCGTACGCTGTCTCCGTGGCAGAACCAGTCCGTGTCCCGACCGCGAAAGTCGCCCTTTCCACCGCCTCCGTCTACCCGGAGTCGACGGCGACCGCCTTCGAGATCGCCGCGCGCCTCGGCTACGACGGCGTCGAGGTCATGGTGTGGACGGACCCGGTCAGCCAGGACGTGGACGCCCTGCGGCGGCTGTCGGAGCAGCACCAGGTGCCGATCCTCGCCGTGCACGCGCCCTGCCTGCTGATCACCCAGAGGGTGTGGTCGACGGATCCCTGGACGAAGCTGCAGCGGGCGCAGGCCGCCGCCGAGCGGCTGGGGGCGAGCACCGTGGTCGTGCATCCGCCCTTTCGATGGCAGCGGCAGTACGCGCGGGAGTTCGTGGCCGGGATCTGGCGGATGGCCGACGAGACCGATGTGCGGTTCGCCGTCGAGAACATGTATCCGTGGCGGTACCGGGACCGCGAGATGCTCGCCTACGCGCCCGAGTGGGACGTCACCAAGGACGACTACCGGCACTTCACCGTCGACCTCTCCCACACGGCGACGGCGCGGACCGACGCCACCGCGATGATCGACCGGATGGGCGACCGGCTGGCCCACGTGCACCTCGCCGACGGAAACGGTTCGGCGAAGGACGAGCACCTGGTCCCCGGGCGCGGTACGCAGCCGTGCGCGGAGCTGCTGGAACGCCTCGCCCGGTCCTCCTTCGACGGGCACGTGGTGATCGAGGTGAACACGCGGCGGGCCATGTCCTCGGCGGAGCGGGAGGCCGATCTCGCCGAAGCGCTGGCCTTCACACGCCTGCACCTGGCGACGACCGCGACGACCGCGACGACCGCGACGACCGCGACGGCCCGCCGGCACGAGGCCCGGCGCCCATGAGCGAACCCGTGAAGCGGCGCCGGGGTCCCGGCCGGCCGCGCCAGGACGAGGCCGACGACGGCCCCGGCACCCAGGAGCGCATCCGGCTCGCAGCCCGGGAGGTGTTCGCGGAACGCGGGTACGACAAGACGTCCGTGCGCGGCATCGCGAAGGTGGCCGGCGTGGACCCGGCCCTGGTGCACCACTACTTCGGCAGCAAGGAAGACCTCTTCGCCGCCGCCATCGAGGTGAGCATGGAGCCCGCCCTGGTGGTTCCGGCGATCCTCGGTGAGGGGCCGGAGGGCATCGGGGAGCGGCTCGCCCGCTATTTCCTGGGGGTGTGGGAGAACCCGGTCACCCGGGTCCCGCTGCTCGCGGTCATCCGTTCCGCGCTCACCCACGAAGCCGCGGCGAAGGTGCTGCGGGGGCTGGTGCTGCGCCGGGTGCTGGAGCGGGTGGCCGTCGAGCTCGACGTGCCCGATCCGACGTTCCGGGCGGAGCTGGCCGCCTCGCACATGGTCGGCATCGCGATCCTGCGGTACGTGGTCCGGGTCGAGCCGCTGGCCTCGGCGGACCCGGAGGCCATCGTGACCCTCGTGGCCCCCACCCTGCAGCGGTACCTGACCGAGGCGTGAACCTGCCCGAAGAGTGACCCTCTCGTCCCGAGATCCGGACGAGCTGTCCGGATCCCGAGCGGTGGGCGTAGCCTCGTAGCTGAGCCATATCCGCAGTCGCGGCTGACCGTACAGCCGCACTCATGGGGAGTGAACCATGCCCGAGCTGAGGTCCCGCACCGTCACCCACGGCCGCAACATGGCGGGCGCACGCGCCCTAATGCGTGCCTCGGGCGTAGCGAGCGAGGACATCGGCAAGCCGATCATCGCGGTCGCCAACTCGTTCACCGAGTTCGTCCCCGGGCACACGCACCTGGCGCCGGTCGGCCGCATCGTCTCCGACGCGATCCGCGCCGCCGGTGCCATCCCGCGCGAGTTCAACACGATCGCCGTCGACGACGGCATCGCCATGGGCCACGCCGGCATGCTCTACTCCCTGCCCTCCCGCGACCTGATCGCGGACAGCGTGGAGTACATGGTCGAGGCGCACTGCGCCGACGCCCTGATCTGCATCTCCAACTGCGACAAGATCACCCCCGGCATGCTGATGGCCGCCATGCGCCTCAACATCCCGGTCGTGTTCGTGTCCGGCGGCCCGATGGAGGCCGGCCAGGCGACGCTGGTGGACGGCACCGTCCGCAAGCTCGACCTGATCGACGCCATGGTCGACGCGGCGAACGAGAACGTCTCCGACGAGGACGTGCTGCGCATCGAGGAGAACGCCTGTCCCACCTGTGGCAGCTGTTCCGGCATGTTCACCGCCAACTCGATGAACTGCCTCGCCGAGGCCATCGGCCTGGCCCTGCCGGGCAACGGCTCGGTCCTCGCCACGCACACCGCCCGCCGCGCCCTGTACGAGGACGCCGGCCGCACGATCGTCGAGATCACCAAGCGCCACTACGAGCAGGACGACTACTCCGTCCTGCCGCGCTCCATCGCCTCCCGTGAGGCCTTCGAGAACGCCATGGCCCTCGACATCGCCATGGGCGGCTCCACCAACACGATCCTGCACCTGCTGGCCGCGGCCCAGGAAGCGGGTCTGGACTACGACCTCAAGGACATCGACGCCGTCTCGCGCCGTGTCCCGTGCCTGGCGAAGGTCGCGCCGAACGTGGCGCCCGGCGGCACCTACTACATGGAGGACATCCACCGGGCCGGCGGCATCCCCGCCATCCTGGGCGAGCTGCACCGCGGCGGCCTCCTGAACAAGGACGTCACCTCCGTCCACTCCACCAACCTGGAGGACTGGCTGGCGAAGTGGGACGCCCGCTCCGGCACCGCCTCCGAGGTGGCCATGGAGCTGTGGCACGCGGCCCCCGGCTGCGTCCGCTCCGCCACCGCCTTCTCCCAGTCCGAGCGCTGGGAGAGCCTCGACCTCGACGCCGAGGGCGGCTGCATCCGCTCCGTCCAGCACGCGTACTCCAAGGACGGCGGCCTGGCCGTCCTCAAGGGCAACCTCGCCGTCGACGGCTGCGTCGTCAAGACGGCCGGCGTCGACGAGTCGATCTGGACGTTCGAGGGCCCGGCGGTCGTCTGCGAGTCGCAGGACGAGGCCGTCGACAAGATCCTCCGCAAGGAGATCAAGGCGGGCGACGTCGTCGTCATCCGCTACGAGGGCCCGCGCGGCGGCCCCGGCATGCAGGAGATGCTCTACCCGACCTCCTTCCTCAAGGGCCGCGGCCTCGGCAAGGTCTGCGCCCTGGTGACGGACGGCCGGTTCTCCGGCGGCACCTCGGGCCTCTCCATCGGCCACGCCTCCCCGGAGGCGGCCTCGGGCGGCAACATCGCGGTCGTGGAGGACGGCGACCGGATCCGCATCGACATCCCGAACCGCACGATCGAGCTCCTGGTGGACGAGGCCACGCTGGCGGCCCGCCACGAGGCCCTGGGCGGCGTCTACGCCCCGAAGGACCGCGACCGCACGGTCTCGGCGGCCCTGCGCGCGTACGCCGCGATGGCCACCAGCGCCGACAAGGGCGCGGTCCGCGACGTGTCCCGCCTGGGCTGACCCGCCGCACTGCCTCCGAACCCCGCCGGGCGCATCACCACCCGGCGGGGTTCGCCGCGTCCACGGCGAACACGGTCCCGTCGGGCGCGGCCCCGAACACCCGGCCGTCGGCGACGACGGGGGCGGGGATCGTGGCGGTGTAGGTGCCCTTGCCGTTGCCCATGCGCGGGTTCGTCTGCCCGACCAGCCGTCCGTTCGCGGCATCGATGCCGAGCAGCCGCCCGTCGGCCGCCATCGCGTACACGCGCCCGTTGTCGGCGACGGGGCGGGAGGCTGCGCTCACGGCGGTCTCCAGCCGCCAGAGCTCCTTGTCGGGGCCGATGGCTGTCAGAGCGCCCGAGATCGCGATGACGTAGACCACCCCGTTCGGTCCGACGGTGGCCTCGGCCTGCGATTGCGGGACCGAGAGCGCGGTACGCCGCACCGCGTGCGTACCCAGATCGATGCGCACGACTTCGCCCGTCTTGTCGTGAGCGTCGATCGACGTCAGATACAGCCCGCCTTGCGCCGTACCGAGGGGATTGAGTGTTCCCGATGCATGGACTTGCCACTGCAGGGTGCCGCTCACCGGGTCGAACGCCGAGACCTGCGACGAGGCACCGTCAGGGGAGCGCGTCGAGACGTACAGGTGGCGACCGCCGTTCGGCTGCTCCGGACCGACGGCCCACAGGGCCCCCGTTCCTCCGAGACGCTTGGACCAGGCCGTCTTTCCGGTAGCCGAGTCGACTGCCGTGGCGTTCCCGGAATCGGTGACGAGAAGAACTTTCTGGCCGCACGGCACCGTCCGCGTGCCCTGCGGTAGATCCTTGTGCCACCGCAGCGCACCAGTCACCGGATCCATTGCCTGGAGTACTCCACTTCCCGTGGCCACGGAGAGCAGTAGGTCTCCGCTCGCGACGGGTGCGGTGGAGGTGGCCCCTGGGGTACGGGCACTCGCGGCCGGCGTCGGTACCGTCCAGCTCGCAGTCCCGTCGGCAGGGTTCAGTCGGGCCGCAAGGACGCCGGGTGCGGAACAGTAGAGGGCGCCGGGTGCCCACGAACAGGCCGCTACCGCGTTCCCCTGCCCGGAGCCCCCGACCACGGCGGACCACGGCGTGCGCGCCGCCAGGTCCGCTCCCCGCGCGGGCGCCTCGTGACGGGAGACCGCCCGTTCCTTGTCGCCCCCGGTCGACCCGAATTGTGCGTAGGCCCCGGCGGCCCCACCCGTCAGCAGCACCGTGACAGCCGTCGCAGTGGCAAGACGCCGGGTCCTGCGGGCCGGGTTGGTTCCGGTGGAGGGAAGGCGTACCCGTCGGTGGGTGTCCTCCTCGGCACTACTCGGCTTCGACTCGTCGACCAGCGGCCGTCGCGGCTGGGGGATGAACGCGCGCGTTTGCTCGCCCGTCGGATACGCGGCGGCCCGCAGTTCGAGGAGCAGCGCGCCGGGCGTGGGCCGGTCGGCCGGATCCTTCGCGAGGCACCGGGCGACGATCGGCGCGAGCGAGGGCGGCACACCGGTGAGGTCGGGTTCGTTGTGGACCACCTGGTACGCGACCAGGTAGTGGCTGTCGGAGTCGAACGGCCCGTGCCCGGTCAGCGCGTGCACCAGTACGGAGCCCATCGCGAACACGTCCGCGGCCGGCCCCACCTCCTTCGGCCGCTGGAACTGCTCGGGGGCCATGAAGGGCGGTGTCCCGATCAGCTTTCCGGTCTCGGTCCGCAGATCGCTGTCGGCGGGCCGCGAGATCCCGAAGTCGATGACCCGGACCCCGTCGGGTGCCATCAGGACGTTGCTGGGCTTCAGATCGCGGTGCACGACCCCCACCCGGTGAATGTCCCGCAGTGCCTCCGCCAGCCCGGCACCGAGCCGGGCCGCCTCGGCGGCGTCGAGTGGCCGTTCCCGTACCCGGTCGGCGAGGGTCGGGGCGTCGATGAACAGGGTGGCCATCCAGGGCCGTTCGGCATCCGGGTCCGCGTCCACGACGGGCGCGGTGAAGGCCCCGCTCACCCGTCGCGCGGCCGCGACCTCCTGCCGGAAGCGGGCCCTGAACTCCGGATCCACCGCGTGCTCGGCGTGTACGACCTTGACCGCGAGCCGCAGCCCGGAGTCGGAGGTGGCCAAATGCACCACGCCCATGCCGCCGGAACCCAGCACCGATTCCAGCCGGTACTGCCCGGCGTATTCCGGAAACCCGGCCCGTTCCGCACGCAGTGAGTGCACCGCCGACCACCCCCGCCGGAGCCTAGTCGATGGCTCATATGAATCGGGAAGGTCCTGCTACCCTGCGCGAGTTGCGGAGCGTCACGCTCAAGGGGGAGATTTCGTATGTCGGTTGAGAACGAACTGAATGGCCTGGACGAGGTCCAGAGCCTTGCCGGAGACTCGGGCTACGACTCCTATCCGGTCGCACCCGGCGTCCAACTGAAGGTGCGCAGCGGACCCGGCACGAATTACTCGGTGGTCAGGGTCCTGACGCTCGGAGCGTGGGTCACGATCCGCTGCCAGTGCGAGGGCACCACGATCTCGGGCCCGTACGGCACCACGAACCTCTGGGACTGCATCGGCAACGGCCAGTTCGTCTCCGACGCGTACGTCAAGACGGGCAGCTCAGGCTACGTCGCCGCCCACTGCGGCTGATTTCCAGGGCGAACGTAACGATCACCAGACGACGCATGCTCGGCCTCGGCGGCGCCGTCGTGGCCATGGCCCCGGCCATCGCGCTGGCTTCGGCCGGCGAGGCCATCGCCGACGCGGGGCTGACGACGTACCCGCTCGCGCCCGGCTACCGGGTCAACGTCCGCAGCGGCCCGGGCACCAACTGCTCGATCGTCGACGTGCTGCCGGAGGGCGGGTACGTCACGATCCGCTGCCAGGGCCCCGGCACGTGGGTCTCGGGCCCGTACGGCACCACCGACCTCGGGGACTGCACCGGCAACGGCCGGTTCATCTCGGACGCTACGTGAAGACGGGCAGCGACGGCTACGTGGCCAACCGCTGCGGCTGAGGGACCGGGCTCCCGGCCGTCTCTTCCCGACCCTGCCCGACCCGCGCCGCCCCGACACCGGCGACGCGGGCTCGACCGGCAAGCTCCGAAGGAGACGGCCCAGGCCCCACCCGGCCCCCGTCTGACACGTGAGACACACCCCGCCCGACCGGCCCGGCGAGGGATAATCGCTGGTGTGAGCGACGACGACCAGCGAGACCAGAGCACCCCCGCCGAGCCGGCCGCGCAGGCCCCGGCCCCGGCGCCCGCGGCGCCCACCGCGCCCACCGGCCCCGAGCCCGAGGCGATCCGCTTCTTCGGCACCACCTGGGTGAACCACGACGGCGGCTACGCCCTGCGCCGCGCCGGCCTGGCCATCGGCTCGCTCCTCGCCGCGGCCGCCGCCGCGTACCTGCTCCGCCTCGCCTACGAGGGCCTGGAGATCGGCGACGTCGGCCCGTTCCTCAGCATCTCCGTCGTCGTCCTCTTCGCGATCGCCAGCGCCATCGCCTTCGCCAAGACCTGGGAATCCTTCGGCCGCCGCCCCGCCCCGTCCTCCGACGAGGCCGCCCTCAAGGGCCTCAAGGCGATCGGTTTCATCGGCTCCCTCATCGCGTACTTCCTGCGCTCCCTCACCGAAGCCCCCGGCGAGAAGCTCCGCCGCACCGAGTACGAGCGGGCCAAGACCGAGTTCGAGCGCCGCCGCAGCTCTCGCACGGGCAACCCCGCCGCGCGCCGCCCCAAGCGCAAGAAGTAGCGCAAAGCGCACCCGAAGCGCACCCGAAGCGCGCTCCCGCCAAGCCCGCCAAGCCCGCACCCCCCGGCCGATTGACGCCCTGGCACAGCCAGGAGCATTATTCATCACATGATGAATAACCCGCGCGACGGGGCCGGGGCGCCCCCGGACCCAGCCGTCCATGCCGTCCACGCACTCCACGCCGTCCACGCCCACGCCCTCACCGTCCGCCGCGGCACCGGCCGCGCCCCGCGCACCGTCCTCGACGACATCGCCTTCGACGTCCCCCGCGGCCGCATCACCGGCCTCCTCGGCCCCTCCGGCTGCGGCAAATCCACCCTCATGCGCGCCGTCGTCGGCACCCAGGCCCACGTCACCGGCACCCTCGACGTCCTCGGCCGCCCCGCCGGCCACCCCGAGCTGCGCTCCCGCATCGGCTACGTCACCCAGGCGCCCTCCGTCTACGACGACCTCACCGTCCGGCAGAACCTCGACTACTTCGCCGCGATCCTCGACCCCGGCCGGTCGGCGGCGGAACGCCGCGCCGCCGCCGTACAGCGGGCCATCACCGACGTCGACCTCACCACCCGCGCCGACGCCCTCGCCGGAAACCTCTCCGGCGGCCAGCGCAGCCGCGTCTCCCTCGCCGTCGCCCTGCTCGGCACCCCCGAGCTGCTCGTCCTCGACGAACCCACCGTCGGCCTCGACCCCGTCCTGCGCCGCGACCTGTGGAACCTCTTCCACGACATCGCCGCCACCCGAGGCGCCACGATCCTGGTCTCCTCCCACGTCATGGACGAAGCCGAGCGCTGCCACGACCTGCTCCTCATGCGCGAGGGCCGCATCCTCGCGCAGGACACCCCCGACGCACTCCGCAGCCGTACCGGCTCCGACACCGTCGAAGAGGGCTTCCTCCGCCTCGTGGACGAAGCGAACGCACGAGCCAACGCCCTCGCCAAGGAGACCCAGCGATGAACGGCGCCCGCACCCTCGCCACCGCAGGCCGCGTCCTGCGCCAGCTCCGCCACGACCCGCGCTCCATCGCGCTGATGCTGCTGGTCCCCGTCCTGATGCTGACCCTGCTGCGCTTCGTCTTCGACGGCAGCCCCCGCACCTTCGACGGCATCGGCGCGTCACTCCTCGGGATCTTCCCCCTCATCACCATGTTCCTGGTGACCTCCATCGCTACCCTCCGCGAGCGCACCTCCGGCACCCTCGAACGCCTCCTCGCCATGCCGCTGGGCAAGGGCGACCTCATCGCCGGCTACGCCCTCGCCTTCGGCGCCGTCGCCGTGGTCCAGTCCCTCCTCGCCACCGGCCTCGCCCTCTGGCTGCTCGGCCTCGACGTCATCGGCTCGCCCTGGCTGCTCCTGCTCGTCGCCCTCCTCGACGCCCTGCTCGGCACGGCCCTCGGCCTCTTCGTCTCCGCCTTCGCCGCCTCGGAGTTCCAGGCCGTCCAGTTCATGCCGGCGGTGATCTTCCCCCAGCTGCTGCTGTGCGGCCTGTTCGCGGCCCGCAGCACCATGCACCCGGTCCTCGAAGGCATCTCGGACGTCCTGCCCATGTCGTACGCCGTCGACGGCATGACCCAGGTCCTCACCCACACCGACATGACCGCCGACTTCGTCCGCGACGCCGTGATCGTCGCCGCCTGCGCCCTGCTCGTACTCGCCCTCGGCGCGGCCACCCTCCGCCGCCGCACGCCTTGACCGCACTCCGGACACTCCCGCCCGCTCCCCGGCCCGGGTGCAAGGATGTGTGACACAGTCAAGAACAGTTCGGCGAGGTGAATCGGGCATGACCCAGACAGTGGCAGTCCTCGGTACCGGCAAGATCGGCGAGGCCCTGCTCAGCGGAATGATCCGCGGCGGCCGGCCCGCCTCGAAGCTCCTCGTCACCGCTCGCCGCGCCGAACGCGCCGAGGAGCTCAGCAGCCGCTACGGCGTCGAGGCGGTCTCCAACGCCGAGGCCGCCAAGCGCGCCGACACCCTCATCCTCACCGTCAAGCCGCAGGACATGGGCAAGCTCCTCGAAGAGCTCGCCCCGCACGTCCCCGCCGACCGCCTGGTCATCAGCGGCGCCGCGGGCATCCCCACCTCCTTCTTCGAGGAACGGCTCGCCCCCGGCACTCCCGTCGTCCGCGTCATGACGAACACCCCCGCCCTCGTCGACGAGGCGATGTCCGTCATCTCGGCCGGCAGCCACGCCACCGCCGAGCACCTCGCCCACACCGAGGAGATCTTCGGCGGGGTCGGCAAGACCCTGCGCGTCCCCGAGTCCCAGCAGGACGCGGCCACCGCGCTCTCCGGCTCCGGGCCCGCGTACTTCTACTACCTCGTCGAGGCGATGACCGACGCCGGCATCCTCCTCGGCCTGCCCCGCGCCCAGGCCCACGACCTGATCGTCCAGGCCGCGATCGGCGCCGCCGTCATGCTCCGCGACAGCGGCGAGCACCCGGTCAAGCTCCGCGAGGCCGTCACCTCCCCGGCCGGTACGACCATCAACGCCATCGTCGAGCTGGAGAAGCACGGGGTACGCGCCGCCCTGATCGCAGCCCTCGAAGCCGCCCGGGACCGCAGCCGCGAACTCGCCGGCGGCAGCAGCTGACCGGAGACGACCCGACGGCAGGGCCCGGCACCGCCGGGCCCTGCCGCATTCCCGCCCACTCCTTCAGGGCGCCAGCAGCCCGATGGCCCGGTACGCCCGGTCCACCACCGGTCGCGCGATGGCCCGGGCCCGCCCGGCTCCCTCCCGCAGCACCCGCTCCACCTCGCCCGGATCGGCAGCCAGCTCCGCGTGCCGTTCCCGCAGGGGCCGCAGCAGCTCCACCACCGCCTCGGCGACATCCCGCTTCAGCGGCCCGTACTGGCCGTACCGCGAGGCGAGCTTCTCCGGTTCCCCACCGGTACAGGCGGCCAGGATGTCCAGCAGGTTCGCCACCCCCGGCCGGGCGGCCCGGTCGTAGACCACCCCGCTGTCCCCGCTGTCCGTCACGGCCCGCATCACCTTCTTGGTGATCACCGCCGGTTCATCGAGCAGGTAGACGATCCCGGCGCCGTTCTCGGCGGACTTCCCCATCTTCGAGGTGGGCTGCTGGAGGTCCATGACCCGCGCGGCGACCGCCGGAACCCTGGCCTTGGGCACGGTGAAGGCACGTCCGTACCGCTGGTTGAACCGCACCGCCAGATCCCGGGTCAGCTCCACGTGCTGCCGCTGGTCCTCACCCACCGGTACCTCGTCCGCCCCGTACGCCAGGATGTCGGCCGCCATCAGCACGGGATACGTCAGCAGTGACAGCCGTACCCCCTGCCCCGAGGCCTCGGCCTTCGCCGCCTTCTCCCGGTACTGGATCATCCGCCGCAGCTCCCCGTCGGTGGCGGTGCACTCCAGCAGGTACGACAGTCGGGTGTGCTCGTCGACATGGCTCTGTACGAAGAGGGTGCACCGCCGCGGATCCAGCCCGGCGGCGAGGAACAGCGTCGCGGCCTGCCTGCTGAGCCGGCCCACCCGCGCCGGATCGTGCTCGGTGGTCAGCGCGTGCAGATCCACGACGCAGAACAGCGCGTCCCCGGCCGGCTGCTCGGTCGCGACCCACTGCCGGATGGCCCCCAGGTAGTTGCCCAGCGTCAGATGCCCCGACGGCGTGATCCCGCTGAAGACCCTCGTCATGTCCTGCTCTCCCTTGTGTGAGTGGTGGTGTCCAAGCCGCCGCGTCGGGCGACCGAGCCACTCCCGGGAGGGGAGAAACAGAAACGGCCGCCGAAGCGGCGGCCGTGAGCGCATGCGTGCTCGCGTGGAAGGTCGGCCGCCGTCAGGCGGCCCACCAGCGAAGGCTGAGCGTGAGCGCATGCGTAGTCATGCACCGAGGGTAGAGGGCACGAGGTGAAGACGTCGTGAGGTTTCGCCACCCCGCGCGGCCCTCCCCGCCGGGCCGGTCAGCCGGGGGTTGACACAGGTGTCCCAGGTCCGTAAGGTTCTTCGAGTTGTCCGACGTGAGCGCCGACTCCGGTCGGTCCCCGGACAGCCATCCCGCACTACACATTCGAACGAAACGACGCACTTCGTCGTCTCGTTTTCATGCGTATTTGCGAATGAGGAATCCGCGTCCGAGGGCGCAGCCGCCGATTAGGTCGGGGGCAAGGAATCCGCTACTGTCTCACTCGCCGGAAGGGCCCAACAGCCTCGAAGGCAAAGCCCGCTGACTGGGAGTCAGGCCCGAAAGGATCTGATAGAGTCGGAAACGCCGGAAAGGGAAAACGCGAAAGCGAAGAACCTGGAAAGCGAGCGAGAAAGACTCTGATAGAGTCTGGAACGTAAGACAGCAGAACGAAAGCCCGGAGGAAAGCCCGAGAGGGTGAGTACAAAGGAAGCGTCCGTTCCTTGAGAACTCAACAGCGTGCCAAAAATCAA